>NZ_JAKUZS010000008.1:0-355647 GCF_030128585.1 Klebsiella sp. K5-204
GCCTGGCGGCACTAGCGCGGTGGTCCCACCTGACCCCATGCCGAACTCAGAAGTGAAACGCCGTAGCGCCGATGGTAGTGTGGGGTCTCCCCATGTGAGAGTAGGGAACTGCCAGGCATCAAATAAAGCAGAAAGCTCAGTCGAAAGGCTGAGCTTTTTGTTTTTGCGTTTAAAAAGAACCCCGTCCCGAAAGGTGCGGGGTTTTTTGCTGTGTGGTGTATGCCTCCCCCGGTGGCGCTGCGCTTACCGGGGCTACGGATCCTCGGCCACCTGCTGGCCGAGGGGACATCAATGCCGCAAAGTTACCGACGTCAATCGTAGTCTGCTTCAGCCTGCTGCTCATGTATCAAATTCAATAACGGATATGGTTGACCCAGATCGTCCGTTTCAGAGCGACCTGTCACTTTGAAACCCATTCTCCGATAAAACCCGACCGCTTGTTCATTCTGCTCATTTACGTTGGTCGTCAGTGTTGGCGTTAACGACAGCGCATGCGCGATCAGCAATCTCCCCACACCGCAGCCGCGGACATCCGGATCGACGAACAGCGCATCCATATGATCTCCGGTCAGCAGCATAAAGGCGATCGGCTGGTCCTCCGTGTTAACCGCCACCCACAGCGGAGCCTCCGGTATAAAGGCACGTACCAGCTCCTCCAGCTCTCTCCGATACGCTTTTGACAGAAAATCGTGCGTGGCGTCGACTGACCGACACCAGATCGCAATCAGTTTATCCCCTTCATCAGGTCGGGAACGGCGGATGCTAATAACCATATTTTCTCCTTTTCTTCATTCTTATATTCTAACCCAATGCGCGCCGTGAAATTTTCTCACCGTGAACATGCAGACTCGACATTCACCCGATTCCTGGTTATCTTCAGCTATCTGGATGTCTAAACGTTTATACGTATGCTATGAGGTAATAGAGTTATGCCAATTCGGGTGCAGGACGAGCTACCAGCCGTCAATTTCTTGCGCAATGAAAACGTCTTTGTGATGACGACAACGCGTGCAACAACTCAGGAAATCCGCCCCCTGAAGGTGTTAATCCTCAACCTGATGCCGAAGAAAATCGAGACGGAGAATCAGTTCCTGCGTCTGCTGTCGAACTCTCCGCTGCAGGTGGACATCCAGTTATTACGTATCGATGCGCGTGAGTCACGTAATACGCCGGCGGAGCATCTGAATAACTTTTACTGCAATTTCGATGAGATCTGCGATCAGAACTTCGACGGCCTGATCGTCACCGGCGCTCCCTTAGGCCTGGTTGAATTTAATGATGTCGCTTACTGGCCGCAGATCAAACAGGTGCTGGAGTGGGCCAAGGATCACGTCACTTCGACGCTGTTCGTCTGTTGGGCAGTTCAGGCCGCGCTGAATATTCTGTACGGCATTCCCAAGCAGACCCGCGCCGAAAAGATTTCTGGCGTTTATGAACACCATATTCTTCATCCACACGCTTTACTGACCCGCGGTTTCGACGACTCTTTCCTGGCCCCACACTCACGCTATGCTGACTTTCCGGCAGGGCTTATCCGGGATTATACCGATCTCGAGATCCTCGCGGAGACGGAAGAGGGCGATGCGTATCTGTTCGCCAGTAAAGATAAGCGTATAGCCTTTGTCACCGGCCACCCCGAGTACGATGCCAATACCCTGGCAAGTGAATATTTCCGCGATGTGGAAGCCGGTTTGAACCCTGAGGTTCCCCACAACTATTTTCCGCAAAACGACCCGCAGAACAAACCGCGCGCCACCTGGCGGAGCCACGGTAATCTGCTGTTCGCTAACTGGCTGAACTATTACGTCTACCAGATTACACCATACGATCTGCGTCATATGAATCCAACGCTGGAGTAATACTCCGCACGAAACGATCCTAAAGCGTTTCAGCACTTTGCCTCTGGCACCTTCGGGTGCCTTTTTTATTTCCGAAATTCACCTCATGGCTGATGATAACTTTAATTTCATTGTTATCAATATGTTAATCTAATTTTAAAATTAAAATGGAAATTGTTTTTGATTTTGAAAATTAATTGAGTAGTCTTAATTGTGCTGAGCGAAAACTGCACAACGATCTTTCGCTCGCTTCCAGCGGATCAACCAAGAGGAGCAGCACAATGACGCAGCAGGCGACAATCACCGATGAACTGGCCTTTAGTCAGCACTATGGCGAGCAGGAGAAGCAGATCTTAACGCCTGAGGCGGTAGAATTCCTGACGGAACTGGTGAGCCGCTTTACGCCGGCGCGCAATAAACTGCTGGCCGCGCGTCTGCAGCAGCAGCAGGCCATTGACGATGGGCAGCTGCCGGATTTTATTTCGGAAACTGCTTCCATTAGAAATGGCGACTGGACCATTCGCGGTATCCCGGCGGATTTGCAGGATCGCCGCGTTGAAATTACCGGCCCCGTCGAGCGCAAGATGGTCATTAACGCGCTGAATGCTAACGTAAAAGTCTTTATGGCGGACTTTGAGGATTCGCTGGCGCCGGACTGGCGTAAAGTCATTGATGGCCAAATCAACCTACGTGATGCCGTGAACGGGACCATCAGCTACACCAATGAGGCTGGCAAAATCTACCAACTGCAGCCCAATCCCGCTGTGCTGGTATGCCGTGTGCGCGGCCTGCACCTGCCGGAAAAGCATGTGACCTGGCGTAATGAGGCCATTCCCGGCAGTCTTTTCGATTTTGCGCTCTATTTCTTTCATAACTACCAGGCGCTGCTGGCGAAAGGAAGTGGTCCCTACTTCTATCTGCCAAAAACCCAGGCCTGGCAGGAGGCGGCATGGTGGAACGATGTCTTCAGCTTTACTGAAGATCGCTTTGACCTGCCGCGCGGCACCATCAAGGCCACGCTGCTGATTGAAACACTGCCGGCGGTGTTCCAGATGGATGAGATCCTGCATGCGCTGCGCGACCATATTGTCGGCCTGAACTGTGGCCGCTGGGACTATATCTTCAGCTATATCAAGACGCTGAAAAACCATCCTGACCGCGTACTGCCGGACCGCCAGGTGGTGACGATGGATAAACCCTTCCTCAGCGCCTACTCACGGCTGTTGATTAAGACCTGCCACAAACGCGGGGCGTTTGCGATGGGTGGAATGGCGGCCTTTATCCCGAGTAAAGAGGCCGAGCGTAACCGTCAGGTGCTGAATAAAGTCACCGCCGACAAAGAGCTGGAGGCGAACAACGGTCACGATGGCACCTGGATCGCCCATCCTGGACTGGCGGATACCGCCATGGCGGTGTTTAACCGCGTGCTCGGCGACAAGCCGAATCAGCTCTCGGTGACCCGTAGCGAGGACGCGCCAATTACCGCCGAACAGCTGCTGGCCCCCTGCGAGGGCGAGCGCACGGAAGCCGGGATGCGCGCCAACATCCGCGTGGCGGTGCAGTACATCGAAGCCTGGATCTCCGGCAACGGCTGTGTACCGATTTATGGCCTGATGGAAGACGCCGCGACGGCCGAGATCTCGCGCACCTCTATCTGGCAGTGGATCCATCATCAGAAAACCCTGAACGACGGCACGCCGGTCACGAAAGCGCTGTTCCGCCAGTGGCTGGCGGAAGAGCTGATGGTGATTCAGGAGGAGCTGGGAGAGCACCGCTTCAGCCATGGCCGCTTTGACGATGCGGCGCGGCTGATGGAGCAGATCACCACCTCCGACGAACTGATTGATTTTCTGACATTACCGGGCTACCGCCTGCTGGCCTAATCGCCAGATGGTGTTGTTCGCCATTTAGTCCTTCACCAATGACGCCTGGGGAGCCAGGAAATAATATGGAGCATCTGCACATGAAAACCCGTACCCAACAAATCGAAGAATTAAACAAAGAGTGGACGAACCCGCGCTGGGAAGGGATTACCCGCCCGTACAGCGCGGAAGAGGTGGTGAAATTACGCGGCTCGGTGAACCCGGAGTGCACGCTGGCGCAGCTTGGCGCAGCGAAAATGTGGCGTCTGCTGCACGGTGAGGCGAAGAAAGGGTACATCAACAGCCTTGGCGCGCTGACCGGCGGCCAGGCCTTGCAGCAGGCGAAGGCCGGCATCGAAGCCATTTATCTCTCCGGCTGGCAGGTGGCGGCGGATGCTAACCTGGCGTCCAGCATGTACCCGGATCAGTCGCTGTACCCGGCCAACTCGGTACCGGCGGTGGTGGATCGGATCAACAATACCTTCCGCCGCGCCGATCAGATCCAGTGGTCAGCCGGGATTGAGCCGAACGATCCGCGCTTTATCGACTACTTCCTGCCGATCGTGGCGGATGCGGAGGCCGGTTTCGGCGGCGTCCTGAACGCCTTTGAGCTGATGAAATCGATGATTGAAGCCGGTGCAGCGGCTGTTCACTTCGAAGATCAGCTGGCGTCGGTGAAGAAGTGCGGTCATATGGGCGGTAAAGTGCTGGTTCCAACCCAGGAGGCGATACAGAAACTGGTGGCGGCGCGTCTGGCTGCCGACGTGATGGGGGTCCCGACGCTGGTGATCGCCCGTACCGATGCTGACGCTGCCGATTTAATTACCTCAGACTGCGATCCGTACGATCGTGAGTTTATTACCGGAGATCGCACCAGCGAAGGGTTCTTCCGCACTCATGCCGGGATCGAGCAGGCGATCAGCCGCGGGCTGGCTTACGCGCCGTATGCGGACCTGGTGTGGTGTGAAACGTCGAAACCGGATCTCGAGCAGGCGCGTCGCTTTGCCGAAGCCATTCATGCGCGTTTCCCGGGCAAACTGCTGGCCTATAACTGCTCGCCGTCGTTTAACTGGAAGAAAAATCTCGATGATAAAACCATCGCCAGCTTCCAGCAGCAGCTGTCAGACATGGGGTACAAATACCAGTTTATTACCCTCGCCGGGATCCACAGCATGTGGTTCAACATGTTCGACCTCGCCCATGCCTACGCTCAGGGTGAGGGGATGCGCCACTATGTTGAAAAAGTGCAGCAGCCGGAATTCGCCGCCGGGCCGGAAGGCTATACCTTCGTCTCGCATCAGCAGGAGGTGGGCACCGGCTACTTCGACAAGGTCACTACCATTATCCAGGGCGGCGCCTCGTCGGTGACGGCGCTGACCGGCTCGACCGAAGAAGATCAGTTTTGAGCCATGCCCGGTGGCACGACGCTCACCGGGCCTGTGAAGGGATCCAGACCGGATAAGCGAGCGCGCCATCCGGCCTGACGTGGTACCGGATGGGGGAGTTCGATGACGCGTGGTCTGGAATTACTGATTGCCCAAACGATATTGCAGGGATTTGACGCTCAGTATGGGCGTTTTCTCGAAGTGACTTCCGGCGCGCAGCAGCGCTTTGAACAGGCCGACTGGCATGCGGTGCAGCAGGCGATGAAACAGCGGATCCATCTCTATGACCACCATGTGGGTCTGGTGGTGGAGCAGCTGCGCTGCATCACGGAGGGAAAAAGCACGGATGCCGACTTTTTGCTGCGGGTGAAAGCCCACTACACCCGTTTGCTGCCGGATTACCCTCGTTTTGAAATTGCCGAGAGCTTTTTCAATTCGGTCTACTGCCGCCTGTTTGACCACCGCTCGCTGACCCCCGAGCGGCTCTTTATTTTCAGCTCGCAGCCCGAGCGTCCTTTTCGCACCCTTCCGCGCCCGCTGGCGAAAGATTTCTATCCAGAGCGCGGCTGGTCGCACCTGCTGGGTAAAGTGCTGTCCGATCTGCCGCTGCGGCTGCCGTGGCAAAATAAAGCGCGGGATATCGGCTATATCATTGCCAGTCTGCAGGAGGCGCTAGGGGAGGAACCGCTCGCCACCTGTCATCTACAGGTCGCCAATGAGCTGTTCTATCGCAACAAAGCCGCCTGGCTGGTGGGCAAACTGGTGATGCCGATGACCACGCTGCCCTTCTTGCTGCCGATCCATCGCAGCGACGAGGGCGAGCTGTTTGTCGATACCTGCCTGACCACCCATGCCGAAGCGAGCATCGTTTTTGGCTTCGCGCGTTCCTATTTTATGGTTTATGCGCCCCTGCCCGGCGCTCTGGTGGAATGGCTGCGCGAGATCCTGCCGGGTAAAACCACGGCCGAGCTGTATATGGCGATTGGCTGCCAGAAGCACGCCAAAACCGAAAGCTATCGCGAATATCTGCACTACATCGCTCGCTGCGATGAGCAGTTTATCGAGGCGCCGGGCATTCGCGGGATGGTGATGCTGGTGTTTACCCTGCCGGGGTTTGACCGGGTGTTCAAGGTGATCAAAGACCGCTTCGCGCCGCAGAAGGAGATGACCGCCGCCCACGTGCGCGCCTGCTATCAGCTGGTAAAGGAGCATGACCGCGTCGGGCGGATGGCGGACACGCAGGAGTTTGAAAACTTCGTGCTGGAGAAACGACAAATCGCGCCAGCGCTGCTGGCGCTGCTGCAGGCGGAAGCGGGGAACAAACTGACCGACCTCGGCGACCGGATTGTCATCAGTCATCTGTATATTGAACGGCGAATGGTGCCGCTCAACCTGTGGCTGGAGCAGGTTAACGGCCAGGCGCTGCGCGATGCGGTAGAAGAGTATGGGAATGCTATCCGCCAGCTGGCCGCCGCCAACATCTTTCCCGGCGATATGCTGTTTAAAAACTTCGGCGTCACCCGCCACGGCCGGGTGGTGTTCTACGACTATGATGAAATCTGCTATATGACGGAGGTGAATTTCCGCCAGATCCCGCCGCCGCGCTATCCCGAGGATGAGCTGGCCAGCGAGCCGTGGTACAGCGTCTCGCCGGGGGATGTGTTTCCGGAGGAGTTCCGCCACTGGCTGTGCGCTGACCCGCGCATCGGGCCGCTGTTTGAGGAGATGCATGCCGACCTGCTGCGTGCCGACTACTGGCGCGAACTGCAGACGCGGATTAAAAACGGTCATGTGGAGGATGTCTATGCTTACCGGCGTAAGCAGCGTTTTAGCGTGCGCTATGGCGCCGACAGTAGGCCGGATAAGGCGTTTACGCCGCCATCCGGCAAGGTGCGCCGATCTGCCTGATGGCGCTACGCTTATCAGGCCTACTTAAAATGCCCCTGCGGGGCATTTTTTTATTTAACCCCGCCGTATGCCAGCGTCACTTCCTTCGCCGCTTTGATCACCAGCGCGCCCAGCTCGGTCACCCGATCATCGGTCATGCGTGAGATGGGACCGGAGATGGAGATTGCCGCGAACGGTTCGCGGTGTTCATCATAAATGCAGGCGGCGACGCAGCGCAGGCCGAGCGCGTGCTCCTCGTCATCGAACGAGTAGCCCCGCTTGCGGGTCTGCGCTAAATCTTCCTTCAGATGCAGCGGCGAGACCAGCGTGGCATGCGTATAGGCATGCAGCCCTTTACGGTGCAGCAGGCTGGTCACCTGCTCTTCGCTCAGCTGCGAGAGGAACGCCTTCCCGGCGCCGGAGGCGTGCATCGGCAGTTTTCCGCCGATTGGCGCCGACATACGCATCAGCTGGGTGCACTGCACCTGGTCGATAATGATCGCCTGGTGGTCGCTCTGGTCAAGCACCGCCAGATTCACCGTTTCACCGGAATCCTCCATCAGCTGGCGCAGGATCGGGTGGACAATCGCCAGCAGATTGCGGCTTTGCAGAAAGCTACTGCCGACCACGAAGGCATGCGCGCCGACGGCCCAGTGGCCCAGCTCGCCGACCTGGCGAACGAAACCCAGCTGCTGCATGGTGGTCAGCAGACGGTGAGTGGTTGAGTTGGGCAGACCCGCCTGCTGCGCCAGCTCGGTCAGCGCGACGCTGCTGTGGGACTCGGCAATCCATTCGAGCAATTTCAGGCCGCGGGTCAGCGACTGAACCTGACCGCCAGCCTGCTGGGCGGTGGCAGCCGCGGGTTTTCTGCCGCGTTTCGCGGGAACGGGGGTAGTGGCCATCGCGGACTCCTTTTTCTGTATCGTGGAAATGATTTTCGTTTTATTTGGCGATAATGCAATCACAACCGGACTCATCGGAGGAGTGAAGCTGAACATGTCTCATATTGCCCGTTGTTGTCTTTTCCGCTCCGGTGGTTTATGCCAGTATGGTTTGTTGGCTATTTGGCCTGTGTTGAGCGTTGTCGGGAGCAAGTGTGAGCAGCAAAGTTGAGCAACTGCATCAGCAGTTAAAAGAACGTATTCTGGTTCTGGATGGGGGCATGGGCACCATGATCCAGGGCTACCGTCTGAGTGAGCAGGACTTTCGCGGTGAGCGCTTTGCTGACTGGCCGTGCGACCTGAAAGGCAACAACGACCTGCTGGTGCTCAGCAAGCCCGAGGTGATCCGCGAGATCCACGACGCCTACTTCGAGGCCGGCGCGGATATCATTGAGACCAACACCTTTAACTCGACGACCATTGCGATGGCGGATTACCAGATGGAATCCCTGTCGGCAGAGATCAACTTTGCGGCGGCGAAGCTGGCCCGCGCCAGCGCCGATGCCTGGACGGCCCGCACGCCGGAAAAACCGCGCTACGTCGCGGGCGTGCTTGGCCCAACCAACCGCACCGCCTCTATTTCGCCTGATGTGAACGATCCGGCGTTCCGCAATATTACCTTTGACCAGCTGGTGGCTGCCTATCGCGAATCCACCCGAGCGCTGGTGAAAGGCGGCGTGGATCTGATCCTGATTGAAACGGTATTTGACACCCTGAACGCCAAAGCGGCCATCTATGCGGTGAAAGAGGAGCTGGAGGCGCTGGGCGTTGACCTGCCGCTGATGATCTCCGGGACCATTACCGATGCCTCCGGCCGCACGCTGTCCGGGCAGACCACCGAAGCTTTCTATAACTCGCTGCGTCACGCCGAAGCCTTATCGTTTGGTCTGAACTGCGCCCTCGGGCCGGACGAACTGCGCCAGTACGTCCAGGAGCTGTCGCGTATCGCTGAATGCTACGTTACCGCGCACCCGAACGCTGGCCTGCCCAATGCCTTCGGCGAATACGATCTGGATGCCGATACCATGGCGGCGCAGATCCGCGAATGGGCGGAAGCCGGTTTCCTCAATATCGTCGGCGGCTGCTGCGGCACCACGCCGGAACATATCGCCGCCATGAGCCGCGCGGTGGCCGGCCTGCCGCCGCGCCAGCTGCCGGAGATCCCCGTCGCCTGCCGTCTTTCCGGCCTGGAGCCGCTGAATATCGGCGATGACAGCCTGTTCGTTAACGTCGGCGAACGTACCAACGTTACCGGCTCGGCGAAATTTAAACGCTTAATCAAAGAAGAGAAGTACAGCGAAGCGCTGGACGTCGCGCGTCAGCAGGTGGAAAGCGGCGCGCAGATCATCGATATCAACATGGACGAGGGGATGCTCGACGCCGAAGCGGCGATGGTGCGCTTCCTCAACCTGATTGCCGGCGAGCCGGACATTGCCCGCGTGCCGATCATGATCGACTCCTCCAAATGGGAGGTCATCGAAAAGGGCCTGAAATGCATTCAGGGCAAAGGCATCGTTAACTCCATCTCGATGAAAGAGGGCGTCGAACCCTTTATCCACCATGCGAAACTGGTTCGCCGCTACGGCGCCGCGGTGGTGGTGATGGCCTTTGACGAAGTGGGGCAGGCCGATACCCGCGAACGTAAAATTGAGATTTGCCGTCGCGCCTACAAAATCCTCACCGAAGAGGTCGGCTTCCCGCCAGAAGATATTATCTTTGACCCGAATATCTTCGCGGTGGCGACCGGTATCGAAGAACACAATAACTATGCCCAGGACTTTATCGGCGCCTGCGAAGACATCAAACGCGAGCTGCCGCACGCGCTGATCTCCGGCGGCGTCTCCAACGTCTCCTTCTCTTTCCGCGGCAATGACCCGGTACGTGAGGCGATCCACGCCGTATTCCTCTACTACGCGATCCGTAACGGCATGGATATGGGCATCGTCAACGCCGGCCAGCTGGCGATTTACGACGACCTTCCCGCCGAGTTGCGCGACGCGGTTGAAGATGTGATCCTCAACCGCCGCGATGACAGCACCGAAAGATTGCTCGAGCTGGCGGAAAAATATCGCGGCAGTAAAGTTGACGACGGCGCCAATGCCCAGCAGGCGGAATGGCGCAGCTGGGAGGTGAAAAAACGCCTCGAATATTCGCTGGTGAAGGGCATTACCGAATTTATTGAACAGGACACCGAAGAAGCGCGTCAGCAGGCCGCTCGCCCGATTGAGGTGATCGAAGGGCCGCTGATGGACGGCATGAACGTGGTCGGCGATCTGTTCGGCGAAGGCAAAATGTTCCTGCCGCAGGTGGTGAAATCCGCCCGCGTCATGAAACAGGCGGTGGCCTACCTGGAGCCGTTTATTGAAGCCAGTAAAGAGCAGGGCTCCAGTAACGGCAAAATGGTGATTGCCACGGTAAAAGGCGACGTTCATGACATCGGCAAAAACATCGTCGGCGTGGTGCTGCAGTGCAATAACTACGAAATAATCGATCTTGGCGTGATGGTCCCGGCGGATAAAATTCTCAAAACCGCCAAAGAGGTGAACGCGGATCTCATCGGCCTTTCCGGGTTGATTACCCCGTCGCTCGACGAAATGGTTAACGTGGCGAAAGAGATGGAGCGCCAGGGCTTTACCATCCCGCTGCTGATCGGCGGCGCGACCACCTCTAAAGCGCATACGGCGGTGAAAATCGAGCAGAACTACAGCGGCCCGACCGTTTACGTACAGAACGCTTCGCGCACCGTCGGGGTGGTGGCTGCGCTGCTCTCGGACACGCAGCGCGATGAGTTTGTCGCCCGTACGCGCAAAGAGTATGAAACCGTGCGTATCCAGCATGGGCGTAAAAAACCGCGCACCCCGCCGGTGACCCTGGCCGCCGCACGGGAAAACGATCTGGCCTTTGACTGGGAGAGCTACACTCCGCCGGTGGCCCATCGCCTGGGGATTCAGGAGGTGGAAGCCAGTATCGAGACGCTACGCAACTACATCGACTGGACGCCGTTCTTTATGACCTGGTCGCTGGCGGGCAAATATCCGCGCATTCTGGAAGATGACGTGGTAGGGGAAGAGGCGCAGCGCCTGTTCAAAGACGCTAACGAGCTGCTGGATAAGCTGAGCGCAGAGAAAACCCTCAACCCGCGCGGCGTGGTGGGCCTGTTCCCGGCCAACCGCGTGGGCGACGATATTGAAATCTATCGCGATGAAACCCGCACCCACGTGCTGACGGTGAGCCATCACCTGCGCCAGCAGACGGAGAAGGTCGGCTTCGCCAACTACTGCCTCGCCGACTTTGTGGCGCCGAAGCTGAGCGGCAAAGCGGACTATATCGGCGCCTTCGCCGTCACCGGCGGCCTGGAAGAGGACGCGCTGGCGGAAGCCTATGAAGCGCAGCATGATGACTATAACAAGATCATGATCAAGGCCATCGCCGATCGTCTGGCGGAAGCCTTCGCCGAGTATCTGCACGAGAAAGTGCGCAAGGTCTACTGGGGGTATGCGGCCAATGAGAACCTCAGCAATGAGGAGCTTATTCGCGAGAATTACCAGGGGATCCGTCCGGCGCCGGGGTATCCGGCCTGTCCGGAGCACACCGAAAAAGGCACCATCTGGCAGCTGCTGGACGTCGAAGCCCATACCGGCATGAAGCTTACCGAATCGTTCGCCATGTGGCCGGGGGCATCGGTTTCCGGCTGGTACTTCAGCCATCCGGACAGCAAATACTTCGCCGTGGCGCAGATCCAGCGCGACCAGGTCGAAGACTACGCGCTGCGTAAAGGGATGACCCCGGCGGAAGTCGAGCGCTGGTTAGCCCCTAATCTGGGCTATGATGCGGACTAGTCGTCATCTTTCCTTACAACAAACAAGGCGCTCTGTGAGCGCCTTGTCTCTTTATTGAGGTTAACCCCTTATACTGAGATAGGTTCCAGAATGTCGGAACACCTATAACGATAAGGAGAAGCTGATTCCGTGTTAACTCTGCTACACCTGTTGTCCGCGGTCGCTCTGCTGGTGTGGGGCACGCATATCGTGCGTACCGGGGTGATGCGCGTCTATGGCGCTCGCCTGCGTACCGTTCTCAGTAGCAGCGTAGAGAAAAAGCCGCTCGCCTTCTGCGCGGGTCTTGGCGTGACTGCGCTGGTGCAAAGCAGCAATGCCACCACCATGCTGGTGACCTCGTTTGTCGCCCAGGATTTAGTGGGCCTCACGCCGGCGCTAGTGATGGTGCTGGGGGCCGACGTCGGTACGGCGCTGATGGCGAGGGTGCTGACCTTCGACCTGTCGTGGCTGTCGCCGTTGTTGATATTTATCGGGGTGATTTTCTTCCTCGGCCGCAAGCAGACCCGCGCCGGGCAGCTGGGGCGAGTGGGGATTGGCCTTGGGCTGATCCTGTTGGCCCTGGAGCTGATTGTGCAGGCCGTCCACCCCATTACCCAGGCCAACGGCGTGCAGGTAATTTTTGCCTCGCTGACCGGGGATATTATGCTGGATGCCTTGATTGGCGCCGTATTCGCGATCATCAGCTACTCCAGCCTGGCGGCGGTGCTGCTGACCGCGACGCTGACCGCGGCAGGAGCGATCTCTTTCCCGGTGGCGCTGTGCCTGGTGATTGGCGCCAACCTGGGATCGGGGCTGTTGGCGATGCTCAACAACAGCGCGGCGAACGCGGCGGCGCGCCGGGTGGCGCTGGGCAGCCTGTTGTTTAAGCTGGTGGGGAGCCTGATCATTCTGCCGTTCGTCCATCCGCTGGCCGCGGCGATGCACAAGCTGCCGTTGGCCGAGTCCGAGCTGGTTATCTACTTCCATGTTTTTTACAACCTGCTGCGCTGCATCGCGATGGTGCCTTTTACCGGACCGATGGCGAAGCTGTGCCAGCGCATGATCCGCGATGAACCCGAGCTGGATAACCATCTCAAACCCAAGCATCTCGACCCGTCGGCGCTGGACACCCCGGCGCTGGCGCTGGCCAATGCCGCGCGCGAGACGCTGCGCATTGGTGACGCGATGGAGCAAATGCTGGAGAGCCTGCATAAGGTGATGCATGGCGAACCGCGTCAGGAGAAAGAGCTACGCCGCATGGCGGACGATATCAACGTGCTCTACACCGCCATTAAGCTCTATCTGGCGCGAATGCCAAAGGATGAGCTGGCGGAAGAGGAGTCCCGGCGCTGGGCGGAAATTATTGAGATGTCGTTAAACCTCGAGCAGGCCTCCGATATCGTCGAGCGGATGGGCAGCGAGATCGCTGATAAATCGCTGGCGGCGCGGCGCGCCTTCTCGGTGGAAGGGTTAAAGGAGCTGGACGCCCTGTACGATCTGTTGCTCAGCAACCTGCAGCTGGCGATGTCGGTCTTCTTCTCCAGCGATGTGCCCAGCGCCCGTCGCCTGCGGCGCAGTAAACACCGGTTCCGCATTCTTAACCGCCGTTACTCGCATGCGCACGTTGACCGTCTGCATCAGCAGAACGTGCAGAGTATCGAAACCAGTACGTTGCACCTGGCGCTGCTAGGGGATATGAAGCGTCTGAACAGCCTGTTCTGCTCGGTGGCTTACAGCGTGATGGAGCAACCGGATGAAGACGACGAAAGGGATGACTACTGAGACGGATTATTTTTCCGTCTATGTCGCTTCTTTTCTGGCGAGGTAGCCCTCCCGGGACGTGGCTGACGCCTTCCCGGGAGGGACATCCTAGCTTCTGGCAAACGCCGAGGCCTCTGCCACCAGCGCGTTATCCGGTCGTACGCCGGTATAAAGGGCGAACTGCTCGACGGCTTGCAGGGCAATGACTTCCGCACCGCTGATGGTTTGCTTACCCCGTTGTTGCGCCAGGCGGATCAGCGGGGTTTCCGCCGGCAACGCGACCACGTCAAACACGACGCTGGCCTGGGCCACCATGGCCTCGCTGAACGCCAGCGTGTTGCTTTCCGCTCCCCCCGCCATGCCCAGCGGTGTGACATTGACCAGAATCTCGGCTGCGATCCCTTCCGGCAGGGGCTGCCACTGAAAGCCATACTGTTTTGCCAGCGCCAGGCCGCGCTGGCGATTGCGGGCCGCAATGATCACGTCACGGAAACCGGCATCACGGAAGGCGGCAATGACGGCTTTCCCCATGCCGCCGCTACCCTGAATCATCACTCTGGCGTTGGCATCGAGCCGATGGCTGGCGATCAGGCTTTTGACCGCGATGTAATCGGTGTTCAGCCCGGTTAACTTCCCGTCGTCATTGACGATGGTGTTGACGGAGTCGATGACTTTTGCCGACGGATCGATAGCGTCAAGAAACGGTATGCAGCTCTCTTTAAACGGCATGGAGACCGCACAGCCGCGGATACCCAATGCGCGAACCCCTTTTACCGCCGCCTCAATATCCTTAGTCGTAAAGGCTTTGTAGAGGTAGTTCAACCCCAGCTTGTCATACAGATAGTTATGAAAGCGGGTGCCGAAGTTGCCGGGGCGACCCGCCAGGGAGATGCACAACAGCGTATCGCGGTTAATCATGCATAATATCCTCCGCGTGGGCCAGCAGATACGCTTCAGCCTCCTGGGACCAGATCCCATGGTGACGCGCCACAATCGCTGCCAGTTCGGGATCGGCGATCTCGCCCAGCGGCGTGAGCGGGAAGGCTTTTCCGGTATACACCAGCTTTTTTCCCCCGCCGATGGCAGGCAGATCGAGGGTGGTTTCGCCCGCAGCGTTCAGGCCGAGAATATGGGTGACCACTTTCGCCGTCTGGACCTTTTTCGCCTGCATCAGCGCCACCGCGGCGCGCATATCGTCAGTATTACCGCCGGAGGTGCCGACGTAGTGGGTAAAGGCGTAGTGCACGTCGTAGAAGTTGATCGGGGCGCTGAATTGCTTATCCTGGGGGCCAGCAAAGAAATTCAGGCAGCCGTCCGGGGCCAGCAACGAGGAGGCCAGGGTGATCAGCTGTTCGTTTGGCACAAACACGAAGATATCGTCGAAGCCATGGCCGCCGCTGAGCGCCAGCAGCGTATCGCGACTGGCCTCATGGCCGTCGAGGTAGTGGATCAGCGTCTGCGGCTCAGAGGGGTAATGCCGGCGGGCGTAGCTGAGCTTCGGCTTATTGGTATCGGTCACTACCAGTAGTGAAGGATTGATGGGGCCGTGCAGCGCATAGTCGATGGCCAGCAGCCCCATCGGCCCCGTCCCGCCCAGGATCAGGGTGCGTCCCTGAGGACGGATCCCCATCACGTGGTTGTAACTCCCCTCCTGCAGATGATAGTTGGCGTTGAAGGCGCCAATGACGCAGGAGAGCGGCTCCACCAGCGATCCTTCAAACCAGGTATCCCCCTCCCAGGTGAGCAGGCAATCCTGCGCCATCACCTCATTGGGGATCACCACATGCGTGGCTTCGCCACCGATCCATGGGAATGAGTAGCCGGGGCAGTCGGGTCGGTCGGGCAACTGCAGGTTGGCCTGGATCACGTAGCGCTGCCCCGGCTGAAACTTATGCTGCCACTTTTTACCGACGGCAAGGATTTCGCCGCAGAATTCATGGCCGATAATAATAGGCCTGGTGGCCACATCATCAGGCACCTTTTTATGATCGGCACCCTGATTGGCCTCTTTCCATGAAGAAAGGCACAGGCTGTCAGTGACCACCCGGGCGAGGATCTCATCGTCCTGCATCGCCGGGAGGGTAAAGGTTTCCAGGCGCAGGTCACGTTTGCCATACAGGCGCAGAGCCGTTGTTGTTTGCATAAACCACCTCATCCCCTTCATCTTTCGGGGCTATGTTGTTGACGTCACCCCGGCATCGCCGGGGCGGAATAATCAGGACAGAAAGCCGAGGGCGTTGCCGATAATGCCTAAGCCGAAAAGGGCGAAAATCAGCCAGACCGGATTCACTTTCTTGTTCAGCAGACGCACCATCAGTAGCGTCAGGCCCAGCGCCAGCAGGCCGGGGCAGAGCTGATCGAGGATGTTCTGGACGGTCATCGTGACGGTGGCGCCGTCTGCACCGGGCGTTTGGGACACCACCAGCGGCACATTGATGGTGGTCCATTTGGTCACCAGCACCCCCATGACAAACAGGCCGAGAATGGAGGCGCCTTCGGTCAGCTTCTGCAGCAGGTTACCGCCCATATCGCTGACGATATTGACCCCTTTACGGAAGCCCAGTTGCAGGCCGTACCACTTCATTGCCAGCCGCACTGCATTGAAAATAAAGAAAAATAACAAAGGTCCCAGAATATTGCCGGAGAGGGCCAGCGAGGCGCCAAGGGCCGCGGTAATCGGCCGCAGCGTGCCCCAGACCAGCGGGTCGCCGACGCCGGCCAGCGGGCCCATCAGACCCACTTTGATGCCGTTGATAGCGCCATCGTCAATGGCCGCGCCGTTAGCCCGGGCCTCCTCCATGGCGGCGGTGACGCCGATCACCGGGCCACACACCGCCGGCGTGGTATTAAAGAACACCAGATGACGCTTCAGCGCCGCGACCTGATCGGCTTTGAGCGGATACAGGCGTTTGATCGCCGGGATCATGTCGTAGCAAAATCCCAGGCCATGAATACGTTCGAAGTTAAAGGAGGCCTGCTGGAGGTTGGAGCGGAGAAACATGCTCACCAGGTCGCCTTGCGTGATTTTTTTCTGTTCCATTTTCGGCTCCATTAGTCGTCAAGCTGGTCAAGGGCGGGGGCAGAGGGGGCAGTGGAGGCGGCGGGTTCAGCCTTACGCCACTGTGGATTGAGCTGGATGTAGATCAGCGCGATGATGACGCCCACGCCGCCGAAGGCCAGCAGACTGAAGTCGAGATAACCCCCGGCGAGAAAACCGAGGAAAAAGAAGGGCATCAGGTACTTCACACCCATCATTCGCAGCACCATCGCGTAGCCCACGACGACAATGAAACCACCGGCAATCTGCAGGCCGCGGGTGACGAATTCCGGGATCGCGCTGAGCATACTGCTGACCATATCCGCGCTAACGAACAGCGAGACCACCAGCGCCGGGATTGCCACGCGTAGTGCCTGCACCCCCAGTGCGGAGACATGCAGCAGGTCGATTGTGCGAAAGCGCGCCTCCTCGGCCGCTTTGTCCGCGGCGTGCTGGAACACCACGGTAATGGTACGGGCGAAAACGGTCAGCACCTGCCCGGCGGCGGCCACCGGCAGAGCAATGGCGATACCGGTGGCAATGCTCTGGTGGCCCACAATCACCAGAATGGCGGAGATAATGCTGGCCAGCGCCGAATCTGGCGACTGCGCTGCCCCCACGTTCATCCAGCCGAGGGCGATCAGCTCCAGCGTACCGCCGAGCATAACCCCGGTTTTTAAATCACCCAGGATGAGGCCAATCACGGTACAGGCGATAAGGGGCCGATGGGTCTGAAATTCATCCAGCACGCTGCCCATTCCGGCAATACAGGAAAAAATAAATATGGCTATTATCTGTAGAGTACTAATTTCCATAATTTATGACCTTTAAGGTGTGAGTCATCCTGCCTGCTACGGCATATCACAACAGGCGCTATTTTTTATTCGCAGAAAGCTGTTTCGTTAATTTTGTCGAGAATATTGACTGACGGATCTGATGCGACCACGCGTAAATCGAGTTTTACGCCCAGTTTATCGAGTTCACGGAATGCCTGAATATCCTGCGGATCCAAAGAAACGGCTTTGGTTAGCTGTTTTTTCCCGGGTCGCCAGGCCATGCCACCAATATTTAACGTGGCGATCTGCACGCCCTGGCGCACCATCATTAAAACATCGTGTGGATTGGTAAATAAATAAAAGACGGTCTCGTCCTGATATTGCGGGTTATGATAGACCGCAACCGCTTTTTCCAGACTGACAACGTTTACCTTCATGCCTGGCGGAGCCGCCTGGCGCAACAGGGTCCGGCGAACCTCATCGTTAAATACATCGTCATTGCAGATAATTATCCGCTGGGCGTTGGCGACTTTTGACCACACGGTGGTAACCTGGCCATGAATCAGTCGGTCATCAATACGGGCGAGGGTAATTTGCATCAGAACTCCTCCTCAACGGTTTCTGGCTGCTGCCAGACCACACAGCACTGACTGGCGATGGCCTGCAGATGCTGGCATAAGTCATCGGCGCTCAGGGTATGCTGGTTATCCACCAGCTCGAGCGCCAGCGGTAGCGACAGGCCGCTAATCACCCGGATCTGCGGGTGACGCATTGCCAGCCCGGCTGCGGCATTCCATGGGCTTCCGCACTGCAAATCTACCGCGATTACCCACTCCCCATTGGTGTGGGCGCTTACTAACTTTTCCAGGTTAATGGCGATATCCGCCGCGTTTTCGCCGGGGACAAACGCGACGGCGCTGACGTTAACCTCGCCGTAGACCATGCGTACCGAATCAAGCATGGCCCCGGCCAGCTGGCCGTGGGCGCAGAAGATAGCGTGAACCATACTGCCTCCTTAACCGCGCGTTTTTCCGCCGGCAATGTTAGTGGTGACTCCGGTGATGTAGCTGGCGCGCGCTGACAAGAGATAGCAAACAAAATCAGCCACTTCCGAGAGCTTTCCTGCCCGCCCGATGGGAATGGCGTTTTTGGTATATCCCTCGCGAAGTTGCTCGACGGTGATATTGCGCGTCCAGGCCAGCGCCTCTTCATATTCCGGTGTCCGCAGGCCGGTTTTTTCGAGGATCCCCGGCGCAACGCCGACCACGCGGATCCCATATTTACCCAATTCTTTGGACCAGGAGCGGGTAAAGCTGTTGAGCGCGGCCTTGGTCGCGGCGTAGCAGCTTTGACCTTCAGAGCCTTCCAGGCCGCTCTCCGAAGAGACATTGACAATCACACCGGCGCGCTGTTTGATCATTTGACGCGCCACCGCCTGCGACATGAAAAACACCCCTTTCTGGTTGATATTGACCATTTTTTCAAAAGCGGCTTCGTTTAATTCATAGCGGCCGGCCGGTGCTTTTTCGTCGACTAATAAACGCGGGAAATTCACGCCGGCGTTATTGACCAAACCATCAATTCGCGACCAGCGCTGAATAATGGCATCGATAGTCTGTTGCACCTCTGTCGCGCTGGAAATATCCGTCGGCCAGAAGTGATAATTATCGCCATTGTGATGACGATCGCCGCCATGAATATCAATCATCTGGACATGAGCACCTTGTGATAATAATTCATCGACAATGGCCAGCCCAATTCCCGAGGCGCCGCCGGTCACGATAATGACGTTATCTTTTAAATTTAACCATGTATTCATTATTTACTCCCATTTCTTTAGATAAAGGGATCCCCCGCAGCGGGTGCTGCGTGAAATCATATCCTGTGTGTTATTTCAGTAATAACTCAGCCGTTTCTCTGTTTGTCACCAGACAATTAATATAGCGTCCGTGCAATGCGCCAAGAATGCCAGAGTATTTCTCTTCACCCATGGCGATGCCGATGGAATAGCGAGCCTGGCGCAGCTTCGCCATTTCGATCGACAGGGTTTTTTCGCTCATATTGGTATCGACTAACCCGCCGTTAATATCGTAGAAACGCGAGCAGATATCCCCGGCGACGTGGCGGGCGTTGAGATCGTCGCTCTCTTCGCTGCCGTAGAAGGCATGCCAGTTTGCGCCGTCGCGAATGGCCGGTGAACCAATACCCACCAGCGCCACATCCAGGCTGTCCCAGTAGGATGAGATGGTTTTAAAATGCTGGGACTGCATGATGCCGTTGCGGATCAGCGGGTTATCCAGCAGGGCTGGAAAATCGGCAAGGTGGGATTCCGCTTTCAGCCTGGCTGCCGCGCCGTAGGTTAAAGTGTTCACATGGTAGCGGCTCTCCAGTTTACCGGAAGGACCACCGATGATGGGGACACAGATCACCTGGCGTGACTGGCTGGCCTGCGGCAGGTTCTCCACCAGCGAACGCACGGCGCGGCCCCATGAAAAACCGATGATATCGCCTGGCTCCAGCAATCGGTCGACAAGCAGGGCGCCATGCTGGCCCATCGCACTCAGCTGTTCTTCTTCCAGCAGCCCATCGCTACTGGCAACCACCGCCTCTTTCAGGCCAAATTTTTGCTTGAGCTGTTGCTCGAGCCACAGGTTTTCATTGTAGTCATAGTTGATGGCGATGGTAACAATGCCCTGCTCGCGGCCGCGCTTCAGCAGGCGACTGATGGTGGTGCGATAGATCCCCAGCTCGCGAGCAATTTGCGCCTGAGTCATATCCTGCTCGTAATAGAGCTGGGCGATTTTGACAATCAACCGGATATCATCGCTGTTTTCCATGGTCATCTGCAGGCTCCTGCACATTTGTGCAAATCGCGGGTTTGTGCTGTTGATCTGATATAACCCTATTAGAGCCACCGTTTAAAGCGATTTTCTTTTATTTCATCACCCTAATCTGGCGAATAATCTTGCACATTTGCGTTATCAATAGCTGGTTGTTGGCACCTTTGTGCATTGCACGCTAAATCGCTGATTCTGTGATATTTAAGCATGCAAAGTTGCCAGGCGTTGAGCGAGACACTTTTGTGAAAAAAGGCGTAGTCGATCACACCTTGCGCCGGAGGGCGCAAAGGCACATCTTTTTTCTCGCCCGCAAGGTAGGGTATATTTCGCTTTTACAGGAGAATCTATGCTGCCCGACTCATCAACCCGATTAAACAAATACATCAGTGAAAGCGGCATCTGCTCGCGTCGCGAAGCGGACCGCTTTATTGAACAAGGCAACGTCTTTATCAATGGCAAGCGCGCCACAATTGGCGATCAGGTGAAGCCTGGCGACCTGGTCAAAGTTAACGGACGGTTGATTGAGCCGCGCGAAGCGGATGATCTGGTGCTGATTGCGCTGAATAAGCCGGTCGGCATTGTGAGCACCACGGAAGACGGCGAGCGCGACAACATTGTCGATTTCGTCAACCACAGCAAGCGTATCTTCCCTATCGGCCGTCTGGATAAAGACTCCCAGGGGCTGATCTTCCTCACCAATCACGGCGACCTGGTGAATAAGATCCTGCGCGCCGGCAACGACCATGAAAAAGAGTATCTGGTTACGGTCGATAAGCCGGTGACCGATGAGTTCATTCGCGGCATGGGCGCGGGGGTACCGATTCTCGGGACCGTGACCAAAAAATGTAAGGTAAAGAAAGAAGCGCCGTTCGTTTTCCGCATCACTCTGGTGCAGGGGCTGAATCGCCAGATCCGTCGCATGTGCGAGCACTTTGGCTATGAAGTGACGAAGCTTGAGCGTACGCGGATTATGAACGTCAGCCTGACGGGGATCCCGCTGGGTGAGTGGCGCGATCTGACCGATGACGAGCTGATCGATCTGTTCAAGCTGATTGAAAACTCTTCTTCCGAAGCGAAGCCGAAAGCTAAGCCGAAGGCCAAAGCGGCGACCCCCGGCATCAAGCGCCCGGTGGTGAAGATGGAAAATAGCAACGATAAGGGCCGCCCGGCTGGCAACGGCAAGCGTTTCACCCAGCCGGGACGTAAAAAGAAAGGGCGTTAACGCCTGCCGCGGGTCGGCGTATTCGCCGACCAGGAAAAGGTCGCTTCCTTATCCGTCTTATAAGCCTGCTGTTTTTTCACCTGGCGGGCTTTCTTCGCTTCCGCTTCACGCTGGGCCATCAGCTTATCGATATATTCCTTTTTTACGCTGTTCGTTTCCGCATTGCTCAGCGGGCGGCCGTGCGCAATGCGCGCGCGGTCAAGCAGCGTTTTCAATTCGCGCTGTTCGCGCTCGGTCATCTCTTTTTGTGTAATACGGGGGAGTGCCATGGTGGTGCCCTCAGTCAGACCAGAGCACCCAGTGTACGGCAATGAATATTTTACTGATAGCCTGTATGGCAACTAAAGCAGGCACACGTCCGGGCCGGCGCCCGGACGTGTCACGCTCAGCGCTTGCTGGTTTTTTTGGCGATGGGCTTCCCTGACCAGTACCCGGCCAGCAGCGAACCGGACAGGTTATGCCAGACGGAGAACAGGGCTCCCGGCAGCGCCGCCAGCGGGCCGAAGTAAATTTTCCCCAGCGCGGCCGCCAGGCCGGAGTTCTGCATCCCCACCTCGATCGCCAGCGTACGGCAGGTGGATTCATCAAAACCAAACAGACGTCCGCCCCAGTAGCCGCCGAGCAGGCCGATGGTGTTATGCAGGATCACTGCGATAATCACCACCAGGCCGACGGACGCGATATGGGCCGCGGAACCCGCCACCACCGCGCTGATGATCGCCAAAATGCACACCATCGAGAAAGCGGGCAGGAACGGCTCCACCGCTTTCACCACCTTCGGCAGCAGATGATGGACAATCAGCCCCAGGGCGATGGGAATGACCACAATCTGCAGAATGCTCAGCAACATCCCCATGACGTCGACCTGAATGTGCGCGTCGACGTACAGACGGGTCAGCAGCGGCGTCGCGATGACGCCGACCAGGGTGGAGACCGAGGAGATGGTCACCGACAGGGCCACATCCCCTTTGGCCAGAAAGATCATCACGTTGGAGGCCGTCCCGCTGGCGACGCTGCCCACCAGCACCATCCCGGCGGAGAGCTCCGGCGGCATATGAAACAGCAGCGCCAGCAGCCAGGCGGCGAGCGGCATCACCAGATAGTGCAGAAATATCCCTGCGGCGACCGGCGCCGGACGCGACAGGACGCGTTTGAAATCCGCCAGCTTCAGATGTACCCCCATACCGAACATAATCAGCATCAGCAGGGTGGTAACCCACGGGCCGATCGGGGTGAAGGTGGTGGGGGTGTAATAGGCCAGAACGGAGAGCAGCAGTGCCCATAACGGGAACAGCCGCGTCAGAGTTGCGAGCATGTTGTGTTCCTTGCGATACGCAAACCGGCCGCGCCGTCCCGGTAGGGCGGCGAGCAGGTCAGCTGGTTGTGTTGATGTTGTTATAAAAAAGCCGGGTTCGAGCCCGGCTATAGGTATTGTTTATCGTGCTAAGGAATTTTATTCAAACAAATTATGATGCAACGTCTGCACCACCTTCTCCGCATCGGCGCCAGGCACCAGGAAGCAGAGGTTGTGGCTGGACGCGCCATAGCAGATCATGCGGATGTTAAACGGATCAAGGACGCCAAACACCTCTTTGCCGACGCCGCAGGCTTTCGACAGCTCGTTGCCGATCAGGGCAACCAGCGCCAGGTCGTCTTCCACTTCCACGCGGCACAGCGAGGAGAGCTCGGTCAGCAGCGCCTGGGTCAGCAGGGTATCGCCCGCAGAGGTTGAGCCAGTGGTGTCCATGGTCAGGGCCACGCTCACTTCGGAGGTGGTGATCAAATCGACGGAGATGTTATGGCGCGCCAGAATACCGAACACTTCGGCGAGGAAGCCGCGGGAGTGCAGCATATTCAGGCTGTGCAGCGTCAGCAGCGTCTGGCGGCGACGCAGCGCCAGCGCGCGGAACAGCGGCGGGTTCTCGGTGGTTTTACACACCAGCGTACCGCCCGCTTTAGGTTCTTTACTGGAGCCGACAAATACCGGGATATCGCTGCGCACGGCAGGCAGCAGGGTCGCCGGGTGCAGCACTTTGGCGCCAAAGGTGGCCATTTCCGCCGCCTCTTCAAAGGCGATGACGTCGATGCGTTTCGCCGCAGGCGCGACGCGTGGGTCGGTCGTATAGATCCCGGGCACATCGGTCCAGATATCGACGCGGGTGGCATTCAGCGCTTCGCCGAGCAGAGCGGCGGTATAGTCGCTGCCGCCGCGGCCGAGGGTGGTGGTGCGGCCTTTCGCTTCGCTGCCGATAAAGCCCTGCGTCACCACCAGGCCTTCCGCCAGACGCGGCGTCAGCTGCTGCTGAGTCAGTTCGGCGACGGCGGCGATATCCGGTTCGGCGCGACCAAAGCGATCGTTAGTGCGCAGCACTTTACGGGCGTCAAACCACTGCGCCTGAATTCCGCGCTCACGCAGAATCTCTACAAACAGCAGGGTGGACATCAGTTCGCCATGGCTGACCAGTTCGTCAGTCAGCGCGCTAGAGGAGGCGAGCGCGGCGGCTTCCGCCAGCGTGGTGATATTTTCCAGCAGGCGCTCAATCTCTTCGCGGATCACGTTGGGATAGCGCAAACGCTCCAGAATATTGAACTGGATCTGGCGCAGAGCGTCCAGCTGGGAAAAACGTTCGGTGGGTTCCAGCCCTTCCGCTAAGGCCACCAGAATGTTGGTCACGCCGGCAGAGGCGGAGAGCACAACAATACGGGTATTGGCATCGAGCAGCGCCACATCAATGCTGCGGTTCATCGCGTCAAAATCAGCAACGCTGGTGCCGCCAAATTTGGCGACGACTAAATCTGTCATAACAACCTCGTGTCAGGGGGCCTGACTTATTAAAACGATTCCTGAACACCGATCCTGACAGGGGCTGGATGCCGCCGGATCGCAACAAAATGTCTTAATAAGCCAGGCCAAATTATTCAGCCATGGCACAAGGGAAGAGCGATAAACAGGGTGGCGCAGAATGATAAACAACTACGATGTCACCCAGAAGTGCTCCACCTTGTAGACCCGACTCACCGCTCTGGGCGCTGAAGTGTTCGGGTATGAAACGCCCGACTGCGAACGTTTCTGGTGACAACCCAGGGGATTCAGCCCCTGTGGCCGGTGAGGAGCGTAACCAGACGCTCTTTCACCTCGGCGTTGCTCCCCCTCACGTATTTTCGCCGGACTGGTTCCTCCAATACGGTTACCTGGGCAACGCACCTCTTCTGGCAATTACCGACGTCTTTCACCTGGCCGGGGGAATAAGGACATTATATCCCCCGCGAATACCCTTTCGCTGTAGCGTGAAATGCGCGAGCAATAGATACTTACAATACGTAAGCACTGCGGATATATAAAGGCTTAACGCCAGCTATGTCAACGCTGCGGTTATGCGGATTTTTCATGCCCCTGCGGCTAACAGAAAAAAGCCTTATGATAGCTATACTAATGGGGCTTTTTACTCCGTTTTGACCTGATTCCTGACCGGCGTCAGGGACAAGTCACAAAAATCATCACAATTTTCCGTCACCGGCGCTACAATCGACCGAAGTCACAATCTCAAATCAGAAGAGTATTGCTAATGAAAAACATCAACCCAACGCAGACCTCTGCCTGGCAGGCATTACAGAAACACTTCGACGAAATGAAAGATGTCACTATCAGCGAGCTGTTCGCCAAAGATAGCGACCGTTTTTCTAAGTTTTCCGCGACGTTCGACGATCTGATGCTGGTGGACTTCTCCAAAAACCGCATCACCGAAGAGACGCTGGCTAAACTGCAGGATCTGGCGAAAGAGACCGATCTCGCAGGCGCCATCAAGTCGATGTTCTCCGGTGAAAAGATCAACCGCACCGAAGATCGTGCGGTACTCCACGTCGCGCTGCGCAACCGCAGCAATACGCCGATTGTGGTTGATGGCAAAGATGTGATGCCGGAAGTGAACGCTGTGCTGGAGAAGATGAAAGCCTTCTCTGAAGCGATTATCTCCGGCAGCTGGAAAGGCTACACCGGCAAACCGATCACCGACGTGGTCAACATTGGTATCGGTGGCTCCGACCTCGGTCCGTTCATGGTCACCGAAGCGCTGCGTCCGTATAAAAATCACCTCAACATGCACTTTGTCTCCAACGTCGATGGCACCCACATCGCCGAAGTGCTGAAGAACGTCAACCCGGAAACCACCCTGTTCCTGGTCGCGTCCAAAACCTTCACCACTCAGGAGACCATGACCAACGCCCACAGCGCGCGCGACTGGTTCCTGGCGACCGCGGGCGACGACAAGCATGTGGCTAAACACTTCGCGGCGCTCTCCACCAACGCGAAAGCGGTTGGCGAGTTCGGCATCGACACCGCCAACATGTTCGAATTCTGGGACTGGGTTGGCGGCCGTTACTCCCTGTGGTCGGCGATTGGCCTGTCCATCATTCTCTCCGTGGGCTTCGACAACTTCGTTGAGCTGCTGTCTGGCGCGCATGCGATGGATAAGCACTTCTCCACCACCCCGGCGGAGAAAAACCTGCCGGTGCTGCTGGCGCTGATCGGTATCTGGTACAACAACTTCTTCGGTGCGGAAACCGAAGCGATTCTGCCTTACGACCAGTACATGCACCGTTTTGCCGCCTACTTCCAGCAGGGCAACATGGAGTCCAATGGTAAGTATGTCGACCGTAACGGCCACGCCGTGGACTACCAGACTGGCCCGATCATCTGGGGCGAGCCGGGCACCAACGGTCAGCACGCGTTCTACCAGCTGATCCATCAGGGCACCAAAATGGTACCGTGCGATTTCATCGCCCCGGCTATCACCCACAACCCGCTCTCCGATCATCATCCGAAGCTGCTGTCCAACTTCTTCGCCCAGACCGAGGCCCTGGCCTTCGGTAAATCCCGTGAAGTGGTGGAGCAGGAATATCGCGATCAGGGTAAAGATCCGGCGACCCTGGAGCACGTGGTGCCGTTCAAAGTGTTCGAAGGCAACCGCCCGACTAACTCTATCCTGCTGCGTGAGATCACCCCGTTCAGCCTCGGGGCGCTGATTGCTCTGTACGAGCACAAAATCTTCACCCAGGGCGCGATCCTTAACATCTTCACTTTCGACCAGTGGGGCGTTGAGCTGGGCAAACAGCTGGCTAACCGCATCCTGCCGGAGCTGAAAGACGGCAGCGAAGTCAGCAGCCACGACAGCTCCACTAACGGTCTGATTAACCGTTATAAAGCCTGGCGCGCATAACGCTTGCGCCGTTAAGACGAAATGCCGACCTTATGGTCGGCATTTTTTTTACAGCCGCCGCAGCAGGCGGGCTGGATTCCCCGCCCACACGCCTTTCTCGGTGATGGACTTCGTCACCACGCTGCCCGCGCCAATCACCACGCCGTCGCAGATGTTGACGGCCAGAATCGTGGCGCCGCTACCGATCGACACGTCATCGCCAATCTCAATCCGCCCCCAGCTGGCGCGGTCGGCGTTTGGTTTGCCGTCGCGAAACAGGTCGTTGGCGAACATCACCCCGTGACCGATAAAACAGCGCCGGCCAATGGTGACGTACTCGCAGATAAAGGTATGCGACTGGATTTTACTCTCCGCGCCGATGCGGGTATTCCCCTGGATCTCAACGAACGGTCCAACGAAGACGTTATCACCCAGCGTGCAGTCGTACAGGTTGGCGGGCTGGTAAATAACGACATTTTTCCCACAGACGACGTTACGTACGCCGGTATCACGAAGCTCAGGCATAGTTCCTCTCACAGCGGTTTGGCCAGAATATGCAAGGTGCTTTGCTGGCTGGCGGAATGGAAAGTCGTGTCTCTGATGTGCTGCATCCCCTGGCGTTCGTAAAAACGGCGCGCGGCGGGATTCGCGGCGAGTACTTCCAGCCACAGCCAGCGTTCGCCGGCCGTTTTTGCTCGCGTCTCGATGGCGTGAAAAATCTGCTCGCCGTAGCGGTGGCCAGTCTCCCCCGGCATCAGGTAGAGCTTATGCAGCAGCGTACCCATCGTGCCATCTTCAGCCATTCGCTGCTGATAGCTATATTTAGCGAAACCAACGGGGGAAGCGGCTTCGGCGATGAGCCAATGATGGTTGGCATCGGTAAGACCCCGACGTAGCGCATCTTCGGCATATTCTTGCTTAAGAAATAACGCCAGTTCATCGGCATTGCGCCAGAGATGGGCGAAGTGGTGCTGGTAACTGGCATAACCCATCGCGCTCAGTTGTGGCGCGTCCTCGGGCAATGCCTTTCGGATAGTTAACATGCTGCGTTCCTCGGGTCGTTCAGTGGCTATAGTGCCTGTAATATGAACAACGTGGAACGACAAAAATCGGTGGGGAAGGGGCTGGAGGTTCTTCCTCCAGCCGGGGGGATTAACGGGCGAAAGCGATCGCTTCGATTTCGACGCCAGCGTCTTTCGGTAACCTGGCTACTTCCACGCAGGAGCGCGCCGGAAAGGCCGCCTGATGTTCGGTAAAGAAGGCCTCGTAGGCGGCATTAATGGCGGCAAAATCCGCCAGGTCTTTCACAAACACCGTGGTTTTGACGATCTGACCAACGGTGAGGCCGGCGGCTTCGACGATGGCTTTCACGTTCTCCAGCGACTGGCGCGTCTGTTCGGCAATGTCGTCGGGCATGGTGCCGTCCTGCGGATTAATGGGCAGCTGGCCGGAGGTGAGGGTCATCGCGCCGAGATTGACGCCCTGAACGTACGGACCAATCGCGGCGGGCGCGTCAGCGGTAGTAATAATCATGTGGTTACCCCTTCAAACAGTTACAGAAAATAATTCAATAGCACCAGCGAGCCGACGCCGCTCACCACCACCCACACCAGACCTAAACGGAAGCTGGCGAGCGTACAGATAATGGCGGCGATCACCTTCGGATTTTTTAAGTCGAACTCCATGCTGGAATTCACGCTCAGGATCTGAATGGTGATGATGGCCGGCAGGACGGTGACCGGCACGAAGCGCAATGTTTTGGTCACCCGCTCAGACATCTGGATCTTGCCGGCAAGGCCGATAAACGAGAAACGAATAAGAAAAGTGACCGCGGCCATGCCCAGCGTCAGGGCGATAAAATAGCTATTACTCATTTTCCAGCGCCTCCACTAACGGCATGTCGGATTCGGTTGTTGCCATCTGCTTGCGCTCTTCCGACAGATCGACGCACAGGCCGGCAAGGACGCCGAGCACGGAGGCGACAACGATACCCAGCGAGTAGGGCAGGACCACTAACAGCACGCCGGAAACGGCGGCCACTACCGCGGCGACGGTGCAGGCCTGGCTTTTAATTTGCGGCACCACGATGGCGATAAAGGCGGCGACCATGGCGAAATCGAGACCGTATTTCTCAATGTGGGGAAACGAGGCGCCGACCAGCGCGCCAAGAAAATCGGCCAGCACCCAAATCGCCCAGAAGGTGACCATCGCCGAACCATAAAACAGATATTTTTCCTTTTTGTTTCCTTCCATCTCTTTGACGGTGGTGGCATACACTTCGTCGGTGAGCGCATAGGACATAAAGCATTTTTTAAAGAATGAGGCTTCGCGCACGGTGCCGGAAATAGAGGCGCTATACAGCACATGGCGAAGATTAATAATTAATGTGGTGAAAATAATCACGCCGAGCGTGGCGCCGGTTTTTAACATATTCAGTGCCAGCATTTGCGCCGAACCGGCAATCACAATCGCCGACCACGCGGTACTTTGCCAGACGCTCATGCCGGCGCTGACGCTTAATGCGCCAACAATGAACGAGAAAGGAAAGTCCCCGATGCACAGGGGCATAATGGCGCTGGCGCCGCGTAATATGACTTTTTTATTCATCGTAAAATACCTGTTGGTGCAGGCAATAAATCATTATTGCGTAGGGTACAAAAGGGCTGGTCTTATTTGCTGACCATAATGCGAATGATCTCTTTATCGGTTTGCGCCATAGGCTTAATCACGAGGCGGCACAGGTTATTAATCGACTGTTCGACGTCGGCGCAGACAATGCCGTCGTTGGCGCTGGCGCAGCGGTTTTGCATCGCCATCAACACAGATTTAAAGGAGCTGGAAACCACCGAGGAGACCTTCATCGCGCAGCTGTTGGAAGCGCCATCGCAAATCATGCCGGTAACATCGCTAATCATATTGATGATGGCGGTGTTGATGGTTTCGATATTGCGGGTAAACAGCCATGCCATACCGGCGGCGGCGCCCATGGCGGCGGTGGAGGCCGCGCACAGTGCGGACAGGCGGGTATAGCGCGAATGGATGGAAATGGCCGTCAGATGCGAGAGCGCCAGCGCGCGAGCGAGCGTCTCTTCATCGGCATTCAGATGCTCGGCGACGGTAACTACCGGCATGGTCGCTGCGATCCCCTGGTTGCCAGAGCCGAAGTTCGACATGGCGACCACCGGGGCTCCGCCCATACGCGCATCGGAAGCTGCGACGGTGTTGATAATGACCTCGCTCATTAAGTCATTACTTAACAAACCATTTTTAACGGCTTCAGAGAATGTTCCGTTAATATTCAACCCATACTTTTTCGATTTGCCTTCTGCAGCCAGTGCGCTATTGAGGCGGGCGGCTTCCAGAATAAACGTAATATTCTCAACCGGGGTGGAGATAATAAAGTCATACGCTTCCTGGAGAGAGAAAGTTGGCAGTTCAGTCTGCGCTGTGGCGCTATTTTCCCCGGCGTGTAATGGCTGCTGTTCGCCATTAATATATAACTCGACCACATTGGTATGCGTGCCTTTTACCACGACGCGACAGGTCTGGTCACCGGCGCTGAGGGTGAGATCGAGATGAATAAAGTCAGGCGTATCCTGGACGTCAATAGTAACGTGGCCGGCATCCACCAGCGCTTGTGCCTGTTCCACATGCTGTGAAGTAATGCCTGCCAGGGTCTGTAATCCCTTATCGGCATCGCCACCAAAGGCGCCGATGGCGGCGGCCAGCGCGACGCCATTAACTGTCGTGCCGGGAATCGTGACGCCCGTGGCGTTTTTATACAGGTTGGCAGAAATAAAACCGCTAATTTTTTCGCAGGGTGTCGCTAAATGTTTCGCGGCGTAAGCGGTGGTAAATGAAATAGCAACAGGTTCCGTACAACCTAATGCTGGTGCGACTTCTCGCTGTAGCCAGCGAATAAAAAGTGAGGATGCTTGGTCAGACATTATTATGATTCCTGGACGTAAGATGATGAGGAAATATGCTAAGGGAATCGGCAGAAAAAAACTTTCTCAAATAACCCTTTATTTATTAAGGTCTGGAGAAAAATTTTATTTTTAGCCTTATCTAAACATGCAGGTCTGTATGTAAATTAAGTTATTGATTAACAATGACTGTGCAGGGATAGTTTTATACAAAAAAGGGGATTCAGTTATGTCGATCACACGCCGTTAAGGAGAGCATTTTTCTCTTTTGCCGAAATCCTGTCCTGAGGGCGCAAACGTGGAAAGCCCACGCGGTGAGGGGTAACTGTAGATCTGGATCACACTTTTGCGCTATACCGGACGCAACAAGGACTGATTATGAGGTGTGAATATGTCGTCGGTTTATCGCCCACTGGTAAATTTTATCGCCACTGCGATGCAAACGGTTTTGAATCTGGGGCTGCTGTGCCTGGGGATTATCCTGATCGTCTTCCTCGGTAAAGAGACGCTGCATCTGGCCGATGTCCTCTTTACCCCGGAGCCGACCAGTAAGTACCGGCTGGTGGAAGGACTGGTGGTCTACTTTCTCTACTTCGAATTTATCGCGCTGATCGTCAAGTATTTTCAGTCGGGGTTCCACTTCCCGCTGCGCTATTTCGTCTATATCGGCATCACCGCGATTGTGCGTTTGATCATCATCGATCATGAATCGCCGATGGCGGTGCTCATATACTCCGCCGCGATCCTGATCCTGGTGATTACGCTCTGGCTGTGTAACTCCAATCGCCTGAAACGCGAATAAAAAAAAGCGGCCTCCAGGGCCGCTGACCAACAGTCACAAATAGAATTTATGTAGGGTCCAGTTGAGGATAGCAGTGGCATTGGCCTTACTTTTTCAGCTGAGGGCGACGGCGACAATACCCGGTTGGGGTCGTGTATTGCGGCTAGACCGTCGGCCCCCATCTGAAATTTGGGGCCGGTGTTACAAAAAAAACTTAACCTTTCACCCCACCCGCCGTCAGGCCGTTCACCAGCCAGCGCTGCGCCAGCAGGAACACTACCGTGATTGGGATGGCGGAGAGTACCGCCGCGGCGGCAAAATCGCCCCACAGATAGTTCTGCGGGTTGAGATACTGTTGCATGCCTACCGCCAGGGTATAGCTGTTCACATCGCGCAGCAGCAGCGAGGCGACCGGCACTTCGGTGATGGCGGCGATGAACGACAGAATAAAGACCACCGCCAGAATCGGCACCGACAGCGGCAGCAGCACGAGGCGGAACGCCTGCCATGGGGTCGCGCCATCCAGCGCCGCCGCTTCTTCCAGCGAGCCATCGATGGTTTCGAAGTAGCCTTTAATCGTCCAGACGTGCAGGGCGATACCGCCCATGTAGGCAAAGATCACGCCGCCGTGGGTGTTGAGGCCGACGAACGGGATGTACTGGCCCAGGCGGTCAAACAACGCGTACAGGGCAACCAGCGACAGCACCGCCGGGAACATCTGGAAAATCAACATCCCTTTCAGCAGGGTCGCTTTCCCCGGGAAGCGCATACGGGCAAAAGCGTAGGCACAGGTGGTGGAGAGGGCGACGATACCGATCGCGGTAATCCCGGCGACCTTAATCGAGTTCCACAGCCACAGCAGGACCGGGAACGGCGGCGGCGTGACGCGGCCATCCGCGTGTTCGACGCTGAAGCCTAACGCCAGACGCCAGTGTTCCCAGGAGATGGTATCCGGGATCAGGCTGCCGGTGGCGAAGTTGCCTTCGCGCAGCGAGATGGCGATAACCATCAGCAGCGGAAACATAATCGCGGCGATAAAAATCAGTAGCAGGAGATGCGTGGTAAATAAACGTAGCTTCTGCGATTTGGGTTGGACCATAGCCATTATCGTTATCTCCCTTAATCAAACTTCATGCGTGTGGCTTTCAGGTTCACAATCGCTAACGCGCCAACCAGCAGGAAGATAAGCGTTGCGATAGCCGCCGCCAGGCCGAAGTCCTGACCGCCGCCGCCTTCAAAGGCGATACGGTAGGTGTAGCTCACCAGCAGGTCGGTATAACCGGCCGGGGTGGTGGTGCCGAGACGGTCCGGACCGCCGTTGGTCAACAGTTGAATCAGGACGAAGTTGTTAAAGTTAAAGGCGAAGCTGGCGATCATCAGCGGCGTCAGCGGCTTAATCAGCAGCGGGAAGGTAATTTTAAAGAAGTTCTGGAACGGGCCGGCGCCATCCATTGCCGACGCTTCGTACAGATCGTCCGGAATCGCCTTCAGCAGCCCCATGCACAGGATCATCATGTACGGGTAGCCCAGCCAGGTGTTGACGATGATGATCATGGTGCGCGCGGTGGTCGGGTCGCTAAACCACGCCGGTTTAATGCCGAACAGCGCGCTGAGCATCATGTTGATTTCACCAAAGCTCTGGTTGAACAGGCCTTTGAAAATCAGAATCGAAATAAATGACGGTACGGCATACGGCAGAATCAGCAGGACACGGTAAATCGCTTTGCCTTTCAGCGCTTCCCACTGCACCAGGCAGGCGAGGATCATCCCCACCGCGACGGTCAGCACCACGGTCAGAACCGAGAACACCACCGTCCAGACGAAGATGGCGAAGAACGGTTTCTGGATGCCTTCATCGTGGAAGACGCGGGTAAAGTTATCCCAGCCGATAGTCACGGTGTAGCCCGGGCTCAGCTTTTCTGTGCCCCAGCTACCGTCGGCGTTGATTGCCTGGTAGAAACCAACGTCGTTGTTCGGGCGGTATTTGACGTGGGTTTGATTGTTGGTCAGCTCGCCGTTTTCGCCAAGCGTATACAGCGGTTGGGTGCCGGAGAACTGGCGCAGCGAGCTCATGATCACTTTGCTGTCATCAGGCAGTACGGCGGTCAGCTGGTTCAGCGCGGTGCGGTTCTGGGTAATGACGCGCAGGTTGGCGCGCTCGCCTTCCGGCAGGGCGTCAGTTTCTTTTAACGCCAGCTTCTGCTCGCCGCCGAATTTAAAGGCGTCGGAAAGGTAGTTTTTACCGCTCTCGCCATCGGTCAGGGCCAGCTTCCACTCGTCGCCTGCCGGGATCAGCGTGAAGTTATAGGCTTTGCCGGCCTGGAAGGAGCGATCCATCAGCACCTGCTGCGCGCGCTCAAAGGTCAGCTGGTTGGTGCTGCTGTAGTTGGTGAACGCGATAGCGATAGTACAGATCAGCGGAAACAGGACAAACAGGCCCATGCCGGCGAGGCCGGGATAGACATAGCGCCAGGCATAGGCCTTGCGATTAGCGAAAATATACAGGCCAACTGAGCTTAAAATCAGCGTCATGATGGCGAACAGGTACTCCCCCTGGGCGTACATCAAAACAACAAGGTAACCCACCAGCAGGCACAGTAAGCCAATCACAGACCATGTGAGTTGCGGACTTTGCCACCAGTGTCTCTTTTTAACGGCATCCATGGGGATCATCCTCTACAGCGTTAAACATCTGTCGGCGTCAGTGCCTGATGGCGCTGCGCTTATCCGGCCTACGGATTGTGTAGGCCGGATAAGGCATTCATGCCGCCATCCGGCACGTGCGCTACAGCATTACTTAGTGATACGGCTCTGGGCATCCTTCAGCGCAGCATCGACAGTCTGACGACCGCTGGCGGCGTTGATAACCGCGGTACGAACGGCATACCAGAAGGCGGACATCTGCGGGATGTTAGGCATAATTTCGCCTTTCTGGGCGTTCGCCATGGTGGCAGCGATGCGCGGATCTTTTTCCAGTTTTTCCTGGAAGGATTTCAGCGCCACCGCACCCAGCGGTTTGTCGTTGTTAACGGATTCCAGACCCTGATCGGTCATCAGGTAGTTTTCGAGGAACTCTTTCGCCAGCTCTTTGTTCGGGCTGGCGGCGTTGATCCCCGCGCTCAGCACGCCAACGAACGGTTTCGATGGTTTGCCTTTAAAAGTCGGCAGCAGGGTCACGCCGTAGTTAACCTTGCTCTTATCGATGTTAGACCACGCCCACGGACCGTTGATGGTCATCGCGGTTTCACCTTTGTTGAAGGCCGCTTCCGCGATGGAGTAATCGGTATCGGCATTCATGTGCTTGTTCTTGATCAGGTCAACCAGGAAGGTCAGGCCCGCTTTCGCGCCTGCGCTGTCCACGCCGACGTCTTTCACATCGTACTTGCCGTTTTCAAACTTGAACGCGTATCCGCCGTCGGCAGCGATCAGCGGCCAGGTGAAGTACGGTTCCTGCAGGTTGAACATCAGCGCGCTCTTACCTTTCGCTTTCAGTTCTTTATCCAGCGCCGGGATCTCTTCCCAGGTCTTCGGCGGGTTCGGCACCAGGTCTTTGTTGTAAATCAGGGACAGCGCTTCCACCGCGATCGGGTAGGCGATCAGTTTGCCGTTATAGCGAACGGCATCCCAGGTGAACGGATAGAGTTTGTCCTGGAACGCTTTGTCCGGGGTGATTTCCGCCAGCAGGCCGGACTGCGCGTAGCCGCCGAAACGGTCATGCGCCCAGAAGATGATGTCCGGGCCGTCGCCGGTCGCCGCAACCTGCGGGAATTTCTCTTCCAGCTTGTCCGGGTGTTCTACAGAAACTTTAATGCCGGTGTCTTTTTCAAACTTTTTACCCACTTCAGCGAGGCCGTTGTAGCCTTTGTCGCCGTTAATCCAGATAACCAGCTTACCTTCTTCAATTTTCGCGAGGGCAGAGGCGGAAAACATCATCGTGGTCAGTGCCGACAGCGCGAGGATGCGAGCGCCAGTTTTGATTTTCATATACCCGTCCTTTTTGGTGTTGTACTCGTGGATACACTTCGGTGGCTTAACGATGATGAGTTTCCTTTTTTAACAACCCCTTTCCATCCTCCCCAGGTCTACGCCCCACCCGCTGGTTGTGTGATCTCCATTGCAAAAACGGCCGTATTGCGTCCTGGAGCACAGAAAAAAGCGCCCAATTTTGTCGCCTCCATCACGAAATCACCCGCTGCCCGCCATCCCCCGCGGCGAGAGCCAATCTCTCATCCTCCCATCTCCTCCCCCATAAAAAAGCCGGGGGGTGGAGGATTTGCCCGGCTAATGAATGCCGCATAGTCGACCCATCTTGAATGTGACTGTTAGTGACAGGTTGTAACGAAGGGAGAAGGGCATGGCGAGCGTACAGCTGCGAAATGTAACGAAAGCCTGGGGTGACGTGGTGGTATCGAAAGATATCAATCTCGATATCCACGAAGGGGAATTCGTCGTGTTTGTCGGGCCATCGGGCTGCGGCAAATCTACCCTGCTGCGTATGATTGCCGGGTTAGAAACTATTACCAGCGGGGACCTGTTTATCGGTGACACCCGCATGAACGAGATCCCACCGGCAGAACGCGGCGTTGGGATGGTATTCCAGTCTTATGCGCTCTATCCCCACCTTTCCGTTGCGGAAAATATGTCGTTTGGCCTGAAGCTGGCCGGCGCGAAAAAAGATCTGATTAACCAGCGGGTGACCCAGGTGGCGGAAGTGCTGCAGCTGGCCCATCTGCTGGAGCGTAAACCGAAAGCCCTCTCCGGCGGTCAGCGCCAGCGTGTGGCGATTGGCCGTACGCTGGTGGCTGAGCCGAGCGTCTTCCTGCTGGATGAGCCGCTCTCCAACCTCGATGCCGCCCTGCGCGTTCAGATGCGTATCGAAATCTCCCGTCTGCATAAGCGACTGGGCCGCACCATGATCTATGTGACCCACGATCAGGTGGAAGCGATGACCCTCGCGGACAAGATCGTGGTCCTCGACGCCGGCCGTGTGGCGCAGGTCGGGAAACCGCTGGAACTCTATCACTATCCGGCTGACCGCTTCGTCGCCGGCTTTATCGGTTCACCGAAGATGAACTTCCTGCCGGTCAAAGTCACCGCGACGGCTATCGATCAGGTGCAGGTTGAACTGCCAAACCGTCAGCAAATCTGGCTACCGGTGGACAGCGCCAACGTTCAGGCGGGCGCCAACATGTCCTTAGGTATCCGCCCGGAGCATTTACTGCCCAGCGATATCGCCGATGTGACCCTCGAAGGCGAGGTTCAGGTTGTCGAGCAGTTAGGTCACGAAACGCAAATTCATATCCAGATCCCCGCCATCCGTCAAAACCTGGTCTACCGCCAGAACGACGTGGTGTTGGTAGAAGAGGGAGCCACATTCGCTATCGGTTTGCCGCCAGAACGTTGCCATTTATTCCGTGAGGATGGCACCGCTTGTCGTCGGCTGCATAAAGAGCCGGGCGTGTAAGGCTTCCCATTAAAAAAAGGCGCGAACCCGGCTGGCGGTACACCGGCGAAGCGTGCAAAGAAAAGCAATGATCTCAGGAGATAGAATGATGATTACTCTGCGCAAACTTCCACTGGCGGTCGCCGTCGCGGCAGGCGTTATGTCTGCTCAGGCGCTGGCTGTCGATTTCCATGGCTACGCGCGTTCCGGCATTGGCTGGACCGGCAGCGGCGGCGAGCAACAGTGCTTCAAAGCGACCGGCGCTCAAAGTAAATACCGTCTTGGTAACGAATGTGAAACCTATGCGGAACTGAAGCTGGGCCAGGAGCTGTGGAAGGAAGGAGATAAGAGTTTTTATTTCGATACTAACGTTGCCTATTCCGTGAATCAGGAAGATGACTGGGAAAGCACCTCTCCGGCGTTCCGTGAAGCCAACATCCAGGGTAAAAACCTGATCGACTGGCTGCCGGGCTCCACGCTGTGGGCGGGTAAACGCTTCTATCAGCGTCATGACGTTCACATGATCGACTTCTACTACTGGGATATCTCCGGCCCAGGTGCAGGTCTGGAAAACGTTGACCTTGGCTTCGGTAAGCTCTCTCTGGCCGCTACCCGTAACTCAGAAAGCGGCGGCTCTTATACTTTCTCCAGCGATGACACCAAGAAATATGCTGCGAAAACTGCCAACGACGTCTTTGACATCCGTCTGGCGGGCCTGGAAACCAACCCGGGCGGCGTGCTGGAGTTAGGCGTCGATTACGGCCGTGCGAACCCGCAGGATGACTATCGCCTGGAAGACGGCGCGTCGAAAGACGGCTGGATGTGGACCGGTGAACATACTCAGTCCATCTGGGGCGGCTTCAACAAGTTTGTGGTTCAGTACGCCACTGACGCAATGACCTCCTGGAACAGCGGCCACTCTCAGGGAACCAGCATCGATAACAACGGCAGCATGATCCGCGTTCTGGATCACGGCGCGATGGACTTCAACGATGACTGGGGCCTGATGTACGTTGCGATGTACCAGGACGTGGATCTGGACAGCAAAAACGGCTCCACCTGGTACACCGTGGGTGTTCGTCCGATGTACAAATGGACGCCGATCATGAGCACCCAGCTGGAAATCGGTTACGACAACGTGAAATCTCAGCGTACCAGCGAAAACAACAACCAGTACAAAATTACTCTGGCTCAACAGTGGCAGGCAGGCAACAGCGTCTGGTCTCGTCCGGCTATCCGTATCTTCGCAACCTACGCGAAGTGGGATGAAAACTGGGGCTACAGCAACACCTCTGGTCTGCAGACGAAAGACAGCAGCGGAAGCGGCGCTTTCACCTCCAGCCGCGGTGACGACAGCGAAGTTACCTTCGGTGCCCAGATGGAAGTGTGGTGGTAATACCGTCCGCAGGACGGGTGTAACCTGGGAGGGGCATCGGCCCCTCCTGACTATTCAGGGTTAGCGCGCTATTGCCTGGCTACCGCTAAACCGATGCTATCCAAGGTGAGAAGAATGAAAATGAAGAAAACTCTCGTCGCTCTGTGTTTATCCGCAGGGATGTTGGCATGCGTGCCGGGGATGAGCCTTGCCGATGTTAACTTTGTACCGCAGAACACCAGCGCCGCGCCGTCTATTCCAGCCAGCGCGCTGCAGCAGCTGATCTGGACGCCTGCCGATCAATCGAAGACGCAGAGCGTAGATTTAACCACCGGCGGTCAACGCCTGGATGTTCCAGGGATCGTCGGACCGGTCGCCGCCTGGAGCGTGCCGGCCAATATCGGTGAGCTGACCCTGACCCTCGACAGCGAACTGAACAAACATAAGCAGATTTTTGCGCCGAACGTGCTGATTCTCGACCAGAACATGACGCCAGCGGCGTTCTTTCCCAGCAACTACTTTACCTATCAGCAGCCGGGCGTGATGACTGCCGATCGCCTGGGCGGTGTGATGCGCCTGACCCCGGCGCTGGGCCAGCAGAAGCTCTATGTGCTGGTGTTTACTACTGAGAAAGATCTCCAGCAGACCACCACCCTGCTGGATCCGGCGAAGGCCTATGCCAAAGGCGCAGGCAATGCGGCGCCGGACATCCCGGATCCGATCGCCAAACATACCACCGATGGCGTGCTGAAGCTGAAAGTGAAAACCAACAGCACCTCCAGCGTGCTGGTGGGGCCGCTGTTCGGCTCCTCCGGCCCGGGCCCGGTCACCGTCGGTAACACCGCGGCGCCGGTAGCTGCGCCAGCCGCCGCAGCCGCTGCGGCGCCGGCCGCCAAAAGCGAACCGATGCTCAGCGATACCGAGACCTACTTCAACAACGGTATTAAGCAGGCGGTGAAACAAGGTGACATCGACAAAGCCCTGAAATTGATGAACGAAGCTGAGCGCCTCGGCTCCAAATCCGCTCGTTCCACCTTTATCAGCAGTGTAAAAGGCAAGGGGTAATCGTCTCCCCACAATGCTGATGTTTAGGCACAGCCTTTAGGTGCATCCTCCGGGATGCACCTTTTTTTGCACGCGCGGCGGTCTGTTGCATGGCTGTTGCGTGAATGATCGTATATTGACGTTTGCCCGCCACCAACCGCCTATTCTGCGATACAATGCTCTCACGTTATGTACCGGAGAATCAGGCATGTCCCATCCTGCGCTTACGCGACTGCGTGCGCTGCGCTATTTTGCCGTTATGCCGCCCCTGGCGACGCCCCTGAGTGACTGGCTGCTGCTGGAGGACTCAATGACCCAGCGTTTTGAGCAACAAGGAAAGCAGGTCACCGTCACCCTGGTTAACGAAGGGTATATCGGGCGTGAGGCGCTGGCTGACGAAGCGGCGCTGTTGCCCGACGAGCCGCGCTACTGGCTGCGGGAGATTATACTCAATGCCGATGGCGAGCCCTGGCTGGCCGGGCGCACGGTGGTGCCGGAGTCGACGCTGTGTGGGCCGGAGCTGGCGCTACAGCAGCTCGGGCAGACCCCGCTGGGCCGATACCTGTTCACGTCGTCGACGTTAACCCGCGATTTTATTGAAATTGGTCGCGATGCAGCGCTGTGGGGGCGTCGTTCCCGCCTGCGGCTGAGCGGCAAACCCCTGCTGCTGACCGAGCTGTTTTTGCCTGCGTCGCCGTTGTACTAAGAGGAAGAAAAAATGGAGTGGAGTCTGTCGCAGAATAAGCTGTTGGCGTTTCATCGCCTGATGCGCACTGACAAACCGATCGGCGCCTTGCTGCTGCTGTGGCCGACGCTGTGGGCGCTGTGGGTGGCCTCGCCGGGCGTCCCGCCGCTGTGGATCCTGGCGGTATTCGTCGCCGGCGTCTGGCTGATGCGCGCCGCCGGCTGCGTGGTGAATGACTATGCCGATCGAAAATTTGATGGTCACGTAAAGCGTACCGCCCGCCGTCCGCTGCCGAGCGGCGACGTCACCGAGAAAGAGGCGCGAACGCTGTTTATCGTTCTGGTGCTGCTCTCCTTCCTGCTGGTGCTCACCCTCAACACCATGACGATTTTGCTGTCGGTGGCGGCGCTGGCGCTGGCGTGGGTCTATCCGTTTATGAAGCGCTACACCCATCTGCCGCAGGTGGTGCTGGGGGCGGCCTTTGGCTGGTCGATCCCAATGGCCTTCTCGGCCGTCAGCGAATCGCTGCCGCTGAGCTGCTGGCTGATGTTCCTCGCCAACATTCTGTGGGCGGTGGCCTACGATACCCAGTATGCGATGGTGGATCGCGATGACGACGTCAAGATCGGCATTAAATCGACGGCGATCCTGTTCGGCGAAAACGATCGTCTGATTATCGGTATCCTGCAGGTGGCCGTGCTGGCGCTGATGGGCGCGGTAGGCTGGCTGAACGGGCTGGGCTGGGAATACTACTGGTCGCTGTTCGTGGCGGCGGGTCTGTTTGGCTGGCAGCAGAAGCTTATCTTCAATCGCGACCGCGATAACTGCTTTAAAGCGTTTATGAACAATAACTACGTCGGGCTGGTGCTGTTCCTCGGCCTGGCGATGAGCTACCTGTAAAATCCCTGTCCCCATCCCCCCGGTTTGCCGGGGGGCGAGGAGGACAGCAAACGCCGCGTTACGCGTCGTCCTGCGTGACGCTTTCGATCGTCAGACGTACATCCGACGTAATCAAATCCGCCAGCATCCGATAGACCTTCAGGGTCTCTTCCGGCTCGGCATCGCCCGTATCGCTGATATAGCCTTCATCGCGCAGGGTCAGCACCAGGGTACTGAACACCGCTTTATCGAAGAACTCCGGCGCGTTGATGCCATGCAGCACCGACAGGCGCTGAGCCACGGTACGGCTCTCTTTCTCCAGCGAGCTGCGGTTGATAGACGGGTTAGCGCTCAGCAGCCAGAAGGTAATGGCGTAGCGCTGCAGCGTCTCGCGGGCGCCTGCGGCCAACAGCTGCAGAGAGCGAGAGTGCGACGGGTTGAGGCACATCACATCGCCATCGATGACGATCAGCTCCTGACGCAGCATCTCGGCAATCAGCGCATCCATCACTCCGGCCAGCTCCGCTTTTTCCCAGCGCAGGAACAGCTCGGCTTTGAGGAACGGATAGAGCGTTTCCACATGGCGCAGCACTTCGGCGCGGCTGAGATGACGATGCTGAGTCACCAGGGCGGCTAACAGCGACGGCATCACCAGCATATGGGCGATGTTGTTGCGATAGTAGGTCATCAGCACCGCCTGCTCGCGCGGCAGAATGATGATGTCGCCAATGGTGTCTTTCTCGACTTCGAACTTGTTCATCTGCAGCGCGTGGTCGATAAGCTCGCTGGCCGAAGCGGACGGCGCGGTGGCATCCGGCGAATAGGGCACATTGCGCAGCAGCGCGAGGTAACACTCCAGCTGCTGGGTGAGCTGCTCACGGGTCAGCGAACGCTGGCGGGAGGCCAGCAGCGCCGTACAGCAGAGGTTCATGGCGTTGGCCGCGCCGGCGTTGTTGATGCGTACCATCAGGTCAGCGGCGATGTTATTCACCGTCGGCGTCAGCCAGGAAGGGCGGACCGCTTCGATCGGGTCAATCGCTTCCCGCCACTCCGGCACATGGTGGTTCAGATAGGTCATCAGCGGCAGCGGTTCGCCGAAGTTAACGTAGCCCTGGCCAAGATTGCGCAGCTTGCTTAAGCCGCGCACCATCTGCGGCAGACTCTCTTTCTCTTTGGTGGCGCCGCGCAGCTCTTTGGCATAGGTCCCTACCTCCATCACGTGCTCGTAGCCGATGTAAATCGGCACCAGGGTGATCGGCCGGGTGCCGCCGCGCAGCATCGCCTGGATGGTCATCGACAGCGTACCGGTCTTCGGATCGAGCAGACGGCCGGTACGGGAGCGGCCGCCTTCGACGAAATACTCTACGGAATAGCCGCGGCTGAACAGTTCGCCAAGGTACTCGCGGAACACCGTGGAGTAGAGCTTATTGCCCTTAAAGGTGCGGCGAATAAAGAACGCGCCGAGGCGGCGGAAGATTGGCCCGGCTGGCCAGAAGTTAAGGTTGATACCCGCCGCGATATGCGGTGGCACCAGCCCCTGGTGGTACAGGACGTAAGAGAGCAGCAGATAGTCCATGTGGCTGCGGTGGCAGGGGACATAGACAATCTCATGGCCATCGTGCGCCAGCTGGCGTACGCGCTCGGCGTTATGCACGTTGATGCCCTGGTACAGGCGGTTCCAGGTGAAGCCGAGAATGCGGTCGGTCAGGCGGATCATCTCGTAAGAGAAGTTCGCGGCAATCTCTTCCATCAGCGCAATCGCGTTCTGCTGGGCCTTCTCGTGGGAAATTTTCTTGCTGCGCGCTTCGTCTTCCACCGCCCGGGCAATGGCCTTCGACGCCAGCAGCTTGTTAAACAGATCCTGGCGGGCCGGCAGACGCGGGCCGACGGCGGCCAGGCGCTGGCGGGCAAAATGCATCCGCGCGACGCGTGCCAGTTTCTGGGCGATGATCTTATCGGTACCGTGCTCATCCGCCATGCGGCGCAGCGATACGGAAGGCGAGAAGCGCACGAAGCTGTCGCGGCCGAGCCAGGAGACGGCGAAAAATTTCTGAATGCCGTTAAGCATCCGCAGCGGCGGATTAACTTCCCCTTTCTCACGACCCGGCGAGCGGCCGAACATCACCGACACCGGCACCATTTGCACATCGAGATCCGGATGGTTGCGGTGCAGATCGAGGTAGTCGTGGAACAGCTTGATGGACTCTTCTTTTGGCGTGTAGTAGGTGAATACGCGCGGCCCGCCGTGGATGAATACGTAGCGCGGCAGCAGGGCGCCGTCGATTTCCAGCGGTTCAAGCGGGTCAGGTAAATCATGCGCCAGACATTGGGCGCGCAGCGTCAGCAGGTCCGCCTTGGAGTTATAGGGCAGGACGTACATGACCGGACGCGAGGTATCGAGTCCTAATTCCTGAGCAGGCTCTGCCGGAATAGACTTGCTTTTTACCAGCACCCGTAATGGTAAATTCAGTAATTTATAGTAAATTCGTTGCCAGCCGGACATAAACGATGTGAAGCCTCTGGTTAATCATGCAAATGCGCGGCAAGAATAACAGAAAGCGGGCAAAATTTCCGTTACCGCGCGGCAAACGCGTACACTCATCGACGTCATTTACATAAAAAGGTTTTGTGATGGCCAATAATACCACCGGGTTAACCCGAATCATTAAGGCGGCAGGTTACTCCTGGAAAGGATTTCGCGCGGCGTGGATCAACGAGGCCGCGTTTCGTCAGGAAGGTGTCGCCGCCATCGTGGCCGTCGCGATAGCCTGCTGGCTGGACGTCGACGCCATCACCCGCGTATTGCTGATTGGCTCGGTCCTGCTAGTGATGATAGTCGAAATTCTCAACAGCGCGATTGAGGCGGTCGTGGACCGTATTGGCTCGGATTATCACGAGCTTTCAGGGCGCGCCAAAGACATGGGGTCGGCGGCGGTCCTGCTGGCGATAATCATCGCGCTGATCACCTGGGGAACGCTGCTGTGGAGCCATTATCACTAACGTTCTTCGCTAACCCTCGCAAAATATAAACAATCTGCCGATTTTTGTGTGCCATGTGGTTCCAAAATCACCGTTAGCTGTATATACTCACAGCATAACTGTATATACACCCAGGGGGCGGAATGAAAGCGTTAACGACCAGGCAGCAAGAGGTGTTTGATCTCATTCGGGATCATATCAGCCAGACGGGCATGCCGCCGACGCGTGCGGAGATTGCTCAGCGCTTGGGGTTCCGTTCCCCAAACGCGGCGGAAGAACACCTGAAAGCGCTGGCGCGTAAAGGCGCAATCGAGATCGTCTCCGGCGCCTCGCGCGGTATCCGCCTGCTGACGGAAGAAGAGCACGGCCTGCCGCTGATCGGCCGCGTCGCCGCCGGTGAGCCGCTGCTGGCGCAGCAGCATATTGAAGGCCACTATCAGGTCGACCCGTCGATGTTCAAGCCCAACGCCGATTTTCTGCTGCGCGTCAGCGGGATGTCGATGAAAGACATCGGTATTCTGGATGGCGATCTGCTGGCGGTCCACAAAACCCAGGATGTGCGTAACGGCCAGGTGGTGGTAGCGCGCATTGACGATGAAGTGACGGTGAAGCGCCTGAAAAAGCAGGGCAACGTCGTCGAACTGTTGCCAGAAAACAGCGAATTTACCCCTATCGTTGTCGATCTGCGTCAGCAGAGTTTTACCATTGAGGGTCTGGCCGTTGGCGTGATCCGTAATGGAGAATGGCTGTAACGCCTGCCCCCGCGCAGCGTCATCTGATGCATGACGCTGCGACGTTTGTCCTCAATCAGGTCTCCGAACATGCTGCTCAACGCTGCCGATAAAGCGCTGTGGCGCCTTGCACTCCCCATGATTTTCTCCAATATCACCGTCCCGCTGCTGGGGCTGGTGGATACCGCGGTGATCGGCCACCTTGACAGCCCGGTATACCTCGGCGGCGTCGCGGTCGGAGCGACGGCCACCAGTTTCCTGTTTATGCTGCTGCTGTTTCTTCGCATGAGTACCACCGGGTTGACCGCTCAGGCCTGGGGGGCCAAAGATCCGCTGCGACTGGCACGGGCGCTGGTGCAGCCGCTGGCTCTGGCGCTGGGCGCCGGGGTGTTGATTATCCTGTTTCGCCTGCCGTTGATTAACCTCGCCCTGCATATCGTCGGCGGCAGCGAGGCGGTTCTCGAGCAGGCGAGACGGTTTCTCGATATCCGCTGGCTCAGCGCTCCCGCGTCGCTGGCCAACCTTGTGCTGCTCGGCTGGCTGCTGGGGGTCCAGTATGCCCGGGCGCCGGTGATTTTGCTGGTGGTCGGTAATCTGTTGAATATTGTGCTCGACCTGTGGCTGGTGATGGGCCTGCGGATGAACGTCCAGGGGGCGGCGCTGGCCACGGTCACCGCGGAGTACGCCACTCTCATTATCGGCCTGATGATGGCGAAGCGGGTGCTAACGCTGCGCGGCGTGTCGCTGGCGATGCTGAAAAACGCCTGGCGCGGCGACATGCGCCGTCTGCTGGCGTTGAATCGCGACATCATGCTGCGCTCCCTGCTGCTGCAGCTGTGCTTTGGCGCGCTGACCGTCTACGGCGCCCGTCTGGGCAGCGATATCGTGGCGGTCAACGCCGTACTAATGACCATGCTGACCTTTACCGCCTACGCGCTGGATGGCTTTGCCTATGCCGTGGAGGCCCACTCCGGCCAGGCCTACGGCGCGCGCGACGGCAGCCAGCTGCTGGAGGTGTGGCGGGCGGCCTGCCGGCAGTCCGGTATGGTGGCGCTGGCGTTTGCCCTGGTTTACAGCCTGGCGGGGGAGTACATCATCGCGCTGTTAACCTCGCTGCCTTCCCTGCAGCAGCTGGCCGATCGCTATCTGATCTGGCAGACTATCCTGCCGGTGGTCGGGGTCTGGTGCTATCTGCTGGACGGCATGTTTATCGGCGCGACGCGCGGCGCGGAGATGCGGAACAGTATGGCGGTCGCCGCGGCCGGCTTCGCCGTGACGCTGCTTACGGTCCCGGCGCTCGGCAATCACGGCCTGTGGCTGGCGCTGGCGGTGTTTCTCGCGCTGCGAGGCCTGTCGCTGGCGCTGATCTGGCGCCGCCACTGGCGACGCGGCACCTGGTTTAGTTAGCCCTTTCTCTAGCTCGCCATTATCGGTGAACGTCCTCCGGTCGCGCCAGGCTTGCCGGAGCGACTCAGTAGCCCGGCCGAGCGTAGCGCGTGCCGGGAAAACCACCTTCAGCGTTTCCAATGAGGGCTATGGTTAAAAATTCCGAATAACGAATCGGAGCCAGCATTCTCATCTATAGTTAATACCATGTCCGGCACAAAACGGGCTGTAAACCCACCGAATGATGAGGACGTTATCATGAATAAAGACGAAATCGGCGGTAACTGGAAACAGTTGAAAGGTAAAGCCAAGGAACAGTGGGGCAAACTTACCGATGACGATATGACCGTAATCGAAGGGAAGCGCGACCAGCTGGTCGGCAAAATTCAGGAGCGTTACGGCTATGAGAAAGATCAGGCTGAGAAAGAAGTCTCAGACTGGGAGCATAAGAACGACTATCGCTGGTAGCGTTCCGTGATCCGAAGAATGAAGCATTTGTGTTAGTGCCTGTCTAAATGGCGCAGGGATGCGCCGTTAACCCTTTTTCCCGCTGCGGCTGCCGCTCAGCGGGCTTTCTTTTTGAGCTGAATCGTATGATCGTGCTGGCAGTGTCCCGGCGTGCTGCAGGCTTCCACTTCCACGCAGCTCGCGCAAAGGCCATGAGCTTCAATCACGTTGTGGCGCAGGGCGAAGCCCATTCTGGCCGCCAGCGTGTGCATGATATCTTCCACCCCTTCAGCCGCCTCTTCCTTCACCACGCCGCAGCGGTCGCAGATAAACATGGCCGAGCTGTGGGTTGGCTGGTCAAAGAGATGACACAGCACATAGCTGTTGGTCGATTCCACCTTGTGGACAAAACCCTGCTCGAGTAAAAACTCCAGCGCGCGGTAGACCGTCGGCGGCTTCGCCTGCGGCTCTTTCTCACGCAGCAGATCCAGCAGGTCGTAGGCGCTGATTGCCCCTTGCTGCAGGCTCATCAGGCGCAACACTTCCAGACGCTGTGGGGTCAGGCGTACGCCGCGTTGCGCACACAGCTTTTCAGCATGCGCTAACATCTCTTGCGAAGGGGACTTATCCATGAGCATCCTCAGGTTGCGTGAAATTGAATCTGTTACTTTATCACGTTCCGCGGAAAACGCCGAGACCCGACGGGTGATGCGGGTCATACTTCAGATTGTCGGCGCCAGTCCACTCCCTGGCGCTGGCCGCTGACGCTCGTGGAGGCTGCGCTTTAGCCGGTCGCTAAAACCGTCATGCCCGATTTAATCGCAACACGCCTGACCCAGGGTATGCTATATCTGAAGTGTCTCATTTTCGGGAGAAAACGATGAAACGACCTGATTGCATTCGCCACTGGCGCGAACTGGAAGGGCCCGACGATGCCACTTATCCCGACAGCCCGGAGCGTTTTTCCATTGGCGCGCCGCTGGGGCGCGGTTTACGCCTCAACCGGCTGGGGATCCACCACGAGAGACTGCCGCCCGGGCGGCGCACCTCTTACCCGCACGCGGAGAGCGATGAGGAAGAGTTCATCTATGTGCTGGAGGGCTATCCGGAAGTGTGGATAAATGGCTATCTCTGGAAGCTGGAGCCGGGCGATAGCGTGGGTTTCCCCGCCGGCACCGGCGTTTGCCACACCTTTCTCAATAACACCGAGCAGGAGGTTCGTCTGTTGGTGGTGGGTGAGGCCAACAAAAAGTACAACCGAATTTACTACCCGCTCAATCCCGGCTATGCCGCGACGCGCCAGGATCGCTGGGTTGATCATCCGCCGCAGTTCTTTGGCCCACATGACGGCAAACCGCGGATAAAGTAATCGACACCGGGAAGGGGCGAAGCGCGGCGCACTACGCGCCTGTGGTTTATCTTTATGCTATAGTAGCGCCCCTTTTTACCCGGATGCTTATTTATTCGCCATGATGCCTGAATCAACGTCACCTGTTTTTCCTGCTCACCGCTTCTCCATCGCGCCGATGCTCGACTGGACTGACCGGCATTGCCGCTACTTCCTGCGGCTGCTGTCGCGGCATACGCTGCTGTATACCGAAATGGTGACCACCGGGGCGATTATTCACGGCAAAGGGGACTATCTGGCCTATAGCGAAGAAGAACACCCGGTTGCTCTGCAGCTCGGCGGCAGCGATCCGCAGGCCCTGGCGCAGTGCGCGAAGCTGGCCGAGGCGCGCGGCTATGATGAGATCAATCTCAACGTCGGCTGCCCCTCCGATCGGGTGCAGAACGGGATGTTTGGCGCCTGTCTGATGGGGAACGCCCAGCTGGTGGCCGACTGTATCAAAGCGATGCGCGATGTGGTGTCGATCCCGGTCACGGTGAAGACCCGTATCGGCATCGACGACCAGGATAGCTATGAATTCCTTTGCGATTTCATTGAGACGGTCTCCGGCAAGGGCGAATGTGAGATGTTTATTATTCACGCCCGCAAAGCCTGGCTCTCCGGTCTGAGCCCGAAAGAGAACCGCGAGATCCCGCCGCTGGATTACCCCCGCGTCTGGCAGCTGAAGCGCGACTTCCCCCATCTGACGATGGCGATTAACGGCGGCATCAAATCGCTGGATGAAGTCAGAGCACAGCTTGAGCATATGGATGGGGTGATGGTCGGGCGTGAGGCCTATCAGAATCCGGGCATTCTGGCTTCGGTCGACCGGGAGATTTTCGGCGTCGCCGGCGCGGATGCCGATCCCGTGGCCGTCGTGCGGGCCATGTACCCGTATATTGAGCGCGAGCTCAGCAAGGGTACTTATCTGGGCCATATCACCCGTCATATGCTGGGACTGTTTCAGGGTATCCCGGGCGCCCGCCAGTGGCGTCGCTACCTGAGCGAGAATGCGCATAAAGCCGGCGCCGACATTGCGGTGCTGGAGCAGGCCCTGAAGCTGGTGGCCGATAAGCGTTAGTTTCTCACCAAAACCTGGTGAAATTGACCACGCCTCGCACACCATTGCGGGGCGTTTTCTTTTAAATTCAGTTGGTTATTGTTGGCATGTTTTTTGTAAAACCTGCAGAGCGACGTATCAATGACTGTGGGGAGAGAGCCATGCTGGAACTGTTATTTGTCATCGGATTTTTTGTCATGCTGCTGGTCACCGGCGTATCGCTGTTGGGGATTATCGCCGCCATCGTGGTGGCTACGGCGCTGATGTTCGTCGGCGGTTTGTTTGCTTTAATGATTAAATTGCTGCCGTGGCTGCTGTTGGCGGTGGTGGTGGTGTGGGTTATTCGGGCACTGAAAACCCCGGACGGAAACGCTTTTCGCGACAATAACCGTTGGCGTTACTAAGGTATTGAGGGGTATGTCACAACCTGAACAATTTTGCACAGAACCGCGTAGGCATTACTGCGCAAATCTGTCACTATTAGCGCGTTAACGAATTCATCGCGCTGTACCCTACATACAGCCGAACTAAAAAAAAAGTAAGGGCTTCCCAGGTGGAAGCCCTAAACTTTTGTCCCTTTGTCCGCTTACGGCAGCAGCAGACTCGACCCCTGTGTCACCCGGCTCTCCAGAACTTCATGCGCCCGTCGCGCTTCGGTCAGCGGATAGGTCTGACTTTCGGGCACGTCCACTTTAATCACGCCGCTGGCGATCAGCGAAAACAGCTCACTGCAGGCTTCCGCCAGCTCTTCCCGGTTGGTGATATAGCCCTGCAGCGATGGGCGGGTGACGTACAGAGAACCTTTCTGGTTCAGGATCCCCAGATTAACGCCGGTTACCGGGCCGGAGGAGTTGCCAAAGCTGACCATCAGGCCGCGGCGTTGCAGACAGTCCAGAGAGGCTTCCCAGGTATCTTTCCCTACCGAGTCATAGACCACGGCGACTTTCTTACCGTCGGTGAGCGCTTTGAGCCGCTCCGCGATAGGTTCTTCGCGATAGTTAATCACCTGCCAGGCGCCCGCCGCTTTGGCGCGCTGCGCCTTCTGCGCGCTGCCGACGGTGCCGATAAGTTTCGCCCCCAGCGCTTTCGCCCACTGACAGGCTATCAGCCCCACGCCGCCGGCGGCTGCGTGAAACAGGAACATCTCATCAGGCTTAATTTCATAGGTTTTACGCAGCAGATACCAGACCGTTAATCCCTTGAGGAACGACGCGGCGGCCTGTTCGAAAGAGATGGCGTCCGGGAGGACCGCCGCTTTGTCGGCCAGCACATTGTGCACCGTGCTGTAGGCGCCGAGCGCCGACTGGGCGTACACCACCCGATCGCCTGCCTTAATGTGCGATACCCCGTGGCCAACTTTACTGACGACGCCGGCCGCTTCGGTGCCGAGGCCGCTCGGCAGCGAGGGCGGCGGATAGAGGCCGCCACGAACATAGGTGTCGATATAATTGATACCGATGGCTTTGTTTTCGACCTGAATTTCATGCTCAGCGGGATCGCGGGGCGTGAATTCAACCGCCTGAAGCACCTCCGGCCCCCCGTGTTTTGAAAATTCGATGCGTGTTGCCATGTTCGCTCCTGTGTTGTTCTGAGATTATCCAGTAAGCTTAACAGCCTGCGGCGGCGGCGACGGATTTTCTTACCCGCCTCAGGCCAGTCACGCTGAATGGGTTCTTTAGCGGCAATGGCTTTCTCGCTATACTGTCACGCTCTTTTCCGTATCGGTGAAACGTTAGGCTATGGCAGGAAATAAACCCTTCAACAAACCACAGACAGAAACCCGCGAACGCGATCCGCAGCTCGCCGGGCTGAAAGTCCCGCCGCACTCGATTGAAGCGGAGCAGTCGGTGTTGGGCGGTTTAATGCTGGATAACGAGCGCTGGGACGACGTCGCCGAACGCGTCGTTGCCGACGACTTTTATACCCGTCCGCATCGTCATATCTTTACCGAGATGGCGCGCCTGCAGGAGTCGGGCAGCCCGATTGACCTCATCACCCTTGCGGAGTCGCTGGAGCGTCAGGGACAGCTGGACAGCGTGGGCGGCTTCGCCTATCTGGCTGAACTGTCCAAAAATACTCCCAGCGCGGCAAACATCAGCGCCTATGCCGACATCGTGCGCGAACGCGCGGTCGTGCGCGAGATGATCTCGGTGGCCAATGAAATCGCCGAGGCCGGCTTCGACCCGCAGGGGCGAACCAGCGAAGATCTGCTCGACCTCGCCGAGTCCCGCGTCTTTAAAATCGCTGAAAGCCGGGCCAATAAAGACGAAGGGCCGAAAAACATCGCCGATGTCCTCGACGCCACCGTCGCCCGAATCGAACAGCTGTTCCAGCAGCCCCACGACGGCGTTACCGGGGTCAACACCGGCTACGACGACCTCAACAAAAAGACCGCCGGCCTGCAGCCGTCGGATCTGATTATCGTCGCCGCCCGTCCGTCGATGGGTAAAACGACCTTCGCCATGAACCTCGTGGAAAACGCAGCGATGCTGCAGGACAAGCCGGTACTCATCTTCAGTCTCGAGATGCCCTCGGAACAGATCATGATGCGTTCTCTGGCCTCGCTGTCGCGCGTCGATCAGACCCGCATTCGTACCGGTCAGCTGGACGATGAGGACTGGGCGCGGATCTCCGGCACCATGGGCATTCTGCTGGAAAAACGTAACATCTATATCGATGACTCCTCCGGCCTGACGCCGACGGAAGTGCGTTCCCGCGCGCGGCGTATCGCTCGCGAGCACGGCGGTATCGGGCTGATTATGATCGACTACCTGCAGCTGATGCGCGTGCCGTCGCTCTCCGACAACCGTACCCTTGAGATCGCCGAAATCTCCCGCTCGCTGAAGGCGCTGGCCAAAGAGCTGCAGGTGCCGGTGGTGGCGCTGTCGCAGCTGAACCGCTCGCTGGAGCAACGTGCCGATAAACGCCCGGTCAACTCCGACCTGCGTGAGTCCGGCTCTATCGAACAGGATGCCGACTTAATCATGTTCATTTACCGTGATGAGGTCTATCACGAGAACAGCGATCTGAAGGGCATCGCGGAAATTATCATTGGTAAACAACGTAACGGCCCGATCGGCACCGTGCGACTGACCTTCAACGGCCAGTGGTCGCGTTTCGATAATTATGCTGGCCCCCAGTATGATGATGAGTAATCCTTCCTCCTTCTTTAATTAAGGAATTCAAATGCAAGCGGCAACTGTAGTTATCAACCGCCGCGCTCTGCGACACAACCTGCAACGTCTGCGTGAACTGGCGCCTGCCAGCAAACTGGTTGCGGTGGTGAAAGCGAACGCCTACGGACACGGTCTTCTTGAGACCGCGCGAACGCTGACCGACGCCGACGCTTTTGGCGTCGCCCGCCTGGAAGAGGCGCTGCGCCTGCGAGCGGGGGGGATCGCCCAGCCGATCCTCCTGCTGGAAGGCTTTTTTGCGGCGGAAGACCTGGCGGTGATCGCCGCTCAGCGTCTGCATACGGCGGTGCATAGCCCCGAACAGCTGGCGGCGCTGGAGCAAGCCGACCTCCCCGAGCCGGTGACCGTGTGGATGAAACTGGATACCGGTATGCATCGCTTAGGGGTGCGCCCGGAGGAAGCTGAGGCGTTTTATCAGCGTTTGAGCCAGTGCAAAAACGTCCGCCAGCCGGTCAACGTGGTGAGCCACTTCGCCCGCGCCGATGAGCCGACCTGCGGCGCCACCGAACGGCAGCTGGATATCTTCACCACCTTTACCGAAGGCAAGCCGGGATGGCGCTCTATTGCCGCCTCGGGCGGCATCCTGCTGTGGCCGCAGTCGCATTATGACTGGGTGCGTCCGGGCATTATCCTGTATGGCGTGTCGCCGCTGGACGATCGCTCCACCGGGAAAGATTTTGGCTGTCAGCCGGTGATGACCCTGACGTCCAGCCTGATTGCCGTGCGCGAGCATAAAGCAGGGGAGCCCGTCGGCTACGGCGGCACCTGGATCAGCGAACGCGACACTCGGCTCGGCGTGGTCGCGATGGGCTATGGCGACGGTTATCCGCGCGCCGCGCCGTCGGGCACCCCAGTGCTGGTCAATGGCCGCGAAGTGCCGATTGTCGGCCGGGTGGCGATGGATATGATCTGTGTTGACCTCGGCCCGCAGGCCGAGGATAAAGCCGGCGACGCGGTGGTGCTGTGGGGAGAGGGACTCCCGGTAGAGCGCATCGCCGAGATAACGAAAGTGAGCGCTTACGAACTTATTACGCGACTGACCTCCCGCGTAGCCATGAAATACCTCGACTGAGCCTCGTTCGTACCGGATAGCTCAGACGCTGGTCCGGTACGCAATCGGTATAGCCGCGGACAAAAAAGCGGTTTATACCGCTGCGCAGTCACTTTCCCCTCAACATCCTCTCGACCTGCCGTCATATCCGGTTTATTGTGTAAGAACCTGCCCTATGTAAACCTGGAGATACATCGCGTGTTTCAAAAAGTTGACGCCTACGCCGGCGACCCAATTCTTTCTCTGATGGAACGCTTCAAAGAAGACCCGCGAAGCGACAAAGTCAACCTGAGTATCGGGCTGTATTACAACGATGACGGCATTATCCCGCAGCTGCAGGCGGTGGCGGAAGCGGAAGCGCGCCTGAACGCCGAGCCGCACGGCGCCTCGCTGTATCTGCCGATGGAAGGGCTGAGCGGCTACCGCCAGGCGATTGCCCCGCTGCTGTTTGGCGCAGAGCATACCGCGCTTAAGCAAAACCGCATCGCCTCCATTCAGACGGTCGGCGGTTCGGGCGCGCTGAAGGTCGGGGCCGACTTCCTCAAACGCTACTTTCCTGAGTCTCATGTCTGGGTCAGTGACCCGACCTGGGAAAACCACATCGCCATATTTGAAGGGGCTGGCTTCGAAGTAAGTACTTACCCCTGGTTTGATAAAGCCACCAACGGCGTGCGCTTTGAAGCGCTGCTGGCGACGCTGCAAACGCTGCCGGCGCGCGACATTGTGCTGCTGCACCCCTGCTGCCACAACCCGACCGGCGCCGACCTGACGCCGGAACAGTGGGATCGTGTGGTGGAGATCCTGAAAGCGCGTCAGCTGATCCCGTTCCTCGACATTGCCTACCAGGGCTTTGGCGCAGGGCTGGAAGAGGATGCCTACGCCATTCGCGCCATCGCCAGCGCCGGGATGCCGATGCTGGTCAGCAACTCTTTCTCCAAAATTTTCTCCCTGTACGGGGAGCGCGTCGGCGGCCTGTCGGTGGTCTGTGAAGACAGTGAAACCGCAGGCCGCGTGCTGGGCCAGCTGAAGGCCACCGTGCGCCGCAACTACTCCAGCCCGCCGAGCTTTGGCGCGCAGGTGGTGGCGACGGTGCTGAACGATGCCGGGCTGAAAGCCACCTGGCAGGCGGAAGTGGACGCCATGCGCGCGCATATCCTGACCATGCGTCAGGCGCTGGTCGACGCGCTGCAGCAGGTTGCTCCGGGCAGCAAAGTGGATTATCTGCTCAAGCAGCGCGGGATGTTCAGCTACACCGGCTTCAGCGCGGCGCAGGTGGATCGCCTGCGCGACGAGTTTGGCGTCTACCTGATTGCCAGCGGACGTATGTGCGTGGCGGGGTTAAACTCACGTAATGTTCAGCAGGTAGCGAAAGCCTTTGCCGCGGTAATGTAAGCCGCTCTCCAGCAGGTTGTCTCTGCCGGTCAACGGGCAGGGGCAACCCCCTCTGATTGTGATCATCCTCTTTTTCTATGACATCAGCGCGAAAAAGGCTTTTCATCCCTGTCGCCTGCGGGTAAGGTCGGGACGTTACTAAGCATGCACATTATTGAAAACAATAATGATTGATCGATTTAGGGATAAATATGCGCAAACTTACTCTCGCCCTTGCGGCGGCCTCTCTCCTGTTCACGCTGAACAGCGCCGTCGTGGCGCGCGCCTCCACGCCGCAGCCGCTGTGGGTCGGTACCAACGTGGCCCAGCTGGCCGAGCAGGCGCCGATCCACTGGGTTTCGGTGGCGCAAATTGAGAACAGCCTGCTGGGGCGCCCGCCGATGGCCGTCGGTTTTGATATCGATGACACCGTCCTCTTCTCCAGTCCCGGTTTCTGGCGCGGGCAAAAAACCTTCTCCCCCGGCAGTGAGGATTACCTGAAAAACCCGCAGTTCTGGGAAAAAATGAACAACGGCTGGGACGAATTCAGCATGCCAAAAGAGGTGGCGCGCCAGCTGATTGCCATGCATGTGAAGCGTGGCGACAGCATCTGGTTCGTCACCGGCCGCAGCCAGACCAAAACAGAAACCGTTTCTAAAACCCTGCAGGATGATTTCCTCATCCCGGCCGCCAATATGAACCCGGTGATTTTCGCTGGCGATAAGCCGGGTCAGAACACCAAGACCCAGTGGCTGCAGGCGAAGCAGATAAAGGTTTTCTATGGCGACTCGGATAACGACATTACCGCTGCCCGCGAGGCGGGCGCCCGCGGGATCCGCGTGCTGCGCGCCGCCAACTCCTCCTACAAGCCGCTGCCGATGGCCGGCGCGCTGGGCGAAGAAGTGATCGTCAATTCCGAATACTGATGGGCGCCTGAACGGGATAAACGGCAGCGGTGACGCTGCCGTTTTTTTATGCAAAATCCGGGGTGGAAGGTTTTACCTTTTCACGTATTGCTGCACACTTAGAGGGATTCATTCGCAAAAAGGAGTCGATGATGTGGTATCAGCAAACCCTGACGCTTGGGCCCAAATCCCGTGGTTTTCATCTGGTCACCGACGAAATCCTCGGCCAGATCCGCGGGCTGTCCGGGATGAAGGTCGGCCTGCTACACCTCCTGCTCCAGCATACTTCCGCTTCCCTGACGCTCAACGAAAACTGCGATCCCACCGTCCGGTATGACATGGAGCAGTATTTTCTCAACGCCGTGCCGGACAATGCGCCGTACGAACATGATTATGAAGGCCCTGACGATATGCCGTCGCACATCAAATCATCGATGCTTGGCGTGTCGCTGATGCTGCCGGTCGAGGACGGACGCGTCAGGCTGGGGACCTGGCAGGGCATCTGGCTGGGGGAGCATCGGATACACGGCGGTTCGCGGCACATCGTTGCGACGCTCATGGGGGAATAAAAGATGACAATTTCGGAGTTATTGCAGTACTGCATGGCGAAGCCGGGAGCAGAGCAGAGCGTCCACAGCGACTGGAAAGCCACGCAGATTAAGGTCTCGGACGTGCTGTTTGCCATGGTGAAGGAGGTCGAAGACCAGCGGCCGGCGGTTGCGTTGAAGGCGAGTCCGGAGCTGGCGGAGCTCCTGCGGCAGCAGCATCGCGACGTCCGGCCCAGCAAGCATCTCAATAAAGCGCACTGGAGCACCGTCTTTCTGGATGGCTCGCTGCCGGATTCGCAAATCTACTACCTGGTCGATGCGTCTTACCAGCAGGCGGTGAAAATGCTGCCGGAGCCGGTCCGGCAGCAGCTTTCCCGCTAATTATTTCAGCATCGGCTTCAGGAAGCGCGCGGTGTGCGAGGCTTCGCACTCAGCGACGGTTTCCGGCGTACCGGAAACCAGAATTTCGCCGCCGCCGCTGCCGCCTTCCGGGCCGAGATCGACAATCCAGTCGGCAGTTTTTATCACGTCGAGGTTGTGCTCAATCACCACGATGGTATTGCCCTGATCGCGCAGCTGGTGCAACACTTCCAGCAGCTGCTGGATATCGGCGAAGTGCAGACCGGTGGTTGGCTCATCGAGGATATACAGCGTCTGGCCGGTACCGCGCTTGGACAGCTCGCGCGCCAGCTTCACGCGCTGCGCCTCGCCGCCGGACAGCGTCGTCGCCGACTGGCCGAGACGGATATAGGTCAGGCCGACATCCATCAGGGTTTGCAGCTTACGCGCCAGCGCCGGTACGGCATCAAAGAACTCGCGCGCTTCTTCAATGGTCATATCCAGCACTTCGTGGATGGTTTTGCCTTTGTACTTAATCTCCAGCGTTTCGCGGTTATAGCGCTTACCTTTGCACTGGTCGCACGGTACGTAGATATCCGGCAGGAAGTGCATTTCGACCTTGATCACTCCGTCGCCCTGGCAGGCTTCGCAGCGACCGCCGCGGACGTTAAAACTGAAACGACCCGGCGTATAGCCGCGGGAACGTGATTCCGGCACCCCGGCGAAGAGCTCGCGCACCGGCGTAAACACCCCGGTATAGGTCGCGGGATTGGAGCGCGGCGTACGGCCGATCGGGCTCTGGTCGATATCGATGACTTTATCGAAGTGCTCCAGCCCCTGAATATCGCGATACGGCGCCGGTTCGGCGATGGTCGCCCCGTTAAGCTGACGCTGGGCAATCGGGAACAGGGTATCGTTGATCAGCGTTGATTTACCCGAGCCGGAGACGCCGGTGATGCAGGTAAACAGGCCCACCGGCAGAGTCAGCGTCACGTCTTTCAGGTTGTTGCCGCGCGCGCCGGTCAGTTTGAGGACTTTCTCCGGATCGGCGGGCACGCGCTGCTTCGGCACTTCAATTTTGCGCTTGCCGCTCATGAACTGGCCGGTCAGGGATTCCGGGACGGCCATAATGGCCTCCAGCGGCCCTTCCGCCACCACCTGGCCGCCGTGGACCCCGGCCCCAGGGCCGATATCGATCACATGGTCGGCGGCGCGAATGGCGTCTTCGTCATGCTCAACGACGATCACCGTGTTGCCCAAATTACGCAGGTGAATCAGGGTCCCGAGCAGGCGCTCGTTATCGCGCTGGTGCAGGCCGATGGAGGGCTCATCCAGGACGTACATCACGCCAACCAGTCCAGCGCCAATCTGGCTCGCCAGGCGGATACGCTGGGCCTCGCCGCCGGAGAGCGTTTCCGCCGAACGGGAGAGCGTCAGGTAGTTGAGGCCGACGTTGACGAGGAACTTCAGGCGATCGCCAATCTCTTTCAGCACTTTTTCGGCGATTTTCGCCCGCTGGCCGGAGAGTTTCAGATTGTTGAAGAAGTCCATCGCGTGGCCGATGCTCATATCGGAAATGGTCGGCAGCGGGGTGTTTTCCACAAACACGTGGCGCGCCTCGCGGCGCAGACGCGTACCGTCGCAGCTGGCGCACGGGCGATTGCTGATGAACTTCGCCAGCTCTTCGCGCACCGCGCTGGATTCCGTCTCTTTGTAGCGGCGCTCCATGTTATGCAGCACGCCTTCGAACGGATGGCGGCGTACCGAGGTGTCGCCGCGGTCGTTCATGTATTTGAATTCAATATTCTCTTTACCGGAACCGTACAGGACCACTTTCTGCACGCTGGCGCTGAGAGTGCCCCACGGCGCTTCGACGTCGAACTTGTAGTGCTCCGCCAGCGACTTCAGCATCTGGAAGTAGTAGAAGTTACGCCGATCCCAGCCGCGGATGGCGCCGCCCGCCAGCGACAGCTCCGGATTTTGCACCACGCGATCGGGGTCGAAATATTGCTGCACGCCGAGGCCGTCGCAGGTCGGGCAGGCGCCCGCCGGGTTGTTGAAGGAGAACAGGCGCGGCTCCAGCTCGCGCATGCTGTAGCCGCAGATCGGGCAGGCGAAGTTGGCGGAAAACAGCAGTTCTTCCGCTTTCTCATCATCCATATTGGCCACGATGGCGGTACCGCCGGATAGCTCCAGCGCGGTTTCGAACGACTCGGCCAGACGTTGCGCCAGATCGTCGCGGACCTTGAAGCGGTCAATTACCACCTCGATGGTGTGTTTCTTCTGCAGCTCCAGCTTCGGCGGATCCGAGAGATCGCAGACTTCGCCGTCGATCCGTGCGCGGATATAGCCCTGGCTGGCGAGGTTTTCCAGGGTTTTGGTGTGCTCGCCTTTACGCTCTTTAATAATGGGCGCCAGCAGCATCAGACGCAGGCCTTCCGGCTGGGCGAGGACGTTATCGACCATCTGGCTGACGGTCTGCGCCGCCAGCGGCACGTCGTGGTCCGGACAGCGCGGCTCGCCGACGCGGGCGTACAGCAGACGCAGGTAGTCGTGAATTTCGGTAATAGTACCCACCGTCGAGCGGGGGTTGTGAGAGGTTGATTTCTGTTCGATGGAAATCGCCGGCGACAGCCCTTCGATATGGTCGACGTCCGGCTTCTCCATCAGCGACAGGAACTGTCGCGCATAGGCGGAGAGCGATTCGACGTAGCGACGCTGGCCTTCGGCATACAGGGTGTCGAAAGCCAGTGAAGATTTGCCAGACCCGGAAAGCCCGGTGACGACAATGAGTTTGTCGCGCGGGATAACGAGGTTGATGTTTTTGAGATTATGGGTGCGGGCGCCCCGAACTTCGATCTTATCCATTCACCTTTCCCGGTAGGTAGATACACGGATTGCCTGGTTTGCTTGAAGGACAAACGGCAGAAACGGCTAATTATGACACAATTTAACCTGTCTGGATATACAGTATTGGAATGGCGCTGCGGGAAGCGTGTGAAAATTTGCATAGCGGCGGCATGTTTTCTGGAATTGGCTTAGCAGCTATCAAATTGTCCCTTTGTGGTGTTAGAATTCCCGGTTTACACTTATACAAAACGTATTATTCAGGAGATTCGATCATGGCCAGCAGAGGCGTAAACAAGGTGATTCTCGTCGGTAATCTGGGGCAGGACCCGGAAGTACGCTACATGCCAAGTGGCGGCGCAGTCGCCAACTTCACGCTGGCAACTTCCGAATCCTGGCGTGACAAGCAGACCGGCGAAATGAAAGAGCAGACTGAATGGCACCGCGTTGTGCTGTTCGGCAAACTGGCGGAAGTCGCTGGTGAGTACCTGCGTAAAGGCTCTCAGGTGTACATTGAAGGCCAGCTGCGTACCCGCAAGTGGACCGATCAATCCGGTCAGGACAAATACACCACTGAAGTGGTGGTGAACGTTGGCGGCACCATGCAGATGCTGGGCGGCCGTCAGGGCGGCGGCGCACCGGCAGGCGGCGGCCAGCAGCAGGGCGGTTGGGGTCAGCCTCAGCAGCCGCAGGGCGGCAACCAGTTCAGCGGCGGCGCGCAGTCCCGTCCGCAGCAGCAGGCTCCGGCAGCGCCTTCCAACGAACCGCCGATGGACTTCGACGACGATATCCCGTTCTAAGGCTTGCCTTAGACGCAATATTCGCGTAGTTAAAACAGAAAGCCCCGGTTTCGCCGGGTCTTTTTTTATGATTATTCCACCACCGCCTCAGGAGTCGTTTTGACCACTGATCGCGGATCGCGAGCGCTCCAGGCCGCGGGCACCTGAGCGGTTGCGGGCGTCGCCACGCCTGGCTGCGGTGCGGCGGGCTGTGTCGCTGGCCTTTGCCGCGGCGCGGCCGTCGCTTTCTGTTTGCGGGCCATGTCATCGACGATCAGCCGATAGGCGATGTAATACTTATAGATATTGCTGACGTAGGTCACCGTTTCCGCGCCGATTTTTTCTGCCGCCAGATTTTCGACATTACCGAACCAGACGTTTGGATCAAACCCGCGCTGTTTGGTCATGGTGCGCAGGCGGGCGATACGCGCTGGACCGGCGTTGTAGGAAGCAAAGGTAAATAGCGCTTTATCCAGCCGGGTCATGGGCTCATCAGCATAGTATCGATCTATCATCCAGCGCATATATTTCACGCCAGCATGAATGTTGGGATCCAGCTGTTTAATATCGCCCACCTTCAGCTCTCTTCCGGTGCTGGGCATCACCTGCATCACCCCGACGGCGCCGACGTGGCTTCGAACCGACTGGTTCAGCCGCGACTCCTGGTATCCCTGGGCCGCCATCAGCAGCCAGTCGACATCGTAGCGATCGCCATATTTACGGAAGACGTCCACCATGGCGAGGAACTTGCGCCGTTCCTGACTCGCTGCGGCATTTTTGACATATTTAGCGTTTTTCAGGTAACGCAGCAGGAGAGTATTACCCAGCGTGGTGCCCTGACGATTCTTTTTCACGAAGTTGTTCAGCAGCGCCAGCAGCTGCGGACTGTCCTGGCGTACCGCCCACGCAATGTTGCCGCCGTCACGCAGCACCACGTTGTCATGGACCTGGATTTTCGGAAACACCTGTTTCCAGAAAACAGCTTTATGCTGATCGACGACGATCAACGGCACCAGCCCGGCGTTGAGCATTTCCAGCAGATCTTCATCCTCCAGCGCTTCCGGCGCCGCTTCCAGGGTAACCGGCGGTCTTGACTCACTGGCAAATCGGGCGTTCAGCGCTTGCAGACTGTCGTAATAGCTGGAGGAGCGACGAACAAAGACCGTTTGACCGGAGAGCTGCTCCAGGCTGTCGACCTTTGGCGACGCCGGGCCGGAGATCAGCAACTCTTTGACGCCGCTGTAGAGCGGCTGAGCGAAAGCGGCCTGGGCTTCCCGCGACGGAGTGATGGTCAGGTTGGCGGCGACGATATCCCCTTTACCTTCATTGAGCGCGGTGAAGAGATTATCCCGGCTGACCGGCACGAAAACGATATGTAGCTTCAGGTGGCGCTGTTTCAGCTTTTTATCTTTCGCCAGCTGTTTATTCAGATCGTTTTCCAGCGCCATGAAAATGTCGTGCGTCGCTCCGCGTTGGGTTCCCTTATCAATAAAAAAGAAGGTTTTGCTGTAGGTGGTTAATACCCGGATGGTGCGCCGATCAAGCATGCCAGGCAGATCGCCTTTCCACGGCTGCAGCATGTCGTCGATACGGATCGACAGCGTGTTGTCTTCGGTTGCCACCGGCGGCGCTTTTTCCGCCTCCGCCGCAAGCAGGATAGGGGCGAATAACAGCGTCGCGAGGCAGGTGAGCCAGGCGATAAACAGGCGTGATAGCAAGTTGGCGTTCATGGAGGAACACTCCGCAGGGGGATGTGTTTATTTTAGCAGAACGGCCGCCGTTAGCCGGGCACGACAAGGGCGTAAAAAACATAACGATGCTGACAAATCATTTTCTCCCATTTTATCGCTTACTATTAATGTGCTTTTATCTTTACTTTAACTATGGAGATAATATGGCGGAAATGTGTTTTTTTAATGATAAATAGAAAGTAATGATAATTTTTTTATTTTATGCTTCCTCATCTGTTTTGTATTAACCTTTTGATTATTAGTGTTTATTTTATTTTTATCCGATATTGATTATTATCACCTTGATAATGAATCTCATTTTTATTACCGTAGCACAGCACATTACTCTTATTATTCGCTGTCTGGATTACGCTATCAAAGAATAGCGCGAAGCGCTTTTTCTCTAATGATGAAACAGGGCACTTAATTTTATTATGCCTCATGCTGTTTTCTTATTCCCATGACTATCGGGAAGGGGCTGACCTACGCCAAAATCTGGCGAGGCGCTGAGGCGAGTATTTTATCCCCTTGTTTTTTCAATTGGGGAAGGCGTTATGCCCGACAGCAACAGAAAACAGGGCATATTCTATGAAATACACGTCTCACTTCCCGCTGGGGATCGTCATTCCTTTGCTCGCCTGTAGCGTGCAGCTGCAGGCGGCAGAGAATATTACTGAACAATCGACTCGTGACGAGAGCACCCCAACGGCCGAAAACCAGGAGGAAACGATGGTGGTGACCGCTGCCAGGCAGAACCTGCAGGCGCCGGGCGTGTCGACCATTACCGCAGAGGAGATTCGCAAACATCCCCCCGCCCGCGATGTGTCGGAGTTAATTCGCACGCAACCCGGGGTCAACCTGACCGGTAACTCCACTAGCGGTCAGCGCGGCAACAACCGGCAAATTGATATCCGTGGCATGGGGCCAGAGAATACGCTGGTGCTGGTCGATGGAAAACCGGTCACCAGCCGTAACTCGGTACGATATGGCTGGCGCGGCGATCGTGATTCCCGTGGCGATACCAACTGGGTGCCGGCAGAGATGATCGATCATATCGATGTGATCCGCGGCCCGGCGGCGGCGCGCTATGGTAATGGCGCGATGGGCGGGGTCGTCAACATCGTAACCAAACCGACCACGCCTGAATGGCATGGGTCGTGGAATACCTATATCAATGCTCCGCAGCACCGTAAAGAAGGGTCGACGAAACGTACCAACTTTAGCCTCAATGGTCCGCTGTCAGACAGTGTTAGCTTCAATCTCTGGGGTAATCTGAGTAAAACCCAGGCCGATGCTCAGGACATTAACGCCGGGCATGAAGCTGAGCGTACCGGTTCCTACGCGGGCTCTTATCCAGCCGGACGTGAAGGGGTAGTGAACAAAGATATTCACAGTAAGCTGCGCTGGGAATTCGCCCCGATGCAGGCCCTGGAGTTTGAGGCCGGCTACAGCCGACAGGGCAACCTCTATGCCGGCGACACACAAAACACCAATACCAGTACGCTGGTGAAGAGTATGTACGGGAAAGAGACTAACCGTCTCTACCGGCAAACTTATGGCGTGACATGGACCGGCGGCTGGGATAATGGCGTGACCAGCAACAGCTATGCCCAGTACGAACACACCCGCAACTCGCGAATGAATGAAGGGCTGGCGGGGGGGACGGAAGGGATCTTCTCCAGTAGCGAGTTTTCAGATATCGATCTGGCCGATGTTCTGCTACATAGCGAAGTGAATATTCCGTTTACGCTGGGGGTCGATCAGAATCTGACGCTGGGCACCGAATGGAACCAGCAGCGGATGAAAGACGGTGTGTCGACAACTCAGGCGCTCTCTTACGGGGCGATCGACGGTGTATCGGCTACCGATCGTAGCCCGTACTCCAGCGCTGAGATTTTCTCGCTGTTTACCGAAGATAATATGGCGCTAACGGACAGCACCATGCTGACGCCCGCTCTGCGCTTCGATCACCACAGCATCGTCGGTAATAACTGGAGCCCGTCGCTGAATCTTTCCCAGGAACTGACGGATGACTGGACGCTGAAGCTGGGCATTGCCCGCGCTTACAAGGCGCCTAACCTCTACCAGTTGAACCCGAACTATATTCTCTACAGCAACGGTCAAGGCTGTTACGCCAGTAGTTCCGCCTGCTATCTGATGGGAAATAGCGACCTGAAAGCGGAGACCAGCGTCAATAAAGAGATCGGTATTGAGTACAAGCATGATGGCTATCAGGCGGGAATTACCTGGTTCCGTAACGACTATCACAACAAGATTGAGTCAGGGTATGCGGCGGTGGGCACTGCCAGCAACGGTACCACCAATATCTATCAGTGGGAAAACGTACCAAAAGCGTTAGTGGAAGGCCTGGAAGGAACGCTGAATCTTCCAGTGGGGGAGACGGTTAACTGGAGCAATAACCTGACATGGATGCTGCAGAGCAAGAATAAGACGACAGGCGACCGGCTGTCAGTGATCCCGCAGTTTACCCTGAACTCGACTTTGAGCTGGCAGGTTCGTGAAGATCTCTCTCTGCAGAGCACCTTTACCTGGTATGGCCGTCAGAAACCAAAACGCTTTAATTATAAGGGCGAGGCGGTCAGCGGCAGCGAACTAAACGAAGTCAGCCCATACAGCATTGTCGGCCTCAGCGCGACCTGGGATGTGAACAAAAATCTGAGCTTCACCAGTGGGATAGATAACCTGTTTGATATCCGCCATTATCGGGCAGGGAATGCGCAAACGACTGGAAACGCGACGACGGGGGCTTACCTTTATGGTGCGGGTGCTGAGACCTATAACGAGTCGGGGCGAACCTTCTTTATGAGCGTAAATACCCATTTCTAATGGTGCTGATGAGAATGAAACCGGGTGCAGCGCGGCCCGGTTTTTTTATTTCAGATAAAAGTGGTGGAAGCGGTTATAAATGGTGACAAAATCTTCACGCCCTCTACATTATTAGCTCAAAATATCCTTTTATACTGATTTCCGTCGCGCAAGGTCGTTGATCCCGACCGGGCTCGATAATAGCATCCTGCTATTTCCCTTCTGCAATACCCCCCTGTCCCCCTTCCATTCCCAACCGCAGCGATGCGGAGGAGGGGGACCTTCCTTATTTTTGTCGCGTGACCCGGTGACGATATTGGGTGGGTGTGAGCGCATGATATTTTTTGAAGGTACGATTAAACGCACTGAGATCGTCATAACCAACCATAATACAAATATCGACAATACGGTAACCAGGCGTCGTCAGCAATAAACGGCGACAGAGCGACATACGCTGTTGACGGATATATTCCATCGGCGAACGATCAAAATAATAACGGAAGAGCCGAAATAGATGCCAGGGAGAATAACCAGAGATATCGCTCAGATCGTCGACGGTTAGTTTCTTATCCAGATTATTATCGATCCAAAGGATCAGGTCGTTTAGTACCGATTGCTGGAGCGTTTTGCTACGCATGATTGAGGCCAATCCCAAAAACGAATGGCTCCTCAATGAGGAGCCCCGGGTTTATTGAACGGTGAGCTCGCCGCGGCGAACCTGATAATTTTTTTGGTTATCAGGGCCAATATAGTCGCTGGCGGGTTTTGCCACCTGCAGATGACCAAACGCGGTTGATTGCTCTGCATGATAATTTTCGCCGTCATTCACGTCGCCGCTCCCGTTATAACGGGCAATAGCTGGGAAGGGATACACCGGACGCGTTGCGATAACGGCTGGAGTGGCGTCAGCGTAAGGCTGACTGATTTTCTGCACGCCGTGAAACTGCGTTTGCGCATCTGGTTTTTCTGTCATCGGCGGCAGCCTGGCGGCGACTGGCGCCCGTTTTCCGGCCATAAGCTCTTGCGGCGCGATGCCTTCCTCGGTCCAGCGCATCAGCGGGGTAAGGAGATCAATTTGATCGTAACCTTCGCCATTACCGCAATGTGCTACCCCAGGCAGCAGGAATAACCGCAGGAAGGTATCCGTTGCGGCATGGCCCATCTCTGCTTCTACGCCGCGGTAATAGGCGATAGAAAAGGCTGGGCTGACGGAGTCATCGGCCAGACCGTGCCACAGGATAAGCTTGCCGCCGCGCTGTTGATAGGCATGAAGATTGGTATTTGCCGCGTTATAGAGCGGTGCCAGTTGAGCGACGGCGTCAAAATTCTGCTGATTAAGTGGGAAATCCCGCATCGATTGGATCTTCTGTTTTCCTCCCGGCAGGAGCACGGATTGCAGAGCCGGTAGTACCATCATTTCCGACATTGAGTGGCTGGTCGGCGTCTCCGGCACCGGCCAGCGTAGCTCGGAGCCCAGCGGAAGACCGCCAGCGACGAACTGGGCGCCGTGGCTGTCGTAAGCGCCGCGGTAGAGCTTTTTCACTACCTCAATCTCTTCCTGTGTCAGGCAGGCGGAACGGTCCTGAGCGTTGGCACGACAGCGGGGGAGCCAAGTCTCAGAGAACTGACAGGCATAGGGGTTTTGCAGGATGCCGTCCTGCACGCCGGAAAGCGTCGGGCAGTGAGCCAGTATGGCCTGGTGAATCAAAGGTAAGCGAACTTTCAATAAGATAGCGGTACCGTCCGGACGCTGATTGGCGGCCACATTCCAGCCGTGGAAGAAGGAATTCTGAAACTGGAAAAAGGCCGCAGGCGCGCCAGCGCTGATACCGTCAAAATCCTGCGGAAAGCGCTGTGCTTCCATCAATGCTTCGCGACCGCCGTCTGAGCAGCCCATAAAGTACGCGTATTTTGGCGGCTGGCGGTAAAGCATCTGAATCACCGCTTTGGTCAGCACTGCGGTCAGGTGGTTGGCGCGCCAGGCAAAATCGATGCGCTTTTGCGGATCCTCGGCCCATGAAGCATCCATCATACTGCCATGGTGCCCCATATCGGTTGCTGCCACCACGAACTCGCCGTTCATTGCCGGCAGGCAGCCGCTGGCATTCGACAGACTCAGGTTAATGCTCCCGCACAGTCCGCCGCAGCCGACCTGCAAGAAACGTTGACTCCAGCGCTGGGTCGGCAGGGCAATCTGCACGCCAATCTGGGGGGCGATAGTGGCGCTCACCTTGCACCAGCTTCCCTGCGCGGAGGTTTGCATTTCAGTGTGGTTGATAGTGACCTTTGCGCCAACGGCGGCGCTGAAGTCGGTAGCGCTCAGCGTATCGCATGTCAGCGCGGGGAGAACAATCTGCAGACTGGAGGCAGCCTGCGCCGGCGAAGCGAACGGTAACCCAAAGAGGGTGCAGATAATGATGGGTAAGATCGTTTTAAGTAAGCGTGACATACGCAATTCCCTGTGATTGATGATGGGAGGCGGCAGGATGGTGAATCCTATGCCTCACCTTCCCTGGCGAGGCGCCACTGCTTGGCTATTGTAGATAACGATAGACTTTCCTTGATGCCTTGATAAGGCGTCCCTACTGTATTCTGCTATTTTGAGGAAAATATGGAGATTTTCGCCATTGTCATCTGGCGGTAAATACATGAAAGAATGTTGTGATGTCGATTGCATAATTTATTCAATTTCTCTTCATTATATCTGCTGGCTTTAAGAATATGATTGTGCCCGTTCCTGGTGATTCCAGAGAACAACATTCCTAACGAGATCCTTCCCCCTTTCCATTAGCAAGAAAGGGGGCTTTTTCAATAAAAACCGTTCAGGCAAATCTAAATATAGCTCTGGTGTTGGCCATTAGAACCACGGAGTTCAGGGAAAGTTCCATCATTAAATATATTTTTAAAGATGATTTAACATCCTTTTTTTCTCCATTTTGTCGCCATAATTGCATGTAATTCTGCGCCTCGCTCAGGTTAATTCTGTCGCATATCTTAGATACGCAACCTGAACAAATAAGCTCAACGCCAGCAGATAACTGCTATTGCTCATTATCTCGTAGACGACACATTCATGTTAAAAAAGACTCATATCATCAGCGGATTATTGATTACCCCTTTAACGTTGTACGCCGCAACATCATATCAAGTTGATGATATTCGTTTTGAAGGGCTGCAGCGCGTGACCGTCGGGGCGGCGCTATTAAGTATGCCGTTGCACGCGGGAGAAACGGTGACGCCAGAGGAAGTCAGCGAGGCGGTGCGCGCGCTGTATGCGAGCGGCAATTTCGAGAATGTGCAGATCCTGCGCGATGGGAAAACGCTGGTGGTGCAGGTTAAGGAGAGGCCCACTATTGCCAGCATCAGCTTTTCCGGGAATAAGTCGGTGAAGGATGATGCGTTAACGGAGAATCTCACCGCGACAGGTATTTTTGCAGGTAGCGCACTGGATAGAAATTCGCTCAGCGAAATAGAAAAGGGGTTGCAGGATTTCTATTACAGCGCGGGGAAATACAGTGCGCAGGTTCACGCTGTGGTGACCCCGTTACCGCGTAATCGCGTTGACTTAACGTTCGTCTTTCAGGAAGGCGTATCGGCGAAAATCGCACAAATAAACATTATCGGTAATCAGGCGTTTCGAGAAGAGACGCTCCTGGACCAGCTTCAGCTACGCGATAATGTGCCGTGGTGGAACGTGGTAGCGGATAAAAAATACCAGAAACAGAAGCTGGAAGCCGATCTGGAAACGCTGCGCAGTTTTTATCTCGATCGCGGCTATGCGCGCTTTGCTATCCAGTCCACGCAGGTCAGTATGACGCCAGATAAAAAATCCCTGTATATCACCATCACCCTCAATGAAGGCGAACGTTATCGGGTCGACCGAACTCAGGTGACAGGCGACCTGGCGCAGCATGGACCGGAGATCGAGGCCCTTGCCCAGCCGCTGGCGGGGGCATGGTATAGCGGGGCGCAAGTCACCACGATTGAAAATGAGATCAAAAAGCGTTTCGGCAAGTATGGTTATGCCTGGCCGCAAGTGACGACCACGCCGGAAATCGATGATGCGCATCACCGTATGACGCTGCATATTCAGGTCGACGCGGGTCGCCGCTACTCGGTACGCCAGATCCGCTTTTCCGGTAACGACACCTCCCGGGACGCGGTGCTGCGTCGTGAAATGCGTCAAATGGAAGGGGCGTGGCTCAACAACGAAAAAGTCGAGCAAGGGAAAGTACGTCTTGACCGAACGGGTTTTTTTGAGAACGTTGAACAGCAGATCGTTCCGGTTAGTGGGACGGCGGATCAGGTCGATGTGGTCTACAAGGTGAAGGAGCGCAACACCGGCTCATTTAACGTGGGCCTGGGATTTGGAACGGACAGCGGCGTGAGCTATCAGCTTGGCGTGACTCAGGATAACTGGCTGGGAACGGGCAACAGCGTTAGCTTCAACGGGACGCGCAACAGCTATCAGTCTTATCTTGAACTGGGGGCGACGAATCCGTGGTTTACCGTCGATGGCATTAGCCTGGGCGGAAAGATTTTTTATAACAGCTATGATGCTTCCGATGCGGACGCCGGGAGCTATAACCAGCAGAGCTACGGCTTAGGCAGTACGCTGGGGTTTCCAATTAGCGAAAATAACTCCCTGAACCTGGGACTGGATTATGTTCATAATCGGCTGACTAATATGGATCCGGAGCTGTCGACCTGGCGCTACCTCAGTTCTCGCGGAATCGAGCCCAGCGTGGTGACGAAAGATGGCGACAGCGGCGCGAAATATAGCGCCAACGATTATTTTGTGAGTATTGGATGGGGTTACAACGACCTCGACCGCGGCTTTTTCCCGCGAGCGGGAAACAAAAGCAGCCTTAGCGGAAAACTGACCCTCCCCGGCTCGGATAACAGTTATTACAAACTCTCCTTTGACACTGCCCAGTATCTGCCACTGAACGAGAATAAGCGCTGGATCTGGATGGAACGCCTGCGCGCAGGCTATGCCGGCGGGTTAGACGGCAAAAGTGTGCCGTTCTACGATAACTTTTATGCTGGCGGTTCGTCGACAGTGCGCGGCTTCTCATCTAACACCATCGGGCCTAAAGCGGCCTATTACCGTTGTAACGGCAGCGAAAGCAGCTATAGCGCCTGCCCGCTGGACTCCTCATCTGATGCGGTCGGCGGGAATGCCATGGCGGTGCTGAACAGCGAATTTATCATTCCAACCCCCTTTGTGAATGACAAATATGCCGATAGTCTGCGAACCTCGCTGTTTGTTGATGCGGGGACGGTCTGGAGCACCTCCTGGCAAAACACCGCGCAGACGCAGGCGGCAGGGATCCCTGACTACGGCGATCCGAGTCATATTCGTCTCTCCGCTGGGATTGCCGTGCAGTGGATGTCTCCTCTCGGTCCACTGGTCTTCTCATGGGCAGAGCCATTTAAAAAGTATGATGGCGATAAAGCAGAGCAGTTTCAGTTTAATATCGGCAAAACCTGGTAAGGCCCCAGCGGGGCTTATTAGACCGGCGTGGCAATATTCTGTAGACGGTACCCCGACATACGGATTGAGCTAAATAAGATCAATCGCCATGGCGATATTATCGCGAAGTTATTCGCTATGGCGGTATACCAAAGACATTTACCCGAGCGCGGCCTGATGGCTGCGCGGGTCTGTTGTCGTACGCCGAGGCAACCGCGCAATAAATAGCTGGCTGCCGTCGTCCTCTCTGCCGGCGGAAGCTTTGGCGACGCTCAGCGCCACATCGTCTGATACGAATGGATGAAGGCTCATCCAAAGGGACTAATACATATTGTCAATTATTTTTATTTAATCTTATTTTTTATTGTATTTTCTTTTTTTAGGTTGATTTGTTTCTTTTTTTATAGGGTCTAATCATTAATCTCTCGACGAAAAGTAAACGTTACTAATAATGGAGTATGTTGTTAGGAATTGTCTTAAGTCACATAATTGTCAGGGATGCTTGCAGTTTATATTAATGAATGCTATCACTATATACGGTAACAATTTGTAGCATTTATATAAGGAAGGAATATGAAATGGACTATTCTTAATACTCTGATCTGCCCGCAATCCGGCATCGCCTTTTCGGCGATATCCAGCCTGCGTTTCTTAAAATTTATTATGTGGTACGAGGCCGATGTGATCCTGCTGCCCGGCGAGACAATGAAGCTCTATTCCTCAAGAGTTTTAATTAATGACCAGTATCATTCATTAAAAATCTACAATATTGCGGTGTACGACGAGGCGCAGTGGGAAATATTACGCGAGCGGCCATCGTGCCCGTACCATGCCGGCGGCGAGCGGTCTGACTCCTGTTTTTACCAGTCCTTTTGCGCGATTAAGCGCTGCCCGAATAATATTCCCCGCAGCGAAACCTGGCGTTAGTCAGGCCACGCCGGGGGCGGTGTAGCGTCATTTCTCCAGCAGGGCGGCCAGTCGTGGCTGGACGCCTGCGCAGCCGGCCAGCACGCGGTTACCTCGCCGCAGCCCCTCATTGGCGAGAAACGCATTGCACGTTCCGCCCGCCTCCTCAATCAACAGCATGCCTGCCAGCGCGTCCCAGCTGTTCATATGCGCTTCATAATAGGCATGGAGCTGGCCGGCGGCGACATGCGCCAGCATCAGGGCGCCCGCGCCGAAGCGGCGATATTCCAGGCCGGCGTCGAGCAGGGTGGTGATGGCCCAGGCGTAGTCGCTGGCCGGGGCGCGGCTGGAGCGGCCCATACCCACTACCACCGCATCCGGATCCGGTTCGCGTAGCGTCAGGCGCTGGCCGTTGAGATACGCGCCTTCGCCGCGACCAGCGAAGAAAAACTCATCGCGATCGGGGGCGTAGATAATGCCAAGCGTCAGCTCACCCTGGCACACTCGCGCCAGCGAGATACACCAGTAATCCATACCGAGGATAAAGTTGGTGGTGCCATCGACAGGGTCGAGCACCCAGACGGTCTGTGCATCGCCGGCGAAACCGCTCTCCTCGCCGAGGAAACCCTCCTGGGGAAAATGGGCCTGCAGCCAGCCTTTAATCTCTTGTTCTACCGCGAGATCCGCCTGCGACACAAAATCCTGGCGCGATTTTTTATCGACCTGTAATCCCGCATCGCGTAGCGCCTGGGCGTGGGCGCCAGCCTGGCGAATTAAGGCGCATAATGACTCTCGTTGTGCTTCCGTCATAGTCCTGCTCTCAGATAACAAAGGGCGACGTGCGCCGGTGAATTAATGTCACCTCCACCCATGTGGTGCGTGAAGGTTGTAAAGGGTCGGCGGTGCGCTCCAGCAGCCGGGCAAGCGCCTGGCGGGAAATCGCCGCCACATCCTGATGTAGGGTGGTGAGCTGATAGCTATATTGCGCGGTCGGCGGCGTGTTATCAAAACCAATCAGCTGAAAATCCTCAGGCGCCTGTTTGCCGCGCTGGCGCATCCCATCAAGAAAGCCACAGGCAAGCTGGGCATTCGCGCAAAAGATCCCCTCAGGCACCTCGTCAGCGAGCGCCGCGGCCTGCTCACCGCCGACGTAGCCCTCTTCCGGACAGGCGAGGTGCGCCAGGTCGCGTTCGATGTCCACTCCGCGCGCCTGTAGCGCCCGGCTGAATGCTTCACCGCGCATGCGCCCGGCCCAGGTGGAAGGGAGAGTATTGAGCCAGCCGAAGCGCCGACAGCCGCTGCGCAACAGCTGGTTAGCGGCCAGTTCGGCGCCGGCGGCGTTATCAGAGCAGACATAATCCACCCCGGGGATCGTCGGTTGACGGTTAATGCCCACTACCGGAATATGCTGGTGAACGCACTCGTTCACCAGCGCTTCCGGCGGCTGGCCGGAGGTAACGATAACCCCGGAGACGCGAAACTGCGTGAAACGGCGCAGGGTATGCACCAGATCCTGCTCGCTATGGATCTCGCTCACCAGCGCCTGAAAGCCCTGGCGCTGGATCTCGTTGAGCAAGGCATCAAGCAGGGCGCTGCGAAAAGGATCGCTGATGCGCGAGACGATCACGCCGATTAAGTGGCTGCGCTGGCGGTTCAGCCCCTGGGCGAGGAAGTTAACCTGATACCCCAGCTCTTCGGCGGCGCGCAACACCCGCGCCCGGGCATCGGGAGAGATGCTGCCGTTGCTGCTCAACGCCCGGGACACCACCGCCCGGGAGACGCCCGCACGCCGTGCGACATCCTGGGCGGTGACGCTGGCTTTACGTGATGCGGTGCTCATAGGATGTGCGCCTCGTCGGTAAACGGGGGACGCGGCAGCGTTAAGGCGAGCCCATCCCGGGAAACGAATAACCCCGGCCACGGCTGGCAGGCCTGCTTCAGCCCCGGCAGGGCAGCGTCCTCGCAGTGATAGAGCCCCAGCGCCGGGAGCTGCAGCGTTCTGAACAGCATCAGGCAAGAGGGGAAATCGCCATGAGAGGCGTCATCGTCCAGGGCCGCCACCGAGGCACACTCCTGAAACGCCAGCCCGGCGCCGGCCATCAGGGCCATCGAGTCGGCGGTCGGCCGGCCATCGCCGCTGTAAAACAGCGTCTGCCCGGCAATGGTGATACGGATGGCGCGATTACTCAGCTCATGCTGGGTGGGGGCAGTGCGGATCTGCCAGTCCTGCCACGTCCAGGCTTCGCGACATGCTTGCCAGTCGATGGTGAAACCGAGCTCCGCCTGCGGCCAGTTCGCCAGCGCGGCCAGCTGCATGAGCACCGGCTGCTGCGTCGGCTGGCAGTAGATAATCAGCGGCTTCTGGCGGGAGCCGCTTTTCCAGTAATTCAGCAGCGCCGTCAGACCGGTGCAGTGGTCCGGATGAACGTGGGTGAAGTAGATCGCGTCGATATCGTTGACCCCGCCGCCGCGCTGCCAGAGCGCGCGGGGAACGGTGGGTCCGCAGTCGATTAACCACTGTTTGTTGTCCGCGTCGATTACCCGCAGCGCGGAGGTATTTTGCGTGCAGGAAAAGGCGCTCCCGCAGCCAAGCACATCTATTTTCATTTACCCTCGCCAAAATTTTTTGCCGCTTAATTAAATTGTCATAAATACCCGACAAAGTAGGCTCACATCATGTCGAGTTAACGTTGCATTTTTTTTACAGCTAAATGAACACGTGTTCACAGCAATAAAAAATGCCCGCAACAGCGCTGTCAGGTAGCGAATATGAGTTATTTAAAGATCTCCGGCCTTAAAATTAGTTATGGCGATAAAGTGGTTTTACATAATATCGATCTGGCGGTCGAGCAGGGGGAGATGATCGCGCTGCTCGGTCCTTCGGGATGTGGAAAAACCACCCTGCTGAATGCCCTCTGCGGTTTTATTCCGGTGGAAAGCGGGGAGATCTCCATCGCCAGCCGAGCGATCACCCATCAGGCGCCGGAGCAGCGCAATATCACCATGGTGTTTCAAAGCTACGCCCTGTGGCCGCACCTGACGGTGGCGCGCAATATTGGCTATGGCCTGAAGCTGCGCAAATGGCGCGGGGCGGACATCACACGGCGAGTGGCGGAGCTGCTACGGATCGTCAATCTCGACGGGCTGGCTGACGTGAAGGTGACTGAACTGTCGGGCGGCCAGCGGCAGCGGGTGGCGCTGGCGAGGGCACTAGCGATAGAACCTCAGGTGCTGGTGCTGGATGAGCCGTTATCTAATCTGGATGCCAAAGTGCGGCTCAATGTGCGCCATGAAATTAAATCTCTGCAAAAGAAACTCGGCTTTACGTCGTTAATTGTCACCCACGATCAACAGGAGGCATTAGTGATGGCGGACCGTATTGCAGTATTAAACCAGGGGCGAATTGAGCAAACCGGCACGCCGCAACAAATATATCAGCGACCCGCGACACCCTTCGTCGCTGATTTTATGGGCGCCGATAATAAAATAACCTCTGATGAAATATCTGCTGCCGCAATATCCGGTTTATCCGCAGCTCAGCAGGGTGAAAAAGTCATTTATTTCCGCAGCGCCGATGCCACGCTCGGCGAATTAACGCAGCCCGCGCCGCAGGAGGGGCTCGCCCTGGAGGGGATGGTGGAGCAAAGCGCGTTTCTGGGCAATCTGTATCGCCACAGCGTGCGCTGCCATGACCGCCTGCTGCAGGCCGACTCCGCTCAGTGCTGGCCGACGAAAAGCCGCGTCAGGCTCCATGTGCCCATGCCGGCCCTCCATATTTTTCCTTTACCACTATCACAGTGATATCAGCGTGTTCATTCTGGGGACAATCCATGTTTACTAAGACGAAAGCAGCGATCTTAACGACCCTCTGCCTGAGCGTTAGCGCCCAGGCCGACACCTTTCTTAACGTCGCTACCGCGGGCGATCAGAATATGGTGGATTACGTGAAAACCTGGCTGGGGCCAAAATTTGAAGCCGCTCATCCCGGCGTCAAGGTGCGGGTGATCGGTACCGGCCCTGGCGACGCCGGGTCGAATAAAATCAGCGAGAAGTTGAGCGCCCAACAGGAGAGCGGCGCGCAGCAGTGGGATATCGACGTCGCCGTGGTGCATCAGAAGGCGGGGGGCGAACAGGTGGAAAAGGGATTGCTGCAAAAATATCGCCAGGATATTCAGACCGGCGGCATGGTGAGCTCGCCGAGCGCCACCCAGGCGCTCGGCGTTAACGTCGACGGATACGTCATGCCGATGTTCTTAAGCCAGACCGCTATCGCCTGGAACAGCGATCTCGTCAGTACGCCACCGGCGTCGTATGACGAGCTGGTCGCGTGGACGCAGAAACATCCGCAGGCTTTTGGCTATAACGGCATCAAGAACGGCATGTCCGGCGTTAGCTTTGTGGTGGGCTGGATCTACGCCTACGGGACCGGCGCCGAGCGCCTCTCCTCCGCGCCTTATGATAAAAGCGTCGAAAAGGGCTGGCAGCAGGCCTATGCGAAACTGAAAGCGTTTAATAAAAATGTCACTTTCACTCCGGGCAACGCCGGAACGCTCGATATGCTAAGTCGGGGAGAGATCGCCATGGGCCCGGTATGGGTCGACATGTTCTATAGCTGGAAAGATCAGGGCAAGCTGCCGCCATCGATTAAGCTCGCTTTACTGGCCCCGGGTATGCCGGGTCAGCCGATGTATTACGTCATCCCAGCGAAAGCGGCGAATCCGCAGCTGGCGCGCGACTTTATCGCGCTGGCCACCAGCCCGGAAGTGCAGGCGCAGGGGATCGTTAAGCAGTTCAACTGGTACCCGGGCATCGACGCCGGGCAGGTGAAGCCGAAGCTGGATGCGGCGACCTGGCAAAAGCTGTTTGCCGAAATTTCGCCTGAAGCCCTGGCGAAGTATGGCAAAAGCTTCCCGATCGCCCCCTACTTTGACGATATCAAAGAGGGTTACGAAAGCCAGGTGGCCAATTAACCCTTTTTCCAGCCCGGGTCGCCGACCCGGGCGCTTGCTTGTGCCAACGCCAGGTCCTTTATGTCCAGTTCATTGAAATATTTGCTGCTGGTTGCCCCGGCAGCGCTGATGATCGCGGTCCTGTTTTTGTATCCGCTGGGGTTTTCGCTGGTCTCGGCGTTTACCGCGCCGGGACAGTCGTTCACCCTCGATCATTTTCGCAAGGTCTATGCGCTTTACGCCAACGATGTGCTCTTTTCGCTGCTTATCGTGCTGATCTCAGTGGCGTTGTTAGCGCTGATCGCCATTACCCTCTCGGCAGTGATTGCGCTGTCGCCTTGCCGGCCCGTTGTTCGCCTGCTGGGTTTTTTGTATCGCTTGCCGCTGTTTATCCCCTTTATTGTCGTCGCCCAGATGATGCGCACTTTTCTCGCCAAAAATGGCCTGATGAACAATGCGCTGGTGGCGGCCGATCTGGTCAGGCCGCTGGAGACCCTCTCCTGGCTGGGATGGAAGGGAATTGTCATTACCTTTGTCTGGAAGCAGCTGGCCTTTGCTACGCTGTTGATCTGCGGAGCGATGGCGGCGCTGGAGCCGTCGCAGATCCTCGCCGCACGTAATCTTGGCGCCTCCCGGCCGCGGCTGCTGTTCGATATTATGCTGCCGCAGGTCCTGCCGACCATCGGAGTGGCGCTGGTGCTGTCGACGGTAACCATGATGTCGGTGCTGTCGGTACCGCTGATGATCGGCGTGGGGACGCCGACGATGCTGACCGTGGATATGGCGTTTCGCGTCAATTCCTATGGTGATTACGCGGTGGCGAATGCGCTTGGCGTGGTGTCGCTGGCGATCTGCGGCGCGCTGTCGTGGTTTTACCTGCGCCACAGCCTGCAGCAAAAAGGCGGTGAAGGATGAAAGCGCTGCACCTTGCTTCCTCTCCGTCATGGTGGGTAAGAGGACGCCGTAAAGTGAACGCCAGCCCGGTGCTGCAGACCCTGCTACTGCTGTTTATGCTGCTGGCGATGTTTGGCCCGCTTCTGAACCTGTTGATCTGGACCGTAGCGGAAAGCTGGTATTTTCCCCATTCGCTGCCCAGCCAGTGGGGCCTGAAGTACTGGTATCAGGTCTTCAATCCGTACAGCGATGTCTCCAGCTCGCTGTTAACCAGCGTACTGATCGCCCTGCTGTCGGTGGTGGTCTGTTTGCTGATTTCCGTTCCCGCCGGCTATGCGCTTTCCCGGCGGAAAATGCCGCTGCGGGTGCTGTTTATGCTGCTGTTTCTCCTCCCGCAGGCCTTTCCCAACCTGACGGTATACATGAATATTGCCCGTTTGTTTTACCAGTGGGGCTTGAACGGAACTATCGCGGGGGTGGTGCTGGTGCATAGCGTCCACGGTCTGATGTACTCGGTGTGGATCTGTGTGGCCGCGTTTTCAGCCATCGACCCGCTGCTGGCGCGGGCATCGCGTAACCTGGGCGCCGGACCGATGTATACCTTCTGGCACATCGTGCTGCCGCAGGCGGCGCCGGGGATCGTTGCCGCCAGCATCTTTGTTTTTCTGGAGTCGTTGGATGAGTTTACCGGCACCTTCTTCGTCGGGGCGCCGGATGTCACTACGCTGCCGCTGCTGCTCTATAACGCCAGCATGTCGGGTAACTATCAGGTCTCGTCGATTACCGCGCTGATTTTACTGGCGCCATCGCTGCTCTTTATGGTGGTGATCCATAAATTTATGCGTCCGGAGATGATGGCGAAACTGGGGAAATAAGGGCTGCAGAAAACGAAAAAGCTTCCCGGTGGGAAGCTTTTTAACCTCAGGTCATCATCATTGGCCATTCTGGCGGTGTCTGACTCATGACTTCAATCATCACATCTTTGATATTGCCCCAGATTTTGGCAATATCGAGCAGGGTGATGCCGAGCAAACCGGTGGCGAACCAGCAGGCGGCGGCAAGGCCGAGGCAGCTGCAGATCACCGCCAGACCGGCATAATCGCTTTTGCGAAGTTGGATATTCAGTGAACTGGCAAGAAACATCAGTACCGCGCTCACCAGGGGCCAGCGCAACAACACAACACTGGTAGTAATGGAAGCCATTAACCTGTCCTCAAAGAAAGTCGGGGAGCCATGGACGACCTGGCGCGACTGACGATGGCATAGCGCTCTGGTCTCAACTGGCGTACTAGAGAGTGATGAAACGCCATTTCTGTTTCATCAACTTGTGTGAACTATATCACACTTGGCGCTTTATTCACCAGTCAAAAAATGAGCTTTCGCTGCGCTTAATAACACTGTTATTTATGTGGATATTAGTAAGTAACCTCCGATGATCTTATTTTCATTCTCTTGCTAATGATTATTATTCTGCGGGTTTTATTACTTGTTCTTGTTTAATACACGGAGAAACCGAGTCAGAAGCGCGTCTATTCTTAATCTTGGCGGAATATCTTCCGAATACCTGATAAATAAGTATTATTCTTCCCTGTCAGTGGTAAAGCTGACGCCCGTGAGGGCTGGCGGAAATCGGCTGATGTCTATCGCAGTCGCGATTGCTAACGTGTTTGGGCTACCTTAATTAAGGCATATCGCATGGATGTAAGCGTAAATGGGTGACAGTACGCCGCATAAGGCGCTAAGGCTCATCGGAACGGGTTTGGTTATTTTATTGCCAGTGGTACTGGCATTGTGGTTTGCCCAACTGCGGGCAAAAGCCGAAACCATTGATCAATTACACTCATTTTCGCAGCTGGCGCTGCAAAAAACGGAAATGGTCATCCGCGAAGCGGATCAGGCCCGGGCGAAAGCCAGCCAGTATCGCGGGGAACTGTGCTCAGCGGACCATCAGCGTTATTTATTGCATATCGTTCGCGGCCTGCTGTATGTGGAAGATCTGATCTACGCTAACGGTCAGCGCTTTATCTGTTCAACGTCCGTTCATCAGCAAACCGGCTGGCGGATGCCGGCGGCCAATTACACCAAAAAGCCGGATGTCGCGATTTACTATTACCGGGACACGCCGTTTTATCCCGGCTTTGCCATGAATTATATGCAGAAGGGACCCTATGTGGTGGTGGTCAATCCCTTCTCGTTCAGCTCAGTGATCGCCAGCGATCGCGATTTAGCCTATGGCGTGTTCGATACCAAAACCAACCTCTTTTTCTCGGTAAGTAACAATGTCGAGCCCGCAGAGCTCCATGCGTTAATTCGCGAAGGCGATACCTTTTTTAATCAGAATGGCCGGGTGTATACGATAGCCCGCTCTGCTATCCGGCCGATCGCCGTCATTATGTCCACCTCGCGGGCCAGCTATTATCACAACTTTTGTGACCAGGCCAGCCTGACGCTGCCGCTGGGGATCATCTGCAGTATTTTACTGGTGCTGGTGTGGTCGCGCACCCGCCGTCAGTATCACTCGCCGCGCAATATGCTGCAGCGGGCTCTGAGCTGCCGCCAGCTGCGCCTGCACTACCAGCCGATTATCGATATTAAAAATAACCGCTGCGTCGGGGCGGAAGCGCTGCTGCGCTGGCCAGGGTTTGACGGTCCGGTGATGAACCCGGCGGAGTTTATTCCGCTGGCGGAAAATGAAGGCATGATTGCCCAGGTGACGGACTACGTGGTAGATGAGCTGTTTTACGAAATGGGAGAGTTTCTTGCCAGCCATCCGCAGCTGTACGTGGCGATCAATCTCTCTGCGTCGGATTTCCACTCGGCGCGGCTGATTTCACAGATCAGTGAGAAAGCGCGCAGCTATGCGGTCTGTATCGGGCAGATCAAAATCGAAGTAACCGAGCGGGGGTTTATCGACGTACCGAAGACCACGCCGGTGATTCAGGCGTTCCGCGAAGCGGGCTATGAAATTGCCATCGATGATTTCGGCACCGGCTATTCGAATCTGCATAATCTGCACGCCCTGAACGTCGATATCCTTAAAATCGATAAAACCTTCGTTGATACGCTGACCACCAACAACACCAGCCACCTGATTGCCGAACACATCATCGAGATGGCGCGCGGGTTACGTCTAAAGACTATCGCGGAAGGCGTGGAGACGCCTGAGCAGGTAAGCTGGCTCTACAAGCGCGGCGTGCAGTATTGCCAGGGCTGGCTGTTTGCGAAAGCGATGCCGGCGCGGGAGTTTATGCAGTGGTTAGCCAATGCGCCCGCGCCTATGAACGTGCCTCAGCCGTCGCGTCACGCTGAGATCTGATGGCGGTAGTCGCTGGGGGTGCGGTCGAACTCCCGGCGGAAGACTCGCGAGAAGGTTTGCTGCGAGACGTAGCCCAGATCCATGGCGATATCAAAGATCGGCCGCTGGGTGGTTCGCAACGCCTCCGCCGCCAGCAGCAGACGGCGCTGACGAATATAATCCCCCAGCGTCTGATGCATCACGGTGCGGAACATCCGCTGCAGGTACCACTTCGAGTATCCTGACTTTTTGGCGACTACATCAATGTTAAGTGGTTGATCGATATGTTCATCAATCCATTCAATCAGTGTTTGAATAATATCCTGATGGGACATAAAGCGGCCTCTCTCAATTCTCGATTCGTCGTTTTGTCTGCGGGCGAGTATAATTCCTCAAGTTAACTTGAGGTAAAGCGCTTTATGGAAAAGAAATCACCCCGCATCAAAATGCTGCTGACGCCCGGGGAAGTGGCAAAACGAACCGGCGTGGCGGTCTCGGCCCTCCATTTTTATGAGAGTAAAGGGCTGATCCACAGCCAGCGGAATGCCGGCAATCAGCGGCGCTACCGGCGCGATGTCCTGCGCGCGGTGGCGATTATCAAAATTGCGCAACGTATCGGCATCCCACTGGCCACCATCGGCGACGCGTTTGGCGTGCTGCCGGAAGGGCACAATCTCAGCGCAAAAGAGTGGAAAATGCTGTCATCACAGTGGCGCGAGGAGCTGGACCGGCGTATCCACACCCTGACGGCGCTGCGCGACCAGCTCGACGGCTGCATCGGCTGCGGCTGTTTATCGCGGCGCGACTGCCCGCTACGCAACCCGGGCGATAAACTGGGGGAAGAGGGGACCGGCGCCCGGCTGCTGGAGGAGGAGTGATAAAACTAAAGCGCCACAACTGGGCGCTTTAGTTGTTTTCCGGTCTTGGTCTTTCGCATTATCTCGTTGGTTCACGAGAGGGTTTCCCCCGACGTCGACGTCCCTCAGTATTGCGCAATCTGTTGATGGAGGTTCCGGTTTGCGTCGACACTTTAACTATGGCATCCGCCGCCGTTTTTTCCTCACTATTTTGCCGAAATTTTCCCGGCAATCCGCGCCTGTTCCTATAGTTAATTTGAACAAACCACGGGAGAGGCCCATGCTGACGGTACATCATCTTAATCAGTCACGATCGCAACGCGTACTGTGGGCGCTGGAGGAGCTACAGCTGCCTTATCAGATAGTCCGCTATCAGCGGGAAAAGTCGATGCTGGCGCCAGCGGCATTGAAGAAAATCCACCCGCTGGGGAAATCGCCAGTGCTGGAAGACAACGGCTATGTGCTGGCGGAGTCCGGCGCGATCCTTGAGTATTTGCAGGAGAGCTGGGACAGCGATGGGCTGTTGAAGCCACAGGGCGCGGATGACAAACTGCAGTACCGCTTCTGGGTGCACTATGCCGAAGGCTCGCTGATGCCGCTGCTGTTAATGAAGCTGGTGTTCGCCAGTCTCGGCAAACCCCCGGTGCCCTTTGGCGTCCGCTCGCTGGGCTCGCTGCTGGGCAAAGGTATCCAGAAAGCGTGGCTCGATCCTCAGCTGGCCACCCATGCGCGGTTCATTGACGACCATCTTGCCACGCGGCCATGGTTTGCCGGCGATCGGCTGAGCATGGCCGATATCCAGATGAGCTTCCCGGTGATGGCGCTGCTGGCCCGCGGCGGCATGCATGATCTTCGCCATATTGAGTCCTGGCGACAGCGGGTGGAGCAGCGCCCGGCCTGGCAGCGGGCTATCGAGCGCGGCGGCCCCTTCACCTTACCCGGCGCCTGAAGTATCAGCGGATCCGATGACGCGGCTAAATGAAAGCAACTCACTAAAAAATTGTTAGCGGATTGCGCATGGACGATAACGTTTGCGCATCGGCTGGTTATTTTCTGTTCGTCATAAGCGAAATTTAGCGAAATACGATAAACATCGGTTGAAAAGGGTTATCTAAAGGCCGGATAATCGTTTGCCTTTCTGTTTTACTCCCTCTTTTTTCTGCTAGCCGGGGGGAGTTGATAAGGTTGACACACCGTAGTGTATGCGCGGAGTTAAACGTTTGCTTTTTTGCGGCCCCCCTGGCGCTGCGATTCGGTACAAGGAGATCGCGTTTAACTGGCAGTGGAAGGTCCACCACGCATATCAACGAACAATAAAAATTTTCAGGGGAAGTTTTCTATGTCTACGCCTTCAGCGCGTACCGGCGGTTCATTAGACGCCTGGTTTAAAATTTCGGCGCGCGGTAGCACCGTGCGTCAGGAGATTGTTGCAGGTCTTACTACCTTTCTGGCAATGGTGTACTCCGTCATCGTGGTGCCGGGCATGCTCGGAAAAGCGGGCTTCCCGCCGGCCGCGGTGTTTGTTTCTACCTGTCTGGTGGCGGGCGTTGGCTCGCTGGCGATGGGATTATGGGCAAACCTGCCGATGGCCATCGGCTGCGCTATCTCGTTGACCGCTTTCACCGCCTTCAGCCTGGTGCTGGGGCAGCACATCAGTATTCCGGTGGCGCTCGGCGCGGTATTCCTGATGGGCGTCCTGTTTACGGTGATCTCGGCAACCGGCATCCGCAGCTGGATCTTGCGCAACCTGCCGCAGGGCGTGGCCCACGGTACCGGGATCGGGATCGGTCTGTTCCTGCTGCTGATTGCCGCCAATGGCGTTGGCCTGGTGATCAAAAACCCGCTGGACGGTCTGCCGGTGGCGTTGGGGAACTTTGACAGCTTCCCGGTGGTGATGTCGCTGATTGGCCTCGCGGTGATCATCGGTCTGGAAAAAATGAAGGTACCAGGCGGTATTCTGCTGACCATTATCGGCGTGTCGATTGTCGGCCTGATTTTCGATCCTAACGTCCATTTCTCCGGGATTTTCGCCATGCCATCCCTGAGCGATGACCAGGGCAACTCGCTGATTGGCAGTCTGGATATCGTCGGCGCGCTGAATCCGGTCGTGCTGCCCAGCGTACTGGCCCTGGTGATGACGGCGGTCTTTGACGCCACCGGCACCATCCGCGCGGTGGCCGGTCAGGCGAACCTGCTGGACAAAGACGGACAGATCATCAACGGCGGTAAAGCGCTGACCACCGACTCCCTGAGCAGCGTCTTCTCAGGCTTAGTCGGGGCGGCGCCGGCGGCGGTGTATATCGAATCGGCGGCGGGTACGGCAGCCGGCGGTAAAACCGGCCTGACCGCGGTGACGGTAGGGGTCCTGTTCCTGCTGATCCTGTTCCTCTCTCCGCTCTCTTATCTGGTGCCGGCCTACGCGACCGCGCCGGCGCTGATGTACGTCGGTCTGCTGATGCTGAGCAACGTGGCGAAGATCGATTTCAATGACTTTGTTGACGCGATGGCTGGCCTGATCACCGCGGTGTTTATCGTGCTGACCTGCAACATCGTGACCGGCATCATGATCGGTTTCGCGACCCTGGTGATCGGCCGCTTGGTCTCCGGCGAGTGGCGTAAGCTGAACCTCGGCACGGTGATTATCGCTGTGGCGCTGGTGGTGTTCTACGCCGGCGGTTGGGCGATTTAAACCCTTTGTGCTCCTCACGGGCGGCTCAGGCCGCCCGTTTTATTTTTAAGCCACATCCTGTTTCCATTTGCGTTAATCTGGGTAGCGTATGATTCAAAGGCAAGACGCCTCACAGGTATAAAAGAAAACGCAGCAAACAGGGAACACATGGAAATATTCTTTACCATCCTCATCATGACCCTTGTGGTCTCACTCTCCGGGGTAGTGACGCGCGTACTGCCCTTTCAGGTTCCACTTCCACTGATGCAAATCGCCATTGGCGCGCTTCTGGCGTGGCCGACCTTTGGTTTGCATGTTGAATTTGATCCAGAGCTGTTTCTGGTCCTGTTTATCCCGCCGCTGTTGTTCGCCGACGGCTGGAAAACGCCAACTCGCGAATTCATTGAGCACGGGCGCGAGATCCTCGGCCTGGCGCTGGCGCTGGTGGTCGTGACGGTGGTCGGCATCGGCTTTCTGATCTACTGGATTGTGCCGGGCATTCCGCTGATCCCGGCGTTCGCGCTGGCGGCCGTGCTGTCGCCGACCGATGCCGTGGCGCTTTCGGGTATCGTCGGGGAAGGGCGGATACCGAAAAAAATCATGGGCATTTTGCAGGGTGAGGCGCTGATGAACGACGCCTCCGGCCTGGTCTCGCTCAAGTTTGCCGTCGCGGTGGCGATGGGCACCATGGTCTTTACCGTCGGCGGCGCCACCGTCGAGTTTCTGAAAGTGGCGATTGGCGGCGTGCTGGCCGGGTTTGTGGTGAGCTGGTCGTATGGCCGCTCGATGCGCTTCCTCAGCCGCTGGGGCGGTGACGAGCCCGCCACGCAGATCGTCCTGCTGTTCCTGCTGCCGTTTGCCTCCTATCTGATTGCCGAACATATCGGCGTCTCCGGCATTCTGGCGGCGGTGGCGGCAGGGATGACCATCACCCGTTCCGGCGTGATGCGTACCGCGCCGCTGGCGATGCGCCTGCGCGCCAACAGCACCTGGGCGATGCTGGAGTTTGTCTTTAACGGCATGGTGTTTCTGCTGTTGGGCCTGCAGCTGCCGGATATCCTCTCCAGCTCGCTGGTGGCGGCGGAAGCCGACCCCAATGTCGAGACCTGGATGCTGTTTACCGACATCATCCTGATCTATGCCGCGCTGATGCTGGTGCGTTTTGGCTGGCTGTGGTCGATGCGTAAGCTTAGCCAGCGCTTCCTGAAGAAGAAACCGATGGAGTTTGGCTCCTGGACCACGCGCGAGCTGCTGATCTCCTCCGTTGCCGGGGTGCGCGGGGCGATTACCCTCGCCGGTGTGCTCTCTATTCCGCTGTTGCTGCCGGACGGGAATGTCTTTCCGGCGCGCTATGAGCTGATTTTCCTCGCCGCCGGGGTGATCCTGTTCTCGTTGTTCGTTGGGGTGATTGCGCTGCCGATCCTGCTGCGCCACATTGAATCGAGCGATAATGTGCAGCAGCGGAAAGAGGAGCGTCTGGCGCGCGCGGCGACGGCGGACGTGGCGATTGTGGCGATCCAGAAGATGGAAGAGCGGCTGGCGGCGGATACCAAAGAGAATATCGATAACCAGCTGCTGACCGAAGTCAGTTCGCGGGTGATCGGTAACCTGCGCCGCCGCGCCGATGGTCGTAACGATGTGGAAACCTCGATGCTCGAAGAGAGCCTGGAGCGGCGCTTCCGCCTGGCGGCGCTGCGCTCTGAGCGCGGTGAGCTGTACCATCTGCGCGCCACCCGGCAGATCAGTAACGAGACGCTGCAGAAGCTGCTGCACGACCTCGACCTGCTGGAAGCGCTGTTGATCGAAGATCAGTGATCGTCAGACCCGGTGGCGTAGCGCCGCCGGGTGATCTCTCGTAACGCACGTGCGCCCGCGGGCAGCTGACGCCTTACCGGGCCGACAACCTCCGCGGTATCCACCCGATGCGCACCAGCCAGGCGTTATTCCAGCCAGAATGCTTTACTGCACGCCAGCCAGGCCTCAGCGCTGCGCGACATATACACGCCTTCCCGCCAAATCATCCCCAGCTCCCAGCGCAGCTCGCTTTGCAATGGGATCCAGCAAAAATTCTGCGGGTCGAGACGCTGGCAAATCGGCTCCGGCAGGATCGCCACGCCAATGCCGGCCTGCACCATGGCGGCGAGAAAATCCCACTGGCCGCTGCGCACAGCGATCCGCGGCTTCACGTCGTGCTCGCTAAACAGGCGCATCAGCTGCTGGCTGAGGGCAAATTCCTCGTTGTAGATAACCAGCGGATGCGCCGCCAGCTCCGCCGGCGAGAGCGACGTTTTGCCTTCCCACGCCGCGCTCCTGGGCGTCAGGACGCACAGCGGGTGGTTGAACAACGGCAGGGTGGTGAGGCTGCTGCCCTCTTCGATCGGCAGGGCGGTCATCGCCATATCAAGTTCGCCATTGCTGACCGCCTGCTGGACCGTCAGGCCGCCAAACTCGGCGATTTTCAGCTCGACGCCCGGGTAGCGCTGGCGGAAACGGCTGATCGGCTCCGCCATCAGCATCCCGACCATCGGCGGAATGCCAAGACGCAGCACCCCCTTATGCAGGTGATTGATATCGCTCAGCTCTGACTCCAGCTGGCTGAACTCGCCGAGGATCGCCTGGCCGCGTTCAAAAACCACGCGCCCGGTATCGGTAAGCAGCAGTTTGCGGCCGTCGCGGATCAACAGCGTGCAGTTCAGTTCATCTTCGAGATTTTTAAGCATCTTGCTGATGGTGGGCTGCGTGACAAACAGCTTTTCCGCCGCGCGAGTAAAACTCTGCTGACGAACCACTTCAACGAAATAGCGCAGCGTTCGGATATCCATAATTATTCCCTGAGACTATACCTGCGATGATTTTAATTCATTTCTGTCCGCGTCGGCGGCTCTCTATACTGCATGCCTGACTTCTTTTTTCAGGACTATCGCTCATGGCCTTCGCGCCAGCTCGCGTTGCCCCTGTTGTGGCGCAGCGACTTCAGATCCCGATACAGGTGCTGCTCTACGTCGGGTTATTCATCTTCGCACAATATCTGGTGAACAGGTGGCAGGTACCCTTGCCGGCCAACTTAGTGGGCATGGTGATGCTCCTGTTGATGATCGTTTGCCGGGTGATCCCCCTCAACTGGGTTCGCGCCGGCGCCCGCTGGCTGTTGGCGGAGATGCTGCTGTTTTTCGTCCCGGCGGTGGTGGCGGTGGTCAATTATGCCCAGCTGTTGATGGTCGACGGATGGCGTATTTTCCTGGTCATTGCGTTAAGCACGCTGATGGTGCTCGGCGCTACGGCCTGGGTCGTTGACAAGGTTTATCGTTACGAAGTGAACAGGATAAAAAAATGAGCGATACCACGCTAAGTATCCTGTGTCTGGCGGCGACGCTGGGCCTCTATTACGCTAATAAAAAACTGTATCGCCGTTTTCATAAACTGCCGTTGATGCCGCTGGTATTTACGCCGATCCTGCTGGTGCTGATCCTGGTGGCAGGCCATATCTCTTATCAGAGCTATATGGGAGAGACCCACTGGCTGCTCTGGCTGCTGGGCCCGGCGACCATCGCCTTTGCCGTCCCGGTCTATGAAAATATCGCGGTGATCAAACGCCACTGGATGTCTCTCAGCGCAGGGGTGGTGACGGCGGTGGTGGTAGCGGTGACCAGTTCCGTGTGGCTGGCGCGCGGATTGATGTTGTCTGACGAAATACAGCGTAGCCTGGCGGTGCGTTCGGTGACCACGCCTTTTGCCCTGGCGGCGGCGAAACCGCTCGGCGGTCAACCCGATCTGGTGGCGCTGTTTGTGGTGATCACCGGCGTCTTTGGTATGGCGGTGGGGGACATGCTGTTTTTACGGCTTGCTATCCGGGAAGGGATGGCGAAAGGGGCCGGGTTCGGGGCGGCCTCCCACGGTGCCGGAACCGCGCGCTCCTATGAGCTGGGCCAGCAGGAGGGCGTAGTGGCCAGCCTGGTGATGATGCTCTCAGGTGTGGTCGTCGTGCTGGCTGCGCCGGTCGTGCGCTGGCTGCTGTTTTAACATGGTCCCGTAACCGGATATTATGAAATATTGAGGGGGAGAATAGTTGTGGACTATTTTCCCCTGTTTTTGTTTATACCCGTTATTACTCATCATAAAAGATTAAGTCGATTCTTATGTTTCTCCTGAATTTGTAAGAAAATATTTCAATGGCGTCGATTATTTAATTGCAATCTAAATATAATTCAGTGTTTTTATTATTTTCACGAATTATATAACTGCTTATCCAAGTGATTTTTAAGGTTTTTTATGTCGCGCCGCTAATCTTTTAATACGCGTTGTTTAAAAAATAGCATATCTGTTGATAATTGAATTTTTACCTTGTGTTAGTTATTCTTTTTACGCGAGCTTGTATTATTGAATGGATTCATAGTGGGTCGTTTATTTCTGCATAATAGTGCCTGTCATCAAGCCGATAGCATGTAAATGCCGGCATGACGCCGCGCTGATTGAATTTCATTCTCTAATATCGCTGCATAAAGCAATTGACGGACTGATTGTCGTTTATAATGGATATGGGAATAAATATGAAGATGAGTAAAAAATTACTGGCAGGTGCCCTGATTTTCTCTGCCTGCAGCGCGCTGTCTACCGTTGCCCAGGCTGATAACACCATTACCTTTAATGGCATTGTTTCAGATACTACCTGTACGGCGACCATCGATGGCGGTGTGACTGCCATTGATATGGGTACCACCTCGGTGGCGGACCTGAAAGCGTATACCTTCGGCGCAGCCAAAAACTTTTCCTTTAGCTTAGCGGATTGCCCGACGGTGGAAGAGGGGGGAAATAACTCCGCCCGCGTGACTTTCGGCGGGGTTTCCGATACCGCGAATAGCGATTACTTTAAAAACCAGGCTACGGAAGACGCAGCAACGGGCGTCGCTGTGGCGCTGTATGACGAAGCCGGTAGCCTGATGAAAAATAACGAAGAAGGTTCCGATGTCGATATCTCTTCCGGTGCCGCAACGATTCCGTTCACCGTTAAGATGGTGAAATCGGGCTCTGGTGAACCGACAAAGGGTGCCGTTCAGACAACGGTAACTTATAACGTGACCTATCATTAATTCTGCATTTTATTGAAGGGAGAAAGGGGGATCGTCTGTTATTCCCCTTATTTAAGCGTATGAGATATCCTTTTTTTGTGGTTGGTTTAGTGCTGTCGTCTTCTATCGCGCAAGCCAGCGTGGTGGTTGGCGGTACGCGCCTTGTCTTTGATGGTACGAAGAATAACGCCGTTATTAGCGTTGAGAATAAAGATCAGAACAGCAATATTGTGCAGTCCTGGCTCTCTGTGGTTGATGCTGCTTCACCAGCAAAAGATGCATTTATTATTACACCACCGCTATTTCGTCTTAAAGCCAGAGAAAAAGGATTTGTGCGTATTGTCCGTTCAGGAAAGATGTTACCAGACGACCGCGAATCCATGTTTTGGCTAAATATTAAAGGGATCCCGGCGACGGAATATATTCCTGATAAAAATGTCGTGCAGTTTGCTATCAACTCGAAAATAAAATTAATTTACCGGCCTGCCGCGTTAAAAGGTAATACACCAGAAAGCTATGCCGACAAATTACGATGGGGTAAAGAAGGGGCGTCCCTAACGGTAAAAAATAGTTCGCCAGTGTATATGAATTTCTCGCAGGTTAGTATTAACGGTAAAAATATTTCTGGTGCATGGTTTGCAGCCCCGTTTTCGACTTTAAAAATACCCGTCAGGAGTAACCTGTCCTCGGCAGGAAAAAAAGAAATCACATGGAGCGTGATTAATGATTATGGTATGTCAGGGAAGAAATATACCGCTCTTATTCAGTAGCATTGAGCCGCTATTTCCAACAAAAAGTCTCTGCGTCGCTATTTTTCTGTGCCTGAGTACCCTACCTACTTGCGCTGAGGCCGGCGAATATTTCAATCCAAACCTACTCGAAGTCACCGCTAATAGCGCGGCTTCAGTTGATCTGTCTTATTTTTCGCAAGATGGCGTACCGCCTGGCACTTATTACCTGGATGTTTTCATCAATGATAAGTATGTCGGTTCTGAATCGCTCCTGTTTCAGGTAAATAACCCTGACGCTGGTGCAAACGCAACGGTGACTCCCTGTCTTTCTACGGAGTTTCTTCATTCATGGCTCATCAATACCGCCGCCTATCCGAAGCTGTTCGAGGCAGGAGAAACCTGTGCTCAGCTGTCGGCGATCCCGGGCGTGACGTTTACGGTTTCACTTGCCCAACAGCGGATAGATTTTACCGTCCCACAAGCCGCCATGCTGAACCGCCCCAGGGACTATGTGCCGGAGAGCCAGTGGCAGCAGGGGATTAACGCCGGTATTCTCAACTACAGCATTTCCGGGCAGCGCAATACCCCGCGACATAACGGCGCGACTATCGACAGTCAGTTTATCAGCCTGCAGCCTGGCGTGAACCTGGGGCCGTGGCGCCTGCGCAACTACAGCACCTATAGCCACAGCGACAATAGCAGTCGCTGGGAGTCGGTATACTCCTATATCACCCGCGATATCCAAACCCTGCGCAGTCAACTGGTGGTAGGCAACACCTATACGTCGTCCGGCATCTTCGACAGCATGAGCTTTACCGGCCTACAGCTCAGCTCAGATAAAGAGATGCTGCCGGATAGCCTTCACGGGTTTGCGCCGACGATCAAGGGTATTGCGCGTACCACCGCTGAGGTCTCGGTCTATCAGAATGGCTATAGCATTTATAAAACCACCGTTGCACCCGGCGCCTTTGAAATAAAAGATCTTTACGCCACCGGCAGCGCCGGCGATCTGTACGTCAGCATTAAAGAGTCTGACGGCAGCGAGCAAAACTTTGTGGTGCCATTCGCCTCGCTGGCGATCCTGCAGCGCGAGGGCCAGCTGGACTATGCGCTGAGCAGTGGCAGAACGCGCTCAGGTAGCTCCGACGATAAAGAATATAACTTTATTCAGTCCTCTCTGGTTTATGGCGTGACCAGCAACGTTACTCTTTATAGCGGCTTTCAGCAGGCGGAAGATAAATACACCAACTTGCTGTTAGGCGCCGGTTTTAATCTTGGGACTATCGGCGCCCTCTCATTTGATGGTTCTCAGTCATGGGCTGATGTCAACGCCAACGCCGCGGCCACATCGACCAGTAAAGAACAGGGGCAATCTTATCGCGTCCGCTTTAGCAAAAGTTTTCTCCAGACCGGGACCAACTTTTCCGTGGCCGGTTATCGCTATTCCACCGCGGGATACTATTCGTTTCAGGATTTTGTCGATAACGCTTCCACTCAGTATGACTGCTGTACCAGCAACGGCAGAACGAAAGGCCGTTTTGACGCCTCGGTGTCACAGACGCTGTTTGGCTATGGCTCACTTTCGCTGTCGCTGATCAATGAAACCTACTGGGACAACTCGCGCATGGCGTCGGTCGGGGTGGGCTATAGCGGAGCAATCGGCAAAGCCTCCTACTTTATTAACTATTCCTATAACCGCAACGTGCAGAACACCGATGACAGCGGTCATAACCGGCCGGCCAGCGATACGGTCGTCTCCCTGACGTTAAGCATTCCGCTGGGAGACTCACTCTCCGCGAATTACACCATGAACCATGGCCGCCATAACGACACCACGCACAGCGTGGGACTTAACGGTTCAGCGTTCGAGGATCGCTCCCTGAACTGGAGCGTGCTGGAAGGGTACAACACCCAGGATAAGAGCACTTCCGGCAACCTCAGCGTCAACTACCAGGGGGCAAAAGGCGACGTGGCGGGCGGCTATGGCTACGACCGCTACAGCAATCACTACAACTATTCGCTGCGCGGCGGCATGGTTGCCCATTCAGGGGGGCTCACGCTGTCACGCTTTCTGGGGGAGAGTTCGGCGCTGGTCGAGACCCCCGGCGTCAGCGATGTGACGGTGCGCGGCCAGACAAACGTGACGACGGATGCCACCGGATATGCCGTGGTGCCCTACGTCCGTCCATACCATCGTAATAGCCTGGCGCTGGATGAACAGGAAATCCCCGGCGCTGAAGTGGATAACGTTGCCAGAACGGTGGTACCGACGCGCAACGCGATCGTCAAAGTGCAGTATGACACGCGAATTGGCTATAAGGCGATGCTCACACTGCGCACCCGCAGCGGGGTGGTGCCCTTCGGCGCGCTGGTGACCCTCGATAACGCTCGGCCTAACACCAGCGTCTCGCGCAGCAATATCGTTGGCGATGAGGGGCAGGTTTACCTGACGGGGTTGCAGAAAAAAGGCCAGCTGCTAGCACGCTGGGGGGACAAAAGCAGTGAGCAGTGCACCGCTCATTATGATTTCTCCAGCACCACGCTGAGCGACAATATTCAGTTTTATCAGGCCATCTGCCGATAATGGCCGCACGTTCGCAACAGGAAAAAAGGGCTGATATGAGCATTAAAGACTGCGGAGCAGGGGGCTGTGTACTGGCTAGCCTTTTACTGCTCTCCGCTCCCGGGTTGGCTTACGAGAGCAACAGCACGGTCAATTTTAAGGTTACGGGCACGATCGAAGCGCCCTCCTGTGAGGTGGCTGTGGAGCCGTCGAATCGTATTGATTTGGGCACCGTTCCCTATCAGACGTTCTCCGGAAAAGCGGGATCGAGCAGCGCCAGCGTGCCGGTGAAGCTGCTCTTTTCCAACTGTTCCGCCTATGCGTCAGCAGTGACGATCACATTCAGTGGGGCTGGTTTCGATGAAGCCCATACTTCGATCTATAAAAGCTATATGACAGGCAATAGCGGGGCCAGCGGCATTGGTTTGCAACTGCTCAGCATGGCCGACCAGCAGCCGCTGGGCCCCGGTAACCAGTATCTCTTCACCTTTGATAGCGAAGCGGACATCCACACGTTCACCATGGCGGCACGGATGTACTCACCTTATGGCCAGGTGAGTCCCGGCATTGTCGGTTTTACCGCCACGTTTGATGTGGCTTATAAATAATCATTTCGACAGGGAAGTTTATGAAAAAGCTTATTTTATTTTTCATTGTGGTGCTGATCCCCTCCTACAGCTGGGCGTTATGTGAGGGGAAAAATTATGGCGATATCTCGATGACTAACCTGCCGGAAAAAATACTGATCAACGCCGGAAATTATACCGCGGGTACGGTGCTATACGATTCCGGGAAAATGAATCACGCGCAAACGTTTATGCTCAATTGCCAGGGGCAAATTTACGCGGTGTTTGCCTGGTCTTCGAGCAATGCCGGGGCGTTGGTCGGCGATAACATCTATACCACCTCGGTGCAGGGGATCGGGATACGCGTTAAAGTGTGGCTTAATATCAGTGGTGAATATGAGAACGATACAGATGATTTCACTCCCGACTCGCAGGTGCATTATATCGGCGATGCCAACTTTAAACTCGGTGAGCCTAATGGCTTTTTAGATTACTTCGCTTCCACACATTACACCCCGGCGTATCAGCTGCAGCTGGTAGCGACTGGCGGCGCGATTGCCAGCAATAGTACATTATCCTTTAACGACCCGGTGGCGACGGTATCGGCAAAGGATAAGTCAGGCTCGGTAGCGATTTCCCAACTGCATATCAGCGGAACCACCAGCATCCAGATGATCCCGATGGGGTGCGATGTCAGTAGCAATAATCTTAGTTTTGCCATGGGCAGCATCAATACCGGCGAGTTTAATAGCGCGACGAAGGTAGGATCAGCGCGGCAGTCCATGAATCTCTTTTGCGAGCCGGGAACCAATGTTTCGATGCGGGTGGTGGCGGCGGAAGCGAGTGGGGATAATCCGGATAACACCGTAATGGCCTTAACGGCAGAAGAGAATGTTGCCACCGGGGTGGGGGTCCAGTTGAATCTGGATGGCGAAGCGCTGCCATTGAATACCGACATCAGCCTCTATACCTCGAGCCGTACGACGGTAACGAACGACGGCGCAGATGCCAGCTATAGCTATTTCACCCATCCCGACAGTCCTGGCGGGGCAGCCGCTCAGCAGTCGCTCGCTTTTTCCACAAACTATTATAAGACGGGAAGTATAGTGACAGCAGGTTCAGCAAACGCAGCAGGGGTGATCACCTTCACCTACAACTGACGGGGGCAGAATAAGCCCCTTCCCCGGACGATGCCGGGGAAGGGGGAGAAGATTAATGCGCCTGACCGCGTTCGATACCGATGCCGGTTTGTGAACGGATAAACTGGGCGCGGAACTGCTCGCGCTCGCGCATCCCTTCCGGTGAGTTATCGGTCGCGGAGAAGAGCCAGATACCGATGAACGCGATAGCGATGGAGAACAGCGCCGGATATTCATACGGGAACAGCGCTTTCTCATGACCGAGGATCTGCACCCAAATGGTCGGGCCGAGGATCATCAGAATCACCGCCGTCAGCAGACCCAGCCAGCCGCCGATCATCGCCCCGCGGGTGGTCAGCTTCGACCAGTACATCGACAGCAGAATGATCGGGAAATTACAGCTGGCGGCAATAGAGAACGCCAGGCCGACCATGAAAGCGATATTCTGATTTTCGAACAGGATGCCCAGCAGAATGGCCACCACGCCGAGGATCAGCACCGTAATTTTGGAGACCTTCAGCTCCTGACGCTCGGTCGCCCCTTTACGGAAGACGTTGGCGTACAGGTCGTGCGACACCGCTGAGGCGCCCGCCAGCGTCAAGCCAGCGACCACCGCCAGAATGGTGGCGAAGGCGACCGCGGAGATAAAGCCGAGGAACAGGTTGCCGCCCACCGCATCCGCCAGATGCACCGCCGCCATATTATTGCCGCCGATAAGCTGCCCGGCCGCGTCTTTGAACACTGGGTTCGCGCCGACCAGCATGATGGCGCCGAAGCCGATGATAAAGGTCAGAATATAGAAGTAGCCCATAAAACCGGTGGCGTAGAACACGCTTTTACGCGCTTCTTTGGCGTCGCTCACGGTGAAGAAACGCATCAGGATATGCGGCAGGCCGGCGGTACCAAACATCAGACCGAGGCCAAGGGAGAGCGCGGATATCGGATCTTTCACCAGCCCACCCGGGCTCATAATCGCCGCGCCTTTCGGGTGGACGGCCATCGCTTCGGTAAACAGATTATTGAAGCTGAAGCCGACGTGCTTCATCACCATAAAGGCCATAAAGCTGGCGCCGAACAGCAGCAGAACCGCTTTGATAATCTGCACCCAGGTGGTCGCCAGCATGCCGCCGAACAGGACATAGAGCACCATCAGGACGCCCACCAGCACCACCGCAACGTGATAGTTAAGACCGAACAGCAGCTGGATCAGCTTGCCGGCGCCGACCATTTGGGCGATCAGATAGAGGGCCACCACCACCAGCGAGCCGCAGGCGGAGAGGGTGCGGATCGGTCCCTGTTTGAGACGATAGGACGCCACGTCGGCAAAGGTGTAGCGGCCAAGGTTACGCAGACGTTCGGCAATCAGAAACAGGATAATCGGCCAGCCGACAAGGAAGCCCAGCGAGTAGATCAGACCGTCGTAACCGGAGGTATACACCAGCGCGGAGATACCAAGGAACGACGCTGCCGACATAAAGTCGCCGGCAATCGCCAGCCCGTTCTGGAAACCGGTGATATTGCCGCCGGCGGTGTAGTAATCGCTGCGCGAACGCACCCGTTTTGACGCCCAGTAAGTGATGTACAGGGTCAGGGCGACGAAAATCAGGAACATGACAATCGCTTGCCAGTTGGTCGGCTGGCGCTGTACCGCGCCGGTAATGGCATCTGCGGCCTGAACGCCGAGGGGCAGCAGCGTGGCGGCGAGCGCCGTCAGGACTCTCTTGATCATGCTTTTACCTCGTTGAGAACGCTCTTGGTCAAACGGTCAAATTCACCGTTGGCCCGCCAGACATAAATACCGGTGAGAACAAACGAAATGACGATCACCCCGATGCCCAGCGGGATCCCGCGGGTGACGCTGGTCCCGGCGTGCAGCGGCGTGCCGAGCCAGCCTGGCGCGAAGGCGATAAGCAGAATAAAGCCCACATAGATCACTAACATAATCACTGACAGAATGGCGGCAAACCGTTGCCGTGATGCTACCAGCTCCCTGAAATGCGCACTATTTTCTATCCGCTGACAAAGTTGTTCATTCATCTTAGCGTCTCCAGAGGTCTCCCTTTCGTCATCCACGCAGCGGACGCTGGCGACAGCAACCCCTCCGGCGTTAAAGGCCGGGATACGGTTCGCTGACGGCGTTCCTGCGAGTGAAATCCTGGGGGAGGGACTTATTTTTATCCTCTCCCCGGTGGGGGAGAGGGTGTAGGGAATCGGTCCTTACTTAAGAAGGCATGGTAATGGCCTGCTTCTCTTCGAGCAGTTTTTCCACTACGCCAGGATCGGCGAGAGTCGAGGTATCGCCGAGGTTGCTGGTGTCGCCCGCGGCGATCTTGCGCAGAATGCGGCGCATAATTTTGCCCGAGCGGGTTTTTGGCAACGAATCGGTCCAGTGCAGAACATCCGGCGTCGCCAGCGGGCCAATCTCTTTACGCACCCAGTTACGCACTTCCGCATACAGCTCCGGCGTCGGTTCTTCACCGTGATTGAGCGTCACGTAGGCGTAGATAGCCTGGCCCTTGATGTTGTGCGGAATACCGACCACTGCCGCTTCGGCGATTTTCGGGTGCGACACCAGCGCCGATTCGATCTCGGCAGTACCCAGACGGTGGCCGGAGACGTTCAGAACGTCATCCACGCGGCCGGTGATCCAGTAATAGCCATCTTCATCTCGGCGCGCGCCGTCGCCGCTAAAGTACATATTTTTGAAGGTGGAGAAGTAGGTTTGCTCAAAGCGCTCATGATCCCCGAACAGGGTTCGCGCCTGGCCGGGCCAGGAGTCGGCGATGGCAAGATTGCCCTCGGTGGCGCCATCCAGCGGCAGCCCTTCGTTATCCACCAGTACCGGCTGAACGCCGAAGAACGGGCGGGTAGCGGAGCCAGCCTTCAGCTCAATCGCCCCCGGCAGCGGGGTGATCATAAAGCCGCCGGTTTCGGTCTGCCACCAGGTGTCCATCACCGGGCACTTCTCGTTACCGATCTTCTTCCAGTACCACTCCCAGGCTTCCGGGTTAATGGGTTCGCCGACCGAGCCGAGAATGCGCAGTGAGGAGCGGTCCGTGCCTTCGATAGCCTTGTCGCCTTCCGCCATCAGGGCACGGATCGCCGTCGGAGCGGTATACAGAATGCTGACCTTATGCTTATCGACGACCTGGCACATACGCGCCGGGGTTGGCCAGTTCGGTACCCCTTCGAACATCAGAGTGGTGGCGCCGCAGGCCAGCGGGCCGTACAGCAGATAGCTGTGGCCGGTGACCCAGCCGACATCGGCGGTGCACCAGTAAATATCGCCCGGGTGGTAATCGAAAACGTATTTAAAGGTGGTGGCCGCGTAGACCAGATAGCCGCCGGTGGTGTGCAACACCCCTTTCGGTTTACCGGTGGAGCCAGAGGTATAGAGGATGAACAGCGGATCTTCGGCGTTCATCTCGACGGGGCGGTGTTCGGCGCTGGCGTTCGCCATCAGATCGCTCCACCACAGATCGCGGCCTTCCTGCCAGTCGATTTTACCGCCGGTACGTTTCAGGACCACGACGTGTTCAATGCTGTTGACGTTCGGGTTTTTCAGCGCGTCATCGACGTTTTTCTTCAGCGGGATGGCGCGACCGGCGCGCAGCCCTTCATCCGCGGTGATCACCAGGCGCGAGCTGGAGTCGATAATGCGTCCGGCCACCGCCTCCGGCGAGAAGCCACCGAAAATCACCGAGTGGATGGCGCCGATGCGGGCGCAGGCCAGCATCGCCACCGCGGCTTCCGGCACCATCGGCATATAGATGGCGACCACGTCGCCTTTTTTAATCCCGAGGCCGAGCAGCACATTGGCGAAGCGGCAGACGTCCGCATGCAGTTCACGGTAGGTGATGTGCTTGCTCTGGCTGGCGTCGTCGCCTTCCCAGATGATGGCGGTTTGATCGCCGCGCTCGGCGAGATGGCGGTCGAGGCAGTTGGCGGCGAGGTTCAGGGTGCCGTCTTCATACCATTTGATGGAAATGTTACCTGGCGCAAAGGAGGTATTCTTCACGCGGGTATAGGGGCGCATCCAGTCAAGGATTTTGCCCTGCTCGCCCCAGAATGTATCAGGGTCGGTTATGGATTGTTGATACTGCGCCTTGTACTGATCCGGGTTAATCAGGCAACGTTCCGCAATGTTAGCGGGAATAGGGTGTTTGTGTATTTGGCTCATGGCTTTTTTTCTCCTTTGAACTTGTTAAATATATGTCAAACAAACGTTAAGAGTAGGGGTTTTGACAGCTTTGTTTGTTAATTGGGGGGCAGATCACGCAATGATTCAACTGAGTGAAATTTCGTCAAATGAAACTTTGAAGTGAAATAATTGCGTAAATGAATTTATAGAAACGGAAGATGTGAAATATTTTTTATTACAAATACTTATGCATTGTAACTGGGGAAAATTCGTGACTTTATGCAGAAAACCAGAAGAAAGCCCTATTCTTAAAGGCTTGCGCAGCATGCCGTGCAAATGATACTGATATTGCGCGTTAAATAACCCCACAAAGCAACGCAACACAATTCATACCCCCTGCAGTGGGTACCATGACGAAAAGGAATGGTGCCTTTCATTGAGGAAGTCAGTAGTGAAGAAAACAAAAAAAGTCAGTCTGGCCTGGCAAATTTTGCTAGCCCTGGTGCTGGGTATCCTTTTGGGCAGTTATCTGCATTACCACGCCGAAAGTCGCGATTGGTTGATTAGCAATTTGCTGACGCCGGCGGGCGATATCTTTATCCATCTGATTAAAATGATCGTAGTCCCGATTGTTATTTCGACCCTGGTGGTCGGGATTGCCGGCGTGGGCGATGCCAAACAGTTAGGCCGGATCGGCGCCAAAACCATTATCTATTTCGAAGTGATCACCACGGTGGCGATCGTGCTGGGTATCACCCTGGCCAACGTCTTCCAGCCGGGAACGGGCATTGATATGTCGCAGCTGGCGGCGGTTGATATTTCGAAATACCAGAACACCACCGCTGAGGTGCAGAGCCATGCGCATGGCCTGATGGGCACCATCCTGTCGCTGGTGCCGACCAACATCGTGGCGTCGATGGCGAAAGGCGATATGCTGCCGATTATTTTCTTCTCGGTGCTGTTTGGTCTGGGGCTCTCCTCGCTGCCGGCGACGCACCGTGAGCCGCTGGTGACGGTCTTCCGCTCCATCTCCGAAACCATGTTCAAAGTCACCCATATGGTGATGCGCTATGCGCCGATCGGGGTGTTCGCCCTGATTTCAGTGACCGTCGCCACCTTTGGTTTCGCCTCGCTGTGGCCGCTGGCCAAGCTGGTGCTGCTGGTTTACTTCGCGATCCTGTTTTTCGCGCTGGTGGTGCTGGGGATTGTCGCCCGCCTGTGCGGCCTGAGCATCTGGATCCTAATCCGCATCCTGAAAGATGAGCTGATTCTGGCTTACTCCACCGCCAGCTCCGAGAGCGTGCTGCCGCGTATTATCGAGAAAATGGAAGCCTATGGCGCGCCGGCGTCGATCACCAGCTTCGTGGTGCCGACCGGCTACTCCTTTAACCTCGATGGCTCAACGCTGTATCAGAGCATCGCGGCGATCTTTATCGCCCAGCTGTACGGCATCGACCTCTCCATCTGGCAGGAGATCACCCTGGTACTGACCCTGATGGTGACCTCGAAAGGGATCGCCGGCGTGCCGGGCGTCTCTTTTGTGGTGCTGCTGGCCACCCTGGGCAGCGTCGGGATCCCGCTGGAGGGCCTCGCCTTTATCGCCGGCGTCGACCGTATCCTCGACATGGCGCGTACCGCGCTGAACGTGGTGGGCAATGCGCTGGCGGTGCTGGTTATCGCCAAGTGGGAGCATAAGTTCGACCGCAAAAAAGCGCTGGCGTATGAACGCGAAGTGCTGGGCAAGTTTGATAAAACCGCGCAATAAAACACAAAGCCCGGCGCGAGCGCCGGGCTTTTTCTTATCCTTTACTGATCCTGTCAAACTCTTCGCAGCCGGTATCAAACCCCTCCAGGCAACTGACGTTAAGCCAGTGCAGCGCCTTCTGCTTATTCGGTTCGATAAAGCCTTTCTCTCCCTGCTGGAACATCATCCCGGCCCAGTATTCGGCATAGCCGGTCCGCGAGAGCGCCGAGCTGCCTTTAAAGTAGGCGCTCGCTTTCCCATCATCTTCCGGACCGTGCACGCCGCTGGCGTAGATCAGCCCCAGCAGCATCTGGGCGTCTACCGCCGCATCGCTTTCGCTGTCCCGGGCGGCATCCTGCAGAAGCGTGATGGCGTGCGCCACGTCGGTGGGGCCAGCCTGACGGTTCACCAGCACTCGCGCGAGGACGATTTCCCCGGATTTACTGCCGGCCTCGACGGCTTTTTCCGCCAGCTGGCGAGCCTGCGGATAGTCCGCCTGCTGCGGATTGCGAATTTTTAGCTGCGCCAGCAGGGCCAGCGCGTCGCCATCGCCCTGCGCCGCTGCTTTCTGTGCCCAGAATTCGGCTTTCTGATAATCGCCGGAGCTAACCCAGGTATCCGCAAGGTAATATTGCGCGCGTCGATCGCCGGCTTCCGCCTGCTGTTGATACCGGCTACCCGGTTCGGTGGCCACCGCTGCGCCGCTGGTAATGACCAGTAAAAATAAAAAGAGGTATTTCATTTGTATTTATTATCAGCAAGGAACATAGCGCGCAGTATAAAGGGAGGCGAAAAAGAAGAAAATGACAGGGATCGGTAGGTAGAGCGGATTCGCTCTACCTACCGCAGGTACGCGGGCACGGCGCCGCTTGTATGCCGAGTGGCGGCTATGCCAGATCCGGCCTGGGGAGGGAGATGCGCCTGCCAACCGTAGGCCCGCGCAAGCGCAGCGCCGCCGGGCGACAGGCTGCGGGCACGGCGCCGCTTGTGTGTCGGGTGGCGGCTGCGCCTGATCCGGCCTGGGAAGGGAGACGCGCCTGCCAACCGTAGGCCCGCGCAAGCGCAGCGCCGCCGGGCGACAGGCTGCGGGCACGGCGCCGCTTGTGTGTCGGGTGGCGGCTGCGCCAGATCCGGCCTACGCATCCCGCGAGCCGGATCAGGCCGCTGCACCTTAACCCATCGCGCTTTCGCGCAGGCGGGATTTCAGCTTGTTGTACTCGTCGATCACGTACTGTTCCGCCGCGCGCTGATCGGCAATCCGCTCAACGTTGACCGCGCAGTACTTGTACTCCGGCGTTTTGGTTATCGGGCTCAGGTTCTCCGACACCAGCTCGTTACAGGCGCCAATCCACCACTGGTAGGTCATATACACCGCGCCTTTGTTCGGCCGGTCGCTGACCTGCGCGCGGGTGATGATCCGACCCTTGCGCGAATTCACCCACACCAGCGCTTCATCCTCAATGCCTAACCGTTCGGCGTCGGCGGTGTTGATCTGCGCATAGCCAGGCTCATCCGCCAGCGCCGCCAGCGCCGCGCAGTTACCGGTCATTGAACGGCACGAGTAGTGGCCGACTTCGCGCACCGTCGACAGCACCATCGGGTACTCGTCGGTGAGCTTATCGATCGGCGCGACCCAGTCGCAGGTGAAGAACTGCGCCAGCCCGTTCGGGGTATCGAACTTCTCTTTAAACAGATACGACGTCCCCTGATCGGCGTCGGACTCATCGCGGCACGGCCACATGACGTAGCCAAGCTCACCCATTTTCTCGTAGGTGGCGCCGTAGAAGTCCGGGCACAGATGCCGCAACTCGTCCCAGATCTCCTGGGTGTTGTTATAGTGCATCGGATAACCCATCCGGGTGGCGATTTCGCTGATGATCTGCCAGTCGGTTTTCAGGTCCCACTTCGGCTCTACCGCTTTAAAGAAGCGCTGGAAGCCGCGATCCGCTGCGGTGTACACGCCTTCGTGCTCGCCCCACGAGGTGGACGGCAGGATGACGTCGGCCGCGGAGGCGGTTTTGGTCATGAAAATGTCCTGGACGATAACCAGCTCCAGATCGTCGAACGCTTTGCGCACCGCCGAGAGTTCGGCATCGGTCTGCAGCGGATCTTCACCCATAATGTACGCCGCCCGCACTTCGCCGTGCGCCGCGCGGTGCGGCAGCTCGCTGATGCGATAGCCGGTATGTGCCGGCAGGCTGTCGACGCCCCAGGCTTTGGCGAACTTCTCGCGGTTTTCCGGGAACTTAACGTACTGATAGCCCGGATAGGTATCCGGCAGCGCCCCCATGTCGCAGGCGCCCTGGACGTTGTTCTGGCCGCGCACCGGGTTGACGCCGACGCTCGGTTTGCCGAGGTTGCCGGTGAGGATCGCCAGGCTGGTCAGCGAACGTACGGTCTCCACGCCCTGGTAGAACTGGGTCACGCCCATGCCCCACAGAATGGCGGCGGATTTGGCGCTGGCGTACATCCGGGCGCAGGCGCGGATCTCCTGGGCGCTGACCCCGGTGATCTCCTCCACCGACTCCGGCGTATAGCCTTCAACGATTTTGCGATACTCCTCGAAGCCTTCGGAACGGCTGGCGACGAAGGATTTATCGTACAGATCCTCTTCAATAATCACGTGGCCAATGGCGTTGAGCAGCGCGATATTCGAGCCGTTCTTCAGCGCAATGTGCATATCGGCGATGCGCGCGGTTTCAATTTTGCGCGGGTCGCAGACGATAATTTTCGCCCCGTTGCGTTTAGCGTTAATGACGTGATTCGCCACGATAGGGTGGGAATCCGCCGGGTTGTAACCGAAGATAAACACCAGATCGGTGTTATCAATCTCCGTGATGGCATTACTCATGGCGCCATTACCGACCGACTGGTGCAGACCTGCAACCGAAGGGCCGTGTCAGACGCGAGCGCAGCAGTCGACGTTATTGGTACCAATAACGGCGCGCGCGAATTTTTGCATCACATAGTTGGTTTCATTACCGGTACCGCGGGAGGAGCCGGTGGTTTGGATCGCATCCGGGCCATATTTGGCTTTAATGGCGCTGAGGCGAGTGGCGACGTAATCCAGCGCCTCATCCCAGGAGACAGCTTCCAGCTTGCCGCCGCGTTGACGACGGATCATGGGGGTTTTCAGGCGCGGCGTCAGGATCTGGGTATCGTTAATAAAGTCCCAGCCATAATAGCCCTTCAGGCACAGGGTTCCCTGGTTGGTTTTCCCCTGCGCCGCTTCAGCCCGAACGATTTTGCCGTTATCGACCACCAGGTTGATTTTGCAACCTGATGCGCAATACGGGCAAACCGTGACGACTTTTTTCATCGGTCTTGCTCCAGTTATTCAATGGGCGCGTTTGCGCTATCGCGCCGTCACTATGCATCTTCTATGCCATATTTTCATTGTGGGTATTCCTTGATGATACGTGGCTTTTTTGGGCGAAATGCTGACGAAAAACAGCCTGTCGACAGATTTGACGTGTCGATACCCTGGAGATGTGACGGCGCTTGAAAAAATGTCACCGGGAGAGGAATTTGTCGGCGCAGCCTTGCAGAATCGATCAGACTGACACTAACTCCCCGCGGGCAGAGGCAAAGATGAAACCGGTCATTTTAGTGGTTGATGACGACATAGCGATGGGCGAGCTGCTCAGCGATGTGCTCGGCGCGCACGCGTTTGAGGTGCTGGTCTGCCAGACCGGCGGCGACGCGCTGGCGACGGTGGCGCAGCGGGCGGACATCGCGCTGGTTTTGCTGGATATGATCCTGCCGGATACCCATGGTTTGCAGGTGCTCCAGCAGCTGCAGCGCACGCGGCCTGAGCTGCCGGTGGTGATGCTCTCCGGCCTGGGCAGCGAGTCCGATGTGGTGGTGGGCCTGGAGATGGGCGCCGATGATTACATCGCCAAACCGTTCAGTTCGCGGGTGGTGGTCGCCCGGGTGAAGGCGGTGCTGCGGCGCAGCGGGGCGCTGGCCAGCGAGGCGCCGGGCGGCGTCGCTGGCCTGACGTTCAACGGCTGGCGGCTGGATACCACCCGCTGTGAGCTGTATAACCCACAGCAGCAGGCGATCCCGCTGACTCAGGGAGAATACGGTTTGCTGCTGGCGCTGGCGCAGAACGCCCGCCGGGTGCTGAACCGTGAACAGCTGCTGGCGCTAACCCATACCGAAAGCACCGAGGTGTTCGATCGCACCATCGATGTGCTGATCATGCGCCTGCGGCGCAAAGTCGAATTGAACCCGCATCAGCCGACGCTGATTAAAACGCTGCGCGGCCTGGGCTATGTCTTTTCCGCCGACGTGACCCACAGCGAGAAGGCGGCGTAGGGTGGGGGCTGTCTAACCGGCCTGCCCATTGCTGGCGGTGTTAACCCCTCTCACTATTCTGCAACTGAATAAACGCCTGCAGCTCAGAGAGCGTTTTGGCGCCGTCGATCGCATTGGCGGCCTGCAGGCTGGCGCGGGCGCAGGCATGAGCCAGCTGCAGACTGTCGGTTAACGGCCAGCGTTCATGGCTGCCGTACAGCAGGCCGGCGCAGAAGGCATCTCCGGCGCCGACGCTGCCGACAATCTCCTCCGGCGGCAGCCGCCATGACGGTACCCAGCGCCCGGCTTCGGTACGGGAGACGCCCCATGCCCCCTCCGGACAGTGGATCACCACCCGCTGGCGCACGCCTGCGTCAAGCAATGCGCTGGCGGCGCGGGCGATATGGGCGACGTGCGGCTCGCCGTTGGGTAGACGAATCTCCAGCCCGCTAAACTCGCTGGCTTCCAGCTCATTGATAGTCAGGTAGTCAAGATGCGCCAGCGCCGGCAGGACCAGCGGGCGGTAGCGCGGGTCGCCCTTGCGCGACACCAGATCGAGGGAAACCTCATAGCCTCGCTCGCGCATCTGCGCCAGCAACCGCGCGCTGCGGGTGCCGTACTCTTCGTCGGGGCGATCGAGACTCTCAAGCAGCAGCAGATAGCCGAGATGGAAAATTTTCAGCGGCGCATCCAGCGGCTCAAAGGCCGGAAGGTCAAGCAGGCGGTTGGCGCCGGGAGAGTGAAAGAAGGTGCGCTGGCCTTCGGCGTCGGTCATCACCTGAGTCATCGAGGTGGGGGCGGAGCTGGTGCGCTGCACAAGCTGGCGATTGATATGGTACTGATCGAGCATGGCGGTAATATAGTCGCCATCGTTATCCTCGCCAATCAGGCCGACCGCCTGCAGCGGCAGTCCGGCGTGCATTTTGGCCAGGGTCAGCAGGACATTCAGCGGCGCGCCGCCGGTGGCGCGTTCGCTGTGAATAATTTCCACCAGCCAGCCGCGCTCCGGCCACTGTCTGATCTGATGGACATGATCGACCAGCATGTTGCCTGCGGCAATAATCCCTTTACGTTCCATGATCGCTACTCCGCGCCGTCATACTCGTTAAGCGTAGCGCACAATCGGCGGAACGATTGTGCGCCCGGTTGCGCTTATTTCACGGTCCAGCCTTTGTAAGAGCTGACGTTGTTTTTGTCGATCATGGTCACCGGGATCAGCACCGGCGCGGTTGGGGCCGGTTTGCCCTGCAGGATGTTGTAGCCAATCTCCACCGCCTTCGCCGCCATCACCTGCGGATCCTGCGCCGGCGTCGCGACGAACAGCGAGTTCTTACGCTTCAGCGCCTCTTCGCCGTCCGGGCTGCCGTCGACGCCGACGATGAAGAACTCGCTGCGCTGCGCCTGTTTCGCCGCCAGATCGGCGCCAATCGCCGTCGGATCGTTGATCGCGAACACGCCGTCAATCTTCGGATTGGCCGCCAGCAGGGAGGTCATCACCTCCAGTCCGCCTTCCCGGCTGCCTTTCGCGTTCTGGTTGGAGGACAAAATTTTAATATCCGGGTGTTTTTTGAACTCCGTTTCGCAGCCTTCGACGCGGTTTTGTACGGCGGAGACCGGCGGCCCGTTGATGATCACCACGTTGCCTTTGTTGTTCAGACGGTCGCTAATGTATTTACAGGCCAGCTCGCCCGCCTGGGTGTTATCGGAGGTGATGGTGGCGTCGGCCCCTTCGGCGGCAACGTCAACCGCCACCACCACGATCCCGGCCTCTTTGGCCCGCTTCACCGCCGGGCCAATGCCTTTCGAATCGGCGGCGTTGAGGATAATCATATCGACCCTGGCGGCGATAAAGTTGTCGATCTGCGCCACCTGCTGGCCCAGGTCGTAGCCGCTGGAGACCAGCGTCACTTTGACGTTATCCCCCGCCAGCTTGCGGGCTTCCAGCTCCGCGCCCTTGGTGATCTGCACAAAAAACGGGTTGGCAAGGTCGCCCACCGTCACGCCTATCGCTTTCAGCTCTTTGGCCGACGCAAAGGGGGAGGCGGCCAGCAGCGCGCCAGCACACAGCGCGGTGACTATCGGTTTTAAACGCATTCGCTTTTCCTCGCAGGTAAGATGGTGTTGTTATGCACTTTGATGGTGTCGGGTACGGTATTTGTCGATCAGCACCGCAATGATGATCACCGCCCCTTTGATCACCAGTTGCCAGAAGTAGGAGACCCCCATCAGGGTCATACCGTTATTGAGGGTGGCGATAATCAGCGCCCCCACCAGCGTACCGGTGATGGTGCCGATGCCGCCGACGAAGCTGGTGCCGCCGAGAATGACCGCGGCGATGGCGTCCAGCTCGTAGCCGACCCCGAGGTTGCCGTTGGCGCTGTACAGCCGGGAGGCGCTCATCACCCCGCCAAGGCCGGAGAGCAGGCCGCTCATGCCATAGACAAACAGCAGCACCAGCCAGACTTTGATGCCGGTCAGCCGCGCCGCCTGCATGTTGCCGCCCACCGCGTAGATATGCACCCCAAGGGTGGTTCGGCGCAGGATAAACCAGCACACCGCGATAACCGCCAGGGCGATGACCACCAGCCACGGCACCGGGCCGAGGTAGTCATTGCCGATCCACTCGAAGCTGATATCGGAGTTGATTACCGTGGTGCCGTCGGCCAGCAGATAGGCGGCGCCGCGCAGCGCCGTATAGGTGCCGAGGGTGACGATAAACGGCGGTAGCCCGGCGAAGGCCACCAGCGCGCCGTTGAACAGCCCAAGCAGCAGGCCGAGCATCAGCGCCGCCGGAATCGACAGCAACGCCAACTCCGGGATCAGCGAGACCACCATTGCCGCCACCGCGGTGGTGCCGAGAATGGAGCCGACGGAGAGGTCAATGCCGCCGGTGAGGATGATGAAGGTCATTCCCGCCGCCAGCACAATGTTGATCGAGGCCTGGCGGGTGATATTCAGCAGATTGCTTTCCGTGAAGAAGTTGGGGGCGATAAAGCCGAAAACGGCGACGATCAGGATGAGGATCGGCAGAATGCCGACGGTCTGCATCAGGTCGCCCATCAGCATTTTTTTCGCCGAAGCGGATGTCGCGACCGGCGCGGAGGTCTCTTTCGGTATGCTCATAGTTGCCCTGCCTTAAGGTGAGAATCGTTCACGCCGGTGGCCAGCGTCATGATCTGTTCCTGGCTGATATCGCCGGACTGCAGCTCGCCGGCGATAGTCCCTTCGCGCATCACATAGACCCGGTCGCTCATGCCCACCACTTCAGGCAGTTCGCTGGAGATCATCAGAATAGCGACGCCCTGGCGCGCCATGTCGTTCATGATGCGGTAAATCTCGCTTTTCGCGCCGACGTCGACGCCGCGGGTGGGTTCATCGAGGATCAGAATGCGTGGGCCAATCGCCACCCAGCGCGAAATTAACAGCTTCTGCTGGTTGCCGCCGGACAGTCCGCCGGCGCGCACCTGGGCGTGAGGCACGCGGATGTTCAGCAGCTGGATGGCGTCATCGGAAATAGTTTGCGCCTTACGGCGATTGAGCATCCCCCAGGTCGCGTCGCGCTCCAGCGTCGCCATGGTGATGTTTTCCTGGGCCGCCAGTTCGAGAAACAGGCCCTGCTCTTTGCGATTTTCGGTCAGAAAGCCGATTCCATGGTCGATGGCTTCGCGCGGCGAGTGGATCACCACCGGCTCGCCGTCGATCTCGATCACCCCGCCGGTGGCTTTGCGCACGCCAAAGATCAGCTGCGCCAGCTCGGAGCGTCCGGCGCCGACCAGCCCGGCGAGGCCGACGATTTCGCCAGCATGCACCACCAGGCTGCTGGGCTTAACCTTGCCGCCATCGGTCAGATCCTCGACCCGCAGGCGCGGCTGGCCGCGGGGAATATCGCGCTCTTTATTGAACAGATCGCTGAGCGGACGGCCGACCATCATGCGCACCAGCTCCGGCGCATTGAGCTTGTCGCGCACCAGGCTGCCGACATACTGCCCATCGCGCAGGACGCTGACCCGGTCGGAGAGCTCATACACTTCCGCCATGCGGTGGCTGATATAGATGATCGCCATGCCCTCGTCACGCAGGCGCAGGATGAGGTCGAACAGGCGCTGGGTTTCCCGCGAGGAGAGGGCGGCGGTGGGTTCATCCATCACCAGAATGCGGCTTTGACGGTGCAGAGCGCGGGCGATCTCCACCTGCTGCTGTTCGGCGATGGTCAGGGTCATCACCCGGTCGCTGGCCTTGAACTGGGCGCCGAGACGGTCGATCACCGCCTGCGCCTGGCTGAGCATCGCTTTGCGCTGCACCAGGCCACCGCGCGCCAGCTCGCTGCCGAGGAAAATGTTTTCCGCGACGGTCAGGTTCGGCGCCAGCTGCATCTCCTGGTAGATCAACGTGATCCCGGCGGCCAGCGCGTCCTTGGGGCCGCGGATCGTTTGCGGTTTCCCGTCGATCAGGATCTCGCCGCTGGTGGCGGTATAGGCGCCGGCGAGGATCTTCATCAGCGTGCTTTTTCCGGCGCCGTTTTCCCCCATCAGGGCATGGATCTCGCCGGGCCAGACCGTCAGGTCGACGCCCTTCAGCGCGTAGAATTTGCCAAAAGCTTTGGCGATATGGCGCATTTCCAGTACCGGGGTGGCGGTCATCACGGCGCTCCTGTCTGCGAGAACAATAGCTGCAGTCCACCACCGGAAAATAAATGCAGGATGTCAGAATCCATTCATATTTGTCATAGTGATAAATAGTTAACCGCGATCACAGTTACGCGGCGTCATTTTCTGCACCGTCACGCTTATCTGCCGACCGTTCCTTCACCGGAGTTGCTATGACCGCTCGCCGACACCCGTTTTTCACCAGCGCCCGTGGCCGCCTGCTCTCCTTTAATCTGCTGATGGTGGTCGTCACCCTGCTGGTGAGCGGCGTGGCGGTGTTCGGCTTTCACCACGCCAGCCAGCTGCAGGAGCAGGTGCAGCGCCAGACCCTCAACGATATGCGCGGCAGTATGGATCTGGCGCGGGACACGGCGAATGTCGCCACGGCGGCGGTGCGCCTGTCGCAGGTGGTGGGCGCGCTGGAGTACAAAAGCGAAGCGGAACGGCTGCTGGCGACGCAGCAGGCGCTGAAGCACTCGCTGGCCCAGCTGGCGGCGGCCCCGCTGGCGCAGCAGGAGCAGGCGCTGGTGGCCAGTATTATTCGCCGCAGCAACGCGCTGCAGCAGAGCGTGGCGGAGATGCTGGAGCGCGGCCAGCGCCGCCATCTGCAGCGCAATGCGCTGCTGAGTTCGCTTTACCAGAATCAGAGCAACCTGCGCCATCTCGCCGATCTTAACGATCGCGGCGGGGAGCGGGCGATCGATCCTCGCCGGCTGGCCGAGATGGACCGGCTGATCGTCGCCGCGATCCATACCGTCACGCCGCGGTCGATCGTCCTGCAGCTCGACCAGCTGCGCGGCGACCTGCCGGCCCATAGCGCCGATCCCGCGCTGGCGTTTGTTCTCCCCGACGTCACCCGGGAGCTGGCGAAACTTGCCCCGCTGTCGGCCCAGCTGGAGGAGAGCGACCTGACGATCAGCTGGTACATGTACCACATCAAAGCGCTGGTCGCGCTGCTTAACGACGACATCAATCAGTACGTGACCCGGGTGGCGGAAGCCTCAGAACAGCGGGCGGCGCAGAGCCATCGGGAGCTGCGCTCCATCAGCATGTTTATTCTGCTTTCCGCGCTGCTGGCGCTGGCGATCACCGGCTGCGCCGGGTGGTACATCTACCGTAACCTGGGCTCTAACCTGACCGCTATCTCGCGGGCGATGTCGCGGCTGGCTCAGGGAGAGCCGAACGTCTCGGTGCCGGCCCTGCAGCGGCGCGACGAGCTGGGCGAACTGGCGCGCGCCTTTAACGTTTTCGCCCGCAATACGGCGTCGCTGGAGCACACCACCCGGCTGCTGAAAGAGAAGACCACCCAGATGGAGATCGATCGGATTAAGCGCCAGGAGCTGGAGGAGGCGCTGCTGCACAGCCAGAAGATGAAGGCCGTCGGCCAGCTGACCGGCGGCCTGGCGCATGATTTTAACAACCTGCTGGCGGTGATCATCGGCAGCCTTGAGCTGGTGGAGCCGAATGCGCAGGATGCGCCGCGCCTCACCAGAGCGCTGAAGGCGGCGGAACGCGGGGCGCTGCTGACCCAGCGGCTGCTGGCCTTTTCGCGCAAGCAGGCGCTGCATCCCCAGGCGGTGGCGATGGCGCCGCTGCTGGAGAACCTCAGCGAGCTGATGCGCCACTCCCTGCCGGCGACCTTGAGCCTGGAGATTGAGGCGCAGTCGCCGGCATGGCCGGCATGGATAGACGTCGGCCAGTTGGAAAACGCCCTGATCAACCTGGTGATGAACGCCCGCGACGCCATGGCCGGGCGCACGGGCGTCATTAAAATTCGCACCTGGAATCAGCGGGTCACTCGCAGCAGCGGCCAGCGGCAGGATATGGTGGCCCTGGAGGTGATCGATCACGGCAGCGGCATGTCGCAGGCGGTGAAAGCCCGGGTGTTTGAACCCTTCTTCACCACCAAAGCCACCGGCAGCGGCAGCGGCCTGGGGCTGTCGATGGTGTATGGCTTTGTGCGCCAGTCGGGCGGCAGGGTGGCGCTGGAGAGCGCGCCGGGGCAGGGGACGACGGTGCGGCTGCAGCTGCCCCGGGCGATGACCGAGGTCGGGAAGGCGGTGGCGCCGGTGGAAGACGAACCCATCCCGGCGGGAGAGCGGCTGGCGCTGGTGCTGGAGGATGAAGAGGATGTTCGCCAGACGCTGTGCGAACAGCTGCATCAGCTGGGCTGGCTGACGCTGGAAACCGCCAGCGGGGAAGAGGCGCTGCAGCTGCTGGAGGCCTCGCCGGATATTGCCCTGTTGATTAGCGATCTGATGCTGCCCGGCGGGCTGAGCGGCGCCGATGTGATCCATACCGCGCGTCGCCGCTTTCCGGCGCTGCCGGTGCTGCTGATCAGCGGTCAGGATTTGCGCCCGGCGCAGAACCCGGCCCTGCCGGAGGTGGAGTGGCTGCGTAAGCCCTTTACCCGCGCTCAACTGGCGCAGGCGCTGAGTGCAGCGTACGCGAGGATTTGAGATTCCTCCGCTACCCGGGCGGCATGCCGATGATTAAGGTAGCGGCAGGACTCTGATGAGATTGGCCCCGATGAAACGTTACGCAATCGCACTGCTCTTTTGCACTCTGTCGCTGACCAGCCTGGCCGCCCGCGCCGATATTATCGATGACGCGATCGGCAATATTCAGCAAGCCATTAACGACGCCTATAACCCGGGTAGCAGTCGCTCTGATGACGACGACAGATACGATGACGATGGCCGGTATGATGACGGGCGCTATCAGGGAAGTCGCCAGCAGAGCCGTGACAGCCAGCGTCAGCATGACGATCGGCAACGCCAGCTGGACGATCGCCGCCGTCAGCTGGATGAACGCCAGCGCCAGCTCGATCGCGATCGCCGCCAGTTAGAAAGCGATCAGCGTCGTCTGGACGATGACTATTGATCGCCCCGCAGCAGACCGACGCCTAATCCAGCACGATTTCCATCCCGTCATAACCCGCTTCGAAACCTTCCGGTAGCGGGTTATCCATCATCCAGACGTCAAACTGATGGCTGATATGGGTGAGGATCACCCGCGGACAGCCTATCGCCTGGTTAAGGGCGCGAACGGTATTGAAATCGTTATGGTTACGCGGGGTCTGCGCCCGCGGCTCATGGCTGCAGTCGATGATCATCGCCTGCGGGCGGTTGCTGAGTAAAAACTTCAGCGTCTTGTCCGGCAGCCCGGCGGTATCCGAGAGCCAGGCTACCCGACTGTGGGCCGACTCCAGCAGATAACCGAAGGTGAGCTTCGAATGGTTGAGCGGCAGGGGCGTTACCCGCAGGCCCTGCAGCTCAAACACCACAAACGGCGTGACGGTATGGCTGAAGTCGAGCAGGCCGGGGTGCTTGAGCAGATCGTCGCAGCCGGCGTCGTCCGGCGGGCCGTAGACCGGGATCGGCGCGCCCACGCCCCAGCGCAGCGGAAACAGCCCCTGCACATGATCCAGGTGATAGTGGGTTAGCAGCACCTGCTGAAAGCTGCCGGCGGGATGATGTTCCATCAGATCCGGTCTGCCGGCGTCCAGCAGCGTCACTGCGCTGTTGAACGTCACCACCCCGCTACAGGGGCGGCGGCGATGGCTTTCCTCACGGCGGGCGCGGCGGCAGGCCGCGCAATCGCAGCCGAAGACCGGCACCAGCTGAGCGCCGCCGGTGCCGGTTAAGCGGAGGGTCAGGCTCATCGTGTCACCTTGTGTTTATATCAGCGGATCCGCTTCGCGCACCGCGTGGCTGCGCAGCAGGCGGAAAAATTCATCGACCGATTGTCGGAGACTGCCGTCGTTATTCAGCGTCAGGCAATCGTCCGGCTTATAGCGCGCGGCGCGGTCCAGACGCTGGGCGATATCCACCGCATTTTCCCGGCCGCGCTGCTCCAGCCGCTGGCGCAGCACCGGCGGCGAGACGGCGAGACAGATCGGCACCAGCACCTCGCCGTAGCGTTCCCGCGCCAGCGCCAGATGGGCGCGGGAGCCATTGGCCACCACGTCGAAGCCGGCGTGCAGCCACAGGTCGATCTCCACGCCAATGCCATAGTAAGTATGGTTGGCGTGCCAGCTGAGGGCAAAGAGATGCTGCTCGGCGCGGGTAAAAAATTCATGTTCGCTGAGGGCGATATGGTTTTCGTTACCGGCGTTAAAGGGCCGGGTAATGTAACGATGCGCCACCAGCAGCTGCGGGTGCTCGCGCTGGCGCAGCGCCGCCAGCAGGCTGTCTTTCCCGGAGCCGGAGGGGCCCACCAGCCAGATCAGTTTTCCCGGCATTAAAAGACCCTCCTTCCCTGGCGCCAGACATGGTCGATGTGGACATGCTCGCCGCGACGGTGCGCCAGCACCAGGTCGGCGCGTTTCCCCTCGGCGATGACGCCGCGATCGTCAAGGCCCAGCGCCTGCGCCGGATGTTTGCTGACCAGACGGATCGCCTGCGCCAGGGTGAAGGCGTTATCCTCGGCGTCGGCGATGCGGAATACGGCATCCAGCAGGCTGGCGGGATAGTAGTCGGAAGAGAGAATGTCGAGCAAACCGTGGTTCGCCAGCAGGTGGGCGGCGACGTTGCCGGAGTGGGAACCGCCGCGCACGATATTCGGCGCCCCCATCAGGACGTGCATCCCGTGCTGACGTGAAGCCTGCGCCGCGGCCAGGGTGGTGGGAAACTCGGCGATGACGCTACCCAGCTGGTGGGATTCAGCCACATGCGCCTCGGTGGCGTCGTCGTGGCTGGCGAGGGCGATACGGCGGGCGCGGCACATGGCGGCGATGGTCTGGCGATTGGGCTGCGACCAGGTGGCGGCCAGAGCCATCTGCTCGGCTTCAAAACGGTCCATTTCGTCATGCGTCAGATGATATTTTCCCTGATAGTAATCGCGGTACTTGCTGCGATCGGCGTACTGACGCTGGCCGGGCGAGTGGTCCATCAGAGAGACCATGCTCACCGACTCGCGGTCAATGAGCTTTTCAAACAGCGGTAGCGTGGTGTGATGCGGCAGCTCGCAGCGCAGGTGCAGACGGTGCTCTGCGCGGTTAAGACCGCGCTTTTGCGTCTCTTCCACCGCATTGACCATCTTCTCCAGATTCTCAAGACGATCGCCGCCATCGCGCACGTCGCCAATCGCCACGGCGTCCAGCACGGTGGTGATGCCGCTGGCGACCATCATTGCGTCGTGGCTGCTCATCGCCGAGTGGGCCGGCCAGTCTACCTTCGGCCGCGGGGTAAAGAACTTGTCGAGGTTATCGGTATGCAGCTCGATAAGGCCCGGCAGCAGCCAGCCGCCTTCCCCATCCAGCGCCTGCGGCAGCCGGCTCTGGCTTTCCGCGAAGGCGAGAATGCGACCGTCCTGGACTTCCAGCGAACCGTGGACCACGTCATCGTCGAGAACCAGTTTTACGTTATTGATAATCATGCTGTTATTCCCATGGGGTGCAGCCGGTCGGCGACCTGACGGCGTACCCCTTCGTCATGGAAAATCCCGACGATGGCCGCGCCGCGCGCTTTGGCATCGTGGATCAGGTCGACCACGGCAGCACTGTTTTTGGTATCCAGTGAGGCGGTGGGTTCATCGAGGAGCAGGATCGGATAGTCGACCGCAAAACCGCGGGCGATATTGACCCGCTGCTGTTCGCCGCCGGAAAAGGTCGACGGCGCAAGGTGCCACAGACGTTGCGGAACGTTGAGGCGGGTCAGCAGCTGGGCGGCTTTGGCGGCGCTCGCTTCACGCGGCGTCCCGAGGTCGAGCAGCGGCTGCATCACCACCTCCAGCGCCGAAATGCGCGGGATCACCCGCAGAAACTGGCTGACCCAGCCGATGGTGGTTTGACGCACTTCCAGCACCTTGCGCGGCGTGGCGGTGACCAGATCGACCCATTCGTCGCCGTGGCGGATATGAATATGGCCGCTGTCCGGCAGATAGTTGGCGTACAGCGAGCGCAGCAGGGTCGATTTGCCGCTGCCGGAGTGGCCATGGAGCACCACGCACTCCCCGGCGTTAACGGTCAGCGAGGCGTCGGCCAGCACCGGCAGACGCACGCCGTGCTGCTGGTGCAGAACAAAGGTTTTATGAATGTTTTCAACGCGGATCATGTTAGCCCTCACGGGGTTGAGTTGCCGGGAGGCGCTTCGCTGACCCGGCCTACGAATAACGTATCTGCAGGCCGGGTAAGGCGCCGCCGCCGCCCGGCAAAACAGCGTCAGTTCTGCAATACCGACGACACCAACAGCTGGGTGTAAGGGTGATGCGGATCGTCGAGCACCCGGTCGGTTAAGCCACTCTCCACCACCTGGCCCTGCTTCATCACCAGCAGTCGGTTCGCCAGCAGGCGGGCGACGCCGAGATCGTGGGTGACAATCACCACCGCCAGATTCAGCTCCACCGCCAGGCCGCGCAGCAGGTCAAGCAGCCGCGCCTGCACGGACACATCCAGCCCGCCGGTGGGTTCATCCATAAACACCAGCTTCGGCTGGGTGACGAGATTGCGGGCGATCTGCAGGCGCTGCTGCATGCCGCCGGAAAAGGTGGTGGGCAGGTCGTCGATGCGCGAGGGCGGGATCTCCACCTCCTGCAGCCACTTTTCGGCGGTGGCGCGAATGTTGCCGTAGTGGCGCGCGCCGGTGGCCATCAGCCGTTCGCCGATGTTGCCCCCGGCGGAGACCTGGCGACGCAGGCCGTCCATCGGGTGCTGATGCACCACCCCCCATTCGGTGCGCAGCAGGCGGCGGCGTTCGGCTTCGCTCATGGCGTACAGCGAGCGCTGCTGGTACAGCACCTCGCCCCGCTGCGGCGTCAGGCGGGCGGAAATCGCCTTCAGCAGGGTGGTTTTACCGGATCCGGACTCCCCAACGATGCCGAGCACTTCCCCCGGCCACAGTTCGAAGGAGACGTCGCGGAAGCCTTTATCCGGGGCATAGAGATGGGTCAGGTGATTGACGGCAAGTAACGGCTGGCTCATTTTTTCTGCCCCTCGCTCTGCTGGCGGCAATAGTCGGTATCGGAGCAGACAAACATCCGCTGGCCGCTGTCATCCAGCACCACTTCGTCGAGGTAGCTGTGGCGCGAGCCGCAGATGGCGCAAGGCTCATCCCACTCCTGGACGGTAAACGGATGGTCGTCGAAATCGAGACTTTCCACCGGGGTATAGGGCGGCACGGCGTAGATCCGCTTTTCGCGCCCGGCGCCGAACAGCTGCAGCGCCGGCATCATGTGCATTTTCGGGTTATCGAATTTCGGGATCGGCGAGGGGTCCATCACGTAGCGGCCATTGACCTTCACCGGGTAGGCGTAGGTGGTGGCGATATGGCCGAAGCGGGCGATATCTTCATACAGTTTCACCTGCATCACGCCGTACTCTTCCAGGGCGTGCATAGTGCGGGTTTCGGTTTCGCGCGGCTCGATAAAGCGCAGCGGCTCCGGGATCGGCACCTGATAGATCAGGATCTGATCCTCCACCAGCGGCGTCTCCGGGATGCGGTGGCGGGTCTGGATCAGGGTGGCGTCTTCAGTGCGCTCAGTGGTGGCGACGCCGGTCACGCGCTTAAAGAACTGGCGGATCGACACCGCGTTGGTGGTGTCATCGGCGCCCTGGTCAATCACCTTCAGCACGTCGTTCTCGCCGATGACGCTGGCGGTCAGCTGGATGCCGCCAGTGCCCCAGCCGTAGGGCATCGGCATTTCGCGACCGCCGAACGGCACCTGATAGCCGGGAATGGCTACCGCTTTGAGAATAGCCCGGCGGATCATGCGCTTGGTTTGCTCGTCGAGATAAGCAAAGTTATAGCCAGTCAGTGGGTTAGCCACGTTCGTTCTCCCGTTGCAGGCGTTTCAGCAGCGCCAGTTCGGCCTGGAAATCGACATAGTGCGGTAGCTTCAGATGCGAGACGAAGCCGGCGGCTTCAACGTTATCGGCGTGGGCCAGCACAAACTCTTCATCCTGGGCGGGACCGGCAATCTCTTCGTCATAGTCCGCCGCCTGCAGGGCGCGGTCGACGAGGGCCATGGCCATCGCTTTGCGCTCGCTCATGCCGAAGGTCAGACCGTAGCCGCGGGTGAAGTGCGGCGGTTCATCCTGCGGGGCGACGAAGCCGTTGACCATTTCGCATTCGGTCAGCAGCAGCTCGCCAATATTGACGCTAAAGCCCAGCTCTTCCGGGACAATCTCCACCTGCACGTAGCCGCTGCGGATCTCGCCGGCAAACGGATGGTTGCGGCCATAGCCGCGCTGAGTCGAATAGGCCAGCGCCAGCAGGTAGCCTTCATCGCCGCGCATCAGCTGCTGCAGGCGCGAAGAACGCGAGCAGGGGTAGACCGGCGGGGTGCGGGTGATATCGTCGGGCGGTGTGCCGCGATCTTCCTCGGCCTTCGCCAGCCCCTGCTGCGTGAGCAGGCTAAAGACGTGCGGCGAGGTCGGCGCTTCGCTATCGGCTTTCGGCACAGACGGCGCGTCGCCGTTCGCCAGCAGGGTAAAATCGAGCAGGCGGTGGGTGTAGTCGTAGGTAGGGCCCAGCAGCTGACCGCCGGGGATATCTTTGTACACTGCCGAGATGCGGCGTTCGAGACGCATTCCGGCGGTGTCGATCGGTTCGCTAACCGCCAGCCGCGGCAGGGTGGTGCGGTAGGCGCGCAGCAGGAAGATCGCTTCGACGTTATCGCCGCTGGCCTGCTTGAGCGCCAGCGCCGCCAGTTCGCGGTCGGCGATGCCGCCCTCGGTCATCACCCGGTCCACCGCCAGATTGAGCTGGTCGCTTATCTGGTCAACGCTCAGTTCGGGAAGCCGTCCATCGCCCCGTCGTTTCTGTTCCTGTAAGGCGTGAGCGGCGCGGATCGCCTTCTCACCGCCCTTGACGGCAACGTACATTTAGCAAACCTCCACGTGGGTGGTGCGCGGGATCGCCAGCAGGCGCTCGCCGCAGGTGAGGATCAGGTCAATGCCCAGCGGGAACGGGTGCGGGCGCTCCGTCAGTTCGTCAATGATGCAGTCCGGCAGCTGAGGGGCGATCATTCGCTCTTCGGCAATGCCTGCCCCGGTCAGGCGCAGCATGCGCCCGCCGCTCAGGCTGGCGAGCTGGACGATCAGCGTGACGCCGGTCTCCGGGGCGGTGACGGTGCCCGCGGAGAGGACGTTGAGCTGCTCGGCGCTGATGCCGTCATTGGCGACCGCAAAGACCGCCTGCTGCGGCTGGTCCACCAGCGGCGCGCCGGTATGGAAGCGCAGATTCTGTCCCACCAGATCGTTATGCAGGGCGCTGGCGAGCCAGACCGGCGTTTCGTGATCGGCAAGGGTCAACAGCAGGCTGGTGGAGGCGACGTTCAGCGGCTGCCAGCCGTGCTGCAACTGCTGCAGGGAGACAATCACCCCCGGCTCGCTCATCGCTTTCAGCAGGCGACGAAAACTGTGTTGGGCATCCTGCACAGCCAGGGTAAAAGCGGGTTGTAAGGTCATGCGTTATCTCCGCGAACCAGGGTAAAGAAGTCGACCCGGCTGGCGTTGACTTCGGCGCGTCGGGCTTCAATGCGCGCGCTGCGTAGCGCTTCCAGCGGGGTTATCAGGGTTTCCATTAAATTGTGAAAATGGCGGGGCGACTGCAGCAGGGCGTCGATGGCCGCGCAGCGTTCGGCGTGCGGGCGGTCGCGGCCTAAGATCCAGCTGTAGCCGAGCGTACCATCGGCCAGACGTACCGCCGCCCGGGTGAGCGTGGCGTCGCCGGCGAAGAAACGGTCGCCGATACCGCCCATCCGGGCCTGAAGCTGCACCAGGCCTGTCTCGGGAGAGCGGATCAGCTCATACTCCGGCGCCAGCTGCAGGGCGTGCATGCGTGCCAGAAGATCTTGCGGTTCACTGTGGGCCAGCACGGACATCCAGCGCTGGCGGGTGGCGGTATCGAAGTGCATTCAGTGCTCCATGGTGAATTCAATCATGTCGGCGCGGGTCAGGCTGACGGAGTATTCGGTGACGGCCTGCTCGCCCTGGCGGCTGTTGAGGGTGCGCACGCAGAGCAGCGGCGCCATATTGGGGATCTCCAGCAGCTTGCTCTCTTTCGCCTGTGCGCGACGGGCGCTGATTTTGGTGCGCACCCGGGTCAGTTCGACGTCAAGCCGATCGCGGAGCAGGTTGTGCAGCGAGCCGTGGCTGAAGGTCTGCAACACCGGCCAGAAGCGCAGGTCGGCGAAGTAGTGGTCAATCAGGCACAGGGCGACGCCATTGACCCGGCGCAGGGTGCGCAGGTGGATGACATTCTCGCCCTCGCTAATGCCAAAGGCCTCGGCAACGTGTGCGCTGGCGGGGCGCAGTACCGACAGCAGTTTTTCGCTGGTGGGATCGCTGCCTTGTTCCAGCAGGTTCTGGCTGAACCGCGCCTGGGCATTGAGCGGGTAATCGATCGGCCGCATCAGCACCAGCACGCCGACGCCCTGACGGCGTTGTACCCAGCCGCGCTCAACCAACTGGTCGATAGCCCGACGCAGGGTATGGCGGTTTACGTCGAAGCGCGTCGCCAGCTGCTGCTCGGCGGGCAGATAGTCGCCGCAGCGATAGTGGTGGCGCAGCTCCTGCTCAAGCCGGGCGGCGATTTCCTGATAGCGCGTGGGATAACTGGTCGGATGTCTGGACAGGTGCATGGTCATCAAGCCTCACACAGCATAGGCGAGGAGCCTCCTCGCGTTGTGAGCCGATCCTGACCGGTTTATGTTGCAGTTCTGTTAAGTGATGATGACTAAAGGATGAAGAGTTAATGCCAGATGGATGACAGGGCGGCCAGGCCGCCCTGGCGGAGTCAGCCTTGTTTGACTACGTTGATCATCCATGGGACGCCAAAGCGATCGACGACTTTGCCAAAGCCGTGGGCCCAGAAGGTTTCCTGCCAGGCCATCTCAATGCGCCCGCCGACCGCCAGCGCGTCGAACCAGCGCTGGCCTTCAGCGACATCGTTGGGATCGAGGACGAGGGTGAAGCCGGCGTAATGCACATCGGGCCCGAAGGCGCTGTCGCTTAGCATCAGCTCGCCGTTGCCGATGCGCAGGCTGGCGTGGGCGATGGCGTCATCCGCCATCTTCTGGCCAGACGGGCAGCCGTCAGAGGCTTCCTGCGCCGAAGGCGGCATTTCGCCAAAGGTCATTTTAAACATCAGCTCGGCGCCCAGCGTCTGCTGATAGAAGGCGATCGCCTCGGCGCAGTTGCCCGCAAAGGCAAGGTAGGGACTTAAGGACATGGTGAATACCTCAGTGACCGTAACCCGTAAAGCGTAGTCGCCCACAGCGGGATTGAGCCAGACGGCAGCGCGAAAATGGGGCGGGAATAGTGCTGCAGGCGGCAGCGTAAATAGCGGCGGCTGGCGGGATAAATAACCGGATGCGCAGGGAGGCGAAGGGCAGTGAGGATATCGGGAGCGGCGACGGCGATAGGGGAAAATAATCGCGTCGCCTGCCCGGAAATAAATCAGTTCTTTTTGACGAATTCAGATTTCAGCTTCATCGGGCCAAAACCGTCAATTTTGCAGTCAATATTGTGATCGCCTTCGACCAGGCGGATATTCTTCACTTTGGTGCCGATTTTCAGCATCGAAGAGCTGCCTTTAACCTTCAGATCTTTCACTACCGTGACGCTGTCGCCATCGGCCAGTAAATTGCCATTGGCATCTTTAACGATCAGAACGTCGTTTTCTTCCGTGGCTTCGGCAGGGTTCCACTCATGGGCGCATTCCGGGCAGATGTACATGCCGTTGTCTTCATAAGTGTAAGTCGAATCGCATTTTGGGCAGTGTGGCAGTTGCATGACGTTCCTCGTGATGTCGTCGAAAAACAGGACGTTGGTCCTTTAAACAGCGGCTGAGAGCCGAAAGTGGCTATGATTATAGCGCAATCACCCACTTTTGTCGGGTGTTTTTTTGCTAAAAAATAGCCGGGGCGCTATTCCGGGAAGAACCGAATAATTGCTGAAATTAACCGCCGGCGATGGAACAACATCGACGAAATAATTTCCGGGCGATCGGCAGGAAATGAACTTATTTATTTTCTGGGACTCTGTAATTAGGCGGTAAATTTATGTGAAGTTGATCGCAGATATAAACACTGTTAGGGTAAAAAAGGGGAGCAGGTCAATTTCATCAATTATGACGATGAGCCGCTCCATTTATTCACCAGTAGCCACAGCAGGCGTCAACAGGTTCGGTTGTACATTCTGTCAGCAGACAGTGCAGGCAAACCTGCTACGCTTGAAATGAGGAGCACAGCAATTCACCGCTCCTGACGCACGTTGCGAATGGCTTTGCCATTCGGCGAAGAGACGTGCATTCAAGGCGGAGTAGCAGAGGAAAAATATGCTTAAAAGGAAAAAAATAAAGCCCATCACCCTTAAGGATGTGACCATCATCGACGATGGTAAACTGAAAAAGGCGATCACCGCGGCCTCTCTGGGCAACGCGATGGAGTGGTTCGATTTCGGCGTCTACGGCTTTGTGGCCTACGCCTTAGGTAAAGTCTTCTTCCCCGATGCCAACCCAAGCGTGCAGATGATTGCCGCACTCGGTACCTTCTCCGTTCCATTTTTAATTCGTCCGCTGGGCGGCCTGTTCTTCGGGATGCTGGGCGATAAATACGGTCGGCAGAAAATTCTCGCGATAACTATCGTGATCATGTCGATAAGTACTTTCTGTATCGGCCTTATTCCTTCGTATGCCACGATAGGTATCTGGGCGCCGATCCTGCTGCTGCTGTGTAAAATGGCGCAAGGCTTCTCGGTCGGTGGTGAATATACCGGGGCGTCGATCTTCGTCGCGGAATACTCCCCTGACCGTAAACGCGGGTTTATGGGCAGCTGGCTGGACTTTGGCTCCATCGCCGGGTTTGTGATGGGGGCCGGCGTGGTGGTCCTGATCTCCAGCGTGGTGGGGGAACAGAACTTCCTTGAGTGGGGTTGGCGTATCCCGTTCTTCCTGGCGCTGCCGCTAGGCATCATCGGCCTCTATCTGCGCCATGCGCTGGAAGAGACCCCGGCGTTCCAGCAGCATGTGGACACCATGGAGCAGGGCGATCGTGAAGGTCTGCAGGACGGGCCGAAGGTCTCGTTTAAAGAGATTGCCACGAAGCACTGGCGCAGCCTGCTGACCTGTATCGGTCTGGTGATTTCCACCAACGTGACCTACTACATGCTGCTGACCTACATGCCGAGCTACCTGTCGCATAACCTGCACTACTCGGAAGACCATGGGGTGCTGATCATCATCGCTATCATGGTCGGGATGCTGTTTGTGCAGCCGGTTATCGGTATGCTTAGCGACCGTTTCGGCCGTCGCCCGTTTATCCTGATTGGTAGCGTGGCGCTGTTTGCCCTGTCGATCCCGGCCTTCATTATGATCAACAGCAACGTGACGAGCCTGATCTTCGCCGGTCTGCTGCTGCTGGCGGTGGTGCTGAACTGCTTTATCGGGGTGATGGCCTCCTCGCTGCCGGCGATGTTCCCGACGCACATCCGCTTCAGCGCCCTGGCCAGCGCCTTTAACATCTCGGTGCTGATTGCCGGTCTGACGCCAACCCTGGCGGCGTGGCTGGTGGAAACCACTCAGAACCTGATGATGCCGGCATACTACCTGATGGTGATCGCGGTGGTGGGTATGGCGACGGGCCTGTCGATGAAAGAGACCGCTAACCGTCCGCTCAAAGGGGCGACCCCGGCGGCGTCGGATATTCAGGAAGCGAAAGAAATCCTTGGCGAGCACTACGATAATATCGAGCAAAAAATCGAAGATATCGATCAGGAGATCGCCGATCTGCAGGCAAAACGGTCGCGTCTGGTGCAGCAGCATCCGCGTATCAACGACTAACTGTTTTCACTGCTAATCATGCCGCCTGGGGAAACCCCGGCGGCATTTTTTATGCCTCCGGCAAGGCCAGACCGTGACGACGCTGTTGGCTAAGTTTACGGTACTGCTGCGGCGGCATCCCCACGTAGCGGGTAAAGGTGCTGTAGAAGCGGCTGCTGGAGCGGAAACCGGCGGTGAGGGCGATATCCAGGATGGTCTTGTCGGTATCGCTCAGCAGCGCCCGCACGTGATTGATGCGCATGGCGGTAATGTACTGCTTCATGGTTTGCTGCATCACTCGCTGGAATACCCCCATCGCATAGTTCGGGTTGAGCTTAACGTGCTCGGCGACGGCATTGACGGTCAGCGCCTGGTCGTAGTGGGCGGCGATAAATTCCAGCATCTGGCTGACATAAAACTGCGCATGGCGCGAGACGCTGTTCTTATGAGTGCGCGAGGTTTTGTTGACCAGAATCGGCTGCCAGCCGGCGAGGCTCAGCCGCTTCAGCATCAGGGCGATTTCATCGATCGCCAGCTGGCGAATCTGTTCATTGTCGTGGTTCAGCTCCTGTTGCCAGCGGCGCACCTCGAAGGCGCTCAGCTGCTGGGCGGCGAGGGATTTAATCACCATCCCGTGAGTGACGTGGTTGATCAGCTCCCGGTCCAGCGGCCATGAGAGAAACAGATGCATCGGCAGGTTAAAGATCGCCATCTGCTGGCAATCCCCCGGGCGGGTCAACTGATGCGGCGTACAGGCCCAGAACAGGGTGATATAGCCTTTCTCTATGCGCACCACTTCGTTATTAATCAAATATTCCACGTCGCCATCGAACGGCACGTTGACCTCCACCTGGCCATGCCAGTGGCTGGTAGGCATGGCGTGCGGCGGGCGCAGCTCGATATCCATACGCTGATACTCAGAGTAGAGCGCCAGCGGGCTGCGGCTCTGCTTTTCATCGCTGCTGCACATAAAGGGATCGGGGGGCAGGGAGGTGAAGCGGTATTCCATCGTTAGCGTATTCCTGAATTGTCAGAGTGGCTGCATTTTTCGCCAGAACTGACGACAGCTTAGCGGAAGAATCGGCCCATTTTCTCTCCTTTTTGCGCAATCTGTTCCCGAAAACTCAGATTTTGTGGCGCTTAATGGCCGATCTGAGCTTTCGGGAATGCTCCGGTGGGAACAGGGCAGCGCAACGCTGAACGGCGTGCCACTCTGCAAGGGTTCAATGACCAGATGGAGAGAGCGTAATGACCGCCCCAAAAATTACCTTTATCGGCGCCGGTTCGACGGTGTTCGTTAAAAATATTCTCGGTGATGTTTTCCAGCGCCCGGCGCTGAAATCGGCGCATGTCGCGCTGATGGATATCGATGACACCCGGCTGGAAGAGTCGCATACCGTGGTGCGCAAGCTGATGGATTCCGTCGGCGCGAAGGGCGAAATCAGCTGCCATCGCGATCGCAAAACCGCCCTGCAGGGCGCTGATTTCGTTGTGGTCGCCTTCCAGATTGGCGGCTATGAGCCCTGTACTGTCACCGATTTTGAGGTCTGTAAACGCCATGGCCTGGAGCAGACCATCGCCGATACGCTGGGTCCGGGGGGCATTATGCGCGCCCTGCGTACCATACCTCACCTGTGGGCTATCTGCGACGACATGACCGAGGTCTGCCCGGACGCCACCCTGCTTAACTACGTCAACCCAATGGCGATGAACACCTGGGCCATGTACGCCCGCTACCCGCATATTAAACAGGTTGGCCTGTGCCACTCGGTGCAGGGAACGGCGGAAGAACTGGCGCGCGATCTTGACCTCAACCCGGCGGATTTACGCTACCGCTGCGCCGGGATTAACCATATGGCGTTCTATCTCTCGCTGGCGAAAAAGCTCGCCGACGGCAGCTATGTCAGCCTCTATCCCGACCTGCTGCAGGCCTACGCCGATGGGCGCGCGCCGAAGCCTAACCTGCACGGTAACCCGCGCTGCGAAAATATCGTCCGCTATGAGATGTTCAAAAAGCTCGGCTACTTTGTGACCGAGTCATCGGAGCATTTTGCCGAATACACGCCATGGTTTATCAAGCCGGGCCGCGAGGACCTTATCGCCCGCTATAAAGTGCCGCTGGATGAATACCCGAAACGCTGCGTCGAGCAACTGGCCAACTGGCATCAGGAGCTGGAGAGCTATCAGCGCGGTGAGCGCATCGAGGTGAAGCCATCCCGTGAGTATGCCAGCACCATCATGAACGCCATCTGGACCGGCGAGCCAAGCGTGGTGTATGGCAACGTGCGCAATGACGGCCTTATCGACAATCTGCCGCAGGGCTGCTGCGTGGAAGTGGCTTGCCTGGTGGACGCCAACGGCATTCAGCCGACCAAAGTGGGCGCGCTGCCGGCGCATCTGGCGGCGCTGATGCAGACCAACATCAACGTGCAGACGCTGCTCACGGAAGCGATCCTCACCGAAAATCGCGATTACGTCTATTACGCCACGATGATGGATCCGCACACCGCCGCGGTGCTGGGGATCGAAGAGATCTACGCGCTGGTGGACGATCTGATCGCCAGCCACGGCGACTGGCTGCCGTCCTGGCTGCATCGTTAATCTTCTCATGCCGCCGGGGGCAACGACCCGGCGGCGTCCTGCATGCTCTATCAAACACTGAAGGAGGCGCTGGCGACAGCGACCTGTACCCTATGAGTATTTCAATGACAACAAAGCTCAGCTACGGATTTGGTGCCTTTGGTAAAGATTTCGCTATCGGTATCGTCTACATGTACCTGATGTATTACTACACCGATATTGTTGGACTGTCGGTTGGGGTGGTCGGCACCTTGTTTCTGGTGGCGCGGATCCTCGATGCGATAGCCGATCCGATCATGGGTTGGATCGTCAACTGTACGCGATCGCGATGGGGGAAATTCAAACCGTGGATCCTGATTGGCACGATAACCAACTCGGTGGTGCTGTATATGCTGTTCAGCGCCCATCACTTCTCCGGCGGGGCGCTGCTGGCATGGGTGTGGCTGACCTACCTGCTGTGGGGGTTCACCTACACCATCATGGATGTGCCGTTCTGGTCGCTGGTGCCGACCATTACCCTTGATAAACGCGAACGTGAACAGCTGGTGCCGTATCCACGCTTTTTCGCCAGCCTGGCGGGATTCGTCACTGCCGGCGTCACGCTGCCGTTTGTCAGCGCCGTGGGCGGCGCCGACCGCGGTTTCGGTTTCCAGATGTTCACCCTGGTGTTGATCGCCTTCTTCGTGGTTTCCACCCTCGTCACGCTGCGTAACGTCCACGAGGTTTACTCCTCGGATAGCGGCGTGAGCGAGGATGCCAGCCATCTCTCACTGCGCCAGATGGTGGCGCTGATCTATAAAAACGATCAGCTGGCCTGCCTGTTGGGCATGGCGCTGGCCTATAACACGGCGGCGAATATTATCGCTGGCTTTGCGATTTACTACTTTACCTACGTGATTGGCAGCGCGGAGATGTTCCCGTATTACATGTCCTACGCCGGCGCGGCGAACCTGCTGACGTTGGTGCTGTTTCCGCGGCTGGTGAAAGGGCTGTCGCGGCGCATTCTGTGGGCGGGCGCTTCGATCATGCCGGTGCTGGGCTGCGGCGTGCTGTTGCTGATGGCGCTGAGCGGGGTCTACAACGTCGCGCTGATTTCGCTGGCCGGCGTGCTGTTGAATATCGGCACCGCGCTGTTCTGGGTGCTGCAGGTTATTATGGTGGCCGATACCGTCGACTACGGCGAATATACGATGAACATCCGCTGCGAAAGTATCGCCTATTCGGTGCAGACGCTGGTGGTGAAAGCGGGCTCGGCGTTCGCGGCCTGGTTTATCGCCATCGTGCTCGGTATCATCGGTTATGTGCCGAATGTGGCCCAGTCGTCCCAGACGCTGCTGGGGATGCAGGCGATTATGATTGCGCTGCCGACGCTCTTTTTTGCCCTGACGCTGTTTCTCTATTTCCGCTATTACAAGCTGAACGGCGATATGCTGCGTCGCATTCAGATTCACCTGCTGGATAAATATCGTCGGGTACCGGAAAATGTGGCTGAGCCGGAACGGCCCATTGTGGTACCCAACCAGGTGTAAAAAGCGTTCGAAAACAGCTGACGAAAGAGGGGAGGGATACTCTCTTTTTTGGACAAAAATGAGCGTTGAAAGCGGACGAAAAGAGAAATCGCATTTCTCTAATTTGTCTCAAAATATTCTCTCTTTAGGTTCGTGAAGTTGTTATTTGCTCCAATTGTTCTCAATTAAAACTCAGAATTGTCTCTTTTTCGTGCTCTTGCGCTGCTTTTTAACTCTTGCTACTCTTTTTGGGTGTTACATTTTTCTCTTATTTGTCTCAGTGATGGAGCAATGCGATGCGCATTTTTATCGATGATGGTTCAACCAATATCAAAATGCTGTGGGAGCAAGATGGCGAAACTTTCACCCATATCAGCCCCAATAGTTTTAAACGCGGCTGGTCTGCCACCTTCGGTTCCGGGAAGCCCTTTAACTACACCGTGGATGATGAAAAGTACTCATTCGACCTGATCACTCCCGATGCGCTCCCGACCAATAATATTGACTGGCAGTACAGCCCGTTGAACTCCATCGCTGTCCATCACGCGCTGCTGACCAGCGGTCTTGAGCCACAGGACGTCGAAATAGTTGTGACGCTGCCGCTGACTGAATTTTATGACGAGGATGCGCAATATCGCCTCGACAACATTGAGCGTAAGAAAAAGAGCCTGCTGCGCGAAGTTAAGCTGAATAAAGGCGTGGTGTTCAACATCACCAAAGTCACCGTGCGCCCGGAATCGATTCCGGCGGGCATTAGCCTGTGCGATGAACTCAAGCCCTCCCATTCGGTGTTGATTATCGACCTCGGCGGCACCACGCTCGATATCTCGATGGTCGCCGGGCAGATGACCTCGGTTTCGCGCATTTACGGCGACCCGAAGCTGGGCGTATCGCTGGTGACCGACGCCGTTAAGCTGGCGCTGGCGCGGGCGAATACCGATACCTCAAGCTATAACGTCGACCAGATCATTATCAATCGCCATGACGAAGCGTACCTGACCGATAACATCAACGATCCGGATGCGGTTTCTGAGGTGAAAAAGGTGATCACTAACAGCATCGAACGTCTGACCACCCGCGTCCTGACGGCTATCGATAGCTTTAAAGGCTACTCGCATGCCATCGTGATTGGCGGCGGCGCGCCGCTGGTTGCCGATGCCATTCGTGAACGTATGGGCCTGCGTGAGGACCGTTTCGTGGTGGCTGAAGAGCCGCAGTTCGCCCTGGTGCGTGGTCTGAAAATTATTGGCTAAGGAGCGTCTATGACTCTGGAACGCAGAAAAGTGCTGATTTACCTGCGCCCGGATATCAGCGCCAGCGAGCGCTTCGCGGACGCAAAAATTGAGGCCCACCATCGCGGCGACCGCGGCGATATGTCGCGCACGGCGCTGCTGGCGGGGCTGGCGTTAGGGGAAGTCGATAGCCGCTTGCCGTCGATGCTGGCGGCGTTGCTGGCGGAAGACACTAAACCGGAAACGCTGCGCAAGATGCTGGCCTCGTTCCTTGAGATCCAGCCGGCCTCTTCCGCCCCGACAGCTGCGCCAGCGGCCGCCCCGGCTAAGGCGCCGGAGCCGCCCGCGCCGGTCAGCGAGAGCGTTTCGGCGCGCAACCTCGCCGGTTCGCTGCCGGACTAAGCGCTATTCGCGGTTTGCGCTATCCGGGAAACTCCCCGGCTTGCGCTGCGCTTAGCCGGGCTACTGTTTACACTGTCCGGTAGCCCGGGTAAGGCGGAACGCCGCGACCCGGGAAATTCCCCGGCTTGCGCTGTGCTTAGTTTGTATGCCGGGTAAGGCGTAGCCGCCACCCGGCATACAGGCGGCTCCCTGGCTGTGGCCATGCCCGGCGGCGCTACGCTTGCGCGGGCCTACGGATCCAGTGCAATGGTGGGCCTGGTCCGGTAGCCCGGGTAAGGCGGAACGCCGCGACCCGGGAAATTCCCCGGCTTGCGCTGTGCTTAGTTTGTAGGCCGGATAAGGCGTAGCCGCCACCCGGCAGTAAGACGGCGCCCTGGCTGTGGCCATGCCCGGCGGCGCTGCGCTTGCGCGGGCCTACGGATCCAGTGCAATGGTGGGCCTGGTCCGGTAGCCCGGGTAAGGCGGAACGCCGCGACCCGGGAAATTCCCCGGCTTGCGCTGTGCTTAGTTTGTAGGCCGGGTCAGGCGTAGCCGCCACCCGGCAGTAAGACGGTACGCCGCCACCCGGGATGTCGCCCCTATCCGTGGGCGAGAAAGCGGGCCAGGCGCTGCTGCAGCAGGCGATTTTCGCGGGTCAGCCGCGCGTTCTCATCCAGCAGCGTCAGCGCCACCGCAATCCCCGGCCAGTCCAGCTCCAGCTCGTTACGCAGGCGCACCGCGCGATGGACGATCGTCACCGCGCTGTCGTCGAACAGCCAGGCGTCCGCCTGCGGCTGGTGCGGTTCAATCATGCCTAAGCCGACAATCTCCGTCAGCTCCTCTTCCGACACCCCGGTACGCAGGCACAATTCGGTAATGGTAAACGTCACTGTTACTGTAGCCATCAGGCTTTCCCCCATGTCTTACGCGGATCGAAGCTGGCTTCGGTGGTGGCCAGCTGTTGCCAGAGCTCACGCGCTTTTTCATCTGGTTTTGGCGGCATCACAATTTTAATAACGGCGAACAAATCGCCGGTGTGGGTTTTGCTCACCAGCCCTTTGCCCTTGATACGCAGGCGCTGCCCTGCCTGGCTACCCGGCGGCACCGTCAGCAGAATGCTCTCTTTCAGGGTGGGCACCGTGACTTTGGCGCCTAGCGCGGCCTCCCACGGCGCCAGCGGCAGGACGATCTCCAGGTTATGTCCCACGATGTCGAACAGCGGGTGCGGGGCGATGTGGATCACCAGCCACAGATCGCCGTTCGGCCCGCCGTTTTCGCCCGGCGTCCCCTGGCCTTTCAGGCGGATGCGCTGTCCATCGGCCACCCCGGCGGGGATCTTCACATTCAGCGTTTTCGGCGTCTCGCTTTCGATCATGCCGAACACGTTATACACCGGCAGGTTATAGCTGATGGTGCGGGTCTGCTCAGCCAGCGTCTCTTCAAGGAACACCGCGACCTCGATCTCCAGGTCGTGGCCGCGCGACGCGTGCTGACGGCGACGCTGATGCGCCTGCTGGCCAAACATGGAGGAAAAGATGTCGTCGAAATCCTGCTGGCTGTAGCTCTGCTCGTGGGTCTGCTGCTGGCGACCGAACCCGGGATCGTTGCGATGCTGCCAGAGCTGATCGTATTCCGCGCGCCGTTGCTCATCTTTCAGGACTTCCCAGGCTTCGGCGAGATCCTTAAATTTGGCTTCGGCATCGTTTTCTTTACTGACGTCGGGGTGGTATTTGCGCGCCAGGCGGCGGTAGGCGGTCTTGATGGTTTTCAGATCGTCGGTTGGTTGCACCCCGAGAATGGCATAATAATCCTTCAATTCCATGCTGTTATCTCATCTATGCTCAGTGCGGTGGTTACATATTCCCTGGATCAGGCGTCTGTATAAAGCGTAGGGCAAATGCGCCCTGAAGGGGAAGAAAAGTGGCGGAAACTTGACGCCGTCGGGGTCAACGGCGTCGTGGGCGCAGCTAGTCTTTCACCTGCGGTCGCGGACGACGGCGCCAGCCTGCGAACAGCACCAGTAGCGCGCCGATGGCGCCGGCCAGGCGCGCAATGCCGTCGCCGGCGGTGGGAAACAGCTGGCGAAGGGTAGGGTCGCTGACCAGCATTGACCCGGCAATCCAGCCGATGAGCATCCCGCCCAGCAGCACCACCGCGGGAAAGCGAGTGAGCAGGGCCAGCACCAGCTTGCTGCCGGCGACGATAACCGGAATGCTGATCGCCACGCCGAGGGCGACCAGCGCAATGTGTCCTTTGCCTGCGGCGGCCACCGCCAGCACGTTATCCAGCGACATGATCACATCGGCGACGGTGATGGTGACTGCGGTGCGCCACAGGCTGCCGGAGCTGGCAACCTCGCTCTCGTCCTCCTCATTACTGACCAGCCTGATGCCAATCCACATCAGGAGCAGCGCGCCGACTATTTTCAGCCACGGCAGCGACAGGAGATACAGGGCGATCGCCAGCAGCAGGATGCGCGCCAGGATGGCGCCTACGGTGCCGATGACGATCGCTTTGGTGCGTTTTTGTGGCGGCAGTTTGCGACAGGCCATGGCGATCACCACGGCGTTGTCGCCGCCCAGCAGTAAGTCGATGGCGACAATCTGCAGCATAATCACCGCCATGTCCCATTGTTGAAGAAACGCATACATATCGAGAGAAACCACCTGAAATAAATACCACGAAAAGCCGTTGCGCCGGGGGCTCCGCCCGGGGAGCGTTGACCACTGGCGCCGGTCCGCGCCGTCGCGCGGGAAACCTGAGCCTGAAAAATAAAGTTACGAATCAACGCGTCGTCGGGCAAGGCTTCGGCGAAAAAGGGTGATATTTTGTCATACAGACTCACCTGCTGTTCACTTATCGCAAGGATCCCCACTATGTCTGGCCACAAGAAATACCTCTCTGTCGCCCTGCTGAGCGCTGTCTTACTGCCGGCGATGGCTTCTGCCGCTGACGCGCCGGCGACTTTCACCGCGGAACAGGAGGCGCAAATCGGCAAAATCGCCGCCGATTACCTGGTCGCCCACCCGGAAGTTCTCCTGCAGGCAAGCCAGAAACTGCAGCAAATTCAGGCTGAGCAGCAGGCCAGCGCGGCCACCCAGGCGGTGCTGAAGAATGCCGCCTTGCTGACCCAGGATAAAAATACCCCGACCTACGGCCCGGCCAACGGCAAAGTCACGGTGATTGAGTTCTTTGACTACCAGTGCGTCTACTGCAGCCGGCTGGCGCCGGTGATGGAGCAGGTGATTAAAGCGCATCCGCAGACCCGCTTCGCTTTTAAAGAGTGGCCTATCTTCGGCGGCCGCTGGGAAAGCTCGCTGGAAGCAGCGAAAACCGGCCTGCAGATCTATCAGCAGAAAGGGGCGGATGCCTATCTGGCCTACCATAACGGGATCTACGCCACCGGACATAACGAAGGCAAGCTGACGACGGCGGATATCCAGCAGCAGGCGAAGAAAGCCGGCTTTGATGCGAAGAAGGCCACCGACGTCGAACCGGTGCTGCAGAGCATTAACGACCTGGCGCAGGAGATTGGTCTCAGCGGCACGCCGGGCGTGATCGTGATGCCGACTACTGGCGCCACGGAAGCCAGCATCACCGTCTTCCCGGGGCTGGCGGATAAAGCCTCGCTCGAAGCCGCCATTAAAAAGGCCGGCGGCTGATCGGCGGCGTCGTTACCCAGTCAGGGCCGCCGAGGGCGGCCCTGCTATCATTCCTGATCCCTCTCCTCGGGCGGCGGCAGCGCGTGGCTTTTTAAATCAATAATCTGGCCAATGTGATCGTGGTAAACGGTCAGCAAATTATAGCGACTCATTTCGGAGATGATCTGCGGGGCGACGTTAAAGCTGCTGGCCAGCTCCTCATCTCGCAGGGTAAGCACCGCGGTGTGACGCCGGGTATGGGCGCGGCGTCGGTTATAGTGGTACCAGAGGATCAGCAACCAGCCGTTCAGCGCGGCAATCAATAAATACAACAGCGCCGTATTCAGGGAGTCCATCAACGATGACCAGCGCGGGGAGGGCGGCGCGATGAACTGCATCAGCAAATTGGCGTAGAGAAAGAACAGAAAACCGAGCCAGGCCAGCAGCGTTAAGCCGGCGTCCACCAGCCGGGGCAGCACGCGGTGTTCGGTTAAGATGAGCGTATTTTCATTCATCGCAGGCTTCCTTTTCCCCGGTCCGGGCTCACCCAGCGCGCGCGGGAACGTTGACGTTTCAACATCACTTTCGGAAAAGCGACCAGCGTGGTCAGCAGGCCGATCATCCAGTAAACCATCGGGAACCAGATCACCCAGAACAGGGATTTGGCGACCTTTTTCTCATAGCGCCGTTCGATATACAGGCTGGCGACGAACTGCAGCAGGCACATCAGGCCGAGCAGCATGCCGGTGAACTCAGGCGGAAACAGGCTGTGCACTGTCAGGTTGTCCGGCAATGGCATCAGGCGGCTGAGGATAAACAGCAGGATGGTGACCGCGTAGGCAAAGGCCCACAGCGTGGAGCAGGCATACTCCAGAAACAGCGGCCACATCCGATGATGCTGCCAGTGAAACAGGCGGCGCAGGTTGACCAGAAAGACTTCGGCCCCGCCCTGGGCCCAGCGCAGACGCTGCTTCCATAACCCTTTTAGGGTCTCAGGCATCAGGATCCAGCACAGCGCCCGCGGCTCGAAAAAGATGTCCCAGTGGCGGAGCTGAAGCTTCCAGCTGATATCAATATCTTCAGTGATCATATCCGGGCTCCAGTAGCCGACGTCCGCCAGGGCCTGACGCCGGAAGGCGGCGATCACGCCGGAGACAGTAAAGACCCGGCCATAGATCCGCTGCGTCCGCTTGATAAGGCCAATGATCGACGAGAACTCCCCTACCTGAATGCGGCCGATCAGCGTGGATCGGGTGCGGATCCGCGGATTGCCGGTGACCGCCCCGACGTGCGGGTAGTGGATCAGCGGGGCGACCAGCCAGGCCGCGGTATCCCGGTCCAGCAGGGCGTCGCCATCGATGCAGACCAGCAGATCGCCGCGCGCGGCGGCGGCGCCCGCTTTGAGCGCCACCGCTTTTCCCTGATTGGCGGCCAGGTGGATCACCCGCAGCCTTGGCTCCTCCTGCGCCAATTGCTGCAGCACCTGGGCGGTGTTGTCCGAAGAGCCGTCGTTAATCGCGATCACTTCGAGGTTGGCGTAACGCTGGGCCAGCGCCGCGCTGATGGTCTCCCGGGCGTTTTTCTCCTCGTTAAAGCAGGGGATCAGGATCGAGATCAGCGGATTGCCCGGCAGCGACGGCGGCGGGGTATCCTCCCCCCACGGCCAGTGGCGCTCCAGCTGGAACCAGAAGTACAAACCCCCGGTTATCCATAGTACCGACATAAACAGCGGCCAGAAAAAGACAAAGTCGAGGATAAGCTCGCCGGTAAACGCCGCTGCGACGCCTAACGGCAGCCCGAAAACGAGGCATAAAATGCACAATGCGATAATGCGATCAGTCATGGTCAGGGTACCACCAGGAAGAAAATTGCGGTCTGATACGGGAGATATCTGGCTGATTGTTAATGAAATCGTCTGGGTAGTAGCCGTAATTTTTGACGCCGTTTAGCCGCAGCAAATGCATCCAGTCCGCCAGCTGTTGGTCGGGAATGGCGTTGCGTTGGCGTCGGTTCCAGTCTCTGGCCTGTAGCTCAAAGATGGTTTTCTTCAGCGCGCCCGGGCGGCGGGCGACGGCCTGCACCAGCCGCGTCAGCCAGGCCTGGCTGGCGTCAATCGGCACGGACTCCATCAGCGGCATCGCCATGGGGACCGTCCAGTCATAGGCGGCAAGGAAGTCATCCAGATTTTGCGCAAACCAGGCTTCGCTCTGCGGCTCAAGGATCGGCAGGGCGAAGAGATTACGCGCCGTTTTTACCTGCGGGCCGCGGATGGCCTGCACCGACTGGCGCAGCTGCAGAGTGAAGCGGGTCAGGGTTTGGCTTTTGAAACGCATCCATGCCTGGCGCTCTTGCGGACTTTGGGGCACCGGGCCGGCATCGTGCGCCAGGCCACTCTGCCGCCAGGCGGCGACCGCCTCCGGGCTCACGTCTTCAAAATCGGTCAGCACGGCGTCGTCGTGGAACAGAATCCCGCTGAAGCTGGCGTGTCGGGCCAGATCCTCATAGATGTCGGTGATCTGCTGGCGAACCCGGGGATCCCAGGGTGACAGGCGGACATAGGGCTGACGGGCAAGTAACGCCTTCCCGGTTTGCGGATCCCAGCGCTGAACGCGCGGCAGATCGGACGAGAGATCGAAGGCCAGCACCGGCATCCAGGCATAAACCTTCACCCCGCCGCGGGTCTGTAGCTGCCAGGAGACGAAATTAAACAGGTCGGCGCGCATCGGCAGCCAGCGGTTGGGGAAATAGAGCGACTTGACCGTGCCGTCACCCTGCGGGTCGGAGAAGGCCTGCAGAAAGACGTGACTGATTTTCATGTCATAGACGCGCTGCACCAGCTTATCGATATTCTTTGCCTGCTGGACGGGATTGGGGTCATAGACATAGTCCAGATCCACATGCATCACCCGAACAGGATCGGCTTCCTGAATCTGGGTTACGGCGTTGGCAAAGGCCTTGATCGACGGGTTACCGGCGATCAGCATGCGCGGAATATTATCCAGATCCTTCACGTTGCCCAGGCCGTCGTTCAGCGTAAACGCCAGTTGATACCCCTGCTGTTTGGCGATGGCCAGGGTGCTGCCGCTGGCGGCGCCGTAGGGCCACACCCAGGCGCGCGGCGCTTTCCCGGCGACGTCGTGGATTTTCGCCGTCACTTTCTGCACGTCATCGGCCATTCGCCGGGTAAACTGCGCGTCGCTTTCATAGCGGCCGGTGGTTTTATCCCAGCCGCGGTTAGCGGCGGCGGGCTCGCGGCTGCCCTGCGGATTGGCCGGCAGGCCGTAGTGCGAGGCCCAGGTGTGCGCGCCGATCTCCACCAGCGGCGAGCGACTAAGCTCGCGCACCATCTCCCAGGTGGCGAAGCGATCGCGCGGCGTCATCAGGCCGCCAAAATTAACGGGCTGGTTGGCGGGGGTGTCCACCCAGCTGCCCACCGGCGCCCACAGCGCCGGAACGTTCCAGGCTTTAAGCAGCGGCCAGACGCGAGTATAAAAACTGCTATAGCCATCGTCGAAGCTGAGAAGAAAAGCCTTAGGCGGCAGCGGCTTAAGGCCATGATGCGCGTCCAGAATGTCCTGAACGCTCACGGCATGGTAGCCGTGATGCAGCAGCCAGGCGATCTGCTCATTAAGCGCGCTGGTACGCACCGAAAGGTAACGCTGGTCGGCGGCGTCGTCTTCGACGTCATGATAGGCCAGCACCAGAAAGCGATCCGCCGGCCAGGGGTTATTGGCCTCCAGCTGGGGTCGTTGCTGCGGGGCGAGGAAGGGGACCTCCTCAGCACGCACGCTGAAGATAAGGCACAGCCAGCCGAGAAGCATCAGGCCGTTGCGCAGGGTCGTGTTCAGCATGGTCATCCTTAAAACCGTATGTTTGCATCAACAGTGATAGCGAGGTTGTTTTCACGTTTACCGTCGTAGGGGCGTTTGTCCCAGTTCAGCATCACCCCGGCGTCGACGAGGTTGTTCCAGCGCAGACGCTGTCCGTAGCCCAGCGTCGTTATCGCGCTGGCGGCGTGATTTTTTTGCCAGTAGCTGCCGCCGCCGGCGAGTAGCTGCTGACTCCAGACGGTGTCATACCGCTGGTAAAGCGTGTGATCGACCGCCAGCGCCGCGGTGGCCGCGAGGTCGCGGGCCGGACTGTAATACGCGGTGTCGGTGCGGCTATTGGCGCTGGCCGACAGACCGGGCTGCAGATCCAGCGTTAGCCACGGGGTCTGCCAGAGGCGCTCTTTACCGGAGAGGGTGTACTCCTGACGACGGTTGTGGTCGGTAAAGCGGCTGGCGGCCGCGCTGACGCGGTACTCCCGGCGCTCGTTTTGATACCAGCGCAGCCAGCCTTCGCCGCGGTTGGCGCTGACGCCGTTGCGTAACGCGCGCAGCGGCGTCTGCTGCGAAATCCGCTCCAGCTCGCCGCCCAGCTGCCAGCGATCGTTGACATCGTGCGCGGCGGAGAGGCGGACGCCGGGCTTATTCTCGCCGTGAAAATTGACGCTGGAGAGTTCAAGTTCTCCCCAGGCGTCGCGCGGACGCCATTCAATACCGGCGAACAGCTGGCGACGGCTGCCTTTCCCCTCTTCAAAATTGCCTTGGGCAAAGCGGTGGCCGCCGAACAATCGCCAGCTGTCGGCTATCGGCGGGCTGTAGATCGCCGTCTCAAAACTGAGGTCGTGGGTACCGCTCACCGGGTTGTCGGAATGCAGCCCTTTGCCGACGCTCAGGCGCAGCTCGGAGAAATGATGGATGTCGCGGGCTCTGGCCAGGCGCTGGGTATTCAGATCCCGTGGCGAGCGGGCGATAACGTCGTCGGTCAGCAGATCCATCTGCCGCCACTCCTGCAGATCGAGGGCGACCCAGGCCTGTTGGCGCTCCAGCTGCAGGCTGGCGGGCTCCAGGGCTTCCGCCGCTTTCAGCTGGCGTTCGGCTGCCCGCGGCAGCCCTCTGTCCTGCAGCAGGGCGGCATAGTCGATCTGCAGCCCCTGGTTGCCGGGGGCCGTCGCCGCCAGGCGCTGCATGCGGGCTTCGGCCTGCGGCAGGGCGTTGGTGGCGGAGAGATAGTGCACGTTAAGCGACTGCGCGGTGAGCCAGTCGTCGTTCGGCTGGGGTGTCGGCGAGCCGTAGAGATGACGGATATAGGGCGCATTCCGGGTGAGTCGGGCGACATACCGTTGCGCCGCCGGGTACTGAGCGGTGTCCAGCAGGGCGAAGAAAAGCTCATGTTCTTCATTCTGTTGGCTCGTCAGCCACGAGGGATGCTGATGAATAAGCGTCAACGCAGGCTCAATCTGCTTAAGCGCGATATAAGAGGAGATAACCCAGCCGATGGCCCAGTCGGGAACCGCCTGCTGCTGCGCCATCAGGCTTTGGTATTCGCGGATAACCTGCGCGTAGTCTGCGTTGGCGTACAGCGCGCCCAGACGGTCAATGCGCGCCCGGGTGATGTCCGGGGCGGCCTGCGGGTCGGGACGCCAGGCGGCGATCATCGCGTCGTATTGCGCCAGCGCCGTGCGGGCCAGCGCGTAACGCGCCTTTTCTTCACGGGAAGGTGTATCGGCAAGGCGCACCAGTTCGGCGGCGGCGTTCAGCTGCAGGTTGCGCTTTTCCGCGGGCGTCAGTTCGACGTTATTCGCGAGGCCGAGGGCGGGGGAGTCGATCCGGTTGCGGGTCAGGGTCGCCATCAGGCTCGCCAGCGCGGCTTTATTCTGCGGTTCGCGATCGAGGATCTGCGTGTCCACCAGCAGCTGGTCCCAGCTCTTGCCAAGCCGCAGGTAGACATAAGAGAGGGTCTGCAGGTGGGCAATGCTCGCCTGCTCCGCCACCAGGCGACGCGCTTCTCTGAGCGCCTCGCCGTCCTTGCGGGCATCGGCCAGCGTCTTGATATAGCCGATACGATAGTCGTCACTGTCGGGGGCCTGGCTGAGAGCCTGCTGCCAGAGGAGGAGCGAGGCTTGCCACTGTTTCTGGTTGCGCATCGCCTGCGCCGCGGCGGCGGTGCCCCGTGCGGGAAGCGGCATATAGACCTGATAGCGTCGCCAGACTTTCACCACCTCGTCGTCCTGGCCGGCCCAGAGGGCTACCTGCAGCCAGTCTGCAACCTGAGAAGGGGTTAAGGCATGCCGCAGCTGGTATTGCTGAAGATATGAGAGAAAGGGGGCGTACTGGCCTTGACGCGCTTGCAGGATCTGCTGGTCATAGAGCGAGTCCGCTCCCTGAACCAGCGTCGGGAAGAGCAAAAGCACACCGATTGACAGCGAGAGTTTCGTGTTGCGATTAAACAATAACGTATTTGAATAAGGTGATCTTTCCATTTCTATTTGCCATATGTTCATCAAGAATCCATTGCACAACACGACCGTCCTTTGACGGTGAGTTAAAGGATGAGGATGGTCCCATTTAGCTGACTGGCACTGCGGGTGAATGACTTATTGCAAAGTAATAAACATATCTCCTGTGGATAATTGAATGGATAATTTATACCCGATACCGCAGCGGATAAATATGGTTAAATGACGAACTGCGTTTTAAGATAAATCTGTAAAAATGGTTTGATTCGAATCGCCATGTTGAAGCGAGTTCCTTTAACTTACTGAAATAAATAAAAAATGAAGTTGGCTGAAATTTTGTTTTAATTTTGTTGGGTGGCTTATATTGCAGTGAAGAGAAAGGTTTTTCATGGATATTTAAGATGATTTCTGACAAAAATTCTCAATAGCAAAAAAAGCATCTTTTCTGTGGGATTTTTTTATTTATAATTAATCCGTTTATTTTCTGTCCGCACCCAGGGAGGTTTTTCACAGCCAGATTCAGATGCCGCGCTAATGATAAATCACAGATCTCGTTATTTTTAACGCCATGCGGAGCGTTCCCCAGGGGCAAGGAAAACGTCTGGTTGACGAGAATTTGTTGATTAAATGTTAAAGGGAAGACTTGTGGCAAATTCAATGATATTAGTTACCCAGGATCACTATCTTTTTCAAGGAGTTAAGAATTTCTTTCCTGATATCATTCAGTTAGATTCTAGCGGAAAAACGATTTTAGATAATGAGGTTGATGAACTCTCTCTGCTGGTTGATAGCCGTTCGCCGCTTTGTCATTACGATTATCTGGTCATGGAGGCGGCACAATCCAGAAAGCGAATATGCTGTATTGTCCTCGATATGCGCCATCGGGAAGAGCATTTACTCAGTCTGAAATCGTTTTTAAACATGTCATTATCACCCGCTGATATGGCGACCTTATTTGGACTTTTTCTGGAGATGAAGAGCAAGCGGCTGACCAAAGAGTGGTTCGACAATCTGCGCTTAAGTATGACAGAGCAGCTGATGCTGCGTTTTCTTGGGTCGGGGATGACAATGGAGGAGGTGGCGGTGAATCTGAATACTTCGCTAAAAGGCCTTTACCGCAAGCGGACCGCGCTTTATGAGCGACTGGGGTTAGATAATTTTAATGAAGCCTGCTTATTTATCTTCAAAAATAAACTGCTGGACCAGTCCGGTCGATCGCCATAAGGCGTGGTTGTACAGGGAACAGGTGATATCGCAAGGTATGTGACGATGGAAATGTAATAAATTAAATAGATATTGATAGGTACAACCGTCGATACCAGTCGGTATCCAGGGCGGCGCCCGGCATATAATTCCGGAGCTCTTTGGAAGTAATTACCGCCATGGCGGTTTGCTATGCACAGCGATTATTATAATGATTATATTCCTTGCGCCGCAGAGGAATAGTTTTGTCATAAATTAACTCTACCATGGTATTCCGACTCACGCGTCGGAATACCATGAGATATCGTGAAAGCATCAGAGGAGCGAGGTGGATGAGAATAAGGGACAGTATTGCGGAGCGGTTAGAAGCCTGTGGGTTCTACCGTCGGGCGGCATCCAGATGGATTGAGGTGATGCAGCGTTGCCTGGACGATGAGGACCGAGAGTGGATCCGTCATCATCGCAATCAGTGTCTGAAAAAGGCGCAACGTCCGCCGGCGCCGAAAGAGGAGTTCGCTGATCTCCACCAGGCGGCAAAGGAGACGCAGTATCGCATGGGCATTGCGAAGCCCTATGGCGAAGCGTTCAGGCTGCCCGGCAAAGGAAAAACCGCCGCCGAGTAATACCTTTCTTCACTGCGTTTGCGCAGACGTTTCATTGACCCCCAGGCCCGCGCAAGCGCAGCGTCGCCGGGCGATATACATCAGACGCCGTACCCGCGGTTGTGCCGGGTGGCGGCATAAATGCCTTATCCGGCCTACGGGTCCTCCCACAGGTTCAAACAGCGTAGGCCCGCGCAAGCGCAGCGCCGCCGGGCGATATACATCAGACGCCGTACCCGCGGTTGTGCCGGATGGCGGCATAAATGCCTTATCCGGCCTACGGGTCCTCCCGCAGGCTCAAACAGCGCAGGCCCGCGCAAGCGCAGCGTCGCCGGGCGATATACATCAGACGCCGTACCCGCGGTTATGCCGGATGGCGGCATCAATGCCTTATCCGGCCTACGGCTCCTCCCGCAGGCTCAAACAGCGTAGGCCCGCGCAAGCGCAGCGCCGCCGGGCAGGGGATCATAGAGTGGAGTTCGATGAAAAAGTCCGGATGTAGAAAAGCAAAAACCCAGCCATAGGCTGGGTTCTCTGAATAAGTGGTGCCCGGACTCGGACTAACGCCGCAGGCGTTGAACAGCGCGCGTGTCGCGCTGGCCCCGAAGGGGTGAGCCGCTGTGCGGCGAATAATCGAACGCAGTTCGATGAAGAGTCCGGATGTAGAAAAGCAAAAACCCAGCCATAGGCTGGGTTCTCTGAATAAGTGGTGCCCGGACTCGGAATCGAACCAAGGACACGGGGATTTTCAATCCCCTGCTCTACCGACTGAGCTATCCGGGCAACGGGGCGCATTAAACCGTAATCCGCCCACCCCGTCAACCAAATTTCTTAAATTACTTGTCGATTGCTTATCTTTGCGGCAATTCCGCGTTCAAAGGCGCATTTTGACTCAATATCACTGCATGCCGTTATCGCCTTCACGGCTTTTCCAGCCGCTGGTGACGGAGATAACGTGGCGCAACCCGGAGATCAGGTAATCACCAATGACCTCTTCATCTTCCCGCGGCGAGCTCAGCGTAATTTCCGCATCCACACCGTGACGATAGGCGCCATGATGGCTGAAAATAGTGCCGATATAACATTTTCCGTTCAGCCAGACCGGAATATAGGCCACCGTCTCATAGATATAGTTAACGGCAACGCCGCTGTAATAGTTGTCCGCCTCGTCGGCGGAGGCGCCGGGCGGAATGGGGCAGATCGGCGCATCGTTGTCGCTGGCGGGTTTGTCTTTCAGCAGGTTGCCCTGCATCACCTCCAGCGAGCGCAGCAGATCCGCTTTATCGCCGTCGCTCAGGCTGGGGGTCAGCGGTTGGTCTTTCTCCGGGGAGCGGATGCTGTTCAGCGTATAGCGATAGCGAACCGTCACCGCGGGCGTCTGGCTGGCGGTGCTGAACGGGCGCAGCAGATAGAGATTATCTTCGCCAAACTGGCCGTTGTACCACAGGGCATAGACCTGGCCGTTGATTTTGACCCAGTGGTTCCATTGGTTAGCCCCGCGGCCATTGATCGAAAAGAGGGCGCCGGGCACCCCGGCATCGAAATCTTCGCCGTTATCACTGTCGCTATCGTTGACGGCGGCAAAATCATCATCGCCGCGCCGGAGTACCCCGGTGTAGCTGAAGAGCCCGGTGCCGCCCACGTAGCTGTCGATGATCAGATCGCGTTTGCCGTCGCCGTCGAGGTCGATAAGCGTAAAGTTGACTTTACCGTTTTCTGAATCTGCGCTAATTGCGGAGCGCAGAAACGCCTGCCACTCGTCATCGCTGATATCCGGGGACGGTTTGCTGGTCGTCACCAGGCTGTCATCGGCGTAAGTGAGCGTGAAGTCGGTAATATGGCCGGTTAACGGAAACTGCTCGGCGACCCGGTTCAGCGCCAGTTCCGGATCGCTTTTTTGCGCTTTCAGCACCGCGTTGTACAGCGTTCGCAGGGCCAGGTTATCCGCTTCTTTCTGCTGCTTCGGGATCACCTGGCTGACAAAGGTCGGCAGCATCCAGGTGCCGCCCGGGGTGATTTCCCGGCACATACCGGTGCTGTACTTCAGGCTGGGAACGAAGGTTTTACCCTCCCAGACGCGCGTCTCGCCGGTTACGCAGTCGGCCATGCCCCGCTCTTTGTGCAGGAAGACCAGCGTGCCGTTGGCGTAGCTGGAGGCCTCGGTAGTGAGCAGCCGCGGTTTGCTCAACTGGGCGTTATCGACCAGCCACAGGGCATAGCCATCGTTATAGGGCGCTCGCCAGCAGAGCGCCTGCGCCAGCGAATGGGTTTTATCCAGCGCGGTGAGGGTGATCTGGCGCTCTGCCGCCGGAATGGCCGGGTTCTGCCAGTCTTCACAGCGCTGGTTCAGCAGCGGCGTCAGGGCGGGCAACAGCTTCTGGCGCTGGAGCATGCTCAGCGGTACAGGTTGCGCGTTGTGGATCACCGGCGCGGCGATGATTTCCTGGGCGGGGGCAGCGGGCAAAATGGCATCGTCGCCCGCGTTGCCTTTATCCAGCAGCGCGTCGGCGGTGCCGGTTCGTCGCTGAAACGCATCCATTTTACTCAGCACCTCGCGGCTGCCGGCGCTGGAAAGCGGCAGGTGCTGGCCGTTAAGCGTGAATTCAATTTTGCGCTGGTTCGCCAGGGCCTGCAGCACGGCGGAGGTCTGATCGCTGTCCAGACGGAAGTGGCTGTCATCCACGGCATCCAGCGAGCCGAGGTCCCGGTCGTCGATCAGCAGGCTGGCGGTGGAGTCGGCGGGGATATCGTGTTCGATCTGCGCGAAGGTGACCGTGGCGGTGAGGTGCTGTTCGCTGCCGGCGTTGCGGGTCAACAGCACGCTGACCTCGCCCATGCGGGCGCCGTAACCCGCCGCCCGGCAGGTGCCAGTGTTATCGCAGGCGAGCTCCCAGTCTTTTTGCGCAAAGGAAAAACCTTGCAGGGGCGCCGCCAGCAGAGGTGTGGAGCACAGCCCCAGCCAGGCAGCCCAGAAGAACGCGCGCATATCAATCCCTGTCAGCAATCAGTGAGGGGGAAATTATAGGCGCGACGTGGCGGTTAGGATATCAGAATCAGGTTAAGGCCCCGCCCATACGGCACTGGGCGAAGCGCAGAATATCTTCTGCCAGCCGCCGCGCCGTATCGACATCCGTCTGGCTACGCTTGATCAGCAGACGGCTCAGACAGCCCTCGACAATCAGCTCCATCTGCTTGGCGACCATTTCCGGATCATCCACCTCCAGCTGGGTCAGCAGCTCATGGGTGTAGGCCAGCGAAGCCTGCTTCTGCTGTTCCGCCAGCTGGTGGATCGGGTGCTGGGCATCCGGATAGAAGGTGCAGGCGGCGATAAATAAACAGCCGGGGTAGCGCTGGTTGCTGACGCAGGTGGTAAGCGCGCTATAGCGCGCCAGCAGCTTTTGCTCTGCGCTTAAGGTGTCGTCCAGCAGCAGCTGACGGCGCCAGGCATCCACCTGGTGGCTCAGATAGCGAAGCGCGTCGTAGAGCAGCGCTTCGCGATCGGGCCAGAAGCGTTTCAGGTCGCTCGTCGGACAGGACACGCGCTCAGCGACCATCTCCAGCGACGTGTTGGCGATACCTTCAATTTCAAGAATTTTAATGGCTTCTGCCAGGACGTCTTCACGTAGCACGGTGTTCTCCTCCATCTTTCCTCCTAAAGTGTCGCTCACGCTTGCCAATCGCGCAAATGGGCGCTGAATGCCGCAGCATCCATAAAGCCGGTGACCCGCCGGTCGGGTTGTTCCTGGCCCTGCGCGTTGAAGAACAGGATCGTCGGCAGACCGAGCACCTGCAGGCGCTTCAGCAGCGCGGCGTCTTGCGGACTGTTTTTTGTCACATCAACCTGTAATAACACGACGCCTTTCAGCGCCTGCTGCACGTCAGGTGAACGAAAGGTGTATTTTTCAAACTCTTTGCAGGCTACACACCAGTCGGCGTAGAGATCGAGCATCACCGGCTGGCCTTTTGCCTGCGCCAGCGCCCGATCAAGCTCGGTTACCGAGCTGACGCGGGTGAAGGCCAGATGCGCCTGCTGCTCGAGCGCCGGGGCGCCAAACGCCCAGTCCTGCAGCGGACGGGCGCTGACCAGCGCGGCGGCAAGAAGAATGATTTGCGCCAGCCGCATCCACGACCGGGTCGCGCCCAGCGAGGTGATAAACGCCCAGCTGAAGAAGGCGACGCCAAGCATTGACCACAGACGTAATCCCCACTGGTCGCCAAGGATGCGCTCCAGCAGGAAAACGGGCAGAGCCAGGATCACGAATCCGAAGGCGGTCTTCACATGGCTCATCCACGGGCCGCTCTTCGGCAGCAGACGGTTGCCAAACACGGTGACGAGAATCAACGGCAGGCCCATGCCCAGCGCGTAGAGGTACAGCGTGCCGCCGCCCAGCCACAGATTACCGCTCTGGGCGATATATAACAGGATGGCGCTCAGCGGCGCAGTGGTGCAGGGGGAGCAGATCAGCCCGGCAATAGCGCCCATCGCAAAGACTCCGCCGGGCGAGCCGCCCTGGCGCTTATTGCTGAGCAGCGCCAGCCGCGTCTGCAGCGAGGAGGGCAGCTGTAGCGTGAACAGGCCGAACATGGAGAGCGCCAGCAGTATAAAGACTGCCGACAGACCCACCAGCACATACGGGTGCTGCAGGGCCGCCTGGAACTGCAGCCCGGCGGCGGCTACCACCAGCCCCAGCGCGGTATAGGTTAAGGCCATCCCCTGGACATAAATAAAGGCCAGCAGCAGGGCGCGCGCGGTGGAAAGCCGCTGTTTGCCGCCCAGCACGATGCCGGAAATCAGCGGATACATCGGCAGCACGCAGGGGGTGAAGGCGATACCAATGCCTATCAGCAGCGCCCACAGGGCGGTGAAAGGCAGGCGGGCGGGGGCGTCAGCGGGCGGCGCTGAGGCAGGCGCAGGTGAAGTGGCGACCTCCGGGACCGGACGCGGCTCAACCGGCAGCGGCGGGTTGAACGCCGGACGGCTGCTCGCCGGCGGCGCAGGGGCAATGGTGGTCGCCCGGCCATCTGCCGAAGCCGCCAGCACGGCGCTCAGCGGGATCACTTTGGTCTCCGGCGGATAACAGAATCCGGCATCGGCGCAGCCCTGCCAGGTGACGGTGAGGGTGGCGTCTTTGTCCGCCTGCTTCACCGTGACCGGGACGGTCAGGCGCTGACGAAAGATCTCGCTTTTGCCGTAAAACTCATCCTCATGCCACTCGCCCGCCGGCAGCGCCGGTTCGGCGATCGTCGCCCCGGCGGCGCGGAAGGTAAACTGTTGACGATAAAGATAGTAACCATCCTTGATTTGCCAGCTCAGGTTGAGGTCATGCTGTTGCTGCTGAAAGTCAAAGGCGAAGGCCTGGTCAGCAGGCACGAAGTTCGAGCGCCCCGGCGCGTCGAATAACCCGGCGGTGGCTGACGCGCTGCACAGCAGCAGGATCAGCGTAAAGATGCGGTAAGCCATGAGAGGTAATCGTTGTCTCCATACGTGACGGGCAGAACCAGCAGTTCAGGGGTTTGATACGGGTGGTGAGACTTCAGGCAGTCCAGCAGCGCTTGCTGATGGGCAAGATCGGTTTTGAGCAGCATCTGAACTTCATACTCCTGCTCCAGCTTCCCTTCCCAGTAATAGAGCGAGGTGGCGCCCGGCAGGAGCGTGGCGCAGGCGGCCAGCTTTTCGGCCAGCGCTTTTGCCGCCAGATCCTGGGCGGTCGCTTCATCCGGCGCGGTACAGAGCACAACAACAGCATCAGGCGTAGTCATCATGAACCTCGTATCAGCGAAAAGAGGCACTATAGCACGCAAGGTGGGGAGGATTAACGAAACGGGCCAGGATCTGGCCCGAATTTGAAGAGATTTACAGCATGATGCCGCCAAAAATAAACCCGAGGATCACGCACAGCGTAATGGCGATGACGCCGGGGATCAGGAAGGCGTGGTTGAAGACGTATTTACCGATGCGGGTGGAGCCGGTGTCATCCATTTCGACCGCCGCCAGCAGGGTGGGGTAGGTCGGCAGAACGAAAAGGGCGGAGACGGCGGCAAACGAGGCGATGGCAGTGAGAGGGCTCACGCCCAGCATCAGCGCGGCGGGCATCAGCGCTTTGGTGGTGGCCGCCTGCGAGTAGAGCAGCGTGGCGGCAAAGAACAGCACCACCGCCAGCAGCCACGGGTAGTTATGCAGCAGGTCGCCGGCCACGGCCTGGATATCGCTGATATGCGCTTTAACGAAGGTATCCCCCAGCCAGGCGACGCCGAGCACGCAGACGCAGGCGCTCATTCCGGACTTAAAGGTGCTGGCATTGAGCACTTCGCCGGTGTCGATTTTGCAGGTGATGCTGATCAGCGTGGCGATGGTCAGCATAAACACCACGATCGCCTCGTTACGCGGTAGTACCGGGTTTTTGATCAGACCGACGGTATCGCTGATGGCCGTGGCGTAGAACATCACCGCTACGATGCCGATCAGAAACAGCAGAACGGAACGTTTGGCGTGCGGCTTCAGCTCAAACACCTGGCTGCCGCGCAGTCTGACCTCACCCTTGGCCAGCCGCTCCTGGTAAACCGGGTCGTCTTTCAGTTCGCAGCCGAGAAAATTGCAGACGATAGCGGTGAGCATCACCGCCAGCAGGGTGACCGGAATACAGATGGCCAGCAGCATCAGGTAGCTAACGCCCAGCGGCTCCAGGATCCCGGCAAAGAACACCACCGCGGCGGAGATGGGCGAAGCGGTGATCGCTATCTGGGAGGCCACCACCGCAATCGACAGCGGACGGGACGGACGGATGCCTTGCTCTTTGGCCACTTCGGTGATCACCGGCAGCGTGGAGAAGGCGGTATGGCCAGTACCGGCGAGCACGGTCATAAACCAGGTCACCAGCGGGGCAAGGAAGGTAATATATTTCGGGTGGCGACGCAGCATCCGTTCGGCGAGGCTGACCAGGTAATCCATTCCGCCTGCGACCTGCATGGCGGCGATAGCGGCAATCACCGCCATAATGATTTCAATAACGTCGAAGGGGATCGCACCCGGTTTAATTTGAAAAATAAGCGTCAGGACAAGGACGCCAAGGCCACCGGCAAAGCCGATACCGATGCCGCCGAGCCGGGCGCCGAGATAAATCGCCAGCAGGACAATAACCAGTTCTGCACCAAACATATATGCCTTCCTTGTTTTTTAACAAGTTGATATTGGATTGTTGTATTTTAGTAAAACTAAAAAGCAAAAAGGCATGTCATCGCTGACATGCCTTTGAATGACTATCCGGAAAGATTACTGTTCGCTTTCATCGGTATAACGCTTCGCTTTATAAGCGGGATGCATCAGGTTTTGCGCGGAGAAAATGTCATCCAACTCCGCCGCCGTCAGCAGCCCACGTTCCAGCACCACTTCCCGCACGCTCTTCCCGGTTTCGGCGCAGATCTTGCCGACGATATCGCCATTGTGGTGGCCGATAAACGGGTTGAGGTAGGTGACGATGCCGATGGAGTTATAGACGTAACCTTCGCACACCGCTTTGTTGGCGGTAATGCCGTTGACGCATTTCTCCAGCAGGTTGTAGCAGGCGTTGGTCAGAATGTGGATAGACTCGAACATCGCCTGGCCGATCACCGGTTCCATCACGTTCAGCTGCAGCTGCCCGGCTTCTGAGGCCATGGTCACCGTGGTGTCGTTGCCGATCACTTTAAAGCAGACCTGGTTGACCACCTCCGGCACCACCGGGTTAACCTTCGCCGGCATAATAGAAGAGCCAGCCTGCAGCTCAGGCAGGTTAATTTCGTTGAGGCCCGCGCGCGGTCCGGAAGAGAGCAGGCGCAGGTCGTTACAGATCTTGGACAGTTTCACCGCCAGGCGTTTCAGCGAGCTGTGAACCATGACGTACGCCCCGCAGTCCGAGGTGGCTTCAATCAGATCTTCCGCCGGAACGACCGGTAAGTTGCTCACTTCCGCCAGCTTCTGCACCGCCAGCTGTTGATAACCGTCCGGGGTGTTGAGGCGTGTGCCGATGGCGGTTGCGCCAAGGTTCACTTCCAGCAGCAGCTCCGCGGTGCGCAGAATGCTTTTGGTCTCTTCATTGAGCAGCACATTGAAGGCATGGAACTCCTGACCGAGGGTCATCGGCACTGCGTCCTGCAGCTGGGTGCGGCCCATCTTGAGGATGTCCTGGAACTCCTCGGCTTTCGCCTGGAAACCTTCGCCCAGCTGCTTAATCGCATCGATTAACTTGAGGATAGAGGCATACACCGCAATGCGGAACCCGGTCGGGTAGGCATCGTTGGTGGACTGGCATTTGTTGACGTGATCGTTTGGGTTCAGGTACTGGTATTCGCCTTTCTGGTGGCCCATCAGCTCGAGGCCGATGTTTGCCAGGACTTCGTTGGTGTTCATGTTTACGGAGGTGCCGGCCCCGCCCTGGAAGACATCGACCGGGAACTGGTCCATGCATTTGCCGTTATTCAGGACTTCGTCACAGGCGGCGATAATCGCATTTGCCGCGCTTTTGGGAATGGTCTGCAGCTCCTTGTTCGCCAGCGCGGCGGCTTTCTTCACCATCACCATGCCGCGCACGAATTCTGGTATGTCGCTGATTTTGCTGTTGCTAATGTAGAAGTTTTCAATCGCTCGCAGAGTATGAACGCCGTAGTAAGCGTCCGCGGGAACTTCCCTGGTGCCCAACAGATCTTCTTCGATACGAATGTTGTTTAACATGTGAACCTTCTTTTCAAGCTGCCAATGAATTCACCAAATACACAGAATATCCAGGATTCAGTATATTTTCTGGCCGACGATTATTTCCTTAACCGGCCCGGTGCCCAAGATCATATGCTGATGATAGCGAATATCAGTAAGCTTGATCACTTATTACATCGCGGGTGTGAGAAGATTTATTAATCTGTGAAATGGGTCACCGCTTTCCTATTCCTGGAAAAAATAAGCATTTCCGCTGATTGAAAAGCCGCTCAGCATCCCCATCTTAATGGGATGCGATCAGCAAATTGATGACTACGGGGGCCGAATTCGGCGCCTGTCGATGAAGGAGACGCCGGTGCGTTGGATTCCGTTTATTGCCTTTTTTCTTTACGTTTACATTGAGATATCGATCTTTATCCAGGTCGCGCACGTGCTGGGCGTCTTTATGACGCTGATCCTGGTGATCTTTAGCTCGGTGGTGGGGATGTCGCTGGTGCGCAACCAGGGCTTCAAAAACTTCCTGCTGATGCAGCAGAAGATGGCCGCGGGCGAGAGCCCGGCGGCGGAGATGATCAAGAGCGTCTCGCTGATTATCGCTGGCCTGCTGCTGTTGATCCCGGGGTTCTTTACCGACTTCCTCGGCCTGCTGCTGCTTTTGCCCCCGGTGCAGAAGCACCTGACGATGAAGCTGATGCCGCATTTGCGCTTCAGCCGGATGCCGGGTGGCGGCTTTAGCGCCGGGACTGGCGGCGGAGAGATCTTCGAAGGGGAATACCAGCGCAAGGATGAACAGCGCGACCGTCTGGACCACAAGGACGATCGCCGCGATTAACGTTTATCGGCCCGGTCTGCAGACGCGACCGGGCCGCTTTCTTTTTGCGCCTATGCGCTTCCTGTCGCCAGCTTACGTCTCGGTAAAAACAACCACAGCACCGCCAGCATCACCAGCGCGTACAGACTCTTCCAGCCGACCATCGCCAGCAGCAGCAGACAGAGAATGCTGCCCACCGCCGCCAGCAGCCGATAGCGCCCGCGCAGCAAACGACAGCCCGCCAGCATGCACAGCAGATAGATCATGATGAAAATGCCGTTGGCATAGACGATCAGCGCGTCCAGATTGATATCGAGAAAATAGATACACAAGGTGCTGACCACGCAGGAGCCCAGCACGGCGTTGAGGGCGTTGCGTGGGATCTGCCGCGGCGACAGCCTCGCGAGGTAGCTCTGTGGCTTATGCTGCGCCTGCGACCAGACCAGGCGGGCGAAGCTCTGAATATAGATGTTGAGGCTGGCGAAACAGGCGAGGTAACCGATGACGCAGGCCACCCACAGCGCTTCGACGCCGAACAGGCGGACCACGATATTCGGTAATGACGCCGCCGCCGCCATCTCCACGCCAAAGGCGTGGAAGTGCAACACCAGCACGGTGCAGGCCCAGTAGACCGAACCGGCAAGCAGCAGGCCTATCATCAGCGCGCGAGGAAAATCGCGCTCGGGGTGTTTAAACTCCGAGGCGAGGTGGGCAAAGGCTTCCAGGCCGACAAAGCACCAGAACATCACCGACAGCGCGGAGAAGAGCTGGCCGCGGTCGATCTCCGCCGGGGCGGGGAAGGGGATCTGCGCCGGACTTATCCCGCCGCGCCACCAGACGGCGACAATCAGCGCCACGATCAGCACGGCAACCAGCGTCTGCAGGTTGGCGCTGGAGCTGGCGCCACGTGAACCGATCCACCAGACGATGGCCAGGGTACCCAGCTCCGCCAGCAGCAGCTGCGCATCATGCCAGCCGAACAGCGCCTGGCCGAAGCCGGTGGCGATGTGCAGGGCGGCGGGGAGTCCGACCGGGATAACCGATAAAAACAGCCAGCCGGTGACGCTGGCCAGACGTGGGCCAAAGGCCATATCGACAAAGTGGGCCACGCCGCCCGCGCTGGGGAAATGGCGGCCCAGCAGGGCGAAGACGATGGCAATCGGAAAAACAAGAAGGATAAGCAACGGCCATGCCCACAGGCTGTTATCGCCAGCGACCAGCGCCGCCAGCGCCGGAACGGCGAAAACGCCGGTGCCCAGCAGTGAGGTGGAAAGCAACCCGACTCCCTGTCCCAGCCCTAACTCCTGTTTTAAACCACTCATGATTCCATCCTGCGCCAGTGAAAAGAAAGAGAGTATCACAATCGCTTTTCCTTATGACCGGTTGCCCGGTGGCGCCGCTTTTTGCGCGCCAGCGCAAAGGTAAAAATTTTTTTTTAATTTTGCCCTTGAAGCGGGAAATGGCCATCCCCATCTCTCTCTGCACTAGCCGGTAAACCGCGTTCGGCCCGGCGTCACCCATAACTGATAATGACTTTCTCGAAGGAGAGCTATCAATGAGTATTCGTCCGTTACATGATCGTGTGATCGTCAAACGTAAAGAAGTTGAAACCAAATCTGCGGGCGGCATCGTTCTGACCGGTTCTGCAGCAGCTAAGTCAACGCGTGGCGAAATCATCGCTGTCGGTAAAGGCCGCATCCTGGAAAACGGGACCGTGCAGCCGCTGGACGTTAAAGTTGGTGACATCGTGATTTTCAACGATGGCTACGGCGTGAAGACTGAGAAGATTGACAACGAAGAAGTGCTGATCATGTCCGAAAGCGACATCCTGGCAATTGTTGAAGCTTAATTCGCACGACCCTGAACGAATTTGAGGAATATAAGAAATGGCAGCAAAAGACGTAAAATTCGGTAACGACGCTCGTGTAAAAATGCTGCGCGGCGTAAACGTACTGGCAGATGCAGTTAAAGTGACCCTGGGCCCGAAAGGCCGTAACGTGGTTCTGGACAAATCCTTCGGCGCGCCGACCATCACCAAAGATGGTGTTTCCGTTGCACGTGAAATCGAGCTGGAAGACAAGTTCGAAAACATGGGCGCGCAGATGGTGAAAGAAGTTGCCTCTAAAGCGAACGACGCGGCAGGCGACGGTACCACCACCGCAACCGTACTGGCGCAGGCTATCGTGAACGAAGGCCTGAAAGCGGTTGCTGCGGGCATGAACCCGATGGATCTGAAACGTGGTATCGACAAAGCTGTCGTTGCCGCTGTTGAAGAACTGAAAGCGCTGTCCGTTCCGTGCTCTGACTCCAAAGCTATCGCTCAGGTAGGTACCATCTCCGCTAACTCCGACGAAACCGTCGGTAAACTGATCGCGGAAGCGATGGATAAAGTTGGCAAAGAAGGCGTGATCACCGTTGAAGACGGTACCGGTCTGGAAGACGAACTGGACGTGGTTGAAGGTATGCAGTTCGACCGCGGCTACCTGTCTCCGTACTTCATCAACAAGCCGGACACCGGCGCCGTTGAGCTGGAAAGCCCGTTCATCCTGCTTGCTGACAAAAAAATCTCCAACATCCGCGAAATGCTGCCGGTTCTGGAAGCCGTAGCGAAAGCTGGCAAACCGCTGGTTATCATCGCTGAAGACGTTGAAGGCGAAGCGCTGGCGACCCTGGTGGTTAACACCATGCGCGGCATCGTGAAAGTGGCTGCGGTGAAAGCGCCGGGCTTCGGCGACCGTCGTAAAGCCATGCTGCAGGATATCGCGACGCTGACTGGCGGTACCGTTATCTCTGAAGAGATCGGTATGGAGCTGGAAAAAGCGACTCTGGAAGACCTGGGCCAGGCGAAACGCGTGGTTATCAACAAAGACACCACCACCATCATCGATGGCGTTGGCGAAGAATCCGCAATCCAGGGCCGCGTTGCTCAGATCCGTAAGCAGATCGAAGAAGCAACCTCCGACTACGACCGTGAAAAACTGCAGGAACGTGTCGCTAAACTGGCTGGCGGCGTTGCCGTAATCAAAGTCGGCGCGGCAACCGAAGTTGAAATGAAAGAGAAAAAAGCACGCGTCGACGATGCCCTGCACGCCACTCGTGCTGCGGTTGAAGAAGGCGTGGTGGCTGGCGGCGGCGTAGCGCTGGTTCGCGTTGCAGCGAAACTCGCTGGCCTGACCGGTCAGAACGAAGATCAGAACGTCGGTATCAAAGTTGCGCTGCGCGCAATGGAAGCGCCGCTGCGTCAGATCGTGTCCAACGCCGGTGAAGAGCCGTCTGTTGTGGCGAACAACGTGAAAGCCGGCGACGGTAACTACGGTTACAACGCGGCAACTGAAGAATACGGCAACATGATCGACTTCGGTATCCTGGACCCAACCAAAGTCACCCGTTCTGCACTGCAGTACGCGGCTTCCGTGGCTGGCCTGATGATCACCACCGAGTGCATGGTGACCGACCTGCCGAAAGGCGATGCGCCTGATTTAGGTGCTGCTGGCGGTATGGGCGGCATGGGCGGTATGGGCGGCATGATGTAATCGTGCGCTCTACGGCATAAAAAAGCAGAAACCCCTGGCCAGTAATGGCTGGGGGTTTTTCTTTTGGCGCGCTTTTTAGTATAAGGCTTATACATAAAAATCATTTAAGCTGCATCAGAGCGGCAAGCACCTCCGTATCGGAAGCGACTAACTAGCGCGACCGGCTAAGGAATGAAAGCGGCTCATGCCGACGCAGTTTGAAGGATGACAGGTTTACATCCGGGCCAGTGCGTCCAGCTCATCGATCATGGGGATTAACATGCAGGTAAAATATTTAGCAGGGATTGTCGGCGCAGCCTTACTGTTGGCAGGTTGCAGTTCCAGCAATGAATTAACCTCCGCCGGCCAGAATGTGCGCTTCGTGCAGGAGAAGCCGGGCGCAGAGTGTCAGCTGTTAGGGACCGCGACGGGTAAACAGAGCAACTGGCTCTCCGGCCAGAATGGCGATGAGGGTGGCTCCATGCGCGGTGCGGCTAACGCCCTGCGTAACCAGGCGGCAGCCATGGGCGGCAACGTGATTTATGGCGTCAGCAGCCCGACGCAAAATCTGTTGTCGAGCTTTGTGCCCACCGACAGCGAGATGAACGGCCAGGTTTATAAGTGCCCGAACTGATGCGCGATGCCTCTCTCTGCGAGCGTAGAGAGAGGCGTGACCGGTAGAAGAGGGTCAGGCGTTAAGCTCCGCTTTCTTCTCCAGATAGAAGGCATGCAGGGGACGCAGACACTCTTCCAGGCTGAGCATTCTTCCTGGCTGGGAAGGAATAATGGTACTGAAGATTTGGCATGGCGCCAGCGCCGTGTGCATCGCCTTAAGCTTGGGGCTTTTCTCAATAAGGCGTACTACCACGCTGTTTTCCATTTCAGATAAATGTGGCGCACTGGTTTTTACCACCGCTCCGGAGACAATTTTCTTGCCTTCGTCCGTCTCGCAGCAATAGAGCACGCCCAGATAATGGGAAAACAGGTTTAGCTTCCATTCTTCCTGGGGATACTGCTGGTAATCAATATTCGGCTGAGTAGTTAAGTCGACGCTGTAGCACATTAAAAAATCCATATTTGAACTTAAATACTGGATAAGTTCCTGATCGCCGACTGTTTTTAATGCCTGTTGAATACCGATTATCAGGGCTTCAACCTGTCGGTCATCAATAGTTAACGTCTTAATTTGCTCATCCTGAAATACCAGGATCAGCGTTGACTGCGTTTCGCCAGGTTTAAGCGTAATAGACATTATACGCCGCTCAGGAGAAGGCTGTTGTATTTCAGCCATTTCTACCGTGGGGATATGGGTTACGAGTGTTTCGTTATAAGCGATAATCTCATCTTTGTAAGCCTCGCCTTTATTTTCAAGTCGCTGAAAAATTAAGGCCATTCTACTTTGCAATATCAGAAGCAGGTCGGATAATACGGGTGCCTGAAGATAGAAAATCTCACAGGTATCATTCGCTTTCTTGACCTTAAGTAACAGCGCCAGGAAACGCTCTTCAAAAGTAATTCCTGCAGTATTAAAACCAATAAACGTTCCTTGCATAATCTTCTCCTTTATTAAGCGGTAGCCATCGACTTCGATTGTGAGAGGTCAATAACGCGATCGGCTGATGCAATGGTTGATGGCCGGTGCGCGACAATAATTCGGGTGATACTTAACGCTGAAATCGACTGATTGATGACCGACTCATTTCTGAGATCCAGGTGACTAGTTGCCTCATCCATAAACAGAATACTCGGTTTACGGTACAAAGCACGAGCGATCAGGATACGCTGCTTTTGACCGCCGGAAATGCCCAGCCCCAGTTCGCCGACAATGGTTTCGTATCCCATCGCCATCTTCATGATTTCATCATGGATGTTGCAATGTTTGGCACATTCCATTACGAATTCCAAATCGGGGTTATCATCAAAACCACTGATATTATCGATAAGTGAACCTGAAAAGAGACGATCCTCCTGAAGTACGCAGGCGATACCGAGACGATAGTTATTTAAACCAATTTTTTGAATCTCCAGATTATCCGCCAGTATTTCGCCGGAGTCAGGTGAAAGCAAACCGCACATGACTTTCAACAGCGTGGTTTTGCCAACGCCAGATGGGCCAATTAGCGCGACAGACTCGCCTGGGGCAACCGTTATATTCAGATTGGTAAAAATGGGTTGTGAAAAAGGATCGTATTGATAACTCAGGTTCCTGACTTCAAGTTTCACGCCGGTGTTTTCTGTAAACACACGTCGGGATGGAAGTTCTTTTTCCGGTTCGCTAAAGGCGATTTCAGATAGACGTTCATTATGAAGCGAGAGCATACGAAGCTGCATCACCAAATCAATGAGATTCGATGCACGTTGAGAAAACTGGCCTCGATAAGCATTAAATGCCATAAACATACCGAGCGTCATCTCATTATCAATTACCATAATGGCACCCAACCACAGTACCACCACCTGATCGATAGAGGTGATAAAGGTATTAATCCCACCAAACATCATATCAAAGCGAGTTTGCTTAATACCTGCGTTACTGGCATCAACGTTAAGATTCAGCCAATGCTGCGAGCGACGTTCTTTTAAATTTAATGCTTTGATCGTGGAAATGCCATAAAGTGATTCCATAAAGTGAGAGTTAGCACGTGCCCCTTTAACGACCTGCTCTTCCGTTACGCGTCGATAAAAACTATAGGTAGCGAAGCGCATAATCGCATAGCAGACGGTAAAGCCAATGACGACCCAGACTAACCAGCCGCCATATAATGTCAGCATGACTAACAAACCGATCGTCATTATCGAATCGATGATGCCAGTGACAATACTGTTGGTAAAAATTGAACGAATGGTATCCAGAGACGAGAAACGAGACTGGATATCACCTAAGTGTCTTTTCTCGAAAAAAGATAATGGCAAACTTGCCAAATGATCGAATAGCGTTGTTTTCCATTGAATGTTTGTCAACGTATTCAACGTTAACGACGTCCATGCTCGGAGCATGCTAATAAACGTGCGGAATAGCGTAAAAAATATTAAACCAATACAAATAACAGAGAGTAAACTTTCATCGTGCGCCATAATGACATGGTCAGTTACTAACTGTGTACCAATAGGCAACAGGAGGCCAATCGCTTCTACCACAACAGAGAAAGCAAAGATCTTAATCAGCGCCGATTTTAAACCAACAATTTTATGCATTAAATCCAGGAGTCGTAAACGGGATTTCGCCTCCTCTTGTTGGAAGTTATGGTCAGGCCAGAGTTCAAGCGCTACGCCGGTAAAATTATTAGACATCTCACTGATGCCAATGATTCGTTTACCCAGCGCGGGATCGTGAATCACAAATCCGTTTTTCTTTACTTTTGTAAGGACTACATAGTGGTTCATTCCCCAGTGGATGATGCAGGGAAGCTTCAGCTGTTTTATTTCATCGAGGTCGAGCGCTAGCGCACGGTTTTTTAAACCAGCCTGCTCGGCTGTTTTGCTTAGAGACAACAGTGAGGAACCCTGTGAGGGGCTACCGAATCGTTGACGAAAATTAAATAAATCGATATTTAACCCATAATAACCACAGACCATCGCCAGACAGGCAACTCCACATTCCGATGATTCTGACTGTAGAATAACAGGCGTTTTGTTAACCAGAGAAAAATTTAGCTTTGCAACAATGGTTTTGAACAGTTCGTTAGTCATGGATTGGCCCAGTAATGCTTTGAGTTATCTTATACACAGGGGTAAACATCCACATATAAAGTGGGCGCTCTTCGAGAAATACAACGGCTTGAGCCTTCAGTCCATTCGAAAGCGAAAGCGTTTTACCATTGTAATTAAAGGTTTTGTTTTCAATTTTGACAATAGTTTTATAGAGTGCCAGTTCCTGCTGATTCGTTCCATTATTAACATTAGTGTATTCAGACAGTTCCTGTCGGGATGTCGGGACCGAAGATATTGAAAGTATTTTTCCCGGGAATTGCCCAAATTTATCGGATGGGAAAGCATCATAGCGGATGTTAATGACATCACCCGGTTTGACATAAGGTATGCTATTATTAGGTAACCATAAAATAAGATAATATTCTATATCACCAGTGGGTTTGATTTGCGCTAAACTGCTGCCTTTGTCGACCATTTGTCCTTTTGTTACAGCCAGCGATTCAATGCGTCCTTCTGTGGTTGCTTTAATAATGACATTACCATTGGCATTTGATTCAACCAACTGGTTTTTGTAATCATTAATCTGGTTTTCCTGAGATGATATTTGGTTGTCAAAATCTGCCGTTTTTGTGATTTTATCGCTATTTAACTGGGTTACCTGGGATTCCAGTTGCATTTTCTGACTGACCAAAGACTGATAGGTGCTCTGTTGTTGAAAGTATAATGAATGCTGATAGTTATACTGATCTTTGGTGATAAGGCCATCACGAAGATATTTATCGTAGCTGGAAAGATTATCATGCATTTTCTTTAAACCAGTCTGCGCATTAACCAGCATGCGGTTAGTTTCTTTTAACGAATCATTGATGGTTTTTAGCTGTTTATCTAAAGATAAGCGAGTTTCTTCTTTATTATGAGAGAGTTTGGTAATGATATCTTCAGCGTTCGCAATCTTTTCATTAATGACTTCTATTTGCGCCGTACTGACGTTGCCTGTTGTTGTATTGCGGGAGATGTCAATTTCATATAAAGACTGCCCTTTAGCGACAAGGTCACCGACTTTGGCATATTGGGAAATAACAAACCCTTGCTGTGGCGCATAAACATTGACAGAATGAGGTAAAGTAATAACTTCCCCACGAACATCAATGCGTTGGGTAAAGGTACAAAATATTGTGGTGGTTATTAGAATGGCTAAAAAGGCAAAAGAAAGTAATGCAATAAGCCATGCTGGAAGCCCTGCTAGCAGCAAAGCCTTTCCTTTCCAGTGATGCTTTTTGTATTCGATCGCTTCCTTGCGATAGATTTTTTTCAACATGGTATTCACTTACGAGAAGTTAAAAGGCCTGAAACTCCAGGCCTTATTTAATAGTCGGCTGATGTCAACAAAATATTGAATCAGTTATGAGCGCTAAAACTTAGTTGCTCCAGAAATTAAAGGTGCCGTCGAACACGCCACCAACGCCCATTTTTGCATACTCGAGGGTCAAATCCCAACCGACAACACCTGCTGCAATACCAAAGCAAACACCACCAAGGATAACCCCGGCGATCATTCCCACGCCCTGCCCGATGGAGCCGATACCAAAGATACCACCGCTTACGCCACCCCAGCGGCCTGCAAATGCTGTACCTGCAAGAGCTCCCAGAGAAGCCCCAAGCGCGATGGCGCTAACTTCTTGAAAAGCCCAGGTTGCGATATCAGATAAAGTATCAGTCAGCGCGCCACCAGAAATTTCTTCCATTTCAAATACAGTTAATTGATGCATGATTAGTCCTTTAACTAAAATTAAAATTATATATTCATTCCAGACCAGAAGTTGGTCCGCAGAGAAGATAGTCGTTGCTGTAGTATGAATCAACTCAACTTAATGTGAATTGTTGATGAAATTTAAAATTTATGCTCGATTAATTCTCAATACTTTTAGCTTCACGACTTAGCAATTCATTTTAGAATGTGAAATCACTCTGTTATTATTGATGTGCTCCCGATGATATCTCCTTATTTTTACACATTTACATATTACAGTGCATTTGGTTATTCACAAGGGAATAAAAAAGGTGGATATCATTATCCACCTTTTATGCGATTGTAATTTTGTTTATTCTTCCTGAATAACCACCTCAAGCATCGCTTTTACATGCCCGGCCGTGACTTCAGCGCTATTATCGCTCATTCGATAATAATCGGCGGTGAATTTAAATTGTTGCGATGCTTGAGCGCTGGCAAAACTGTATGTCTCTGCATCATAAAATATAACCGGGCTATTATCTTTTTTGAAGATAATGCCAACGTTGCTTGCTGCTCCGCTTCCTGTTAGCAGATTATCGATGATACCATTCCCCGCAGGGCTGGTGCCACCAACTGGGTTAAACCAATAGTAAAGTTTATTACCAATTGAACCCGCTGGGCATGAAACGTCCATTGTGATAGTTTTCTGTGATGGGGTTGTGCCGCCCCGAGGGATTGACATTAATGTATTTTTTTCAATTGTATTCAGGGTGATTTGGCTAGGCCCTGATACTGAAATGTCACATGAGGTTGCTCTATACGAAATACTCTTGAACTTTAGGGTCGCTGTGAGCAAAAGGCGGTCAGATGGCCTGGGGTTGGTGTTTAAGTTACCCGCAGAGAATTTAAATACCGGATTGGTACTGACACCGGATGTATCAATGACAGGCTTCGTTTTGATTAACCATACTGTCATGAATCTATAATCATCATTAGATCTCTTTATAGGTACAATCATTGATTGAGCAACTGCTGGTTTAATTGACCCATGTTTGCTGTCCAGAATATCTGAAAATTGAAAACCAATACCATCAATCCCTGTTTCATAAACCGGCTTACCCATGATACCCGTGACGCCTGGCACCTCAGGTGCGGTTGAATCAACAATGTATTGATCCCCCAGTAATTTATTACACTCAAAGGTTTTATAGTGCCCGGTACCGACTTTTTTGGTATACAAAACTGTACCTACTGGTATTGTTGGATCCGTTGCGATTTTCGGACTTAGGTTGAATAACACCGTTCCAGTAGAATCAAAATAATCACATTTTGCAACTGCCTCACTACAGCAAAATAGTAGACATAAAAAAACAAGTATTTTTCTCATTCTTTATTGTTCCTTGGTCGATATTAGCGACAAACCGTTTCGATTTGACTGATGCCAGACGCTTTGCCTTCCCTGGCCGGTAAAGTAAAGGAAGCATTGCATTGCTGCGCCGCGCTTTTGCCCCATTGCACGTTAAGTATTCCGGTTTGCTGCAGGCCGGACATATAGACCATCCCGGCGTCGCTGACGATGCTTGGCTGCGACTTGCTGTCGCCGGCGAGCAGCACCATCGCGCCATAAGGCACGTCCTGGCCGCTGGCCGTTTTCAGATGGACAAATGCGCGCTGGCCGATATTACCGGCATAATTGGCCCGCACGATGGCGCCGCGTGTCGGAACGACGCTCTGCGTGGTTTCCGGAAGCTCCATATCTTCGCCAAGCGAAGTACTATCGAGGGTGATATCGGTGCGACGATAAGGCGTGACATAAGGTACGATGGCGTAACCACGATAGTCGGTGGTGATGGTGTTATCGTTGGCCAGCTTGACGTTATCCAAACCTGGGGCCTTAACCAGTACGGCGGCATCGGTGATGTCCTGACCAAGCGTGACCCCATCGGCATGAGCGACAATGCTGCCGTTGGCGCCATAGTCTATACGCTCGCTACCGCGATCGTAGCTGTAACCGGCATTGACGCTGCCGCGAGCACCGTTATAGGTTGCGCGCATATCGCCGCTGTAGTATTCCCGGTTGCTGTATCCTTGCTGCAGGCTCCACTCCAGGCTGTCGTTATCCAGCGCGTTACCACCGATGGAGACCGACTGATCGGTAGACCCCGGATTACTGTTGGTTAACTGATAACTGGTATAGGTGCCCGGTAGCCAGTTGCTCAGCGGCAGCGTGACGGTCAGCGAGATACGTTGATCGTCCTGGGCGTCTTTCCCGGAGTTATTCCCGCTCCAGGTATAGCGGTTATAGCTGTACCCGAGGTAATAGTTTACATTGCGGAAGCCACCGTTGTACCCCACGCTAATCGACTTGTTGGTGCGCTTATCGTCCCAGTAATCTTCAATCAATCCACTGATAGACAGACTGCCGAGGCCTTTACCCAGGCTTTGATTCAGCGTCAGATTGGTGCGGTTGCGCAGCGAGCGAGGAGTATACTTGCCGTCATTAGAATAGCTATCTAACACTTCAGAGAGGGTATTAAATCCGCGGGTGGAATAGCGGTAGCCAGCGATAGTCACGTTTGTACCGGTTTCGATAATATTTTTCCCGTAACGGACACGCCATGACTGCCCAGAGGTCTTTTCGTCGTCTTTCATTTTTGACCAGGCTTGGGTGACGTCTGCCGAGGCGGCGCCAAGCTCGCCGAGGTTATAGCCGAGGCCTGTTGACAGCGCCTGATAGCGCGATGCGGCCTGCACCCCGCCATAAAGCGTCAGGCTGCTGGAGACACCGTAGGTCGCGGTAGCTTGCGTAAAGGGCGTTTCATCGACCCCGCCGTCGTAAGGACGATATTTACCAGACGTAATTTCATATTCCAGCTGATCTTCACGGACCATCACCGGCAGCGTAGCGAACGGTACGACAAACTCCTGCTTAGAACCGTCGGACTCTTCCACGGTGACGTAAAGGTCGCCGCTACCGCCGCTCGGGTACATATCGGTGATTTCAAACGCGCCAGGCGCCACGTAGGTCTGGTATACCTGGTAGCCGTTTTGTTTAATGAAGACACGGGCGTTGGTTTTGGCGATACCACGGATAATCGGCGCATAGCCGCGCATACTTTCCGGCAACATTGATGTATCGGTGGCCAGTTGAATACCGGTAAACGGTACACTGTCAAAGATGCCTGAGAGTGACGAGCTCTCGCCCATCACCAGGTTACTGTTGATGGGACGAATGCTGCGCTGCATGTAGAGATAGGCTGAGTCCCAATCACCCGCATCGCCGTTGTTTTTATTCCAGGTGCTGAGGTTACGGATACGCCATGGGCCAACGTTGAGGCCAGACTGCAGGTTCAGGCTGTAGTATTCATCATTGGCCTGCATGTCGTTTGAGCCGCTGAACTGATAGTTCACCAGCAGGGCGTTGATGCCGTCATCAAACTGATCCGGTGGAATATATCCCTGTGCGGTGGTAGATAGTGCCGCCTGCGGAATGGATATATTCAAGCGCTGGACGGTAAAGTCGAAATCCGCTTTGGTATCCGGGATGACTGAAAGATTGGCGCAGCCGTTTTTATCCTCGACCAGTTCGGGAAAGGCTTTAACCCGTACGCCATACTCTGCCAATGTTTTCAGGCTCAAACAGGGCACCAGGGCGGGCTCTCGATTATTCCCAGTGGCACGGCTATTCGCAACAAACTTCATTGTCCTGGTATCCAGATAGCGACCATTAAACATGATATCTACCCGATAATCCCCTGGCGCCTGTGCGTTCTGCGTCTGGAAAATAGATAAGTCGGGAGTGGTTGATGGATCGCTACCATTCAATGAGCTAATGAATGAGGGATCGAAAAAGTCACGTGCTTGCGCTTTATTATTCAAACCAGAAAGCAATGCCGGAAGCATTGCGAGGAAGACCGCGGATAGTTTGAATAATCCATTATTCTTATTTGGCATAGACACATCCCTATAATGATAAAATAAAATTCTTATTACAGCGATGAGGAATAGAGCGATCCTGCTCCGCCATAATCATTAACTACTTTCCAGTTGACGCTGGAGGCATTGATATTTTCTTTTAATGTCACTTCTTTGGTCGTCATTGGAGCGACCGAGTTGACTTCCGGCTTCACTTCTTTGCTACCAATCTGAACACTATGGAAATAGAAGAAAAACGGTGTTGGATTTTTAATCGTCAGTTTTGTGCCTGATTTCCGCCATTCGAGTTTTTTGGCTTCAATGTTTGGAGAAAGGTCGAAAAGTGCTTTTGGACGATAGACCAGACGCATGCGGTGGCGGACCGCCAGTTGAATAGTATTGGCGTTGGCTTTCTCATCGTCCGCCGGCGGGATGGCCATCACGTTAAAATAGTATATGGATTCCCGGTCGTTCGGGGCATTGACGTTTCCGGTAGAAAATAGACGCACGGTATTCTGCTGCTTACCCTCAAGGCGGAATAACGGAGGTGTAGCCATAAAAGAGGGCGTTTTCCCTGCCGGCGCTTCAACCCAGGATTTAATCAGATAAGGGATGTCATCTTTATTTTCGATTTGCGCGGTGATTTCACGCGCACCTTCTTTATAGAGGTAGCGGGTGGACTCAATCACAATACCAGCATGGGCAATACTACTGAGGAGTAATGCACAGGATGCGGTGATATTTAATAAGTTCCTGAACATGGTTTTTCTCTGAATGCGAAAAAGGGCCCGCCGTGAAGCGGAGCCCTTCGGGGAAAAATTAGAGGGTATAATCGATAGTAAAGGTCGCAACACCTTTAACCGGACCTTCGGTAACCGGAGTCGCGGAGTTCACTTTCACATAACCAGTGGTGTACTTCAGCTGAGTGCCGCCAGCTGCAGTGTAGCTTTCGGTCATGAGGTCAGAACCGTCGAAACCTACGCGGTGTGCATCACGTACGCGCTGGATACCGATACCAATGCCGGTAGCGCCGCCAGGTGCGGTGTTGTCCAGGATGTTAGCGTTGCTGGAGGCACCGGTCACATTGACGGTTACAGCAGTAACCGGAGTGGCGCTACCCTGTGCGCAGTCTTTCACGTCAAAACCGAAGTCCTGAGTTTTAAACAGAGCACCAGCCGCTTCAGCATTCGCTTCGGTAGTGGTCACGGTCATCAGCTGAACGATACCGTTGTTCAGGGTACCTGTCGGAGTCACGACGCAAGAGTTAGCTGCATCAGAGACTTCACCCAGTACAGTTACCTGAGCGGTGTTGGTTGCCATTACCTGAGCACTCAGAACTGCAGAAGCAGCGACCATTACAGCTACGATTGTCTTTTTCATTTAATTAATCCATATATAGATACTTAGTCCTGTGTAGAATCGATAACAGTTATCATGGGAATGGAGTATACATTCCTATTGATATTGAAAATAAGCGCCAGCATTCCTTATATAGTGCTGAAACCTACCTTCCTGTTGAACGACGCTACAATATCACTTGCCATAGCGAACCATGGAGAAGCGGGGGTAATTTAAAAGTCTGGTGCAAAAAATGCTTGTGAATTCTTGATGAAGTACACGTGAATTTAATAATGACCTTTTCTAATGAGATGTTGAGTTAGGTTGAGATAAATTTAATCCGAAAATGTGGCTTTTAAACAAGATAACTATCGCTTGTCATTTTTTATGCGGTATCCTCAAAGCTGAAGTTCAATGTGAACTGACCCCGCTTCTGTCTGAAGCGATAATGTTCACGCCATGGTTTAGCTGGGATTATTTATTTTTGTTATGGATAATAGGGTTGCGTGGGGCAAGGATATGGATGATATTGCATTATTTAATGGCTGTATAATTAATCAGGAGATTATATTTAATGCCAATATGAATGAGCTGCGACCGCTTGCCGGGAATGGGGAGAGCATCAGCCTCAATGCGCCTACCGCCAGATGCTTGCTGCTGCTATTGCAGAATTGCGGCAAAGTGATTTCTCGGGATGAATTTCTGGCGGCTGTATGGGAAACACGGGGAGTGGTAGTTTCGCAAAATACATTTTATCAAAATATCTCTTTGTTGAGAAAATCGCTGCTCAAAGCGGGACTATCTGAGGATATCATTATCACCGTCAGACAAAAAGGCTTTAGCGTCGCCCCAGATACTTTAGTTATCCCGCTCTCGGATGAAGAGTGCGAGAATATGAATCGGGAAAGATTAACGCATTTTCACAGTAGTAAAACTGCTGATGTCATTTTCAATGATACGGGGAAAATTGACCATAAATTAAGTCTTCCACTACCAGTGAATTTAGCAATCCAGGAGAATGATAGGCGGGAAAATAGCGTGAAGGTGGCAGAGAAAGTATCGGAACGATTACATATAACCTTTAAAGTTCCCACCTGGTTAATCGCGCTGATTGTCGTGATGATAGTTATCAATGTTATCGTACTGATCGTGTTACATCGATAATACGCCGCCGCTGGGGTTTATATCGAGAAGGTAACGGTAAAGTGGATTGCCGAGTATGTTAGTCCCAACCTGGCTGTGTATTCATATTAAGATGTCTGCCAGCACGACCTGGCAGACAAGGGAGGGGAGCTAACGCTGCTTCAGTCCTAAATCCAGCGGCGTCTTGCTGGGTTCGCCGCCGATCTCTCGCGCCAGCTTCGGCACCATATAGCCGGAGATGAGGGTCAACAGTTCACGCATGATTTCACGGGCTTCATCATCGCTGACCATAAAGTGTGCCGCCCCTTGTACCCGGTCCAGCACGTGCAGGTAGTAGGGCATTACCCCGGCATTGAACAGCGCATTGCTGAGATCGGCCAGGGTTTGCGCGTTATCATTCACCCCGCGCAGCAGCACGCTCTGGTTAAGCAGCGTGACGCCCGCCTGACGCAGCATGGCCATCGCCGCGCGAAACTCGCCGTCAATTTCATTAGCGTGGTTGACGTGGTTAACCAGGATCACCTGCAGCGACGAACGGTGGAAGCGGCTGGCCAGCATCTCGGTGATGCGCGCCGGGATCACGATCGGCAAGCGGCTGTGAATACGCAGACGCTTAACGTGCGGAATGGCTTCCAGCTGGGTCATTAGCCAGTCAAGCTCATGGTCCTTCGCCATCAGCGGGTCGCCGCCGGAGAAGATGATTTCATCAAGCTGCGGATGCTCAGCGATATAGTTCATTGCCGTCTGCCAGTTGCGCCTGGTGCCCTGATTTTCGGCATAAGGGAAGTGGCGGCGGAAGCAGTAACGGCAATTGACCGCGCAACCGCCTTTCACCAACAGCAGGGCCCGGTTGCGATATTTGTGCAACAGGCCGGGCACGACGCTGTGCTGTTCTTCCAGCGGATCGGTGGAGTAGCCGGGGGCGACGATAAACTCCTCTTCGGCGGTAAGTACCTGACGAAGCAGCGGATCGTCAGGGTTGCCTTTCTCCATTCGGGCAATAAACGCGCGCGGGACGCGCAGCGGGAACAGGCGTCTGGCCTCACGTCCGGCGAGCAGTTTTTCATCAGCGTCTACATTTAAAAGACGCAGCAGTTCATCAGGACTGGTCACAACATTGGCAAGTTGCGTTATCCAATCTTCTCTGGATGGGGTATTTAGGGTTACAATATGCGCCATTTTGTGGCTTAGCTACCAGTTAAACAATTTCAGAGGGCCTTATGGCGACTTACTATAGCAACGATTTTCGTGCTGGTCTTAAAATCATGTTAGATGGCGAACCTTATGCGGTAGAAGCCAGCGAATTCGTTAAACCAGGTAAAGGCCAGGCGTTTGCGCGCGTTAAGCTGCGCCGTCTGCTGACCGGCACCCGCGTTGAGAAAACCTTCAAATCTACTGATTCTGCAGAAGGCGCGGACGTTGTCGATATGAACCTGACTTACCTGTATAACGACGGTGAGTTCTGGCACTTCATGAACAACGAAACCTTCGAACAGCTGTCTGCTGATGCGAAAGCGATCGGTGACAATGCCAAATGGCTGCTGGATCAGGCTGAGTGCATCGTGACCCTGTGGAACGGCCAGCCGATCGCGGTCACCCCGCCGAACTTCGTTGAGCTGGAAATCGTTGAAACCGACCCAGGTCTGAAAGGCGACACCGCGGGTACCGGTGGTAAACCAGCGACCCTGTCTACTGGCGCTGTGGTTAAAGTGCCGCTGTTCGTCCAGATTGGCGAAGTGATTAAAGTGGATACTCGCTCTGGCGAATACGTATCCCGCGTGAAGTAATTTCACGTCATGATGACTGGCGCAGCCTCTGTGCTGCGCCGCTCTTTCTGTACTGGCACGACGAGCACGACACATGAAGCGCAGCGCAAAACTCCTGGCGTTACTGTTTCTGAGCAGCGCACTGCTGTCTGGCTGCAATACCGCCCGCGGTTTCGGTGAAGATATTCAGGGCCTGGGTCACGCCATCTCTCGCGCTGTAAGCTGACTTCCTTCCGTTTCGCCTGCCGCGATCGCCTTGCGGTGCGCCTGCTTCCTCCACGAATACTCCTTTTCTCTTAAAAAACGCAAAGATCCCTTCATCTGTGGACGGTTTGTCTATGCTTATAGGGCATGAAAACAAAACTGACACTAAGGATGACATTATGGTGAAAAAAACGATTGCAGCGTTCTTTACGGTTTTGGTCCTCTCTTCAGCACTGACCGCTTGTAACACCACGCGCGGTGTGGGTCAGGATATTTCAGAGGGCGGCAGCGCAATCTCTGGCGCAGCAACCAAAGCTCAGCAATAACAGCCTTCGACGGTACGGTTTTGCGCCGTACCGTTCTTCACTTCTCCCATTCTGTTGGATATACTCACTACGACTTTTCATCCACCTTACGGGACGACCCGTAAGCGTTTCTCATCCGGGGACGGCCCCAGCAAAGGAGCCTTATGTCCTGGATAGTCTTATTTATCGCTGGCCTGCTGGAAGTGGTGTGGGCCGTCGGCCTGAAATATACCCATGGCTTTAGCCGGCTGGTTCCCAGCGTCATCACCATCGTCGCGATGGTCGTCAGCATGGCGCTGCTTTCATGGGCGATGAAAACCCTGCCGGTGGGTACCGCTTACGCCGTCTGGACGGGGATCGGCGCCGTGGGCGCCGCTGTGACCGGTATCGTACTGTTAGGTGAATCCGCCAGCGCTATGCGTATCGCCAGTCTTGTCTGCATCGTGGTCGGCATCATTGGCCTGAAGATCAGCGCGCACTAGTTGTAGCGCTGATTGACCCAGACCAGTTTGCTGATATCAAAACCCTGCCGGGTGGCAATATCCAGCATCTGCTGCCTGACTTCCGGGGCGATGGTGGGGGCTCGCGCCAGTAGCCAGAGATAGTCGCGGTCGGGGCCGCAGACCAGCGCGTACCGATACTCCTTATCCAGCGCAATGACGTTATAGCTGCCATAGAAGGGGCCGAAGAAGGAGATCTTCAGCGCGGCGCGGCTGGGTTCGCCGGTAAAATACGCCACCCCGTCCGTTTTCTGCCACATGTCGCGGTCGGGGTTATAGCCTTTATTGACCACGTCCAGACCGCCGTCATCGCGCGGCTGCCAGGCGATCGTGACCTTTTCAAGCCCGCTTTCAAAAGGATGGTCGAAGCGGGCGATTTCGTACCAGGTACCCAGATAGCGCTGAACGTCGAAGGGGGTGACCACGGTGACGCCCGGCGGCGGGGCAGGGGTGCTGCAGGCGACAGACAGGAACGAGACGGCGACCGCGGTGATTATCGGCAGGATACGCATGGTATGCTCCTTGCTGGCTTTTAAGCTAAGTGTAGAGTCCGGCAGGGCAAAGGCGGCAAGATTTTTCTATGAAGCGAGCCCGGTAGCAGAATTGCTGCCGGGCTCTTGCAGGATCAGATAAACAGTACGCCAACCAGAGTAATGACGCTGAGGATCGCCGCCAGACCGTAGAAGACCCATTTGCCGTTTGGCACATGGATTTTCAGGTCGTGCATGGCGTGGTGAATACGATGCAGCCCACACCACAGCGGCAGGACAATCATCAGAAAGATGAACGCGCGGCCGATAAAGCTTTGGGCAAAGGCCAGCACGCGCTCATAGCTGAAGGCGTCGGCGGGGGCGAGCCCCAGCGGCAGCAAAATGCCCACCAGCAGCACCATCACCGGCGCGACAATCGCGCCCCACATGCCGCCAGCGCCAAACAGCCCCCAGAAAACGGGTTCATCGGAACGTTTCGGATTGGGATTAATCATCTCAGCCTCCTTACCAGAACAGGGCGACAAACAGGATCACCACGGTGACCACCGCCGTCACCACCCAGAGACCTTTAATCACCGGCTCTGGCCCCATTTTTTCGCCTTTGATGATGACGTTGGCGGCTTTCGGCGCCAGCTCGAACCAGGTTTTGGTGTGCAGCAGCGCCGCCGCCAGGGTGATCAGATTGAGGATCACCACCACTGGATTTTGCAGGAATCCGATATATCCCGCCCAGCTTTCGGCGCCGTGCTTGAGGGCAAACAGCCCGTAAATCAGCACAATGCTAAACCAGACCGTCGGCACCGCCGTGCCTTCCCGCACCATGTAGAAGCGATAAAACGGCAGCTTTTTCCACCAGGTGGAGGTCATCGGCCGCACGTAGGGTTTGCGTTTCGTCGTCATAATGCACTCCTTAGCGTGGTTTCAGGGTGGCGATAAGAAAGTCTTTCGAACTTTCCACTTTGCCCTGCTGGATCGCGGCCGCCGGGTCGACGTGCTTCGGACACACTTCCGAGCAGTAGCCCACGAAAGTACAGGTCCAGACGCCGTTCTGGCCGTTAAGCTGCGCCATGCGTTCCTTTTTGCCGTGGTCGCGGCTGTCTTCGTTATAGCGGTGGGCGAGGGTGATCGCCGCCGGGCCGATAAACTCCGGATTCAGGCCGAACTGCGGACAGGCGGCATAGCACAGTCCGCAGTTGATACAGCCGGAGAACTGATGGTATTTGGCCATCTGGGCCGGCGTCTGCTTGTTAGGTCCCTGGTCCGGGGTGCGGTTATTGCCGATGATATAGGGCTTAATGGCCTCCAGACTTTCGATAAAGTGGGTCATATCCACCACCAGATCGCGCTCGATCGGGAAGTTGGCCAGCGCTTCAACCTTGATGCCTTTGGTGTAATCCCGCAGGAAGGTTTTACAGGCCAGCTTCGGTACCTTATTGACCATCATGCCGCAGGAGCCGCAGATCGCCATCCGGCAGGACCAGCGGTAGCTCAGGTCGGGCGCCAGGTTGTCTTTAATGTAGCCCAGCGCGTCCAGCAGCGAGGTCTGCTCATCGTAAGGCACGTCATAGAACGCGCTGTGCGGTGCCGTGTCGACCTCCGGGTTGTAACGCACCACTTCGACTTTCAGGTTTTTCATCTCAGCCATGGGTGGTCTCCTTCTTCTCAGCCGCTTCCGCTTCAGCGCCATAGACACGTTTCGCCGGCGGCAGCGTGGTGATCTTCACATCGCCATATTCCAGGCGGGTGGTGCCATCAGCCTCGCGGAAGGCGAGCGTATGTTTGAGGAAGTTGACGTCGTCGCGTTCGGTACAGCCTTCATCCAGACGCTGGTGCGCACCGCGCGATTCTTTACGGGCGATGGCCGAGTGCGCCATACATTCGGCAACGTTTAAACCGTGTCCCAGCTCAATGGTGTAAAGCAGATCGGTGTTGAATACGCTGGAGTTGTCGGTAATGCGCACGCGCTTAAAGCGCTCCTGCAGCTCAGCCAGCTTGTCGATAGTTTTCTGCATCAGCTCTGGCGTCCGGTAGATGCCGCAGCCTTCCTCCATCGAGAGCCCCATTTCGTCGCGGATTTTCGCCCAGTTTTCGTTACCCTCCTGGTTGACGAGATCTTTCAGACGACGCTCCACATCGGCAGCTTGCGCATCAAGGGCGGAGCCGTTCGTCTCGCCCGCTTGCGCGGCGCGCCGCATGGCCTGTTCCCCGGCCAGGCGGCCGAAGACCACCAGCTCGGCCAGCGAGTTGGAGCCCAGGCGGTTGGCGCCGTGCAGACCAACGGACGAGCATTCGCCCACGGCAAACAGCCCTTTGATGCGGGTTTCGCACTGTTGATCGGTTTCGATGCCGCCCATGGTGTAGTGCGCGGTCGGGCGTACCGGAATCGGTTCTTTCACCGGGTCGACGCCGACGTAGGCTTTCGCCAGCTCACAGATAAACGGCAGGCGCTCCAGCAGCTTTTTCTCGCCGAGGTGGCGCAGATCGAGGTAGACCACGTCGCCGCGCGGCGTGGGAATGGTGTTCCCTTTCCGCCATTCGTGCCAGAAGGCCTGGGACACTTTGTCGCGTGGGCCCAGCTCCATATATTTGTTCTTCGGTTCGCCGAGCGGGGTTTCCGGGCCCATGCCGTAATCCTGCAGATAGCGATAGCCGTTTTTGTTGACCAGAATCCCGCCTTCGCCGCGGCAGCCTTCGGTCATCAGGATGCCGGAACCCGGCAGACCGGTTGGGTGATACTGAACGAACTCCATATCGCGCAGCGGCACGCCGTGGCCCAGCGCCATACCCATCCCGTCACCGGTAACGATGCCGCCGTTGGTGTTGTAGCGATAGACGCGTCCGGCGCCGCCGGTGGCTAGCACCACCGCGTTGGCGCGGATCTGCACCAGCGTGCCTTCCATCATATTCATCGCCACCAGGCCGCGGGCCTGGCCGTCATCGACCAGCAGATCAAGGACGAAATGTTCATCAAAGCGTTGAATTTGGGGAAACTGAAGGGAGGTCTGGAAGAGGGTATGCAGCATGTGGAAGCCGGTTTTATCGGCGGCAAACCAGGTACGTTCGATCTTCATGCCACCGAAGCGCCGGACGTTAACGCTGCCGTCAGGGCGGCGGCTCCACGGGCATCCCCACTGTTCCAGCTGGGTCATTTCCGTCGGGCAGTGGTGAACGAAATAGTCGACGACATCCTGCTCGCACAGCCAGTCGCCTCCGGCGACGGTGTCGTGAAAATGGTACTCAAAGCTATCGTGATCCTGGGCAACGGCTGCGGACCCCCCTTCTGCAGCGACCGTATGGCTGCGCATCGGATAGACTTTAGAAATCAGGGCGATTTTGGCATTGGGGTTGGCCTGGGCGGCGGCGATAGCGGCGCGAAGGCCTGCCCCGCCGGCGCCAATTACGGCGAGATCGGCTTGAAAAGTGTGCACGACATTCCTCCAGTTTTAGTGTATTTCGCCGCCGGGCTGGCGAAAAAGTATCACTGCTCCTTTATAGGTACAGGAGTATAGCCGTAGGGTCAGTATGGAAAATTGACGTGTTCGATTTTTTTATCGATATGTGCGGTTATTTATCAGTGATATTTATGCATTTAGGTTAACGATAGATTAATGGCATGTAATCTGCCGGGGATTGCACAAAATTTGTTTCACTCGCCGGTTGCGAGTAGACTTCGTGCCCTTGTTTGCAATCGGAGAAAGTACCATGAGCGAGACGGCAACCTGGCAGCCGAGCGCACCCATTCCCAATCTGTTGAAACGCGCGGCGGTGATGGCGGAAATCCGCCGGTTCTTTACCGATCGCGGCGTGCTGGAGGTGGAGACGCCTTGCATGAGTCAGGCGACGGTAACGGATATCCATTTGTTCCCGTTTGAAACCCGTTTCGTCGGCCCGGGCCACTCACAGGGACTCAATCTGTACCTGATGACCAGTCCGGAATACCATATGAAGCGCCTGCTGGCGGCGGGCTGCGGCCCGGTTTTCCAGCTGTGCCGCAGCTTCCGTAATGAAGAGATGGGGCGGCATCACAATCCGGAATTCACCATGCTGGAGTGGTATCGTCCGTGCTATGACATGTATCGTCTGATCAACGAGGTGGACGATCTGCTGCAGCAGGTGCTGGAGTGCCAGCCGGCGGAAAGCCTCTCCTATCAGCAGGCGTTCCAGCGTCATCTGGATATTGACCCGCTCTCTGCCGATAAAGCGCAGCTGCGCGAAGTCGCGGCGAAGCTGGATCTGAGCAATATCGCCGATACTGAAGAAGATCGCGACACGCTGCTGCAACTGCTGTTCACCATGGGCGTGGAGCCGCACATCGGCAAAGATCGGCCGACGTTCATTTATCATTTCCCGGCAACTCAGGCCTCTTTAGCGCAGATCAGCCCGGAAGATCATCGGGTCGCTGAGCGCTTCGAGGTCTATTACAAAGGAATTGAGCTGGCGAATGGTTTCCACGAGCTGACCGACGCCCATGAGCAGCGCCTGCGCTTTGAGCAGGACAACCGCAAGCGGGCCGCGCGCGGCCTCCCGCAGCAGCCCATCGATAACAACCTGCTGGCGGCGCTGGAGGCAGGTCTGCCGGACTGCTCCGGCGTGGCATTGGGCGTTGATCGCGTGGTGATGCTGGCGCTGGGCGCTGAAAGCATCGGCGAAGTGATCGCCTTTACGGTCGACCGCGCCTGATGGCGCTGTCACCTCCCGCCGCCTGCGGGCGAGGGAGGTGACAGGCCTCTCCTGACCTATACCTCGCACGGTATCCCGGCATTCGCCCGAATACCCACAATCTCTCTCCGTGCTTTTGCTACTATCCGCGCTCTTTTTATGAGACCAGGCGTTGCCCGTCGGGCGATGCTCACGTTTGGATAGGTTTATGCATCAACAACTCAAGAAGATGAGCCTGATTGGGCTGATTCTGATGATCTTCACCTCGGTGTTTGGCTTTGCCAACAGCCCGTCGGCGTTTTATCTGATGGGCTACAGCGCTATGCCGTTTTATCTTTTTTCCGCACTCTTTTTCTTCATTCCGTTTGCGCTGATGATGGCGGAGATGGGCTCAGCCTTTCGTCGGGAAGAGGGCGGCATTTACTCCTGGATGAACCACAGCGTCGGGCCGCGCTTTGCGTTTATCGGCACCTTTATGTGGTTTGCGTCGTACATCGTCTGGATGGTGAGTACCGCGGCTAAGATCTGGGTGCCGCTATCTACCTTTTTGTTTGGCGCCGACAAAACCCAAAGCTGGGCGCTGGGTAGCCTGACCCCGACGCAGACGGTGGGCATTCTGGCGGCCTGCTGGATGGTCGTCGTGACCTTTATTGCCGTCAAAGGGATCAATAAAATCGCCAGGATCACCGCCGTCGGCGGTATCGCGGTGATGGGGCTTAATCTGGTGCTGCTGCTGGTGAGCGGGGCGATCCTGCTGCTCAACGGCGGCCATTTCGCCCAACCGTTAAACTTCGCCCTTTCGCCTAATCCGGGCTATCAGTCGTGTATGGCAATGCTGTCATTTGTGGTATTTGCCATCTTCGCCTATGGCGGAATTGAGGCAGTCGGCGGCTTAGTGGATAAAACCGATAAACCGGAAAAGAACTTTGCCAAAGGGATTATTATCGCGGCGATCGTAATCTCGGTTGGTTATTCGCTGGCGATTGTGCTGTGGGGCGTGAGCGCTAACTGGCAGCAGGTGCTCGGTGCGCGTTCAACCAACCTCGGCAACATCACCTATGTGCTGATGACCAGCCTCGGGAACACGCTCGGCCAGGCTCTGCACATGACGCCAGAGGCGGCAGCCCTCACCGGGATCTGGTTCGCCCGTATTACCGGGCTGTCGATGTTTCTCGCCTATACCGGCGCGTTTTTCACTCTCAGCTATTCGCCGCTGAAAGCGATTATCCAGGGCACGCCAAAAGCGCTCTGGCCATCGGTGATGACCCGTCTCAACGTTAATGGTATGCCCGCCGCGGCGATGTGGCTGCAGTGTTTGCTGGTCGGGGTGTTTATTGTCATGGTGTCGTTCGGTGGGGACAGCGCTTCCGCGTTTTATAACAAGCTGACGCTGATGGCCAATGTCTCCATGACTTTGCCTTACCTGTTCCTGACCATCGCCTTCCCGTTCTTCAAGTCAAAAGCGCATCTCGATCGGCCGTTCGTGATTTTCAAAAACCGCCAGTCGACGCTGCTGGCGACCGGCGTGGTGCTACTGGTGGTGACTTTCGCCAATATCTTCACCATTATTCAGCCGGTCATCGACAGCGGGGACTGGAACAGCACGCTGTGGATGGTCGGCGGGCCGATCTTCTTCTCGCTGCTGGCGTTGGCCATTTACGAAAGCTACCGTCGGCGCCTGGCGTCCGGTGTGCTGGTAATGGAGAGCTAGAAAGCCTGCCCGGCGGCGGCGCCGGGCAGGGTATGGCCTACAGGCTGCCAGCCGTACGTCGGCTGGTTTTCCCGGCCGAGGTCATGGTTTTACTGCTTTGCCTGCCGTCGATACTTTCCAGCCGCATCTGGAACGGAGGGAACGGCATATCAATGCCATGCTCGCGGAAGCCCGCCAGGATCAGCTGATGCATCTCATGGCGTAGCGGCATGCGGTGCCCCATCTCGGCGGCAAAAATACGCAGCTCGAAAATCTGGATCCCCTGCTGCAGGTCGACGAGAAACGCCTCCGGCGCCGGGGTATCGATGACCAGCGAACAGCGATGCGCCGCGGCGATGAGGATCTTGGTCACCTCTTCGGTATCGGCGTCCACCGGAGCCGGCACCGTCAACACCACGCGGGTGACCGAGTCCGACAGCGACCAGTTGATAAACTGTTCGGTGATGAACGCCTTGTTCGGCACGATAATCTCTTTCCGGTCCCAGTCGCTGATGGTGGTGGCGCGGGTATTGATGCGGGTGACGCTGCCCGTCAGGTCGCGGATGGTGACCGTATCGCCGATGCGGATCGGCTTTTCAAACAGGATAATCAGGCCGGAGATAAAGTTAGCGAAGATCTCCTGCAGGCCAAACCCGAGACCCACACCCAGCGCGGCGACCAGCCACTGCAGCTTCGACCACTCAATGCCAATCATCGAGAAGCCCACCAGCCCACCGATCAGCATCAGCAAATACTTGGTGATGGTGGTGATGGCGTAGCCGGTGCCGGGCGTTAAATCGAGGTGCTGGAGGATCGCCAGCTCCAGCAGCGCCGGCAGGTTGCGCACCAGCTGAGTGGTGATGATCAGCACCAGAATGGCAATCAGCACCGCGCCAAGGGTGATGGGCTCGAGGCTTTCCACCCCCTGCACCGTCGAGGTGACGTCCCACAGCGAGATATTCTCAAGGAAGCCAAACGCCGAGTGAATTTCCGACCACAGCACGATGACTGACAGCAGCGCGATCAGCATCAGCAGAGAGCGCACGAGACGCAGCGACTGGGTACTGATGGCATCGAGATCGACCTCGCTGACCTCCGTCTCCACCGACCCTTCCGGGCTGCTGACGTGAACAGGCTCATCTTCGCCGCGGGCGCGCTGGGCGAGAATTTCCGCGCGACGATGGCGGGCCCGGTCGAAGGCCAGTCGGCGCCGCTGGATCAGCATCCAGCGGCGGATAATGTGATAGACCACCAGCAGCAGGAACCAGATGGCGACGGAGGTTTCCAGACGCGCCAGCAGCGCCTGAGCGGTGGCGAGGTAGCCGACGGCGGCCGCCAGCATGGCCACCAGCGGGGCGCCAAGCATCAGGTTCCACAGCAGGCGGTTCACCATATTGTCGCCATTCCCCTCTTTATCCAGGTAGAGCGGGATGCCGGCATGCTTAAGGCTGAGGGTGACCACCGCCAGCGCGCCGCAGATCAGCAGGAAGCACAGGCGGCCCAGCGAGGCGGAGAACTCGCGGTCGTTAAGATTATCGAACATGATCAGCGCCATTATCAGCGGCACAATCAGTCCGATGCTCATCAGGTAGTAGCGCATCGCTTTCGCCACGCGGTTACGCGGCCAGCCGAAGTGGGCGATAAACAGCCCGTTTGGCCGGGCGAAGGTGGCGCAGATCATCACCACCCACAGCAGAGGCACCGTCGCGGTGACCCCATCGCCAATCGCCACCGCCAGCGGGAAGGGCCAGGCGGACTGCAGACCATAGCCGAGCGTCATCCACAGCACCGGCAGCGGCGAAGCTACCAGTATCGACCAGAAGACCGTGCGCAGCGTCAGCCAGAAGTGATCCTGGGTGACTTTCCCCACCCGAGCGCTGGAGCGCTCAAGGAAGCGGGTGAAATGGCGCCGGGAGCTGATGCTGAAGCCAACCAGCAGCAGGGCGGCAAACAGCGGTAGCAGGGTCTCTTTGCTGGTGAGCATCATCGCGCTGGCTTTACCCAGCTCGCTGATGGTATCCAGGGAGATCAGGCGCCGCAGATCCTGGACGATCTCCAGCGGCCAAGAGAAGCCGATGGGGCTGACGTCCGAAGTCCAGAACAGATAGCGGTGGGTGGCTTCGTTGATCTCCTTCAGCGCGTCTTCCAGCTGGCCGTTGGCGACCTTCAGCTTGGTGAGCTCCAGCATCAGGGTATCGCCGCCGCGCAGCAGCGAGTTCAGCAGCTCGTTCTGTGTGCGTAGCTGCGCCTGCAGGATCTTGTTCTGCTCGCTGGTCAGCGGTTCGCCGTCGGCCTGACGGATCTGCCGCAGCTGCGGCTGCTTACTGAGTAAATCCTCAAAGCGCAGACGCTGCACGCGCAGCTGCGCCATCTCCGTATCCAGCTGCTGCGGGCGAGGGCGCTCCGGCAGCCGCGCCACCTGGGCGCGCAGGGCTTCGCCCAGCAGATTGGAGGAGCCCAGCCACTGCGACTGCTCGCGCAGGGTGTTTAACGCCTGGCGCACCTGCAGCGTTTGATTCGTCGCCTGCCGCTGCTGGGACGCCACCAGATCCATACGCTGCGCCTGCTGGTTCAGCGCCTGGGAGAGTTCGCGGTTGACTTTAAACTGGGCGGTGATGTCCGGCGGCAGGTTTTCACTGTTCTCCGCCAGCAGTTCGGTACTCTCCAGCGCTTTTTCCGCCTCCCGCTGGCGCTGGCTGTTCTGCAGATTACGCAGCGCCTGCAGATAGGCATCCAGCTGCTCGCTCTGCTTTTGCGCCAGTTCAGAACGGGCGCGCGACAGCTCCTGGCGGTTATTGGCGGAAAGCTGGGCGAGATCGAGCTCATCCACCAGCGCCTTCAGGCGCGCCGATTCCGCCTGCAGGGCAAGATTTTGCGCCTGGGCGAGAGCATTGTTGCCGGTTTGCGTGCCGATGCGGCGCTCAACCTCATTGAGCTGACGCCGGGCGTCGGTTTGCTGCTGCGGCAGCTGGTTCAGGGAGTCGGCGATTTCACGCGCGCGATCCTGCTCCTGCTGCGCCTGACGGCTTGACTCCAGCAGCTGGCTGCTGACCTGGAGGATCTCCTGGTTCAGCGCATCGGCGGTCAGGCCGACTGGCACCTGGCGCGGCTCTTCGCTCAGATTGTTGAGCTGGGCACGCAGGCTTTGAAACAGTTTGGGGAAATTGTCGATAACGTCCTGATACTGACGGGCGCGCTCGAGAGACGATTTTCGCTCCTCAAGCGCGTTCAGGGCGGACTGCAGAACTTCAACGGTTTCAGGCTGGGCGGGCTTTGCCGCCTTCGCCTGTTCCAGTTCCTGGGTTATCTGTTTAGCATCCGGGGCTGTCGCAGCGTACGCCCCGAAACTGAGGCTCAAGGCCAACAGGAAAGTGTATATCAGGCGCACGGCATAACCCTTTTGCTGAAGAATTAACCTTGGTCTTGTTTATCGTCAACCAGCGGGCTGGCGCGATGTTCGGCGCGGATCTCTTCTTCCGGTAACGGCGCCGGTTCAGCGGCGGTGGTTGCTTCCACCGTTGTCGCCAGCGGTTGGCCGATTTTAGTCACGGACAGGCTTTGCAGCGTGTCGACCAGCTTCACCTGGCCCGGGGCAAACAGGTTGATCACGGTGGAGCCCAGTTTGAAGCGGCCCATCTCCTGGCCTTTCAGCAGGGCGACGGAGCCTTCGCTGTCGCCAGCGGGCCAGGTCCAGCGTTTAATAATGCCTTCGCGCGGCGGGGTTACGGTGCCGGACCACACGGTCTCGATGCTGCCGACGATAGTCGCGCCCACCAGAATTTGCGCCATCGGGCCAAACTCAGTATCGAACAGGCAGATGACGCGCTCGTTACGGGCGAACAGGTTCGGCACGTTCTGCGCCGTCAGATGGTTAACGGAGAACAGGTCGCCAGGAACGTAGATCATTTCGCGCAGGATACCGTTGCACGGCATGTGCACGCGGTGATAGTCGCGCGGCGACAGATAGGTGGTGGCGAAGCTGCCGTTACGGAACAGGTCGGCCATCTGGTAGTTGCCGGCCAGTAAGGCTTCCAGGCTGTAGTCGTGGCCCTTGGCCTGCAGAATTTTATCGTTCTCAATGGCACCAAGCTGGCTGATCACGCCGTCGGCCGGCATCACCAGTACGTTAGGATCGGTATTCAGCGGGCGAACGTCGTCGCGCAGCGGGCGCACAAAGAAATCGTTGAAGGTGCGATAGGCCGCGGTATCCGGCTTCTGCGCCTCTTTCATATCGACCTTGTAGTATTTCACGAACAGATCGATGACCAGCTTCGTCAGCCAACCTGCGCGTTTGCTCGCACCCCAGCCTGCGAGGCGGGTGAGCCACAGTTTAGGCAGAATGTATTGCAGTGAAAGTTTAAGATCGTTTAACAAAGTAGCCTCCAGGCTATGATATGTCGTTCCTGACCCCGCCTGCGGGCGGGGACCTGAAAAAAGGGGACGATTCTATACGTAAAACTCGCCAAATGGCATCCGCGAAAGCCGCGTCATCACCGCAGCCCGGCAGCGCCTGACGTGACGCTCAGCTTAATGGTCAGTCATCGGTCGAGGAAAAGTTTTTACGCGTTTTTACCTGTACCTGCGCCATGCTTTCCAGGATGCGGTGGTAGTTCTCGAAACGGCTTTCGGCGATCTTGCCGCTCTCTACCGCTTCGCGAAGCGCACAGCCAGGATCGGTATCGTGTTTACAGTCGCGATATTTGCAACGGCCTAAATAATCATGGAATTCGACAAAGCCGTTGGTGATTTGTTCCGCTTCCAGATGCCACAGGCCGAACTCACGTACCCCCGGTGAATCAATCACATCGCCACCGTGCGGGAAGTGGTAGAGGCGCGCCGCGGTGGTGGTGTGCTGGCCTAAGCCGGAAACGTCCGAGACATCATTGGTGAGGATCTGATCCTCATTCAGCCCCAGCAGGGCGTTCAGCAGGCTTGATTTACCCACCCCGGACTGCCCGGCGAAGATGCTGATGCGGTCGGTCAGGGCCGCTTCCAGCGGCTTGAGGCCGTCCTGAGTACGGCTGGAGACCAGCAGTACGCGGTAACCGATGTTGCGGTAGATGTCCATTTGCTCATTGACGAAGCGCAGGCCATCGTCATCCAGCAGATCGATTTTGTTCAGGACGATTAACGGCTCGATATCCTGCGCCTCGCAGGCCACCAGATAGCGATCGATAATATTCAGCGACAGCTCAGGCAGGATCGCGGAAACCACCACGATCTGGTCGATATTGGCGGCGATAGGCTTCACGCCGTCGTAAAAATCCGGGCGCGTCAGGACGGAGGCGCGATCGTGAACCGCTTCGACGATCCCTTTGACGCTTACGCCGTCGGCGGCGTCTTTACCCGGCCGCCAGACCACGCGGTCGCCGGTGACCAGCGAACGGATCGTCCGGCGGATATTGCAGCGATGCACGCTGCCGTCAGCGGATTCGACGTCGGCATGCATGCCAAAGCGACTGATGACAATGCCTTCCGACGTGTCGCCAAACAGGTTGTCATCGTAGTCGGCCTTCTCCGCAGTGGTTTTCAGACGGCGCTGGTGGTTGGCTTTGACGCGGCGCTGCTGGCCTTTGGAGAGTTTATTTTTACTCAATCGAACTGGCTCCTGGTCGCCCTGATGGGGCAAAACCTCTATGATACACGCTATTTTAGATGAATATAGTCACGCAAGAAGGGTGGAAAATAGCATGAGTGCAAATGAAAACAACCTCATTTGGATCGATCTTGAGATGACAGGGCTGGATCCGGAGCGCGATCGCATTATTGAAATCGCCACCCTGGTGACCGATGCCAACCTGAACATTCTGGCCGAGGGGCCGACCATCGCGGTGCATCAATCGGATGCCCAGCTGGCGCTGATGGACGAGTGGAATGTGCGGACGCATACCGGCAGCGGGCTGGTGGATCGCGTGAAGGCCAGCGCCGTCAGCGAGCACGACGCCGAACTGGCGACCATTGAGTTTCTTAAGCAGTGGGTGCCGGCGGGCAAGTCGCCGATCTGCGGCAACAGCATCGGCCAGGATCGTCGCTTCCTGTTTAAGTACATGCCGCAACTGGAAGCCTATTTCCACTATCGCTATCTGGACGTTAGCACGCTGAAAGAGCTGGCGCGCCGCTGGAAGCCGGAAATTCTCGACGGCTTTAAAAAGCAGGGTACCCATCAGGCGATGGACGATATCCGCGAGTCAGTCGCCGAGCTGGCTTACTACCGCGAGCATTTCATTAAGCTGTAAACCGCGACCGGGCCCTGTGCGCGGCCCGGTACACCTTTCTGCGTTATTTAAACCACTTCTGCTGCATCTGCTGGAAGTCAGGCGTCGCCATGACCGCAGTCAGGGCATCGTTGATCGCATTCAGCAGCTCCGGATCGTCTTTGCGCACCGCAATTGCATACTGCTTACCGTAATAAACCGGGTCGGTGGCCCGTTCATCCATGATGGCGTAGTCAGGGTTCTCCTGCTGCCAGGCGTCGAGGGTGGCGAAGTCGCCCATGACGCCGGTTATTTGCCCGGCCTTCAGCGCGGCCAGGGCGCTGGCGACGTCGTCGTAAGGAACAGCCTGTACGGCTTTCTGTTTATCACGCAGATAGTGTTGATGCAGTGTGCCTTTCACCACGCCGACTTTTTTGGCTTTCAGGTCGGCAAAGGTATGGGCGACATCTTTGTTGACGATCACCACCCCGGAGAGTGACTGGCGATAGGGACGGCTGAAGGCGACCTGCTTCTCACGCATCGGGATCACTTCCATGCCGGCAATCACCGCGTCAAATTTCTTGAAGCGTAAAGCCGGGATCAGCGTATCAAAACGCTGCGCCGTGAACTGGCACTGCGCCTGCATCTGCTGGCACAGGGCCTGGGCAAGATCGATATCGAAGCCGACAGGCTGATTTTTGCCGTTGGCGGTGACAAACGGCGGATTGGCCGTGCTGGTGCCAAAATGGAGCGTCTCGGCTGACGCGGTTCCGATGGCCAGCGTGCTCAGCAGCAGGACGGTGAGGACTTTTCTCATGCTAATTCCCTGTTTGGCGGCGTGGTGGCCTCGTTTTACGTCGCGCCACCGCTGTATGATGCGAGCGATTTTGCGTCATTCAGGCGGCCGGAAAAAGCGATTTTGCCCGAAATGACGCTTATTTATACAATTCAGCGGCGTAGGTGGCGAGAAAATATCCATTTAAACAAAAAACGCAAAAAAGTGATGAACAGGGGGTTGCAGGGGCATCGAATTCTCGTATAATGCGCCTCCCGTAACGACGCAGAAATGCAAATTACGACGCCATCGAAATATGGCAAAAAATGCAGTAACGCGGGAATAGCTCAGTTGGTAGAGCACGACCTTGCCAAGGTCGGGGTCGCGAGTTCGAGTCTCGTTTCCCGCTCCAAAATTTGAAAGCACCATCCTGATCAAAGGATTTCATCTCGCAGATGCGGGGCGAAAGCCAAAGATTAAGCGGGAATAGCTCAGTTGGTAGAGCACGACCTTGCCAAGGTCGGGGTCGCGAGTTCGAGTCTCGTTTCCCGCTCCAAAATTTGAATGACACACCACACCAGTCGCAGTTTTCAGGTTGCTACACAGTAGCTTGAATGACGATGATTAAGCGGGAATAGCTCAGTTGGTAGAGCACGACCTTGCCAAGGTCGGGGTCGCGAGTTCGAGTCTCGTTTCCCGCTCCAAATTTTCTTCCATCTCTTATTTATCCACAGTGCAATCCAGCGCCGGGGATGATTTTCGTTTGGTCTGCAGAAATACTGTGAACAGAGTTATCCACAGGTTGTCGTTTCGTCTCTGACGGCGTAAATGCTTCGCTTTGTAAATAATATCTTTATATCTAATTGAAATTTAACAATTAAATTTCATTTCGAAATGTTAATCCGATCACTTGACCTCGGTCTGCGCCTTGAAACGCAATGTGTTTTAGATTTTATTCACAGCCTGTGAATGAATCAGGCGTCGCGCGGCAGCCCTTTCTCTACCACCCTGACCAGACGTAATTTTTTCGGCAGCTGTACTTCAACGGCGTCGGCGCTCCGTTTTTTCAGCTGCTGGGCCATCGCCCACTCAATGTGTTCGTCGAGAAGCGGGTGCTCGCCCAGGCGACTCTCCAACGCGCGAAGATGGGCTTCATCCCAGGGCGCATTACCCAGCGCGACGGCGATATTACGCAGCCAGCGCAGGTGACCAATGCGACGAATCGCCGACCCTTCGGTCACCTTCAGAAACCACGCTTCGCTCCAGGCGAACAGCTCCACCAGCGGCGGGGCATGCAGCGCCTGGCGCGGACTGAAATCCTCTTCATCGGTGAGCTGTGAGAAACGGTTCCACGGACAGATGAGCTGGCAGTCGTCACAGCCATAGATCCGGTTGCCGATGAGCGGACGGAATTCCTCCGGAATCGCGCCTTCCAGTTCGATGGTGAGATAGGAGATGCAGCGGCGGGCGTCGACGGTATAGGGCTCGACGATGGCCCCGGTGGGGCAGATGGTCATGCAGGCGACGCAGCGTCCACACTCCTCCGCGACCGGGCTGTCGACCGGCAGGGGCAGGTCAATCAGCAGTTCGCCGAGGAAAAAGAAGGATCCGGCGTCGCGGCTTAAGATAAGTGAGTGCTTACCTGTCCATCCAAGGCCCGCTTTTTCTGCGATGGGCCGCTCCAGGATAGGCGCGGAATCGACAAAAGGTCTAAAATTGAGCGAAGCACACTGTTCCTGAATCTTCTCACCCAGTTTTTTCAGGCGATTACGTAGCAGCTTATGATAATCACGCCCAAGGGCATAACGGCTGACGTAACCCAGCGCGGGATCTTTCAGGGTGCGGGCAAAGGCGGCGTTGGCGGGCAGATAGTTCATCCGCACGCTGATGACGCGTAACGTACCGGGCAGCAGTTCGTGGGGGCGGGCGCGCATCATACCGTGACGGGCCATCCACTCCATTTCGCCGTGGTATTGTTTATCCAGCCATGCCTGCAGTTTGGGTTCACTGGCGCTAAGGTCGGTATCGGCGATACCGACCTGCTGGAACCCGAGCTCTGTGCCCCATTGTTTGATTTGTTGCGCTAACTGAACGAGATCGAGGGGCTGTGACATGATGGACCATACAATGACGAAAAACCCTGACAGTATACCATACAACATTTGGCCTGCGGAGGCGCTGCGCCTGGCCGAACGAGAGGCGGCGGACAGCCTGGGACTGACGCTGTTTGAACTGATGCAGCGCGCGGGCGAGGCGGCGTTCCAGCTGGCCAGCCGCGCTTTTCCTGACAGCGCGCACTGGCTGATCCTCTGCGGGCATGGCAACAACGGCGGCGACGGATATGTCGTCGCGCGTCTGGCCCAGGCCGCCGGGCGGCGGGTGACGCTGCTGGCGGTGGAGAGTGACAACCCGCTGCCGGAAGAGGCGCAGGCGGCGCGGGAGGCATGGCTTAACGCCGGCGGCGTGATCCATGCGGACACTGTCCCCTGGCCAGACGATATCTCACTGATTATTGACGGCCTGCTTGGCACCGGGTTGCGCAGTGCGCCGCGCGAATCCATCGCGGCGCTCATCCACCAGGCGAACCACCATCCTGCGCCTGTGGTGGCTCTGGATATCCCTTCCGGCCTGAATGCGCAGACCGGCGCGACGCCGGGGGCGGTCATTCAGGCCGACCATACGCTGACGTTTATTGCGCTCAAGCCGGGGCTGCTGACCGGCAAGGCGCGGGATGTCGTCGGGCAGCTCCACCATCATGCGCTGGGGCTTGAGCGCTGGCTCGCCGGACAAAGTACTCCCCTGACGCGATTTTGCGCCGCCCACCTTGCCGACTGGCTGCCGCCGCGCCGGGCTACCTCCCATAAGGGCGATCACGGCAAGCTGGCGATCGTCGGCGGCGAGCGCGGCACGGCAGGCGCGATTCGCATGTGCGGTGAAGCGGCTTTACGCGCCGGCGCAGGGCTGGTGCGAGTACTCACTCACCCTGAGAACGTAGCGCCCATTGTCACCGCCCGGCCGGAATTAATGGTGGATGAACTGACGCCGCAGACCCTGAAAGCCGCGCTGGAATGGGCGGATGTGGTGGCGATTGGCCCGGGCCTGGGGCAGAACGAGTGGGGACGCAGCGCCCTGCGCATGGTGGAAAGTGTTAACAAACCGATGGTCTGGGACGCAGACGCGCTGAACCTGCTGGCATTCAATCCCGATAAACGTCACAATCGCGTGCTGACGCCGCACCCCGGCGAAGCGGCCCGTCTGCTGAACGTCAGCGTGGCAGAAATTGAAAGCGATCGCTTACTTTCTGCGCAGCGTCTGGTAAAACGGTATGGCGGCGTGGTCGTGCTGAAAGGCGCGGGCACGGTGGTGGCCAGTGAAAGCGGGGCGATGGGTATTATCGACGCCGGCAATGCCGGGATGGCCAGCGGCGGAATGGGCGATGTGCTCACTGGCATTATCGCCGCATTGTTAGGACAGCACCTGACGCCGTATGATGCTGCCTGTGCCGGGTGCGTCGCGCATGGCGATGCCGCCGACCGACTGGCCGCCCGCGAGGGCACCCGCGGCATGCTGGCGACCGATCTCTTTTCCACGCTCAGGCGTGTTGTTAACCCGGATGTGATTGACGTAGACCATGATTAACCGAGTGATTCCTTTACCCGATGAGCAGGCCACGCTGGCCCTGGGCGACCGTATTGCGCAGGCCTGTACCGGCGCCACCGTGATTTACCTGTATGGTGACTTAGGCGCGGGGAAAACCACCTTTAGCCGCGGCTTTTTACAGGCGCTCGGTCACCGCGGCAATGTCAAAAGCCCAACCTATACCCTGGTGGAGCCGTACACCCTCGACAAACTGATGGTGTATCACTTCGATCTCTACCGCCTGGCGGATCCTGAGGAGCTGGAATTTATGGGGATCCGCGATTATTTTGCCGACGATGCCATCTGCCTGGTGGAATGGCCGCAGCAAGGCGCAGGTGTCCTGCCTGACCCGGACGTTGAAATTCACCTTGATTACCAGGCACAAGGGCGTGAGGCGCGCATGACCGCGATCTCCTCACGGGGTGAATCTTTACTGGCGCGTTTAGCCATTTAGCCTGAAGGATGACGGGATGAAGTATCGCATAACCACCTGGCTTGCCGCTGCGCTGATGCTGTCGAGTCTTCACGCCACTGCGGCGAGTTTATCCGATATCCAGGTCTCCAATGGAGACCAGCAGGCCCGTATTACTCTTAGCTTTGTCGGTGAACCGGAGTATTCCTTTACCCCGCAGGGCAAACGACTGGTGGCGCTGGATATCAAGCAGACCGGCGTATTGCAGGGACTGCCGCTGAAATTTAGCGGCAGCAACCTGGTGAAGAGTATTCGCGCCGGTACGCCGCAGGATACGCAGACGCTGCGTCTGCTGGTGGATCTGACGGAAGATGGCAAAACCCGGGCGGTGAAGCAGCAGAACGGGGCGAATTACACGGTGGTCTTTACCATCAACGCCGACGCGCCGCCACCGCCACCGCCGCCGCCTCCTGTGGTGGTGAAACGGGCCGACCCGCCGCCGGTAATGCCTTCCCGGACGGCGACGGCGGGACGCAATCCGTTTAGCTCGTCGGGCCACGATCGGCAGACGGTGATGACCCCCTCTCAGCCGGCGATGACCAACAATCAGACCGTGACCCGTCCGGCGGCCCGCACGGTGTCGGCGCAGGATAAGGTGATTATCGCCATCGACGCCGGGCACGGCGGTCAGGATCCTGGCGCGATTGGTCCGAATGGCACCAAAGAGAAGAACGTGACTATCGCTATCGCGCGCAAGCTGCGGGCGCTGCTGAACGCCGATCCGCAGTTTAAACCGGTGCTGACCCGTGACGGGGATTACTTTATTTCGGTAATGGGGCGCTCGGATGTGGCGCGTAAGCAAAACGCCAACTTCCTCGTCTCAATCCATGCCGACGCCGCGCCAAACCGCGATGCCACCGGCGCCTCGGTATGGGTGCTCTCGAACCGTCGCGCCAACAGTGAAATGGCCGGCTGGCTGGAGCAGCATGAGAAGCAGTCTGAACTGCTCGGCGGCGCGGGCGATGTGCTGGCGAACAGCCAGGCCGATCCCTACCTGAGCCAGGCGGTGCTGGATCTGCAGTTCGGTCACTCCCAGCGCGTCGGCTACGATGTGGCGACCAACGTGCTCAGCCAGCTGCAGCGGATTGGCAATCTGCATAAGCGCCGTCCTGAGCATGCCAGCCTCGGCGTACTGCGCTCGCCGGACATTCCGTCGATCCTCGTGGAAACAGGCTTTATCAGTAACAACGGGGAAGAACGGCTGCTGGGGAGCGATGATTACCAGGAGCAGATTGCGGAGGCGATTTACAACGGTCTGCGCAACTACTTTATGCAGCATCCGCTGCAGTCGGCGCCTCGCGGCGAGGCGGCGCAGACCGCCAGCGCCGCAGCGCCAGGCGGGATGTTGATTAACTAAGGAGCAGGGGATGCCGATTCAGGTTCTGCCGCCGCAGCTCGCCAACCAGATTGCCGCCGGCGAAGTGGTGGAACGGCCCGCGTCGGTGGTGAAAGAGCTGGTTGAAAACAGCCTTGATGCGGGCGCCACGCGAATTGATATTGATATCGAACGCGGCGGCGCGAAGCTCATTCGCATTCGCGATAACGGCTGCGGCATCAAAAAAGACGAGCTGGCGCTGGCCCTGGCTCGCCACGCGACCAGCAAAATCGCCTCGCTCGACGATCTCGAAGCCATTATCAGCCTCGGTTTTCGCGGCGAAGCGCTGGCCAGTATCAGCTCGGTGGCGCGCCTGACGCTCACCTCGCGCACGGCGGAACAGCAGGAAGCCTGGCAGGCGTATGCCGAAGGCCGCGATCAGGCGGTGACGGTGAAGCCGGCGGCGCATCCGGTCGGCACCACCCTGGAAGTCCTCGATCTGTTCTACAACACCCCGGCGCGGCGCAAATTTATGCGCACCGAAAAGACCGAGTTCGGCCATATTGACGAGGTGGTCCGCCGCATTGCGCTGGCGCGCTTCGACGTCACCATCAACCTCAGCCATAACGGCAAGGTGATGCGCCAGTACCGGGCAGTCGCTCAGGATGGCCAGCGGGAGCGGCGGCTGGGAACCATCTGTGGCGCCGCCTTTCTTGAACATGCCCTGGCGATTGAGTGGCAGCATGGCGATCTGACCCTGCGCGGCTGGGTCGCCGATCCGCTGCATACCACCCCTGCGCTGGCGGAAATTCAGTATTGCTATGTTAACGGGCGGATGATGCGCGATCGGCTGATCAACCACGCTATCCGCCAGGCCTGTGAAGACAAGCTGGGGGCCGATCAGCAGCCGGCGTTTGTGCTGTATCTGGAGATCGATCCCCATCAGGTGGATGTGAACGTCCACCCGGCCAAGCATGAGGTGCGTTTCCATCAGTCGCGCCTGGTGCATGACTTTATCTACCAGGGCGTACTGAGCGTGCTGCAGCAGCAACTTGACGCGCCGCTGGCGGAAAAAGACGACCCGCCGGCGCCCCGTGCGATGCCGGAGAACCGGATCGCGGCGGGCGGCAACCAGTTTGCGCGGCCGTCGGAAGCGCGTGAACCGGCAACCCGTTTCAGCATCACGCCATCGCGTGAGTCTGCGGCCTCCAGCGGCAGGCCGGGCGGCGCGAGCTGGCCGCACGCGCAGCCGGGTTACCAGAAGCAGCAAGGGGCGCTTTATCGTCAGTTGCTCGACACGCCGACGGCGCCAAAGCCCGCATTACAGACTCCGGGCGCGGCGGAACTGGCCGGTCACAGCCAGAGCTTTGGCAGAGTGCTGACGATTGTGAGCCGCGACTGCGCGCTGCTGGAGCGCGAGGGCGGCCTGGCGCTGCTGTCGTTGACCGTTGCCGAGCGCTGGCTGCGCCAGGCGCAGTTAACCCCGGGAGCAGAGGCCGTCTGTGCCCAGCCGCTGCTGATCCCCCTGCGGTTAAAAGTGACGGAAGGGGAAAAACAGGCGCTGGCCGCCGCGCAGTCGGCGCTGACGCAGCTGGGTATCGATATGCATACCGATGCCCTGCACGTGACGGTGCGCGCGGTCCCTTTACCCTTAAGACAACAAAATTTACAAATCTTGATTCCTGAACTGATAGGCTACCTGGCGCAGCAAAACGCATTCGACGTCGGCAATATCGCCCAATGGATGGCGCGTAATCTGACGAGCGAACAGACGTCATGGAATATGGCGCAGGCGATTGCGCTGCTGGCGGACGTTGAGCGTCTTTGCCCGCAGCTGGTGAGAACGCCGCCGGGTGGCCTGTTACAACCTGTAGATCTCCATTCGGCGATGAATGCCCTGAAAGATGAATGATGTAACCGAGGCGAGCCTGCCCAAGGCAATTTTTTTAATGGGCCCGACGGCCTCCGGCAAAACCGCGCTGGCGATAGCCTTACGTAAAGTTTTGCCAGTAGAGTTGATTAGTGTTGATTCCGCCCTCATTTATCGGGGAATGGATATTGGCACCGCCAAACCGGATGCCGCAGAGCTGAGCGCCGCGCCGCACCGGCTGCTGGATATTTTGGATCCTGCAGAGGCCTATTCCGCGGCGGATTTTCGCCGCGATGCGCTGGCGGCGATGGCGGAAATTGTCGCCGCCGGGCGAATTCCGCTGTTAGTCGGCGGGACGATGTTGTATTTCAAAGCGTTGCTGGAAGGATTGTCGCCCTTACCGTCCGCTGACCCAGAGGTCAGAGCGCGGATTGAGCAACAGGCCGCAGAGCAGGGGTGGAACGCGTTACATCAGCAGTTACAGGAGATCGATCCCGTAGCGGCTGCGCGTATTCATCCAAATGATCCGCAAAGGCTTTCCCGGGCACTGGAAGTTTTTTTCATTTCGGGTAAAACTTTAACGGAACTGACGCAAACGTCAGGAGACGCTCTGCCATATCAGGTGCATCAGTTCGCCATCGCCCCGGCGAGCCGTGAACTGCTCCATCAACGCATAGAACAGCGTTTTCATCAGATGTTAGCTTCAGGTTTTGAAGCAGAAGTACGGGCGCTTTTTGCCCGCGGAGATTTGCATACGGATATGCCTTCCATCCGTTGTGTCGGATACCGCCAGATGTGGTCATATCTCAATGGCGAGATCCCATATGATGAGATGGTTTATCGAGGTGTTTGCGCCACGAGACAGTTAGCCAAACGTCAGGTCACCTGGCTGCGCGGTTGGGAAGGTGTGCACTGGTTAGACAGTGAACAACCTGAACAAGCGCTCAACAAAGTATTACAGGTTGTTGGTGCGAGCCAGAACTGAACGTGTACAATTAAACGGTATCGTGCGTAATTTTTTTTGAGAATCGTAAGGTTCTGAGTACAAAACAAGCATACATATAAGGAAAAGAGAGAATGGCTAAGGGGCAATCTTTACAAGATCCGTTCCTGAACGCTTTGCGTCGGGAACGCGTTCCGGTTTCTATTTATTTGGTGAATGGTATCAAGCTGCAAGGGCAAATTGAGTCTTTCGATCAGTTCGTGATCCTGTTGAAGAACACGGTCAGCCAGATGGTCTATAAGCACGCAATTTCTACTGTTGTCCCGTCTCGCCCGGTGTCTCACCACAGCAACAATGCTGGCGGCGGTTCCAGTAACTATCACCACGGTGGTAGCGCGCAGGGCTCTTCTGCGCCACAACAAGACAGCGACGACGCCGAATAAGGCTAGTGCTGTTTTTCCACGCCGGGGAGCCAGGTTTTCTGCGTTCCCCGCTGGTATTTTATAAGGGGTTTACGCTTGTTTGACCGTTATGACGCCGGTGAGCAGGCGGTACTGGTACACATCTATTTTTCGCAAGACAAAGATATGGAAGACCTCCAGGAGTTTGAAACTCTGGCCTCTTCCGCCGGTGTCGAAGCAATGCAGGTGATTACCGGTAGCCGTAAAGCACCGCACCCGAAGTATTTTGTTGGTGAAGGTAAGGCAGTCGAAATTGCGGAAGCCGTTAAAGCGACCGGCGCTTCGGTCGTGCTCTTCGATCATGCCCTGAGTCCGGCGCAAGAACGCAACCTGGAACGCCTGTGCGAATGCCGGGTTATCGATCGTACCGGTCTTATTTTAGATATTTTCGCTCAGCGCGCGCGCACCCATGAAGGGAAACTGCAGGTCGAGCTGGCGCAGCTGCGCCATATGGCGACCCGCCTTGTCCGCGGCTGGACCCACCTTGAAAGACAAAAGGGCGGGATCGGTTTGCGTGGCCCGGGTGAAACCCAGCTCGAAACTGACCGTCGTTTATTGCGTAACCGCATCATGCAGATCCTGTCGCGGCTGGAAAAAGTCGAAAAACAGCGTGAGCAGGGGCGGCGGTCGCGCGCGAAAGCCGATATTCCAACCGTGTCGCTGGTGGGCTACACCAACGCCGGAAAATCAACGCTCTTTAACCAGATCACCGCCGCCGAGGTCTATGCCGCGAACCAGCTGTTCGCGACCCTGGACCCGACGCTGCGCCGCATTGACGTCCCTGACGTCGGCGAAACGGTGCTGGCCGATACCGTCGGCTTTATTCGCCACCTGCCGCACGATCTGGTGGCCGCGTTTAAAGCGACGTTGCAGGAGACGCGTCAGGCGACGCTGCTGCTGCATGTGATTGACGCGGCGGATGTCCGCGTGCAGGAAAACATTGATGCGGTAAATACGGTTCTCGCTGAAATTGAGGCCGATGAGATCCCGGCGCTGCTGGTGATGAACAAAATCGACATGCTGGACGATTTTGAACCGCGCATCGATCGCGACGATGAAAATAAACCGATTCGGGTCTGGCTTTCCGCTCAGACCGGGGTTGGCGTACCACTGCTTTTTCAGGCGTTAACGGAGCGCCTTTCCGGTGAAGTGGCCCAGCATACGCTGCGCTTACCGCCGAAAGAAGGGCGACTGAGAAGCCGTTTCTATCAGCTTCAGGCGATAGAAAAAGAGTGGATGGAGGATGACGGCAGCGTGAGTCTGCAGGTGCGCATGCCGATCGTTGACTGGCGGCGCCTCTGTAAGCAAGAGCCAACGCTTGTTGACTATGTGGTTTGACCTTGCAGCTTGCCTGAAGATATTGACCCCTGTGGGGATATCAAAAACAAATATGGAGCATATACATGGCGTGGAATCAGCCCGGTAATAACGGACAGGACCGCGACCCGTGGGGGAGCAGCAAACCTGGCGGCAACTCTGAGGGAAATGGCAACAAAGGCGGTCGCGAGCAGGGGCCGCCGGATCTGGATGATATCTTCCGCAAGTTAAGTAAAAAACTTGGCGGGCTCGGCGGCGGCAAGGGCGGACTGGGCGGCGGCAATAGCGCGCAGGGACCTCGCGGACCGATGGGCGGGCGTATTGTCGGCATCGTTGCCGCGGCGGCAGTGATTATCTGGGCGGCCAGCGGTTTCTATACTATTAAAGAAGCCGAACGCGGCGTGGTCACCCGTTTTGGTAAGTTCAGCCATCTGGTTGAGCCGGGCCTGAACTGGAAGCCGACCTTTATCGATAACGTGCAGGCAGTAAACGTGGAGTCGGTACGTGAACTGGCGGCGTCCGGCGTCATGTTGACCTCTGACGAAAACGTGGTGCGCGTTGAGATGAACGTGCAGTACCGCGTCACCGATCCGGAGCGCTATCTGTTTAGCGTCACCAGCGCGGACGACAGCCTGCGTCAGGCCACCGACAGCGCGCTGCGCGGGGTGATCGGTAAATACACCATGGATCGCATTCTGACCGAAGGTCGTACCGTGATCCGTAGCGATACTCAGCGTGAGCTGGAAGAGACGATTCGCCCGTACAACATGGGCATCACTCTGCTGGACGTCAACTTCCAGACGGCACGTCCGCCGGAAGAGGTGAAAGCCGCGTTTGACGATGCCATTGCCGCGCGTGAGAACGAACAGCAGTACATTCGTGAAGCGGAGGCTTACACCAACGAAGTCCAGCCGCGCGCGAATGGTCAGGCGCAGCGTATCCTCGAAGAGGCACGCGCCTATAAGACCCAGACCGTCCTGGAAGCCCAGGGTGAAGTGGCTCGCTTTGCTAAGATCCTGCCGGAATACAAAGCCGCGCCGGAGATTACCCGCGAGCGTCTGTACATCGAAACGATGGAAAAAGTGCTGAGCCACACCCGTAAAGTGCTGGTTAATGACAGCAAAAACGGCAATCTGATGGTTCTGCCGCTGGACCAGATGCTGAAAGGCGCCGCTGCGCCGGCAGCAAAGAGCGATAGCAGTGACGCCAGCGATCTGCTGCGTCTGCCGCCTGCATCCAGCACTGGCAGCGCCAGCACCTCATCAACCTCGAGCTCAACCGGGGGTAGCATTATGGACCAACGCCGCGCTAACGCGCAGCGTAACGACTACCAGCGTCAGGGGGAATAACGATGCGTAAATCTGTTATCGCGATCATTGTCATCGTGCTGGTAGTGCTCTACATGTCAGTCTTTGTCGTGAAGGAGGGCGAGCGCGGTATCACGCTGCGTTTCGGTAAAGTTCTGCGCGACGACGAAAACAAGCCTCTGGTATACGCGCCAGGCCTGCACTTCAAGATCCCGTTTATCGAATCGGTGAAAATGCTGGATGCGCGTATTCAGACCATGGATAACCAGGCTGACCGTTTTGTCACCAAAGAGAAGAAAGACCTGATCGTCGACTCCTATATTAAATGGCGCATCAGCGACTTCAGCCGTTACTACCTGGCCACCGGCGGCGGCGACGTCTCCCAGGCAGAGGTGCTGCTGAAGCGTAAATTCTCGGACCGTCTGCGTTCTGAAATCGGCCGTCTGGATGTGAAAGACATCGTCACCGACTCCCGTGGCCGCCTGACGCTGGAAGTGCGTGATGCGCTGAACTCAGGGTCGGCCGGTACGGAAGACGAGGTTAGCACGCCGGCAGCTGACGACGCGATTGCCAAAGCGGCAGAGCGCGTGGAAGCTGAAACCAACGGCAAAGTGCAGGTGATCAACCCGAACAGTATGGCGGCGCTGGGTATTGAAGTCGTCGACGTGCGTATCAAGCAGATCAACCTGCCGGCGGAAGTGTCGGAAGCGATCTACAACCGTATGCGCGCGGAGCGTGAAGCGGTTGCTCGTCGCCACCGTTCACAGGGTCAGGAAGAGGCGGAAAAACTGCGCGCGACCGCGGACTATGAAGTCACCAAGACGCTGGCGGAAGCCGAGCGCCAAGGCCGTATCCTGCGTGGTGAAGGCGATGCGGAATCGGCAAAACTGTTTGCCGACGCGTTCAGCCAGGATCCGGGCTTCTATTCCTTTATTCGTAGCCTGCGCGCCTATGAGAAGAGCTTCCAGAGCAATCAGGATGTCATGGTCCTGAGCCCGGATAGCGATTTCTTCCGCTATATGCGTTCACCGGATTCGGTGCGTAAATAAGTCGAAGATGACAGTAACCTACAGTGGTTAATGCAAAAAGGCGCCTGAGACAGGCGCCTTTTTTTATGCTACGACGGCGTGAATTAGTTGCCGAGCAGCTTGTTCAGCAGGCCGCCGATCACCGGCAGGCTCGCCAGCGTACTCTCGATGGTGCCGCCGATAGATGAGCCAACGCTTTCGCCCAGGGTTTTGCCCAGATCCGGCGCCAGATCGGCCAGATTAATGGTGCCAAGCAGCGGCAGGTTGATGCTCAGGGCATCGGTGCCCATCGTCCATACGGCGGCGCCGACCTTACTACCTAAGGAGGCCAGGCCATCCTGTAACCAACCTGCGCCGCTCACATTTTCGATTTCAAATGCGGTTAATTCTCTCATGATAATCTTCCTGATTATGTAGACGTACCGGGTTGTAGTACGCGACGGCATAGTTACAGTTTAAAAAATATCCATCAATACAATTAGTTGTGAATTATGTTTCACTTTGCTGGTTCATAATGAAGCTGAAATACGGGACAATGTGAAATGAGTGAATGAATTCACTGTGCTGGCCGATGACGCCTGCGAAGGCGGCGATGATACTTTTCAATTAGGGTTGACGATGAACTCCACCATTTGGCTGGCGCTGGCGCTGGTTTTAGTACTCGAAGGGCTTGGCCCGCTACTTTATCCGCGCGCCTGGCGCAAGATGGTCGCCAGCCTGAGCCAGCTCCCGGATAATTTATTGCGGCGCTTTGGCGGCGGACTTGTGGTTGCCGGGATTGTGATCTACTACATGTTGAGGAAATCGATTGGCTGATCAAAAAGTGGTCGGATTTGCCTTATTTTGGATGCAAAAAGTGCTGTAACTCTGAAAAAGCGATGGTAGAATCCATTTTTAAGCAAACGGTGATTTTGAAAAATGGGTAACAACGTCGTCGTACTGGGCACCCAATGGGGTGACGAAGGTAAAGGGAAGATCGTCGATCTCCTGACAGAACGGGCTAAATATGTTGTGCGCTACCAGGGTGGTCACAACGCCGGCCATACTCTCGTAATCAACGGTGAAAAAACCGTTCTCCATCTTATTCCATCAGGCATTCTGCGTGAAAACGTCACCAGCATCATCGGTAACGGCGTCGTGCTGTCTCCGGCTGCGCTGATGAAAGAGATGAAGGGCCTGGAAGACCGTGGTATCCCGGTTCGCGAGCGTCTGCTGCTCTCTGAAGCCTGCCCGCTTATCCTTGACTATCACGTGGCGCTGGACGTGGCGCGTGAAAAAGCGCGCGGCGCGAAGGCGATCGGCACCACCGGTCGCGGCATCGGCCCGGCTTACGAAGATAAAGTCGCTCGTCGCGGTCTGCGCGTTGGCGATCTGTTCGATAAAGCAACCTTCGCCGATAAACTGAAAGAAGTGATGGAATATCACAACTTCCAGCTGGTGAACTTCTACAAAGCAGAAGCCGTTGACTACCAGAAAGTGCTGGACGATGTGATGGCGATTGCCGACATCCTGACCGGCATGGTGGTGGACGTTTCCGACCTGCTGGATCAGGCGCGTAAACGTGGCGACTTCGTGATGTTCGAAGGCGCGCAGGGCACGCTGCTGGATATCGACCATGGTACTTATCCGTACGTAACCTCTTCCAACACCACCGCCGGTGGCGTGGCGACCGGCTCCGGCCTGGGCCCGCGTTATGTGGATTACGTTCTGGGTATCATCAAAGCTTACTCGACTCGCGTAGGCGCGGGTCCGTTCCCGACCGAGCTGTTTGATGAAACCGGCGAGTTCCTCTGCAAGCAGGGTAACGAATTCGGCGCCACCACCGGTCGTCGTCGTCGTACCGGCTGGCTGGACGCCGTCGCGGTTCGTCGCGCGGTGCAGATTAACTCCCTGTCCGGCTTCTGCCTGACTAAACTGGACGTCCTCGACGGCCTGAAAGAAGTGAAAATCTGCGTTGGCTACCGTATGCCGGATGGCCGCGAAGTGACCACCACTCCGCTGGCAGCCGACAACTGGGAAGGTATCGAGCCTATCTACGAAACCATGCCGGGCTGGTCTGAAACCACCTTCGGCGTGAAAGAGCGCAGCGGCCTGCCGCAGGCAGCGCTGAACTACATCCAGCGTATTGAAGAGCTGACCGGCGTTCCGGTTGATATCATCTCTACCGGTCCAGACCGTACCGAGACCATGATTCTGCGCGACCCGTTCGACGCATAATCACTCGCAAGGGGCGCCGTTCGGGCGCCCTTGTTTTTGCTGTTCGCCCGCCCCATTTTAAATAAATTAGCGGCCTGAGCGCTGGCTGGTTTATCATCAATAATAATGATGTCGCTCGACATACCCTGTTTTCTTTTCCCTGAGGTTTATGTGCAGTTAACGAGTTTCACCGATTACGGACTACGGGCGCTGATTTATATGGCGTCGCTGCCGGAAGGACGGATGACCAGTATCTCGGAAGTGACCGAGGTCTATGGCGTCTCCCGTAATCATATGGTTAAAATAATCAATCAGTTAAGTCGCATGGGCTACGTAACTGCCGTGCGGGGGAAAAACGGGGGCATTCGCCTCGGCAAACCAGCAGGACAGATCCGCGTCGGTGACGTGGTGCGCGACCTTGAACCCTTATCGCTGGTCAACTGCAGCAGCGAGTTTTGCCACATTACACCAGCCTGTCGTTTGAAACAGGCGCTAGCTGAAGCCGCGCAGAGTTTTCTCAAGGAACTGGATAACTATACGCTGGCTGATTTGGTTGAGAAGAATCAACCGCTTTATAAATTATTGCTGGTGGAGTGACGCCACTCTGCCGGAGATGACAACGGAGGAACCGATATGTCACAAGATCCATTCCAGGAACGCGAAGCTGAGAAGTACGCGAACCCAATCCCGAGCCGGGAATTTATCCTCGAACATTTAACCAAACGGGAAAAGCCTGCCAGCCGCGATGAGCTGGCCATCGAGTTAAATATCGAGGGCGAAGAGCAAACCGAAGCGCTGCGCCGCCGCCTGCGCGCGATGGAGCGCGACGGTCAGCTGGTCTTCACCCGCCGTCAGTGCTATGCGCTGCCGGAGCGCCTTGATCTCCTCAAAGGAACCGTTATCGGCCACCGTGATGGCTATGGTTTCCTGCGCGTTGAAGGGCGCAAAGACGATCTCTACCTGTCGTCAGAGCAGATGAAAACCTGTATTCATGGCGACCAGGTGCTGGCCCAACCGCTGGGCGCGGACCGCAAGGGCCGCCGCGAAGCGCGCATTGTCCGCGTCCTGGTGCCGAAAACCAGCCAGATTGTTGGCCGCTACTTTACCGACGCTGGCGTCGGTTTCGTCGTCCCGGACGACAGTCGCCTGAGCTTCGATATCCTGATCCCGCCGGAAGAGATTATGGGCGCGCGGATGGGCTACGTGGTGGTGGTCGAGCTGACCCAGCGCCCGACCCGCCGCACCAAAGCCGTGGGGAAAATCGTCGAAGTGCTGGGCGACAACATGGGTACCGGCATGGCCGTCGATATGGCGCTGCGCACCCATGAAATTCCATACGTCTGGCCGCCGGCGGTAGAAAACCAGGTTTCCGGCCTGAAAGAGCAGGTGCCGGAAGAGGCGAAAGCCGGGCGCGTCGATCTGCGCTCCCTGCCGCTGGTCACCATTGACGGCGAAGATGCCCGCGACTTCGATGACGCGGTGTACTGCGAGAAGAAACGCGGCGGCGGCTGGCGCCTGTGGGTAGCCATTGCCGACGTCAGCTACTACGTGCGTCCGGGGACGCCGCTGGACGCTGAAGCGCGCAGCCGCGGAACCTCGGTCTACTTCCCGTCGCAGGTGGTGCCGATGCTGCCGGAAGTGCTGTCTAACGGTCTGTGCTCGCTGAACCCGCAGGTCGATCGCCTGTGCATGGTGTGCGAGATGACGATTTCGTCAAAAGGCCGTCTGACCGGTTATAAATTCTATGAAGCGGTGATGAGTTCACATGCTCGCCTGACCTATACCAAGGTGTGGCATATGCTGCAGGGCGACCAGGAGCTGCGTGAGCACTACGCGCCGCTGGTGAAGCATATTGAAGAACTGCATAACCTCTACAAGGTGCTGGATGGCGCCCGCGAAGAGCGCGGCGGTATCTCATTTGAAAGTGAAGAAGCTAAATTCATCTTCAACGCCGAGCGCCGTATCGAGCGTATCGAACAGACCCAGCGTAACGATGCGCACAAGCTGATTGAAGAGTGCATGATCCTGGCGAACATCTCCGCTGCGCGCTTCGTTGAGAAGGCGCAGGAGCCGGCGCTGTTCCGTATTCACGATAAGCCGAGCACCGAGGCGATTACCGCGTTCCGCAGCGTGCTGGCGGAGCTGGGTCTGGAACTGCCGGGCGGCAACAAGCCGGAGCCGCGCGATTACGCCGAACTGCTGACCTCCATCGCCGATCGCCCGGATGCGGAAATGCTGCAGACGATGCTCCTGCGGTCGATGAAGCAGGCGGTCTACGATCCGGAAAACCGCGGCCACTTTGGCCTCGCGCTGCAGTCCTATGCCCACTTCACCTCGCCGATCCGTCGTTACCCGGATCTGTCGCTGCACCGCGCCATCAAATATCTGCTGGCCAAAGAGCAGGGGCATAAAGGCAATAGCACGGAGACCGGCGGCTGGCACTACAGCATGGAAGAGATGCTGCAGCTGGGCGAGCACTGCTCGATGACCGAACGTCGCGCCGATGAAGCGACGCGCGAAGTCTCCGACTGGCTGAAGTGTGACTTCATGCAGGATCAGGTAGGCAATATCTTCTCCGGGGTTATCGCCAGCGTAACCGGCTTTGGCTTCTTCGTTCGTCTCAACGATCTGTTTATCGACGGCCTGGTGCATGTTTCCTCCCTGGATAACGACTACTATCGTTTCGACCAGGTGGGGCAGCGTCTGATCGGCGAGTCCGGCGGGCAGACCTATCGCCTGGGCGACCGCGTGGAAGTCCGTGTGGAAGCGGTCAACATGGACGAGCGTAAAATCGACTTTACCCTGATCTCCAGCGAGCGCGCGCCGCGTAATGTCGGCAAAACCGCCCGTGAGAAAGCGAAAAAGAGCACCTCCGGCAAACCGGGCGGCCGTCGTCGTCAGGTTGGTAAGCAGGTGAACTTCGAGCCGGACAGCGCGTTCCGCAAAGAAAAAGACCAGGCGAAAGCGAAGCCGAAAGGCGAGAAGAAAGCGAAAAAACCGTCGGCGAAAACGCAGAAAATCGCCGCCGCGACCAAAGCCAAGCGCGCGGCAAAGAAGAAGAGCGCCGAGTGATTGACCACCCTTCACTCTGAAGTCTGCTGACGCAGGACGGGGTGAAGGGCGGATAACAGAACCTAAAACGAGTACATCAATGAGTGAAATGATTTACGGCATCCATGCGGTGCAGGCACTGCTGGAGCGCGCACCTGAGCGTTTTCAGGAAGTTTATATTCTGAAAGGCCGTGAGGATAAGCGCCTGCTGCCGCTGATCCACGCGCTGGAAGCGCAGGGCGTGGTGATTCAGCTGGCCAACCGCCAGTTCCTCGATGAGAAGAGCGAAGGCGCGGTACACCAGGGGATCATTGCCCGTGTGAAGCCGGGGCGTCAGTATCAGGAGAACGATCTGCCGGATCTGCTGGCGCAGCTCGATCAGCCGTTCCTGTTGATCCTTGACGGCGTGACCGATCCGCATAACCTCGGCGCCTGCCTGCGCAGCGCCGATGCTGCCGGCGTGCACGCGGTGATTGTGCCGAAAGATCGTTCCGCGCAGCTGAATGCGACGGCGAAGAAAGTGGCCTGCGGCGCGGCGGAGAACGTCCCGCTGATCCGCGTCACCAACCTGGCGCGCACCATGCGCTTGCTGCAGGAGGAGAACGTCTGGATCGTCGGAACCGCAGGTGAAGCCGACCATACGCTGTTCCAGAGCAAAATGACCGGGCCGATGGCGCTGGTGATGGGCGCGGAAGGCGAAGGTATGCGCCGCCTGACCCGCGAGCACTGTGATGAGCTGATCAGCATCCCGATGGCGGGCAGCGTCTCCTCGCTGAACGTCTCGGTGGCCACTGGCATCTGCCTGTTTGAGGCGGTACGCCAGCGCAGCTAAGCTGCTCCGCTGACCGAACTGAAAAGCCATCCTCCGGGATGGCTTTTTTGTGACCGCTCTCGCGGGCGAGTATCTCCCCGGATAACCATACTTATGGTTATCGCCATTGATGGAGGGAGACACGATGCACTGGCAAACGCACACCGTTTTTAATCAACCGACCCCGCTGAATAACAGCAATCTGTTCCTGTCTGATACCGCCCTGCGTGAAGCGGTGGTCCGTGAAGGCGCCGGCTGGGATGGCGATCTGCTCGCCAGCATTGGCCAGCAGCTGGGGACCGCAGAATCGCTGGAGCTGGGACGCCTGGCCAACAGCAACCCGCCGGAGCTGCTACGCTATGACGCCACCGGCGCCCGACTGGACGACGTTCGCTTCCACCCCGCCTGGCACCTGCTGATGCAGGGGCTGTGTGCGAACCGGGTGCATAATCTCGCCTGGCAGGAGGAGGCCCGTGAAGGCGCGTTTGTCGCGCGCGCCGCTCGCTTTCTGCTCCACGCCCAGGTAGAGGCCGGAACGCTGTGCCCGATTACCATGACCTTCGCCGCGACGCCTCTGCTGCAGCACGCCCTGCCTGCGCCTTTTGGCGACTGGCTGTCGCCGCTGCTGAGCGACCGTTACGATCCCCACCTCGCGCCGGGCGGCCAGAAGCGCGGCCTGCTGATTGGCATGGGGATGACCGAGAAGCAAGGGGGCTCCGATGTGCTGAGCAATACCACCCGCGCGGAGAAAACGGCGGAAGGGTTTTACCGGCTGGTGGGACACAAATGGTTCTTCTCGGTGCCGCAGAGCGATGCCCACCTGGTGCTGGCCCAGGCGCCTGCGGGCCTGTCGTGCTTCTTTGTGCCGCGCCTGCTGCCCGACGGACAGCGCAACGGCGTGCGGCTGGAGCGCTTAAAAGAGAAGCTCGGCAACCGCTCCAATGCCAGTAGCGAAGTGGAGTTTTATGACGCCTGCGGCTGGCTGGTGGGCGAAGAGGGCGACGGCGTGCGGCAGATCCTCAGGATGGGCGGCCTGACCCGCTTTGACTGCGCGCTGGGTAGCCATGCCCTGATGCGCCGGGCCTTCTCGGTGGCGCTGTATCATGCGTTACAGCGCCAGGCGTTCGGTAAAAATCTGGTCGATCAACCGATGATGCGCCAGCTGCTGGGGCAAATGGCGCTCCGTCTTGAAGGACAAATCGCGTTCCTGTTTCGTCTGGCGCGGGCCTGGGACCGTCGGGATGATGCCCGGGAAAGCGCCTGGGCGCGTCTGTTTACGCCTGCGGCCAAGTTTGCCATCTGCAAGGCCGGCATCCCGTTCGTCGCTGAGGCGATGGAAGTCCTGGGAGGGATCGGCTATTGCGAGGAGAGTGAGCTACCGCGGTTGTATCGCGAGATGCCGGTCAACAGCATCTGGGAAGGCTCCGGCAATATTATGTGCCTCGATGTGATGCGGGTGCTGAGCAAGCAGCCGGCGGCGATGGAGCTGCTGGCCGCGGAGTGTGCGGAGGTGAAAGGACAGAACCGCCATCTCGACCGCGCATGGCGTCAGCTGCAGCAATTGCTGAAACGACCCGCCGAAGAGCAGGGCAGAGAGATTGCCCGGCTGGTCTATCGTCTGGGGGCGGGGGCGCAGATGCTGCGTTTCGCTTCGCCGCCGCTGGCCGAAGCCTGGTGCCGGATGATGCTCGACACGCGCGGCGGCATACGTCTTGACGCGCCGACCCTTGACGACCTGCTGCTGCGGGCCATGGGGCGGGGGCGCCAGGCGCCTCAGGCGTAGAGAATGGCCTGCACGCGCCAGCTATCCGGCTGTTGTTCCTCGTACATCTGAATAATGCGATACCAGGAGGCGCCTTGCTCGTCCGCTTTGCGGGCAATGGCGTGCTCCACATCCTGTTGGCTGCCGGAAAGATTAGCGACGGAGATCAGACCGATTTCATTCAGGCCGGTGACGCAATCCGCGCTGGCGAATTCGGCTGACTGCGCGGAGGTGTTGGCCGTCGCAGTGGTTAACAGCAGGCTGGATAGGGTAAAAGATCGTTTCATCGTCAGCTCCATTTCACGTAGTCCCAAGGGCAGTCCGTTGCTAACGTCCTGCCAGGTGGCTGGCCGAACGTTATTATGCACAGGAGAACGTGAATGGACGCAAAGCTGTGTAAAGCAGATTTAAAGACGCCGTCTCGTCATCGACGATAGAGGATCGCCTGCGAATACCACTGGCCGGGTACCATGGTGTCATCGATCATGATGATGACGTAGTAATCGGCTTTGGCCGCTTCTGCTTTGGCCTTCAGCGCCGCTTCGACATCCATCGGCGAACCGTACATCAGTACGCTCACCGTGGCCATTTTCTGCAGGCCAGCCGTCTGGTTGCGCTGGATCTCCTGCGGATGGTCGGTGGCGGGCGGCGGGGCTTCCGGCGTTCCCTGCAGAGCGCTACACCCGCTGAGGACGATAGCCAGTAACCACGGACAAAACCTGCGCATAACCATATCTCGTTTCCTGATAGTGATAGTGTAGTGGTAGCCTTAACAGGATTTCCGGGGAATGTTCCCGAACTGTTATCTCTGACGCGATTTTCGAATGAAAATGTTGTGAAAGCGTAACCGGGTTCTCAACATTATGAATCGTAGCAAACGGGGTTGCCTGGTGAATGCATTTTCCCATGCCGCCTAACCACAATAGAGAAGGGAGACGATAAATGATTGCACTCGAAATGCGCAACCTCGGCGGTGGCGAAATTTTGCATGCCTGCCCGCAGGAGAGTCTGGATAAGCCACTGCCCTGTATCGTCTTTTATCATGGCTTTACCTCGTCAAAACTGGTTTACAGCTACTTTGCAGTGGCGCTGGCCCAGGCGGGTTTCCGGGTGATTATGCCGGACGCGCCGGAGCATGGCGCGCGCTATCACGGTGATGAGACCGGGCGGATGCAGCGCTTCTGGCCGATCCTGCAGCAGAATTTCAGAGAGTTTCCCGCGCTGCGCGAGGCGATTATCGCCGAAGGCTGGCTGGAAGGAGAGCGACTGGCGGTGGCGGGGGCGTCGATGGGGGGAATGACGGCCCTGGGTATCATGACGCATCATCCCGAGCTGAACAGCGTCGCCTGCCTGATGGGGTCGGGTTATTTTCGTTCGCTGTCGCAAACCCTGTTTCCCTCGCCTGGCTTTGATGGCGACAGCCTCAGCGAGTGGGATGTCAGTCATCAGCTGGCGTCGCTCGCCCGGCGGCCGCTGCTGCTCTGGCATGGTGATGCCGACGACGTGGTGCCGCCGGCAGAGACCTTCCGGCTTGAGCAGGCGCTCAGGCAGAGCGATCTTGCCGCCAGGCTGACCTGCGTCTGGCAGAAAGGCGTCCGCCATCGCATCACCCCGGAGGCGCTGGCCACGACGGTCGCCTTTTTCCAGCAGCATCTTTAAACGCGGATCACGCTGACGTCCCTCCTCTGATACCGCTACCCATCTGGCGCTCTATCGCCGTTATCCCGGCCTTGGCGGGGTGGTGCATACCCATTCGACGCACGCTACCGCCTGGGCGCAGGCGGGGCTGGCGATCCCGGCGCTCGGCACCACCCATGCGGACTACTTTTTCGGCGATATCCCTTGCACCCGGGCGCTTAGCGCGCAGGAGGTGGATGAGGGCTACGAGCTGAACACCGGGAAGGTGATTATCGAAACGCTGGGCGAGGCAAACCCGTTGCATACGCCGGGGATCGTCGTCTATCAGCACGGGCCGTTCTCCTGGGGGAAAGACGCCCACGAGGCGGTGCACAATGCGGTGGTGATGGAAGAGGCGGCGCGCATGGCGTGGATTGCCCGCGGCATTAATCCGCGGCTGCAGCCGATTGACAGCTGGCTGATGGAAAAACATTTTCTGCGTAAACACGGGCCGAACGCCTACTACGGGCAGAAGTAAACGACGCGCTCCGGGGCTTTCACCGTCACGGTAAAGCAACTGGTCTGGCCCCGGAGCCGTTTTTAGCCCTGACGATAAGCTGACGGCATAGCGCGCATGCCGATGAGCGTGACCACGCAAATTATCGCGCCAGCGTAAAACGTCGAAGCGGCGCCGAAGGTTTCCCACAGCACGCCTGCGCCGGTACTGGCCAGCAACAGCGCCAGGCCGCTCATCAGGTTGAACATACCGAACGCCGTGCCGCGTAGCGCCGGCGGCGCCGTATGGGCGACCATCGCCGCCAGCAGCCCCTGGGTCATCCCCATATGAATTCCCCACAGCGCGACCCCGACCAGCAGCGTGCTCCAGTGGGCGCTGAGGGCCAGCACGATATCGGCGAGGATCAGCACCAGCAGTCCCCACTGCAGCAGTTTGCTGTGGCTCATGCTGTCAGAGAGCTTGCCGAACGGGTAGGCCGTAACGCTGTAGACCAGGTTCATCGCCACCATTACCAGCGGAATGGTAAACAGCGGGATCTCCATCTGCTGGGCGCGCAGCACCAGAAAGGCTTCGCTGAAGCGGGCGAGGGTGAAGATGCTGCCGATGGCGACCACCCACCAGTAGGCGGCGGAGAGCTTTTGCAGATTTTCGCGCTTCAGCGGATTACTGCGTTGATGGTCGATGGCGGATTTTGGCTCCTGCAGGCCAAAACCCAGCAGGAGAATAGAGAGCACGGCGGGAATAACCGCCACCCAGAATATAGCGTGAAAATCGTTGGCCCAGATAAACATCAGCAGCACCGCCAGCAGCGGGCCGAGAAAGGCGCCAACGGTATCCAGCGCCTGACGTAGCCCGTAGGCGGCGCCGCGGATCTCCGGTGGGGTGACGTCGGCGACCAGCGCGTCGCGCGGCGCGCCGCGAATGCCTTTGCCTACGCGGTCGATCATGCGGGCGCTAAACACCACGCCGGCGGTCGGGGCGATGGCAAACAGCGGCTTGCTGAGCGCGCCCAGGCCGTAGCCCAGCAGCGCCAGCCCTTTGCGCTTACCGACGTAGTCGCTGATCGCGCCGGAGAAGATTTTCAGGATCAGGGCGGTGGCTTCCGCCAGCCCCTCGATAAGACCGATGATAATCACGCTGGCGCCGAGGGTGGTGGCCATAAACAGCGGTAAGAGACTGTGGATCATCTCGGACGACACATCCATCAGCAGGCTGACGCCGCCGAGTACCCAAACGCCTTTGGGGATGCGGCCTAAGGTGGCGAAACGCGGAACCATCAATCACTCCTGAATATCAAATGGCGAGTGGCTGATTAAATCAGGTTGCGATGACGCTGATAAGTTGATTTATAAAATTATTCTCAATTGCGTTTAGCCGCTGGCCTTGCTTCGCCCCTCGCGAGGAGAGGCGAAGAATGGACCCGACATTAGCGGTAAATCACCGCGCTGGCGCGAAGCGGGCCGTTGGTTTCTGGTTCGTGCATCAGGATGGGCTGAAAATATTTCGCCCCCTGCGCATCGCTCAGCTGGCTAAGGGCCTGTTCGGCCTCGTGCTCAGTGGCCATATTGTGATTGATATAGATAACGCCGAGGCTCTGCACATCGTCCATGTTGCGGGCCTGTCGTTCGGTGATTTGGATAGCTGCCAACGCGTTGGCGCTGAAGAAAAGCGCAGCCATCATGGCGATGATTTTCAGTTTCATATACTACGCTCCTGACTGACAGTCCTGACGCTGACTCGGGGCTCTCCTGTGGTCATTGGGTTTCTGATTTAAGTGTAATCGCTGATTGAACGGCGTATCGCGACCTTTTCTGATGCAGTTGTTCAAAAAAATGCCGCTTCCTTTGCTGGTTAATTTTAAATCACCCACTTAGCGCCACTTGGCGCTTAGTGCGAATTATTTGTGCAAATGCGCTTGTGTTCCTGGGGGGCCGCTATTAGAATGACGCGTCAATTTTTCAGCCGCCCTTTAACACGTTCCTTGCCTCCATGGGCCGCGGCTGACCCAGACAGGAGGCTGAATAATCCGTAAGGAGCAATTCGATGCGTCATTACGAAATCGTTTTTATGGTCCATCCTGACCAGAGCGAACAGGTTCCGGGCATGATCGAACGTTACACTGGTGCAATCACTGCAGCAGCAGGTACGATCCACCGTCTGGAAGACTGGGGCCGCCGTCAGCTGGCTTATCCGATCAACAAACTGCACAAAGCTCACTACGTTCTGCTGAACGTTGAAGCGCCGCAGGAAGCGATCGATGAGCTGGAAACTAACTTCCGCTTCAACGACGCCGTTATCCGCAGCATGGTAATGCGTACTAAGCACGCTGTTACCGAAGCATCTCCGATGGTTAAAGCGAAAGACGAGCGCCGTGAGCGTCGCGAAGATTTCGCCAACGAAACCGCAGATGATTCTGAAGCTGGGGATTCTGAAGAGTAATCCTGATGACCAACCGTCTGGAGCTGTCCGGCATTATTTGCAGGACTCCACTTCGTAAGGTCAGCCCGTCAGGAATTCCTCACTGCCAGTTCGTGCTTGAGCATCGTTCAGTGCAGGAGGAAGCCGGTTTTCACCGGCAGGCATGGTGTCAAATGCCCGTTATTATTAGCGGTCACGAGAACCAGGCCATTACTCACAGTATAACGGTCGGTAGCGCAGTAACCGTTCGAGGGTTCATCTCTTGCCATAAGGCAAAGAACGGCTTGAGCAAAATGGTTCTGCATGCCGAGCAGATTGAATTGATAGATTCTGGAGACTAGCCATATGGCACGTTATTTCCGTCGTCGCAAGTTCTGCCGTTTCACCGCGGAAGGCGTTCAAGAGATCGACTATAAAGATATCGCTACGCTGAAAAACTACATCACCGAAAGCGGTAAGATTGTCCCGAGCCGTATCACCGGTACCCGTGCAAAATACCAGCGTCAGCTGGCTCGCGCTATCAAACGCGCTCGCTACCTGTCCCTGCTGCCGTACACTGATCGTCATCAGTAATCGGTCACGGTCCATTAATACGACTTTGAGAGGATAAGGTAATGCAAGTTATTCTGCTTGATAAAGTAGCAAACCTGGGTAGCCTGGGTGATCAGGTTAACGTTAAAGCGGGCTATGCTCGTAACTTCCTGGTCCCGCAGGGTAAAGCTGTTCCTGCTACCAAGAAAAACGTTGAATTCTTCGAAGCACGTCGCGCTGAACTGGAAGCCAAACTGGCTGACGTTCTGGCAGCTGCTGAAGCTCGTGCTGCGCAGATCAACGCCCTGGAATCCGTAACCATCGCGTCTAAAGCTGGCGACGAAGGTAAACTGTTCGGTTCCATCGGTACTCGCGACATCGCTGACGCTGTCACTGCAGCAGGCGTTAAAGTTGCTAAGAGCGAAGTTCGCCTGCCGAACGGCGTTCTGCGTAACGTTGGCGAGCACGAAGTGGACTTCCAGGTTCACAGCGAAGTATTCGCTAAAGTTATCATCAACGTGGTTGCTGAGTAATCGGCCTCTGACGTTCTGGTAACAACAAATCGCCGGCCTTGTGCCGGCGTTTTGCTTTTTAGCGCCTTTCATTTTGCGGCGGCGTAACGCTCGCTGTCGTCTTCGCTGCTAGCGCGCACGCACAAAGCTGCCGTTCGACTGGCGGGTAAACAGCACCTGCTGGCCGTTGCCGGTATCAATAGTGAGCCCGGTGACCACGCCGTTGGCGTTCTGCCGAATCTGCACCGTCTGTCCGCTCTGCAACGTGCTTAATGGTTTACCTGCGCCTTCAACCTGCGCCATGGCGTAAACGTCGGTGGCCGGCAGCCCATGATCGCGGAACAGCTGGGCCAGGGTTTTGCCTGACTCGATGCGATAGGTCCGCCATTGCTGCTCAATACCCGGCGCGGACTGCTGCGATGAGGATTGATAAGGCTGGGAGGCGGCGGGCTGCTGCGTCTGCGCCTGATCCGGCTGCTCATCCTGAATCGGCTCCGGGGCGACCGGCGCCATCTGGTCGGCATCGCTCACGGTAGGCGTATTGGTGATCGGCGGCAGGGGAACGGCCTGATTGCCGCCAGCTTGCGGCTGGGACTGCGACTGCAGATTCAGGTTTGCTTCACGGCTGGTGGACGCCGGGTTTTGGCTATCGTCTGAGGGAAGCAGAATGCCGATAATCACCAACAGGAAGCCAGCGATAATTCCCCGGCGGTGCATCGGGGGCAGTGGGTCCAGGAGGCGAAAATGATCCGGGGCGTGCCAGATTTTCGCCAGGGTAGATGTCAGTTCAAAGCGCCCGGGCATGGCTTTCCTCCTGCTCCGCATATTTTTATCCTGCCTATGAGTATAGATGGCTAACGTCCTGATGACCGGAACAAAGTGAAGTTAACCTGATGCCGCCTATTGTTTCTTTTTCGCTGAGATTTGTCATCATCCGCCGACAAAGTTTTACCCATTTCGCTATGGCTGTTATGCTTCCGGACGCTTTTCTCTTGATGTTTATCACCCAAAAAAGGAACAAAGATGGCAACCCCAACTTTTGACACTATCGAAGCGCAGGCAAGTTACGGTATCGGCTTGCAGGTTGGACAACAGCTGAGCGAATCCGGCCTGCAGGGGCTGCTGCCGGAAGCGTTGGTGGCGGGTATCGCCGATGCGCTGGAAGGTAACCAGCCGCAGGTGCCGGTAGAAGCCGTCCACCGTGCGCTGCGTGAAATCCACGAGCGCGCCGACGCCGTGCGTCGCGAGCGTTTCCAGGCGATGGCCGCTGACGGCCAGAAATACCTTGATGAAAACCGCGAGAAAGAGGGTGTGAACAGCACCGAGTCCGGTCTGCAGTTCCGCGTGCTGACCCAGGGCGAAGGTCCGATCCCGGCCCGTACCGACCGCGTACGCGTGCACTACACCGGTAAACTGATCGACGGCACCGTCTTCGACAGCTCCGTCGCCCGCGGCGAACCGGCAGAGTTCCCGGTGACCGGCGTAATCGGCGGCTGGATTGAAGCGCTGACCCTGATGCCGGTAGGTTCCAAATGGGAACTGACCATCCCGCACAACCTGGCCTACGGCGAGCGCGGCGCTGGCGCGTCGATTCCTCCGTTCAGCACTCTGATCTTCGAAGTTGAACTGCTGGATATTATCTAAACAGCAGAGGCTTCCTCTTCCCCGGCGGCGGGGGAAGCCACAAAAATAGCGTAAAATCCTTAAGTTAAAAATTAATTGGAATTATGTTTTGCATTCATCGCGTATGGGTGTATTTTTGTGAGCTATTTCGCGTTAGATGAGTGATATAACACTCACTTTAAACATAAAATTAACATTATATCTAAATCATAGTATTCATCCCTCCGATTCTTACCTAATATCGACTAGCCCTTGCTGGGGTTAATGACAGACGACAGGCCATCAGAGCCTGAACAACACAGACAGGTACAACAGGAAGAAATCACATGGTAGATCAGGTTAAAGTCGCTGCTGTCGAGCAGGAGCCGACTGAACAATCGCTACGGCGAAATCTCACAAACCGACATATTCAGCTGATTGCAATTGGCGGGGCGATCGGCACTGGATTATTTATGGGTTCTGGCAAAACCATCAGCCTTGCCGGGCCATCCATTATTTTTGTTTATATGATTATCGGTTTTATGCTGTTTTTCGTTATGCGAGCCATGGGCGAATTACTGCTGTCGAACCTCGAATATAAATCCTTCAGCGACTTTGCGGCCGATCTGCTGGGCCCCTGGGCGGGCTACTTTACCGGCTGGACCTATTGGTTCTGCTGGGTGGTGACGGGGATGGCGGACGTGGTGGCGATCACCGCCTACGCGCAGTTCTGGTTTCCCGGACTCTCCGACTGGGTCGCGTCGCTGGCGGTGATCCTGCTGCTGCTGGGCCTGAACCTTGCCACCGTCAAAATGTTTGGCGAAATGGAGTTCTGGTTCGCGATGATCAAAATCGTCGCCATCGTGGCGCTGATCGTGGTCGGCCTGGTGATGGTCATGATGCATTTCAAATCGCCGACCGGCGTCGAAGCCTCTTTCGCGCATCTGTGGAATGACGGCGGCTGGTTCCCGAAAGGGCTGAGCGGCTTCTTCGCCGGCTTCCAGATTGCGGTATTCGCCTTCGTGGGGATTGAGCTGGTCGGTACCACCGCGGCCGAAACCAAAGACCCGGAAAAATCCCTGCCGCGGGCGATTAACTCCATCCCGCTGCGTATCATTATGTTCTACGTCTTCGCGCTGATTGTGATTATGTCGGTGACGCCGTGGAGCTCCGTGGTGCCAAGCAAGAGCCCGTTCGTTGAGCTGTTCGTGCTGGTTGGTCTGCCGGCGGCGGCGAGCCTGATTAACTTCGTGGTGCTGACTTCCGCAGCCTCATCGGCCAACAGCGGCGTCTTCTCCACCAGCCGTATGCTGTTCGGTCTGGCGCAGGATGGTCAGGCGCCGAAGATGTTCGCCAAGCTGTCGAAGCGTGCGGTGCCGGCGAAGGGCTTAACCTTCTCCTGCATGTGCCTGCTGGGCGGTGTGGTGATGCTGATGGTCAACCCGAGCGTGATCGCCGCGTTCACCATGATCACCACGGTGTCGGCGATCCTGTTCATGTTCGTCTGGACCATCATCCTTTGCTCTTATCTGGTCTACCGTAAAAAGCGTCCGCAGCTGCACGAGAAGTCCAAATATAAGATGCCGCTGGGCAAATTAATGTGCTGGGTGTGCATGGCCTTCTTCGTCTTCGTACTGGTGCTGTTGACCCTCGAAGATGACACCCGTGAAGCGCTGATGGTCACCCCGCTGTGGTTCGTTCTGCTGGGTGCGGGCTGGCTGTTTGCCGGCAAAAAACGTCTGGCGAAATAAAAGAGCATTTTAACGTTGCTTGCAACGGACCGTCATAAAAAAGGCCACCCGGAGTGGCCAAATAAGACGGCAATGTCGAGGGCGCCTGCGGGCGCCTTTTTCGTTATTCTCCTGCGAGGGCTCGCGGGAACAGCACGTTATTTTCCAGGCTGATGTGCTCCATCAGATCGTCAATCATCTCGTTGATACCGTTATACATCGCTTTCCAGGTGGTGCACGCTTCCGGCGGCGGCGTCACGTTATGGGTGATATGTTTGATCACCTCCAGCAGTTCACCCGCTTCGTCATGCTCGCTTTCCATCACGCTGATGGGGCCCCCGGCCTGGGCGCCCATCCCCTGTTTGATCATCGGGAACAGGATCTGCTCCTCTTTCATCATGTGGCTGGAGAGCTCCTGCTGCAGCATGGTCAGGTACTTCGTCAGCCCTTTCGGCACGTTCGGTTTATCGGCATGCACCCGTTCCACCTTGGTGGCCTGCAGGATCAGCTCCGGCAGCTGTTCGCGGTGCCGATCATGATAGCGAACGATGATATGGTCGATAATCTCCGCGAGAGGCGCCGCGCGCCAGTCGTGGGTGACGGGCTGCTCGGCCAGTTTCGCCAGCTCGGCTTCGATCACCGCGACATCCAGCGCTTTACGCGATGCGGCGCGCGCCAGCGTCTGTTTGCCGCCGCAGCAGTAGTCCATATCGTATTGACGGAACAGGGCGGAGGCGCGGGGGATGGTCAGCGCCAGCTCGCCTAAAGGTTGGTCACGGAAAGCCATAGCAGTTACCTCGTCATCAGGAATATAAGATGTATTTTAAATGCATCTTTATGGCGAGGGAATACCCCTTAAGAGGGCCCAGCTACTTTTTTTCGTGCGTCAGCGGTTGCAACGTCGGTTTGTCCGGCCTGGCGCGTACGGCGGAGACCACGCCGAGCACCAGCAGCAGGATCCCGCTCAGGGTTAACAGCGGCGGTAAGCTTTGTCGCAGCAGAAAGGTATACAGGAGCCCGGCCAGGGTTTCGAAAACGATAAGCGGCCCGAGGATCACCGTCGGCAACCGTTGACTGGCAATATTCCAGCACAGCGCGCCGACCCATGAGCAGAGCACCGCGATGGCCAGCATCAGCGTAATGAACACCGCCGGGCGTGGGCCGAAGGGCAGGGGGAACCCGGCCTGCTGACCGTGCAGCCAGGCGCAGGCGGCGAGATAACCGGCCAGCGAAACCGGAAGCGTCACCAGCGCCTGAGCGGTAGCCCACATCATCGGCGGTTGATGCGGATTCTCCCGCAGCCAGCGGGCGTTGCGCAGCGCATACCAGGCCCAGCAGACCACCGACCCCAGCGCCAGCGCAATGCCGGAGCCGTAGCGCCACGGACTAAAATCAGGCAACCCCTGGCGCAGTTCCGCGACGTTAACGCAGATCAGGCCGACGGCGATGCAGACCAGCGCCGGAAACAGGCGCCGCCACGGCAGCTTTCCGTCACGCTGGCTGTAGAGCAGATTGGCGAAGACCGGCAATACCACCGGCAGCGTGCCGATAATCATGGTGGAGACCGGCGCCCCGGTGCGCTGAATGGCGCTGGCCAGACAGACGTAATAGATAAGATTTCCCATCATCGTCAGACCCAGCGCGGTCCACCAGTCGTTCCGGCTCAGCTGGCGCAAACGCGCGCGCCCGAGCCATGCCAGCGGCAGGGCGATCAGACCCAGCGCCAGATAGCGTCCCATCGACTGGAGCATCGCCGGATACTCGGGCACCAGCAAAGGCCCGACAAAGATTAATCCCCACATCAGCCCCGCCAGCAGGGCGTACAACACACCACTAATCATCATTGCATCCATTGTCATCACGGTTGTCTGCAGTGTAGAAGGAGGGCGGGCGGGAATATTGTATGAGATTGCGCATCAGCGCCTGGCGACCTGCTTCTGATAGCGTACCGGCGTAATGCCGTAACGCTGGGTGAAGGCGCGGGTCAGGTGAGACTGGTCGGTAAGGCCGACGGCTATCGCCACTTCGGCGGCGGGCATGCCGTGGGTGAGAAACGCCTTGGCGCGCCACAGGCGGATGGCCATCAACATCTGATGGGGCGTCACATGATAGTGGGCTTTAAACTGGCGCTGAAAGTGGTACGGGCTAAGCGCCGCCACCTGAGCCAGCTCGTCGAGGGTGATGGGGCGCATATAGTTATCGTGCAGGTAGTCGCGCACGCGGTCGAAGCGATGTCCTGTCTCGCCCTGCGCCGAGGCATGGTGGGCCAGAGGGCGGAAGGTGTCGATGAGGTCGAGCAGCATTCCCTGCTGGGCCAGCGCATCGTCGCTGTGCCACAGGCCATATATTAGCTGGCCAATCCGCCGGGACCGCAGGGGATCCTCGCGGACCACCTCGCTGAACCACCAGTCGCGCACCCCGGTGATGGCTTCCAGACGGTCCGGCTCCAGATAAATCATCCGGTAGCGCCAGCCGTCGGCGGTTTCCGCTTCGCCGGTGTGCAGCTCGTCGGGATTCATGGTGACAATAGCGTTGGCGGCGGCGATATGCTGGCTGCCACGGTAGCGAAAGCGCTCGGCGCCTTGCTCAATCACGCCGATGCCGAAGGCTTCGTGAGTATGGGGTTCAAAGGCGTAGCGGGAGATATGGGCGTGGTAAAGCTCCACCCCGGGAAGCTGTTCGAGATGGCGAAAGCGCGCACGATCTTTTTCATCACTAAATTGGGGTGGTACGCCCTGCATGCCTGCCTCCCGACGGTTGATCTCTTCAATATGAGAGAGGAACCGCCGGGACGCAACCGCAAAAGCTGAGAGGGGCGGTTACAGCATGCCTTTCACGCTTTCGGCAAGGGAAGTGGTCGGACGGCCGATCAATGTACTCAGGGTGTGGCTGTCGTCAAACAGCCCGCCTTTCGAGGCGCCGACGTCGGAGTCCGCCAGCATATCCGCCAGACCCGCCGGCAGGCCGACGCTTTTCAGCGCGGCGGCGAAGTCGGCTTCGCTGAGGTTCTGATAGACCACGTTTTTCCCGCTGTGCGTGCTCAGCTCGGCAGCCAGGTCGCTCAGCGTCCAGGCGTTATCGCCCGCCAGTTCGTAAACTTTCCCTGCATGGCCTTCACCGGCGATAACGCGGGCGGCCGCGGCGGCATAATCCGCGCGGGTAGCGGAGGCAATTTTACCTTCGCCGGCGGCGCCGATAAACACGCCGTGTTCCAGCGCCGGCGGCGCGCTGGCCAGATAGTTTTCGGTATACCAGCCATTGCGCAGCAGGGCGTAAGCGATGCCAGAGTCGGCCAGCATCTGCTCGGTTTCAATATGCTCTGCGGCCAGGCCCAGCGGCGAAGTGTCGGCGTGCAGCAGGCTGGTATAGGCGATGAATGTCACCCCAGCGGCTTTGGCGGCGTTGATGACGTTACGGTGCTGTACGGCACGCTGGCCGACTTCGCTGGAGGAGATTAACAGCAGTTTATTCACACCCTGCAGCGCGGCGGTCAATGCCGCTTCGTCGCTATAGTCGGCCTGGCGGACGACGACGCCCTGCTGGCTGAGCGCCTGGGCTTTGGCCGGGTTGCGGACAATCGCCACAATCTGGCTGGCAGGAACGGTTTTAAGCAGGTCTTGCAGAACGTAGTGGCCAAGCTGGCCGGTGGCACCGGTAAGGGCGATCATGAGGCTTCTCCTTCGTGTTTATTGGCAGTTGTGGTAAGCTAACACCTTAACTAACTTTTAGTAAGTACGTACAAAAAGGTAAGTATGAAAATGGCCGAACCGACGCTGAGCGATAAACTGCGCAACGGCAATCTGTTTGCGGAACAGTGCCCGTCGCGCGATGTGCTTAAACATGTCACCAGCCGCTGGGGCGTGTTGATTCTGGTGGCGCTGCGCGAGGGGACCCATCGCTTCAGCGATCTGCGGCGCAAAATGGGCGGGGTCAGCGAAAAGATGCTGGCGCAGTCGCTGCAGGCCCTGGAGCAGGATGGTTTTATCGACCGCGTCTCTTATCCGGTGGTGCCGCCGCACGTTGAATATAGCCTGACGCCGCTCGGTCTGCAGGTGAGCGATAAAGTGGCCGCCCTGGCGGACTGGATCGAGGTTAATTTGCCCGCGGTGCTGGCGAGCCACGGGGAGTGAAAATGTATCACTCCCTGTAGCCCCGCCACCGGGGAGATGTACCCGGATAGCGGCTGGCGCCTTATCCGGGCTACCCGTCAGCTCCGGTTTGTAGCCCCGGTAAGCGCAGCGCCACCGGGGAACAGGCATTACTGACTCAAATCCAGCTGATAAATGGCGAAGCCGATATCATCGGCGGCCACCTGGCGCATCGGATACTGGGCTTTCTCTTTGATAAACGCCGCGGCTTTGTCGCCAGGCGAGGTCTCAAAACGAATATCCAGCGGTGTCTTACTGTGGATCGGCGCCAGGCGCCAGTTGTTATCCGCCGCCGGATGGATCGCGCCATCCTTCTTCGATTGCGCCCCAATCCACGCCGCCAGCACCGAACGGTTTTCATCCGGTGAGGCAAAGGCGATATGGCTTTCGCCGGTGCCGGCGAATTTACCGCCGTAAGCGCGATAGTTATTGGTGGCGACCAGGAAAGTGGCCTGCGGATCGACCGGTTTGCCATTGAAGGTCAGGCCCTTGATGCGCTCTGCCTGCGGATGGATCATCTGGCACTCGCCGTCGTAGCGGGCCGGCTGGCTGACGTCGATCTGGTAGTTCACCCCGTCAATCACGTCGAAGTTATAGGTGCGGAAGCCGTCCCAGTTGATCAGCGACTGCGGCTTGCTGCTGGCCGGGTCTATCTGGTTAAACTGCCCGGCCGAGCACTCCAGCCACTCCTTGACCTCCTTCCCGCTGACCTTCATCACCACCAGGGTGTTCGGGTAGAGATAGAGGTCGGCGGCGTTGCGGAAGGTGAGCTGGCCTTTTTCCACTTCCACGAAGCTCGCCGGATCGTTTTTACGCCCGCCGACTTTAAACGGCGCGGCGGCGGAGAGCACCGGCAGTTTCGCCAGATCCGGGTCGCCCTGAATGTAGTGTTCGACGTAGGCTTTTTGCGCCATGTTGACCACCTGCACCGTCGGGTCGTCCTGCACCAGCGCCAGATAGCTGTACATGTTGTCGGCGGACTTGCCGATCGGCTGACTGACGAACTCGCGAGTGGCGTCGTGATCGGCTTTCAGCACCGCCACCAGCTTGCCGTCTTCCGCCGCCAGCGATTTCTTCGCCACCGCGTCGTAGATTGGCCGCGCTTCCGCTTTACTCTGAGTCACCTGCCATTTTCCGCTGTCGTTGTTCAGCACCAGATCGACCACCCCGAGGTGATCGCCCCACATTCCCGGCATTACCGCCGGCACGCCGTTCAGCGTCCCTCTGGCGATATCCGCGCCTTTAATGTTGGCGAAGTCTTTGCCGGGGAACACCGCGTGGGCGTGGCCGAACATGATGGCGTCAACGCCGGGCACCTGGCTTAAGTAGTAGACCGAGTTCTCGGCCATCGCCTGATACGGGTCGGCGGAGAGGCCGGAGTGCGCGACCACCACGACCACGTCAGCGCCTTTCGCCCGCATCTCCGGGATATATTTGCGCGCGGTTTCGGTAATGTCGTTGACCGTCACTTTGCTGCTAAGATTGGCTTTATCCCAGGTCATGATCTGCGGCGGCACAAAGCCGATATAGCCGATGCGCAGGGTATGGGATTGACCGTCGCTGTCCTGAACCGGGGTATCCTGAATCAGGTAGGGGGTGAACAGCGGTTTGCCGGTTTTGGCATCGATGATATTGGCGTTCACGTAGGGGAATTTCGCCCCCGCCAGCGCTTTGTGCAGGAAGTCGAGGCCGTAGTTGAATTCATGGTTGCCCAGGTTGCCGACGGCATAATTCAGGGTGTTCATCGCCTTATACACTGGATGAACATCGCCCTCTTTCAGCCCCCTGGCGGCCATGTAGTCGCCCAGCGGGCTCCCCTGGATCACATCCCCGTTATCTACCAGTACGCTGTTTTTCGCTTCTGCCCGCGCCTGTTCGATCAGGGTGGCGGTACGCACCAGGCCGAATTTCTCCGTGGCGGCATCTTTGTAATAGTCAAAGTCCATCATATTGCTGTGCAGATCGGTGGTTTCCATGATCCGCAGGTCGACCGTTGCGGCGCTGACGCTGGCGGCGATCAGCGTGGCCAGGAGCGTTGCGCTAAACTTAATCATCAGAGGCGTCCTTTTTTTATGAGCGATAGCACAGAAGAAAATGTATTTATATTCTGTTGCTTACAGAAATGTGAATCTTGCCAGAAAAGTGGGCAGCGAAACCGCCATCGTTATCACAGATAGCGGAACTTGCGGTGATGCGATATAAATAAAACAACGAGTTAACGCCACTGTAACCAGACGAGGTGGAGAATGTTAGAACAAGTATGTCAGCTTGCACGGAACGCGGGCGATGCCATCATGGAAGTTTACGATGGAAACCAACCGATCAACGTCGCCAGCAAGAAAGATGATTCTCCGGTCACGGCGGCGGATATCGCGGCGCATAAAGTCATTGTCAGCGGCCTGCAGGCGCTGGATGCCACCATTCCTGTTTTGTCGGAAGAGGACCCGCCGGCCTGGGAAGTGCGTCAGCACTGGCAGCGCTACTGGCTGGTCGACCCGCTGGACGGCACCAAAGAATTTATTAAGCGTAACGGCGAGTTCACCGTCAATATCGCGCTGATTGAAAACGGCAAGCCGACGCTGGGCGTGGTCTACGCGCCGGTGATGAAGGTGATGTACAGCGCGGAAAAAGGCAAAGCCTGGAAAGAAGAGTGCGGCGTGCGCAAGCAGATCCAGGTCCGCGATGCCCGTCCGCCGCTGGTGGTGATCAGCCGCTCCCATGGCAACGATCCGGAGCTGCAGGAGTACCTTGAGCAGCTGGGCGAGCACCAGACCACCTCTATCGGCTCCTCGCTGAAGTTCTGCCTGGTGGCGGAAGGTCAGGCCCAGCTCTATCCGCGCTTCGGGCCGACCAGCACCTGGGACACCGCCGCCGGCCATGCGGTCGCGGTCGCCGCCGGGGCGCATGTTCACGACTGGCAGGGGAAAACCCTCGACTACACGCCGCGTGAATCCTTCCTCAACCCCGGCTTCCGGGTCTCTATTTATTAAGCAGCTTACGCAGCAGGTCGATCACCTGCTGCACCTCCTGCTGGGTGAGCGCGCCGTCTTTCGCCCACTGTACGCGCCCGCTCTTATCCAGCACCACAATCGCGGAGCTCTTCTCGTCCAGTTGCCAGGCTTTCCGCACCAGCCCGTTGCTGTCGACGATAAATTGCGACCACGGGAAGAGCTGTTTATTACTCTCGATACTGTTGCGTACGAACATGCCGGTGCCCGGGATGGCATCGTCGGTATTGACAATGGTGGTGGTCTGATAGCGATCGTGTGGGAAGCTCGCCGCTTTAATCGCCTCGATCAGGTTGGCATTTTTCTCTTTTGCTGACGAGCGACCAGCGATGTGCTGGATGACTCGCACTTTTCCCACCAGCTGCGAGCTATTCCAGTTTTTATAGCTAAACTTATCATTATCCAGAATAAGTTCGCCCCGATCCGCGACGCCGACCGGCGCCACGCGCTGGCCGTCGACAAAGTTATGCGCTGAGGCCAGCAGCGGGAAGAGGAGTAACGAGGCGGCCAGTATGCTACGTAGGGTCATGCGGAATCCTTAATCATTTTTGTGCAGGTGATCCGACCACTTGGTCTCGTTTAATGATAAGTGCGATTGGCGACGATTACCCGCAATGAGGATGCCAGTTTGCGTGTTGACGCACAAATTAGTCGAAAAACGGCGACTTATACTTACTTCATCGTATGTCCGAAACGAAAATTCTGAATTATTGTCATCAAACGGTAAATAAACTTATACACACTGGGTCCCTCTGAGATTCTGGACTATAGTTTTAGGGCATTAAAATTTGCGCTCCCGATACGTGGGCTAACTGTGGCACCACAGGAGCGTAACCCTGGCAGGAGAGAAGAATGAAAATTTTCCAACGCTACAATCCGCTGCAAGTGGCGAAGTACGTGAAGATCCTGTTTCGTGGACGGTTGTACATCAAGGACGTTGGCGCATTTGAATTTGATAAGGGCAAAATCCTTATCCCGAAGGTCAAGGACAAGCTGCATCTGTCAGTGATGTCTGAAGTCAATCGTCAGGTGTTGCGTCTGCAAACTGAGATGGCATAACCTGACACGTAGCAGTACGTAGTAGGTAAAAGACGGCTCCCGATGGGGGCCGTTGATGTTTTCAGCCCTTCATCTCCGCATAGCGTTTGCGATACTCTCCCGGTGGAATGCCGTTATGTTTACGAAACAAGCGGGTGAAATAGACCGGATCGCTGTAACCCACCGATAAGGCAATCTTGTTAAGCGGGAGTGTGGTGCTCTGAATGAGCCACCTGGCGCGGTTGATGCGCTGAGCTTCCCGCCAGGCGTAAACCGTCTGCCCCAGCTCATTTTTGAAAAGGTGCGCCAGACGTGAAGGAGAGATAAATACCATCGCCGCCAGGGTCTCGATTTTTACCTCTTGCGCGATATGGGCGTTAAGGTAGTCGCAGACGGCGTTAATTCGCGGATCGTGGGCGTGGCGGTTGCTGATGGGCTGTTGCTGAAAACAGCGGAGGATCAACCTTTCCAGGGCGTTCATCGCCAGCGCTTCCGACAGCGGCGCGGAGGCCGAGTGGTGGCGTATCACTTCATGGAACAGATCGCGCAGGTGCTGGAGCTGGTCGGGGCCAGCAACGGTCGTTTTGCCGATGCCGTGCGTGGTTTGGTCCCATTTTAGCCAGTCTATCCAGTAGGGGCGGGGAATAAAGTAGATCCAGAGATGGTCCCAATACTCGCTGTGTTCGTCTCTGCCGTAATGATGAGGCACGCCGGGGGGAAACAGCAGCAGATCGTTTTCCCGACACAGAAGAAAGCCATCGCCCGCTTTCGCCCGCGCCTGGCCACGCAGGGTCAGATTGATGATGTAACCTTTCATCCCCTGCGGACGATTAATGTAGTAGTCCAGTTTGGAGCCGCGGGTTATCGGCGTGAAGCCCGCGACAACCCAGGCATTGAAGGTAAAGGTTTTCATCAATGGCGAGAAATTGAGTAGCTCATTGATATCAAGTTCCATTCTCTCTCCCACCTGAGCGTCGCAGCGTCATTACCTTTCGATGATAGTAAATTCCCATGCCCTGAGGCGCAACGGCTGGCCGCAGCGCACTGTTTCCCCGCTCAGCAGGTCGTTCCCCGCCGTTTCGCTACCGAAATCGAGCGTCTCGCCAGAGTAATTGAACAGGAAGTGGATGGTTTTCCCGGCGCGATTACGCATCTTTTTGACCACTAATGGGTAGCGATAGGCGGAAGTGCGCGAGCGCAATGCGAGATCGGCAGTGAGTACATCAAACAGCTGGCTAATCAATCGCTTCTGCGGCAGGAAGCCAACGTACATCGATCGTCCCCGGCCATAATCCGCTTCGGTGGCGGCCGCGTACTCGCCCCATGCCGGATGCTGATAGCGCAGCAGAGTGCGGGTCCCGGCATCGGGCGTCAGCAGCTCCATCCACAGCTCCGCCTGATTGTCGTTGCGGCAATCAATATCCGCGCAGCATGAGCTTACCGTTGTCCCTTCCGGCAGGGTGAACTGGCTGTAGCTGACGCCGCAGCTCTGCCGCAGGATCCCAGGCTGCGCGCTGCGGCGCACTTTGACGTTTTCATCGCTAAAGCCCGATTTAAAGCCGATAAGCGCTCTGCCGCCCTCGGCGATATAGTGGTTGATACGCGCCAGCAGGCCATCATCGGCAGCGTACAGGCCGGGAACGATCAGCACCCGGTAGCGAGAAGTCTCCTCGTTGACGTCGTGGATGATATCGAGGCTGATATTGTGGTCATACAGCGCATCGTGGAAGCGGCGGAAAATATCGTTATAAATATTGCCCTCGGCGTCGCCGGGGCGGAACTGGTTAAGGGCGTCCATTGCCTCATTGCTTATCAGCAGCGCAACGTCGTTTTCGGCCTTCAGCTCCGCCAGCTGCGGCGACAGGCGGGCAAAGTCAGCCCCGATAGTGGTGGCCTCCTGCCAGGTCGGATTACGCGAGAAGTCGTGGCTGAGCAGCCCCTTCCAGTAGGTTTCGAAGGCGTTATGAATTGAATGCCAATGCCAGTAGGAGACCATGGCGGCGCCGGAGGCGATATGGCTGAACGCCTGCAGGCGCAGCTGGCCCGGGAAGGGAGTCCACTGGGCGAAACCCTGCGCCTGCGTTTCCAGCACGAAGTAGTTCTGGCCCGGCTTAAGCGAGCGGGTGATGGCGCCGCCGAAGGCGATTTCCCGCCCGGTCAGGTGCGCCTGGCTCGGGTGATAGATATCAACACCGGCGATATCCAGTGCCTGCGCTGCCGCAAAATGGTCGACCCGCGGCTGCACGCCGTAAGAGTAACCGCGCCATTCAAAATCGAAGTTGTGGGTGACGAACTGGTGCGGCTGGGCGTACTCGCGCACGATCTCCGCCTGCCAGGCCAGATACTCGGTGACCTGCTGGCGCTGATAACGGAAAAAGGCGCAGGCGAGGCTGGCGTTGATGGTATTTTCCACCGGCGGAAAATCCTGCCAGCGGTCAATGCGGTTGCTCCAGTAATCCAGACCGAAATCGTGATTCAGCTGCCGGAGGTCAGGATATTTCTCCTGCAGGCTGCGCACAAAGCCCTCCTGCATATAGCGGCCGATATTGTCGTAATGCTTGGTTTCGTTATCCAGTTGCCAGCCGATAATTGCCGGATGGTGCTGCACATGCGCCATCAGCGTGCGGATAATTTTTTCGGCATAGCGGCGAAAGGTCGGGTTGACGATATCCATGATCTGCCGTGGGCCATACTTTTGCTGCCCTGTGACGGTGGTGACCAGAATATCGGGATGTTTCGCCGCCAGCCAGGCCGGGACCGCGTAGGTCGGCGTCCCGACGATGACCGCGATGCCGGCCTCATGCATCGCCGCCAGCACCCGGTCGATATGGTAGAAATTGTACTGGCCCTCTTCGGGCTCCAGCGTACTCCATGTGGACTCGGCGATACGCACCACGTTAATGCCGGTTTCGCGCATTAAGGCAATATCCTTGGCCAGCCGATCTTCCGGCATATATTCATCGTAATACGCCACGCCATAAAATAACTGAGACATGCAGACTACCTCCTGACATTAATTCGCGGGCACAGGTTGTGAAGAGAACACGCGCGCTTTATCCAGCGTGATAAACGAAATGAGCGTGAAGCACAGGGCGATACTTCCCAGCACGATATAGCTGCTGGTAAAGCCCATTCTCTGGTACATATGGCCGATGCCGGTGGAGAGGAAAATAGAGCTAAAGCTTTTTGAAAACTGAAAACCAATTAAGTAAACCGTCGCTGAAAGCAGGGGGTTAAAGTTAGCGGTAATATATTTAAGCGCCGCGACGAGTAACACCGAGCTTTCAAATCCATGGAGAAGTTTAATCAGGCTGATGGATATCGGGCCAATAGCCCACGCGGAACCGATAATGCGCAAGCTCATAATCAGCCCGCAGTATAACAGCGCATTTTTGGGGCCGATTTTATTCACAAACCACGGCGCAAAGAACATGACGACGGCATCAACGAAAATCTGTCCTGTCGTTAAATAACCGAAGACTTCTGCGCCCCGGGCTTTACTCTCAAAAAAGTGGCTGTAGTAGATAGCGAACTGCTGGTCATAGGTTTCATAGACCGCGCCCACACCAATCACATAGAGCGCGAAGAACCAGAATTTTTTAATTTTCAGCAGCGAGGCGGCATCGCGGAGGGTGACCGGAGACGTTTTGCCAGACAGTAGCCCCTGCTGCTGATGGGTGCTGATCTGCATTTTCCAGACAATCACCAGCAGGCAGACACCTGCCGCGCTGGCCAGCCAGAAAATCATGTTCTGATCGATGCCGTAGAGCTTTCCTGCCGCAAAGGTGCCGATCGCGGCGCCGATGCCGCCGAACATCCTCGCCCGACCAAATTCGAAGCCGGAGGCGCGGCTGACCTTATCGATGTAGGCTTCGCAAATCCCGCAGCCTGCGCCGTAGGCCATGCCAATATAGAGGCCGCCAGCCAGTGCGCCGAGGAACACATTTATTTTTAACAGAGGCGCGAAGACATAGATCCAGTATGGGGCGAATAAGGTGATAATGATCGCCAGCATCCACATCAAATTCTTACGATACACCAGCTTATCCGATATAAAACCGAATAATGGCTGAACGCAGACGGCCACAATGGCGGTGAAAGAATAAACCAGACCGACGTCCGTGTAGTTAATACCGATGGTTTCCGTTAACCACAGTGATAAATAGGGGTAGCAGCATCCCCAGCCTATAAAGAAAAACAGGAAAAACAGACAGCTGATAAAGTAATTTTTATTCGACGTTATCATGGTAACCCTCGCTTCCTTTATTCAGGAATATGATCGTGTAGACGCGAGCAACGTTACCTTTTTGCGCATGGGGGAGTCATGAACGTTTCGCTATGGAGCAGTAATAATCTGCTATCGGCAGAGGGGCGTGAGCCGCTTCACATTCGGGCAATAAAAAGGGCGGATGATCATCCGCCCTTAAGAGAGAGAAAAGATGACGCTCAGGCGTTCTGGCTTTCCGCCGCTTCCGACTGCTTGGGCACCAGCACCGTTGGCTTGTTATCGATGCGGGTCACCAGCAGCTGGTCGATACGGTAGTTGTCGATATCCACGACCTCGAACTTATAGCCGGAGAACTTCACCGCGTCGGTGCGCTTGGGGATTTTACGCAGCATAAACATCATAAAGCCGCCGATGGTCTCGTAGTTCCCGGACTGCGGAAACTCGTCGATATCCAGCACGCGCATCACGTCATCAATCGGCGTACCGCCATCGATCAGCCACGAGTTTTCATCGCGAGCGACGATCTGCTCTTCCAGCCCCTGGCCGACGAGATCGCCCATCAAAGTCGTCATCACGTCGTTAAGGGTGATGATCCCGACCACCAGCGCATATTCATTCATGATCACCGCGAAGTCTTCCCCGGCGGTTTTGAAACTTTCCAGCGCTTCGGAGAGGGTCAGGGTATCCGGGACGATCAGCGTGTTGCGGATCTGCACGCCGCCGGTCAGCACCAGGCTCTGGTTCGCCAGCACGCGGTTCAGCAGATCTTTGGAATCGACGTAGCCGATAATATGGTCGATATCTTCATTACAGACGAGGAACTTCGAGTGCGGATGCTCGGCCACTTTATTCTTCAGGCTCTGCTCGTCTTCATGCAAATCAAACCAAATGACGCTTTCACGCGGGGTCATGGAGGAAGGAACGGTGCGGGACTCCAGCTCGAACACGTTCTCAATCAGCTCATGCTCCTGCTTGCGCAGCACCCCGGCCAGCGCGCCGGCCTCAACCACGGCATAGATATCGTCGGAGGTGATATCGTCTTTCCGCACCATCGGCAGTTTGAAGATGCGGAAGATCATATTAGCCATGCCGTTAAACAACCACACCAGCGGGCGGAAGACTAACAGGCAGAAGCGCATCGGGTTGATGATGCGCAGGGCCACGGTTTCGGGCGCAATCATACCGATGCGTTTCGGAGTCAGGTCAGCAAACAGGATGAACAAGCTGGTGACCAGGGTAAAAGAGATGATGAAGCTCAGCTGCTCGGAGAGCTCCGGTGACATATACCCGCTGAGCAGGCTATAAAACGCCGGGGAGAAGGCCGCGTCGCCCACGATACCGCCCAGAATGGCGACGGCGTTAAGGCCAATCTGCACAACGGTAAAGAAGGTGCCCGGGTTCTCCTGCATCTTCAGCACCCGCTGTGCGTTGACGTTGCCTTCATCGGCCAGCAGTTTCAGTTTGATTTTACGTGAGGCGGCCAGTGAGATTTCCGATATCGAAAAAAAGGCACTGACGGCTATCAGACAGAGTATTACTAAAATACTGTTTAACATATCTTTTCTGACCGTTGAGGTCAGATCCTCGGAAGGGAAGTTGATAACTCAAATGTGGAATACATAAAAAACCGGTCCGAAGGCGCTGGACCGGCTGTCACACTGGGTAGTATAGCGTAAGGGAATGTAAAGCCGCCAGAGCGTTCATTAACCGCCTCGCTGTTGAGGCGGAAATCAGAATTACGCCTGAGGCGGCAGGCAGACGCCAATGCCGCCGATGCCGCAATAGCCGTGCGGGTTCTTATACAGATACTGCTGGTGATCGTCCTCGGCATAGTAGAACGGTTTGGCGGTGGCGATCTCGGTGGTGATGTGCCGGGTATCGTGCGCGTCGTTCATCGCCGCCTGGAAGCGCGCGAGGCTGGCCTTTGCCGCTTCCGTCTGTTCCGGCGTCAACGGGTAAATCGCCGAACGGTACTGGGTGCCGTGGTCGTTACCCTGTCTCATTCCCTGCGCCGGGTCGTGATTTTCCCAGAACACCTGCAATAACTGCTCATAGCTGATGACCTGCGGATCGTAGACCACGCGAACCGCTTCCGCGTGACCGGTCTGGCCGCTGCACACTTCGCGATAGGTCGGATTGGGCGTATAGCCGCCAGTGTAGCCGGCGGCGGTGCTGTAAACCCCCGGCAATTGCCAGAACAGACGTTCAACTCCCCAGAAGCAGCCCATGGCGAACAGCGCGACTTCCATCCCCGCCGGGACGTTGGTCATCGAGTGGCCGTTAACTGCGTGGAGCGTCGCCACTGGCATCGGGGTATTGCGTCCAGGCAGCGCATCCGCCTGGGCGACAAGATGCGTTTTATCAAATAGACTCACGGTGGGCCTCTCAATACAGAAATCGTCGTTAAGGTTGTAACGAAGCGTGTCTTTTAACACAATAAATACGCGTAATACGTCTAGATTAATACATAAGAATTATTTGGGTTATTGCCACTTTTTCAACCCTACGTTGTTAGGGTTTTGTTAAGCCGTGGAGCGGCGCCAGTGTTTCCTGTAGGGGGAAACAGGGATATTCAGGAGAAAATGTGCTAAAAATCCGCCAGTTATGTGTCACCAGCCTTTTGCTGGTCAGCGGGATCGCCAGCGCAGCGAATGTGCGTTTGCAGGTTGAAGGATTATCCGGGGAGCTGGAGAAAAACGTTCGCGCCCAGCTTTCCACCATCCAGAGTGATGAGGTCACGCCGGATCGTCGCTTTCGCGCGCGCGTCGATGACGCCATTCGCGAAGGTCTGAAAGCGCTGGGGTATTACGAGCCGACGATTGAATTTGATCTTCGTCCGCCGCCGAAAAGGGGCCGTCAGGTGCTGATCGCCAAAGTGACCCCGGGTGAGCCGGTACGCATTGGCGGCACCGAGGTGATTCTGCGCGGCGGCGCCCGCACCGACAGCGACTATCTGGCGCTGTTGAAAACCCGCCCGGCCATCGGGACGGTGCTCAACCACGGCGATTACGACGGTTTCAAGAGCTCCCTGACCCGCGTCGCCCTGCGCAAAGGCTACTTTGACAGCGAGTTCAATAAAAGCCAGCTGGGGGTCTCCCTCGACCGCCATCAGGCGTTCTGGGATATCGATTACGACAGCGGCGAACGCTATCGCTTTGGCCACGTCACCTTCTCCGGATCGCAAATCCGTGATGAATACCTGCAAAACCTCGTGCCGTTTAAAGAGGGCGACTACTACACCTCTCAGGACCTGGCCGAGCTAAACCGCCGCCTGGCGGCGACCGGGTGGTTCAGTTCGGTGGTGGTGGCGCCTGATTTTGCTAAGTCACGGAAAACCAAGGTGCTGCCTCTGCAGGGCGTTGTCTCGCCACGCAAAGAGAACACCGTGGAAACCGGGGTAGGGTACTCCACAGACGTCGGTCCGCGGGTAAAAGCCACGTGGAAAAAACCGTGGATGAACTCCTATGGCCACAGCCTGACCTCCAGCGTCAGCCTCTCCGCCCCGGAGCAGCAGTTCGACTTCACCTATAAAGTCCCGCTGCTCAAGAGCCCGCTCGAGCAGTACTATCTGATGCAGGGCGGCTTTAAGCGTACCGATCTCAATGACACCCAGGCTGACTCCACCACCCTTGGGTTGTCGCGTTTCTGGGAGATGTCGAGCGGCTGGCAGCGGGCGATCAACCTGCGCTGGAGCCTGGACCACTTTACCCAGGCGAACGTCACCAACACCACCATGCTGATTTACCCCGGGGTCTCGGTGAACCGCACTCGCTCCCGCGGCGGCCTGATGCCCACCTGGGGCGATTCCCAGCGCTACTCGGTGGACTACTCCAACACCATGTGGGGCTCGGACATCAACTTCATCGTGATGCAGGCCCAGGACGTCTGGATCCGTACCCTCTATGACCGCCACCGCTTTGTGGTGCGCGGCAACCTGGGCTGGATCGAAGCGGACAACTTTGACAAGGTGCCGCCGGACCTGCGCTTTTTCGCCGGGGGCGATCGCAGTATTCGCGGCTATAAATACAAATCCATCTCGCCGAAGGACGATGACGGCAAGCTGATCGGGGCCTCGAAGCTGGCCACCGGCTCGCTGGAATATCAGTACAACGTCAGCGGCAAATGGTGGGGCGCCGTGTTTGTCGATAGCGGCGAAGCGGTCAGCGATATTCGCGAAAGTGATTTCAAAACCGGCGCCGGGGTGGGCGTGCGCTGGCAGTCGCCGGTGGGGCCGATCAAGCTGGATATCGCCCGGCCAATCGGCGACAAAGAAGAGCATGGTTTACAGTTTTACATCGGTCTGGGGCCTGAATTATGAGTTTATGGAAGAAGATAAGCCTCGGCGTCTTAATCGTGTTGGTCCTCCTGCTGGGCACCGTCGGGTTCCTGGTGGGCACCACCACCGGCTTGCATCTGGTGTTCAAAGCGGCGGATCGCTGGGTACCGGGGCTGGAAATCGGCAAAGTGACCGGCGGCTGGCGTGATTTAACCCTCGATAATGTCCGCTATGAGCAGCCCGGCGTGGCGGTCACCGCCGGCCAGTTTCATCTTAGCGTCAGGTTGCGCTGCCTGTGGGACAGCAGTCTGTGCGTAAACGACATCTCGCTGCGCGATGTTTACGTCGCCGTCGATACGAAGAAGATGCCGCCCTCTGCGCCGGTCGAGGAAGAGGACAGCGGGCCGCTGAATCTCTCCACCCCTTATCCGATCGCCCTCAGCCGCGTCGCGCTGCATAACGTCAACGTCAAAATCGACGATACCGCGGTCTCTGTGCGCGATTTTTCCACCGGCCTGAACTGGCAGGAGAAAAACCTGACCCTGACGCCGACCTCGCTGCAGGGGCTGCTGATCGCCCTGCCGAAGGTGGCGAAAGTGGCGCAGGAGCAGGTGGTTGAACCGAAAATCGACAACCCGCAGCCGCAGGAAAAACCGCTCGGCGAGACGATGACCGACCTCTTCTCGCAGCCGGTGCTGCCGGCGATGACCGACGTCCATCTGCCGCTGAACCTCAATATTGAGGCGTTCCGCGGCGAACAGCTGCGCCTCACCGGCGATACCGATATCACCGTGTATAACCTGCTGCTGAAAGTCAGCAGTATCGACGGGCAGATGAAGCTCGACGCCCTCGATATCGACTCCGATCAGGGCAAAGTCACCGCCTCGGGCAGCGCCCAGCTGCAGGATAACTGGCCGGTAGACATCACCCTCGCCGGAACGCTGAACGTCGACCCGATGAAAGGGGAGAAAGTGCAGCTGAAGGTGGGCGGCGAGATACGTAAAACGCTTAAGGTCGGGGTGGACTTAAGCGGGCCGGTAGCGGCCACGCTGCGGGCGGACGCGCAGCTGGCGGAGGCCGGGCTGCCGCTCAATATGGAGCTGAAGAGCAAGCAGCTCGCCTGGCCGTTCAGCGGCGAGAAGCAGTTCCAGGCCGACGACGTCCAGCTGAAGTTCAGCGGCAAAATGACCGACTACGCGCTGGCCTTCTCCACCGCGGTGAAAGGCCAGTCGCTGCCGCCGGCGAAAATCGCCCTCAACGCCAAAGGCAATGAGCGGCAGATCAATCTCGACAAGCTGACGGTCAATGCCCTCGAAGGGAAAACCGAGCTGAAGGCGCTCCTCGACTGGCAGCAGGCGATCAGCTGGCGCGGCGAGCTGACCCTCGACGGCATCAACACCGCCAAAGAGGTGCCGGACTGGCCGTCGAAGCTCAACGGCAGGATCAAGACCCAGGGCAGCCTGTACGGCGGCAGCTGGCAGATGTCGGTGCCGGAGCTGAAAATTACCGGCAACGTGAAACAGAACAAGGTGGATGTCTCCGGCTCGCTGCAGGGTAACAGCTATCTGCAGTGGAAGATCCCGGGGCTGCATCTGGCGTTAGGCCCGAACAGCGCCGATATCAAAGGCGAGCTGGGGGTGAAGGATCTGAATCTCGACGCCACCATCGATGCGCCGCACCTGGATAATGCGCTGCCGGGGCTCGGCGGGACGGCGAAGGGGCTGGTGAAAGTGCGCGGCACTGTCGATGCGCCGCAGCTGCTGGCGGACATCACCGCCCGGGCGCTGCGCTGGCAGGAGCTGAGCATCGCCCAGGTCAACGTCAAAGGGGATGTGAAATCCACCGATCAGATTGGCGGCAACCTGGACGTGCGGGTGGATCGCATCAGCCAGCCGGGGGTGAATATCAGCCTGGTGCAGCTCAATGCCAAAGGCACTGAGAAGCAGCATGAGCTGCGGCTGCGGGTGCAGGGCGATCCGGTTTCCGGCCAGCTGGCGCTGGCGGGCAGCTTCGATCGTCAGGCCGAGCGCTGGAGAGGCGCGCTAAGCGATACCCGCTTCCAGACGCCGGTAGGGCCGGTAGCGCTGACGCGCAGTATTGCGCTGGACTACCGTAACCAGGAGCAGAAAATCAGCATCGGGCCACACTGCTGGACCAACCCGAACGCCGAACTCTGCGTGCCTGAGACCATTGACGCGGGCGCCAGCGGGCGGGCGCGGGTGAATCTCAACCGCTTCGACCTGGCGATGCTTAAGCCGTTTATGCCGGAGGCGACCCAGGCCAGCGGCGTGTTTACCGGTAATGCCGATGTCAGCTGGGACACCACCAAAGAGGGGCTGCCGCAGGGCAAAGTGACCCTCAGCGGGCGCAACGTCAAAGTGACCCAGGTGGTCAATGACGCCCCGTTGCCGGTGGCGTTCGATACGCTGAACCTCAGCGCCGATCTGCACAACAATCGCGCGGAGCTGGGCTGGCTTATCCGCCTGACCAACAATGGCCAGCTGGATGGGCAGGTGCAGGTCACCGACCCGCAGGGGCGGCGTAACCTCGGCGGCAACGTCAATATCAGCAACTTCTCGCTGGCGATGATCAACCCGATTTTCGCCCGCGGTGAAAAGGCGGAGGGACGGCTCAACGCCCGTCTGCGCCTGGGCGGCAACGTGAAAAGTCCACAGCTGTTCGGCCAGATGCAGCTAAGCGGGGTGGATATCGACGGCAACTTTATGCCGTTTGATATGCAGCCGAGCCAGCTGGCGATGAACTTCAACGGTACGCGCTCGACCCTGCAGGGGACGGTGAACACCCGTCAGGGGCAAATCGCCCTTAGCGGGAACGCCGACTGGACGCAGATCGATAACTGGCGGGCGCAGATTGCGGCGAAGGGCAGCCGGGTGCGGATCACCGTGCCGCCGATGGTCCGTCTCGATGTATCGCCGGACGTGGTGTTTACCGCCACGCCAAGCCTGTTCAACCTCGATGGCAAGGTGGATGTGCCCTGGGCGCGGATCGTGGTCAACGAGGTGCCGGAGAGCGCGGTCGGCGTGTCGTCGGACGAAGTGATGCTCGACAAAAACCTCAAGCCGATTAAGCAGCAGAGCGCCGGGATCCCGATCAACAGCAACCTGACGATCCACGTCGGCAACAACGTTCGTCTGGAAGCCTTCGGTCTGAAAGCGCGTCTGACCGGCGATCTGAAAGTGGCGCAGGACAAGCAGGGGCTGGGACTCAACGGGCAGATCAATATTCCGGACGGCCGCTTCCACGCCTATGGCCAGGATTTGATTGTGCGCAAAGGGGAGCTGCTGTTCTCCGGTCCGCCGGATCAGCCGTTGCTGAATATCGAAGCGATTCGTAACCCGGATGCCACCGAAGACGACGTGATCGCCGGCGTTCGCGTCACCGGCTCCGCCGATCAGCCGAAAGCGGAGATCTTCTCCGACCCGGTTATGTCCCAGCAGGAAGCGCTGTCTTATCTGCTGCGCGGCCAGGGTTTGAGCAGCGGACAGAGCGATAGCGCCGCGATGACCTCAATGCTTATTGGTATGGGGGTTGCACAAAGTGGTCAGGTTGTGGGTAAAATCGGCGAGACGTTTGGCGTAAGCAATTTGGCGTTGGACACCGAAGGGGTAGGCGACTCTTCCCAGGTGGTGGTCAGCGGCTATGTACTGCCGGGTCTGCAGGTAAAATACGGGGTCGGTATCTTCGATTCCCTGGCGACGCTGACTTTACGTTATCGCCTGATGCCTAAGCTATATGTGGAAGCGGTGTCTGGCATCGACCAGGCGCTCGATTTGCTCTATCAGTTTGAGTTTTAGCAATGCGAATATTTGTTTACGGCAGTTTACGACGCAAACAAGGCAACAGCCACTGGATGACCAACGCCCAGTGGCTGGGCGCTCATAGTGTCGACGATTATCAGCTGTACAGCCTGGGCCACTATCCAGGCGCGGTGCCCGGCGAAGGCACAGTACATGGTGAAGTTTATCGTATTGATGCATCGACGCTGGCCGAACTGGATGCGCTCCGCACCAAGGGGGGCGAGTATGCGCGCCACCTGATTCAGACGCCTTACGGCAGCGCATGGATGTATGTCTATCAACGTTCCGTTGAGGGTTGTACGTTGATAGCGAACGGCAACTGGTTGGATCGCGACCAGTATTAACCACGACAGCGCCACCTTCGGGTGGCGTTGTTTTTTCTGCGCCCGCCTCTTACCAGAGCGGCAGATAATCTCTCGCCAGCCACATCGTGGAAGCCAGCGTCGTCAGCGCGAGGAATAATAATCGTCGTGTTGGGGTGCTGAACATTACATGACCTCCTCGGGCGTGGTTTGGGGGGCTGCCTCCCGCAGGTAACGCCGCATCGCCGATCGCAGCTTCAGCCAGTCAGCCACCCGGTGTGACAATAACCAGGCCGTTGGGCCAATCAGCTCCAGTACCGCCAGTATCCCGCCAAAGCAGAGTAACAATAAGGACAGCATGTCCAGTGAATCCTGAACCTGCCACCAGACGCGTCGGCCTGACTGAAGGGCGCTGATGATTTCTACCCCGAGAAATAGCAGATACATCACCAGCGCTAGGCCGTAAAACAGGTAATAAAGCAGCGACAGCTGTCTGCGTCCAGGATAGAGCGGATGGTTTTTTACATAAGCCGCGCCGTCGCTGGCATTGTATAGCGCATGGATCGCCCGGCTGTCGCGCTCGTATACGGCGACGATACGATCGCCAGTGGCAAGAAACGGTGGCTGACGACGATAGAGAACAGGATGCAGCGCGAAATTAGCGCAGCCAGCCTGCCACCAGAAGGCCAGCGGCAGGGAACCGCATTGTATCCCGAGGCCGTGATATTCCCGCGTAGGATTGCCCGCATACCACTTCTTAAAGTGGGTATCGGTGATGATGTCTGTCTTAACCGCATAGCGTTCCGGCAGGGCATGCGTAAAAGGCATCGCCGACCGGCGGACGGCCCGCGGCGTTGCGGGTAGCGGCTGGCAAAAAGAAAAGTCGCGGCGGCGGGCCTGCGCCATCTTCGCCAGCAGATCGCGCATGGCGGGGTGCCGTTTTAGCGCCGGGTGGAACAGTCGCTCGCAGAGCCCGGTTAACAGCGCGATGAAGGCCAGTACCGCGATAATGCCGCAGCCGAATTTTGCCCATTCTGAGGCGCCCACCAGGAGCGGAATAAGGGAGACGATGAGCGTCAGCAGGCTGATAATTAGCAGCGGCCGGGCCCAGCGCTTGACGCGTTGACTGGGCTCAAGGAGCGTTTCGCCATCGCTGAGCCAGTGGATCCAGTAACTGCCGTTGTCCAGGCGGCGGGCGCCGAGATACAGAGGCTGATGGGTCTTCAGGCGGTCAAAAAGCGAGGGGGCGTTAAAATAGCGTTTATCGGTATAAAAGACATGGTCGCCGGCGATAAGGCGCAGATACCCCTGTTTTTCAGAGGCGGCGGTTGTGAAGCCAGAAAAGTTAAGAGTGAAATAGCGAACGCTTTTCACGGGACACCCTCCATGGTGTTATCGCGGCTATCCGTGCCGCAATCAGGCAGGGTATGACCCTGCCTGAGACAGAATTACTTCTGCTTAGCGCGCTCGAAAGAGGCAACGATTTCAGCTTTCGCCGCTTCTGCGTTGTCCCAACCGTCGACTTTAACCCACTTGCCTTTTTCCAGATCTTTGTAGTGCTCAAAGAAGTGAGTGATCTGGGCTTTCAGCAGTTCCGGCAGGTCGTTCACATCGTTGATGTGATCGTATTCTTTGCTCAGCTTGGTGTGCGGTACCGCAACCAGTTTCGCATCTTCACCGGATTCGTCGGTCATCTTCAGAACGCCAACCGGACGGCAGCGGATCACGGAGCCCGGCTGCAGCGGGTACGGGGTCGGGACCAGCACGTCAACCGGGTCGCCGTCCAGAGACAGGGTGTGGTTGATGTAGCCGTAGTTGCACGGATAGAACATCGCAGTGGACATGAAACGGTCAACGAACAGTGCACCGCTCTCTTTGTCGACTTCGTATTTGATGGGATCTGCGTTCGCCGGGATCTCGATCACGACGTAGATGTCTTCCGGCAGATCTTTGCCCGCAGGTACGTTGAGTAAGCTCATGTCTGTTTCCTTTAAAATGTATGGCAAACAAGTGCTCGGTATTATAGCCAACTCACATCGAATGTCTTCGCTTCTTTTTCCCGATCTCGCCGTGGAGTGCTCTGAATTTTGCGCGCAATAATGGCATGAAAATCCATAAACATAGCCACATCATGAATAAATTTATGTAACCGTTTTCATTGCATGTGATTGATTTATCAAACCGCTTAAAAAAACGTCATAAACCGCAACAGCCGCGCTCCCTGCGAAGCCTTATCGGCTCTCCGCTGGGCAATGGGGCCGTCATTAACATCTCATTTACTTTTTTGAAGTGTGATGTAACGCATTCAGTTACATCACCGATTGTCTATAGTTTGTCCGCAGGTGAGACTTTAACCAACAATAACCCTACGAGGATACCCTTATGTGGAAGCGCTTACTTCTTGTCACAGCAGTTTCCGCAGCTATGTCGTCTATGGCGATAGCTGCCCCGCTAACCGTAGGTTTTTCGCAGGTCGGTTCTGAATCCGGCTGGCGTGCGGCAGAAACCAGCGTCGCGAAAGAGGAAGCCGCCAAGCGCGGTATCACGCTGAAGATCGCCGATGGTCAGCAAAAACAGGAAAACCAGATTAAAGCGGTGCGCTCCTTTATCGCCCAGGGGGTAGACGCGATCTTCATTGCGCCGGTGGTGGCTACCGGCTGGGAGCCGGTACTGAAAGAGGCGAAAGAGGCCAAAATCCCGGTCTTCCTCCTCGACCGTTCTATTGATGTGAAAGATAAAGATCTCTACATGACCACCGTGACCGCCAACAACGTGCTGGAAGGTCAACTGATTGGCGACTGGCTGGTGAAAACCGTCGACGGTAAGCCCTGTAACGTCGTGGAACTGCAGGGCACCGTCGGGGCCAGCGTGGCCATCGACCGTAAGAAAGGCTTCGCTGACGCCATCGCCAAAGCGTCGAATATCAAAATCATCCGCTCTCAGTCCGGCGACTTCACCCGCAGCAAAGGGAAAGAGGTTATGGAGAGCTTTATCAAGGCTGAGAATAACGGCAAAAACATCTGCATGGTATTCGCTCATAACGACGATATGGCCATCGGCGCCATCCAGGCCATTAAAGAAGCTGGCCTGAAGCCGGGCAAAGATATTCTGACCGGCTCCATCGACGGCGTGCCGGATATCTATAAAGCGATGATCGCCGGCGAAGCCAACGCCAGCGTCGAGCTGACGCCAAATATGGCCGGCCCGGCGTTTGATGCGCTGGAGAAATACAAAAAAGACGGCACCCTGCCGGAGAAGCTGACCATTACCAAATCGACGCTGTATCTGCCGGATACGGCGAAAGAAGAGTTAGAGAAGAAGAAAAATATGGGCTACTGAGTGGATAGCCCCTCATCCCGCCCCTCTCCTCAGCCGGAGAGGGTAACAGGCAGCGTTCCAGCAACCCCGGCAAGCACAGCGCGAGCCGGGGCAACCTGACATCATTTGAAGGTGATATCGATTATGAGCGCCGAGGCACACCAGGAGATCCTTCGCACCGAAGGACTCAGTAAATTCTTCCCCGGCGTTAAGGCGCTGGATAACGTCAACTTTAGCCTGCGGCGCGGCGAAATCATGGCCCTGTTGGGCGAAAACGGCGCCGGGAAATCGACGCTGATCAAAGCGCTTACCGGCGTTTACCATGCCGATCGCGGCACTATCTGGCTGGAAGGCCAGGCCATTTCCCCGAAAAATACCGCCCATGCCCAGCAGCTGGGGATCGGCACTGTCTACCAGGAAGTGAACCTGCTGCCCAATATGTCGGTGGCGGATAACCTGTTCATCGGCCGTGAGCCGCGGCGGTTTGGCCTGCTGCGGCGGAAAGAGATGGAGGCCAGGGCAACGGCGCTGATGGCCTCCTACGGCTTTTCCCTCGATGTGCGCGAGCCGCTGAACCGCTTTTCAGTGGCGATGCAGCAGATCGTCGCTATCTGCCGGGCCATCGACCTGTCGGCCAAGGTGCTGATCCTCGACGAGCCCACCGCCAGCCTCGATACCCAGGAGGTGGAGATGCTGTTTACCCTGATGCGCCAGCTCAGGGATAACGGCGTCAGCCTGATCTTCGTCACCCATTTTCTCGACCAGGTCTATGCGGTCAGCGACCGCATTACCGTGCTGCGCAACGGCAGCTTCGTCGGCTGCCGCGAGACCCGCGAACTGCCGCAGATTGAGCTGGTGAAAATGATGCTGGGCCGCGAACTGGACCACAACGCCCTGCAGCGGGCGGGCCGAACCCTGCTGAGCGATAAGCCGGTGGCGGCATTTGAAGGCTACGGTAAAAAAGGCACCATCGCCCCGTTCGACCTGCAGGTGCGTCCGGGCGAAATCGTTGGCCTCGCCGGCCTGTTGGGTTCCGGCCGCACTGAAACCGCCGAGGTGATCTTCGGTATTAAAACGGCGGACAGCGGGAAGGCGTGGATCAAAGGCAAACCGCAAACCCTGCGTTCTCCGCATCAGGCCTCCTGCCTCGGGATCGGCTTCTGTCCGGAGGATCGCAAAACCGACGGCATTATCGCCGCCGCCTCGGTGCGGGAAAATATCGTCCTCGCTCTGCAGGCGCAGCGCGGCTGGCTGCGGCCGATACCCCGGCGCGAACAGAACGAGATCGCCGAGCGCTTTATTCGCCAGCTGGGGATCCGCACCCCCAGCGCGGAGCAGCCGATCGAGTTTCTCTCCGGCGGCAACCAGCAGAAGGTGCTGCTTTCGCGCTGGCTGCTGACCAAACCGCAGTTCCTGATCCTCGATGAGCCGACCCGCGGCATCGACGTCGGCGCCCATGCGGAAATCATTCGCCTGATTGAAACCCTCTGCGCCGATGGCCTGGCGCTGCTGGTCATCTCCTCTGAACTGGAGGAGCTGGTGGGTTACGCCGATCGGGTCATTATCATGCGCGATCGCCGGCAGGTGGCCGAGATCCCGCTCGCCGAGCTCTCTGTACCGGCGATCATGAACGCAATTGCGGCATAAGGAGTAACCCATGATGCCTCGATCTCTTTCGCAAACCGGCCCGGAGAAGCGACGCTTCACCTGGCCGAAGGGCACCCCGCAGATCATTGCCCTGCTGCTGGTTCTGCTGGTCGACAGCCTGGTGGCGCCCCATTTTTATCAGGTGGTGCTCCAGGATGGCCGCCTGTTTGGCAGCCCAATCGATATTCTCAACCGCGCCGCCCCGGTGGCGCTGCTGGCCATCGGCATGACGCTGGTGATCGCCACCGGCGGCATCGACCTGTCGGTGGGGGCGGTGATGGCGATAGCCGGCGCGACGGCCGCCTCGATGACCGTCGCCGGTCACAGCCTGCCGGTGGTGCTGCTGGCCTCGCTGGCGGCGGGCGCGCTGGCCGGGCTGTGGAACGGCATTCTCGTGGCGGTCCTTAAGATCCAGCCCTTTGTGGCGACGCTGATCCTGATGGTGGCCGGACGCGGGGTGGCGCAGTTGATCACCGCCGGGCAGATCGTCACCTTTGATTCCCCGGCGCTGGCGTGGCTCGGCAGCGGATCGTTCCTCCTGTTTCCGACTCCGGTGATCATCGCCGCCGCGACCCTGCTGCTGTTCTGGCTGTTTACCCGCAAAACGGCGCTGGGCATGTTTATCGAAGCGGTAGGGATCAATATCCGCGCGGCGAAAAACGCCGGCGTCAATACCCGCATCGTGGTGATGCTGGCCTATGTCCTGAGCGGCGTCTGCGCGGCGATCGCCGGGATCATCGTGGCGGCGGACATTCGCGGCGCGGATGCCAATAACGCCGGGCTATGGCTTGAGCTGGACGCCATTCTGGCGGTGGTCATCGGCGGCGCTTCGCTGATGGGCGGGCGCTTCAACCTGCTGCTGTCGGTGGTGGGGGCGCTGATTATCCAGGGAATGAACACCGGGATTTTGCTCTCCGGCTTCCCGCCGGAGCTCAACCAGGTGGTGAAAGCGGTGGTGGTGCTGTGCGTACTGATTGTCCAGTCGCCGCGCTTTATCGGTTTACTGAAAGGGGTACGCGGCCATGATAAAACGTAATTTACCGTTGATGATCACCCTCGCGGTGTTTGTGCTGGGCTATCTCTACTGCCTGACGCAATTCCCCGGCTTTGCCTCGACGCGGGTGATCTGCAATATCCTGACGGATAACGCCTTCCTCGGGATCATCGCCGTGGGTATGACCTTCGTGATCCTCTCCGGCGGGATCGATCTGTCTGTCGGGTCGGTGATCGCCTTTACCGGCGTCTTTCTCGCCAAAGCGATTGGCTTTTGGGGAATATCACCGCTGGTGGCGTTTCCGCTGGTGCTGGTGATGGGCTGCGCCTTCGGCGCGTTTATGGGGCTGCTGATTGACGCCCTGAAGATCCCGGCCTTTATCATCACCCTCGCCGGCATGTTCTTCCTGCGCGGCGTGAGCTATCTGGTGTCAGAGGAGTCGATTCCGATTAACCACCCGGTGTACGACACCCTGTCCGGGCTGGCATGGACCATTCCCGGCGGCGGACGCCTCAGCGCCATGGGGCTGCTGATGCTGCTGGTGGTGGTGGCCGGTATTTTTGTCGCCCACCGCACCCGCTTCGGCAACCAGGTGTATGCCATTGGCGGCAACGCGACGTCGGCGAATTTAATGGGGATTTCCACCCGCAGCGCCACGATCCGTATCTATATGCTTTCCACCGGGCTGGCGACGCTGGCCGGGATCGTCTTTTCCATTTATACCCAGGCGGGCTATGCGCTGGCGGGCGTCGGCGTAGAGCTGGACGCCATTGCCTCGGTGGTGATCGGCGGCACGCTGCTTAGCGGCGGCGTCGGCACTGTGCTGGGAACCCTGTTCGGGGTGGCGATCCAGGGGCTGATTCAGACCTACATCAACTTCGACGGCACCCTCAGCTCATGGTGGACCAAAATCGCCATCGGCATTTTGCTGTTTATCTTTATCGCGCTGCAGCGTGGGCTGACCGTGCTGTGGGAAAACCGGCAGAATGCGGCGGTCACGCGGGTGAGCGGGGCGGGGAGTCGCTAAAAGAGAGGCTCCTCCCGCAGGCGCGGGAGGAGCGGGCAGGGCGCTTAGGCGTCCGGGAACGACTTAATAAAGTTCTCGACGTCTTCCACCATGTGGTTGTTGCCGACGAAGAAGGAGCGGCGCTGGTGCAGGCTTTCCGGAACAATATCCAGAATACGCTCTTTACCATCGCTGGCCTTACCGCCCGCTTGTTCGGCGAGGAAGGCCATCGGGTTGCATTCATACAGCAGGCGCAGCTTGCCGTCCGGGTGGCTGGCGGTGCTTGGATAGAGGTAGATGCCGCCTTTCAGCAGGTTGCGGTGGAAGTCCGCCACCAGCGAGCCGATATAGCGTGAGGTATAAGGACGCTGCGTCGCTTTGTCCTCTTCCTGGCAGTACTTAATGTACTTCTTCACGCCCTGCGGGAATTTGATGTAGTTGCCTTCGTTAATGGAGTAGGTATTGCCCTTCTCCGGGAAGCGCATGCGCTCCTGGCACAGACAGAAGACGCCGAGGGACGGGTCGTAGGTGAAGGCGTGGACGCCGCAGCCGGTGGTATACACCAGCATCGTCGAAGAGCCATAGACCACATAGCCCGCTGCCACCTGTTTGTTGCCCGGCTGCAGGAAATCTTCTTCTGTCACCGGCGTGCCAACAGGCGTCACGCGGCGGTAGATAGAGAAGATCGTACCAACAGAGACGTTAACGTCGATGTTAGAGGAGCCATCCAGAGGGTCCATCAGCACCACGTATTTGGCGTGTTCACACCCTTCGAAGACGACAATCTCATCTTCTTCTTCAGAGGCGATCCCGGCAACAATATCGCGTGCTCGCAGTGCGGCTTTTAATTTTTCATTCGCGAACAGATCGAGTTTTTGCTGCACCTCGCCCTGAACGTTTTCAGCACCGCTGGCACCCAGGATATCGACCAGACCGGCCTTGTTGATATCGCGGTGGATGATCTTGGCGCCCAACTTTATTGCTGACAACAAAGCAGTCAGCTCACCGGTGGCGTGGGAGAACTCGTGCTGCTTTTCAACAATAAACTCACCTAACGTTTTCATAACTCGTTCCCTGCATTTTTATGTTGAGTAAAACGAACGCAACAATCTTAACAAAGAATCAAAAAAGTGCGCACTAGTGAATCGCGCCAGCAAAATACAGATTCGCCTGAAATGCATTTCGCCAGGGCCCGGGATATGGGTAAAATGTGCCCCGGATAAGAGAAGGAAATGACGAATGCGCATTCATATTTTAGGAATCTGTGGCACGTTTATGGGGGGCCTGGCCATGCTGGCGCGCTCCCTCGGTCATGAGGTAACGGGGTCGGATGCTAACGTCTATCCGCCGATGAGCACCCTGCTGGAAAACCAGGGGATTGATTTAATTCAGGGCTATGACCCCAGCCAGCTGGAGCCCCGGCCGGACCTGGTGATCATCGGTAACGCCATGACTCGCGGCAACCCGTGCGTTGAAGCGGTGCTGGAAAACAATATTCCCTATATGTCCGGCCCGCAGTGGCTGCACGACTTCGTGCTGCGCGATCGCTGGGTGCTGGCCGTCGCCGGGACCCACGGCAAAACCACCACCGCCGGCATGGCGACCTGGATCCTTGAAGCCTGCGGTTACCAGCCGGGCTTCGTGATCGGCGGCGTGCCGGGCAATTTTGACGTCTCTGCGCGCCTGGGCGACAGCCCGTTCTTCGTCATTGAAGCGGATGAATACGACTGCGCCTTCTTCGACAAGCGCTCCAAATTTGTTCACTACTGCCCGCGGACGCTGATCCTCAACAACCTTGAGTTCGACCACGCGGATATCTTTGACGACCTGAAGGCGATTCAGAAGCAGTTCCACCATCTGGTGCGCATCGTGCCGGGCAAAGGCAAAATTATCCTGCCGGAGAACGACATCAACCTGAAGCAGGTGATGGCGATGGGTTGCTGGAGCGAGCAGGAGCTGGTGGGCGAGCAGGGCCACTGGCAGGCGAAGAAGCTGAACGCTGACGCCTCGCAGTGGGAAGTGCTATTCGACGGTGAAAAGGTCGGCGAGGTGAAATGGGCGCTGGTCGGCGAGCATAATATGCATAACGGCCTGATGGCCATTGCCGCGGCGCGTCACGTCGGGGTACTGCCGGCGGATGCCGCGAACGCGCTGGGCAGCTTTATCAACGCCCGCCGTCGCCTGGAGCTGCGCGGCGAAGCCAACGGCGTCACCGTGTATGACGATTTCGCTCATCATCCGACGGCCATTCTCGCTACGCTGCAGGCGCTGCGCGGCAAAGTGGGCGGCACCGCGCGCATTCTCGCCGTGCTGGAGCCGCGCTCTAACACCATGAAAATGGGCGTCTGCAAGGACGATCTGGCGCCGTCTCTTGGCCGCGCCGATGAGGTGTTCCTCCTGCAGCCGCAGCATATCCCGTGGCAGGTGGCGGAAGTAGCGGAAGCCTGCGTCCAGCCGGCTCACTGGAGCGCCGACGTCGATACCCTGGCGGAGATGGTGGTCAAAACCGCCCATCCTGGCGACCATATCCTGGTGATGAGCAACGGCGGCTTCGGCGGCATTCATCAAAAGCTGCTGGATAAACTGGCGCAAAAAGCGGCCGCGACAGAGTAACGTCCCGCCTCCGGTCACTGCCCTCCGCGTGAGGGCAGTTTTGTTTTTTGCCAACAGGGATGGTGTGATGCTGACCTGCGAAAGCGTACTTTCTACCGACTCGCCCCATTTCGCCATGCTGGACGCGCTCTACGCGCGCGCCTTTCCTTGGCACGAGCAGCGCGAAAGCGAGGCCAAACGTCAGGCGCTCAGCAACGCGCACTACGCGCTGGAGGCGTGGTTCGATGAGGACGTATATATCGGCCTCAGCGGCTGCTGGCAGTTTGCCGGCTACTGTTATGTCGAACATTTGGCGATCGACGATACGCTGCGCTCCCGCGGCTATGGTAAACAGCTGCTGGCGCAGATCCTGACGCGCGCGCCGCTGACCATTCTGGAAATCGATCCGCTGAGCAGCGAGATCGCCCATAAACGGCTGCGCTTTTATCAGTCGATGGGATTCCACGCTAACCCCTGGGCGCATCGTCATCCGACCTATCATCAGGGCATCGCGGATCATGAGCTGCTGGTGCTGAGCTACCCGCAGCCGATCGATGAGCGACAGTATCAGCAGTTTGCCCGGGATCTCGGGCGCGAGGTGATGGGGCGGGCGTAGCCCGGCGCGGCGTACCGCTCCGGGCGTTCGGCTGGGGTATTTTTACTCTTTGGCGATCGGCGTGTCGTTCTCCGCCACTTTATTGTCGCCCTGAATCTGCGCGATTTTCTGCTCGACGGCGGCCACCTGGGCACTGTCATGCAGCAGGGTGTAGGTCAGATCAAACTGCGCGCTGGCGCCCGGCTGCAGCTGTTTTACGCGTTTTTGCTCGCGTTCAATGGTCACCGGATAGGCGTAGCTGGTCCCCGGCTCGATACCGGTGACATAGCCCTGTTTGACGGTGTCGGTGTTTTTCCACAGCGTCAGGACCGGCAGCTGGCGGGTGTCGAACTGAATGGAGGCTCCTTTATCGCCCGCTTTGTTGACCACGGCGGCCAGCGTCTGGTGATTTTCATCGGCCAGCGGCTGAATATTAAACACCATCTCGTCAAAGTCTTTGGTCGGCCCCTGATAGGTTTGCCAGGTTTTTAATCCGCTCTTAGCGTAATCATTGAACGGGCTGATGCTGGACATCGGGGCGAGGAAACGCGCGCCTTCTTCCAGGATCGGGGTGCCGAAGTTGCTGTGGTAGATGATCTGGTAATCATGCGGATAGTCGGCGTGATTGGTTAAGACATCGTGCAGGCTGAAGCTGTTGCTGCCCGGGATATAGCGCAGCTCGGTCATGGTTTGCAGATCGGCTTTTTTGAAGGTGCTCTCTTTCACCAGCCCGCGGACGCGAATTTCATACGGCGCTCTGTCGGCCACCTCAACCTCCACCAGAGAGGCCGGCGTGTTGCCTGCCTTGCCGTGCAGGGTATAAATTTGCCCGTCCGCAGTCACCGGATGGCCGGTCCACTCGTAGCCGCAGCGGACCATCATTTCGTTGAACCCTTCCAGCCAGCCGAGCCCGTTGCGACTCTCCAGGTTGATAAAGGCCGGGTTAACAACCTCTTTGACCGGCGAATCCCAACCCATCCGGCTGCCGAAGCCTTCCACTCGCAGCAAGTTCATGCCGCGCGTCGGGCTGAGGGTGATGGTCAGGCCGTCTTTACTGCGAATGGTGAGGATTTTGCTGCCTTCCTGCTTGCCGCCGTGCAGGACTTTCTGCTCAATGCTGAACGCATGGTCTTTCACCTTCAGCTGATCGCTGCCGATCTGCCAGTTTCCCTTATCCATGCCCTCTTCAGCATTCGTCAGCACCCATGTTTTTGCCGCGGCGGAGCCAGAAACCAGCAGAGCGATAGCCGTCAGAACCAGTGTCTTTTTCATTTTTATTCCCTTTTTGCTGAATCGATTGTGTCATTGACGTGTGAAATCTACCGGCATGGGGGTGATTAAAATGTGAAGCGCCTCACCTGGTGAGAAAGTGGCCGTTTTTAAGATGTTAAATGCGATAGGCGTCGTATTATTGTGATAAACCATGCTTAATTATCACCACAAGATGTGATCTGCATTGCTTTTAGCTTTAACGATTCAGCTTTAGAGAAGGCAATAAACGACAGTCTCGTTGTGTGGACTTGGGGGTTCAGGGGAGGCAGCGGGGAACCCCCTGCTGGCGCGATGCTTGCGTTGAAGAAGGGGAAGGTGGGCCGGATAAGGCCTGCCCGGCGGCGCGGCGCTTGCGCGGGCCTACAAAGTTGAGCAACTGTTTGATAACTCAGGTTCTGCACCCTTCCGTAGGCCGGATAAGGCGTAGCCGCCATCCGGCACAAGGACGGGAACGCGCCGGATACAGCCTGCCCGGCGGCGCGGCGCTTGCGCGGGCCTGCGGAGTTGAGCAACTGTTTGATAACTCAGGTTCAGCAGCCTTCCGTAGGCCGGATAAGGCGTAGCCGCCATCCGGCAAAACGACGGGAATGGCGTTGGATACAGCCTGCCCGGCGGCGCTGCGCTTGCGCGGGCCTACAGAGTCGAGCAACTGTTTGATAACTCAGGTTCAGCAGCCTTCCGTAGGCCGGATAAGGCATAGCCACCCACCAGACAAAGCGGAGTAGCCCGGATAAGGCGCAGCGCGCCGCCATCCGGGTGACTTGTGCGGCAAAAGCGGCGGGAATTAGCCTTCGTTTTCCGCCAGTTCGCGCAGATACTGGAAGATCAGGCGCGCGGATTTCGGCGGTTTGTTGCCTTCTTTCTCTTTCTTCGCATTGCGGATCAGGGAACGCAGCTGCTGACGGTCAGCATCTGGCCACAGGTTCAGCACTTCAGCTACGGCGTCATCCCCGTCGTCAATCAGTCGGTCACGGATCTGCTCCAGCTTGTGGAACAGCGCAACCTGCTGGTTGTGGCGGTTTTTCAGCTTATCCAGCGCCTGACGAATCGGATCGACATCGCGATTGCGCAGCATCTTACCGATAAGCTGCAGCTGGCGGCGGCGACCCTCTTTTTTGATTCGCTGGGCGAGTTCGATGGCGTCGCGCAGGTCAGTATCCAGCGGAATTTTATCCAGCGCGTTTTTCCCCAGGTCAACGAGTTCCGCGCCAAGACGCTTCAGTTCTTCCGCGTCGCGCTTAATTTCACTCTTACTGACCCAGATAATTTCATCGTCTTCATCCTCGATATCATCACCGGGAACGTCGTCGAGCCAGTCTTCGGGCTGCTTTGTCATCTCAGGCTCCTTAAAAAAAGAGGCTAATGTTACCAGTTAAGGCGCGCACTGAAAAACGGTTCTCTGTTAGACTTCAGTTAACTCCTTCTTACATTATGGCATTAGCAATGAAAGTGATCTCTCAAGTTGCCCAGCAACGTAAGACGCTGGAAGAGGCCGTGACCACGGCGCTGGAACTGGCGGCAGGTAAATCCGATGGCGCGGAAGTCTCCGTCAGCAAGACGACGGGCATCGGCGTCAGCACCCGCTATGGCGAAGTGGAGAATGTAGAATTCAATAGCGATGGGGCGTTAGGCATCACGGTTTACCACCAGAACCGCAAGGGCAGCGCCTCTTCCACCGATCTCAGCCCGGACGCCATCGCCCGCACCGTGCAGGCGGCGCTGGATATTGCCCGCTACACCTCCCCGGATCCCTTCGCCGGCGTGGCGGATAAAGAGCTGCTGGCCTTTGACGCCCCGGATCTGGACCTGTTCCACCCGGCGGAGGTCTCCCCGGATGAGGCCATCGAACTGGCCGCCCGCGCAGAGCAAGCGGCGCTGAAGGCCGATAAACGCATCACCAACACCGAAGGCGGCAGCTTTAACAGCCACTACGGCATCAAAGTGTTCGGCAACAGCCATGGCATGCTGCAGAGCTACTGTTCGACCCGCCATTCCCTTTCCAGCTGCGTGATCGCGGAAGATGACGGCGACATGGAACGCGACTACGCCTATACCATTGGCCGGGCGATTGAGGATCTGCAGTCCCCGGAATGGGTCGGGGAAGAGTGCGCCCGCCGCACCCTGTCGCGCCTCGCGCCGCGTAAGCTGTCGACCATGAAGGCGCCGGTGATTTTCGCCAATGAAGTGGCGACCGGGCTGTTTGGCCACCTGGTCGGAGCGATTGCCGGTGGTTCGGTATACCGCAAATCCACCTTCCTGCTCGATTCGCTGGGCAAACAAATTTTGCCGGAGTGGCTGACCATTGAAGAGCATCCGCACCTGCGTAAAGGACTGGCCTCCACGCCGTTCGACAGCGAAGGCGTGCGCACTGAGCGTCGCGATATCGTCAAAGACGGCGTGCTGACCCAGTGGCTGCTGACCAACTACTCTGCCCGCAAGCTGGGGATGAAAAGCACCGGCCACGCCGGCGGCATCCATAACTGGCGCATCAACGGCCGCGGCCTGAGTTTTGCAAAGATGCTTAAAGAGATGGGCACCGGTCTTGTGGTTACCGAACTGATGGGGCAGGGTGTCAGTGGCGTCACTGGCGACTACTCACGCGGCGCATCCGGCTTCTGGGTAGAAAATGGCGAAATTCAATATCCTGTCAGTGAGATCACCATTGCAGGAAATCTGAAAGAAATGTGGCGTAATATCGTGACCATCGGCGATGATATTGAAACGCGCAGCAACATTCAGTGCGGTTCTGTGCTGCTGCCGGAGATGAAAATCGCCGGGCAATAACACCTGTTTGCTTAAATAATAAAAAGGAAGTGAGCAATGCGTAAAAAACTGTTAGCGATGCTGGCTGTCTCTGCTTTTGCGCTCGGTTCAGCCTCGGCCTTCGCCGACCTGGGCGAAGACATGGACACTCTGGCAGAAAATCTGCAAGTGGTACAGAAAACCTCCGACGCCGGCGAACTGAAAGCGGCGCTGAATAAGATGCGTACCGCCGCGGTTGATGCCCAGAAAGAGACGCCGCCGAAGCTGGAAGGCAAAGCGGCCGACAGCGCTGAGATGAAAGATTACCGTCACGGTCTGGATATTCTGATCGGCCAGATCGACGGCGCGCTGAAGCTGGCGAATGAAGGCAAGGTGAAAGAGGCGCAGGCCGCCGCGGAGGAGTTTAAAACCACCCGCAACACCTACCATAAGAAGTACCGCTAACTGCCGTTTTCGGGAGGCATCAGCCGATGTCTCCCACCTCAAAGCCTACCGATATCACACTTTTCGATCTCTTTTTCCGGCCTTTCCGCAGCCGCGGGCTGCACATTCACGCGCATTGTTGTGATACGTCTCACGCCATAATTGCTGTTTTTTCATTTTTCCAGTGAATGTGTGGGGTCGATCACGCCTGCCGTCTCCCTTTCCACTTCGAAGTGGAAAACAACTCGCTACAAACTCCCATCCCCCGGCGCTACTTTGATTCCCAGAGACAGCAGCGGGGTATCAGAAGTGAATAACGGAGCGGTAATACACGACGTAGGGGAGCAGGCAGCGCAGACCGAACGCCTGGCTGACAAGATGCTGCAGCAGGTTTTTGCCCTGTTAAGCCGTCACGGCATCGTCCCTAACGACGTTCAGGAGCAAATGCTGACCTCCCACGTGCGGGCGATGGCCCACCGGTCAATCAGCGGGGAACCGCTGCCGGAAGTGGATGCCAGCCTGTTCGAAGAGATTTCACCAGATTCAATGACGTTGGCCCGCGAAGTGGTCGCGCAGTTCGGCAACCTGCCTGATGAAGAGGCCTGGCTGCTCTCCGTCCATTTCGAAGTCGCAAAAGAAAACCTGTAAGGAGCAAAACATGGAACAAATCACCGTAGTTATTGGCGACCGTCTGGGTAAAGGCCAAAAAGTCGCCGCAGGCGCAGAGAAAGCCGGCGCACGTGCAGTGGTCGTCCCTGGCGTTGCTGCCGACATGAAGCTTGGCGACATGATGAAAGCGGAAAACGCCACCTTCGGCATCTCCTTCTGCGGCAGCGGCGGCGCCGGCGCCATCACCGCCCAGACCAAACACGGCTACAAAGCGAAATACGGCATGCGTTCCGTGGAAGAGGGCGTCACCGCCATCAACGAAGGCTGCAACGTGCTGGGCTTCGGCTTTATGGATAAAGAAGAGCTGGGCGAGCGGCTGGTAGAGGCCTGGAAAAAGAAATACGGCGCATAAGTATGAAAGAGCAATTCACCACCACGGTGAGGGTTGCCGGCAAAGGCGAAAGCAAATCACGGGCCTTCGCCGATGCCCTGAACCATGTGCAGGCTGCGGTGATGAAAACGTCATCGCACATTCTGCTGCGTATTGAGCCACAGGACGTGACGGTTGTTCATGCGCGCGAAGCGGTACGAAAAGAGGCCTTCCTGTTTTTCTTTTTGCGCCGTGAACGACGGACCTACAGCGTGGAGCTGGACGTCACCGTCAACGTGACCGCCATCGATCTCGATAAAGTGGATTTCGTCACGCAAACCTGATTGTTAGCAAAGGGTCTGACTATGTTCCTGATAATATTAATAAAATCGCTTATCATCGGCGGCCTGGTCGGCGTCGGCGTGGGCGCCGGAGCGGCACGCATGTTTCATGCCCCTACCACCCAGGGGATGGGGGCGTTTCGAACCCTGGGCGAGCTGAACTCCTGTGAGGGCGATCCGGCTTCCCACTTCTCCTTTGGCCTCGGTTTCTTCTTTAACGCCTGGGCCTCTTCCGTTGCAGCAGGCTCCTTCACCCAGGATGTTGACCACCGCATTATCCCCAACTGGGGCGCGGCGGCGCTGATGCTGAAAAATCGTAACGTCGGCGAAACGCTGCACGATCCGAAAAAAATGGCCATCTCCTGCGGCATCATCGGCATGATCGTCGTCGCCTTCCTTAACCTCACCGCCTCGTCCGTACCGGAAGCGCTGCAGGTGACCGCGGTTAAGGTACTGGTCCCGGCGGCAAACCTGCTGGTGAACACCGTGATGCCGGTGATCTTCTGGCTGGCGGCGATCGACGCCGGTAAAAAATCAGGCTTCTGGGCGACCATCTTCGGCGGCGCGGCGCAGCTGATTATGGGCAACGCCGTACCGGGGCTGGTGCTGGGCATCCTGATCGGCAAAGGCGTTGAAGAGAGCGGCTGGAACCGGGTCACCAAAGTGATGATGGTGGCCATTGTCGCCCTGTTCGTCCTCAGCGGCTTCTTCCGCGGCTTCGACATGAAGATGATCGAATCCTTCCATCTGACCGTGCCGAACTGGCTGGACATGATCCACAACTCACTCAGCGGCAAGTAACGGGAGCCTGATAATGGAACAGAATAAAGGTTTTTGGTATGCCGACTGGTCGTTCCCGATCTTCGTTGGCCTGCTCTCCTCCGGCGTCTTCGCCGGGACCCACATGTACTACCTGTACGGCATCGGCGCCTTTAACGAAGTCGCCTTCGTGGCGATGCTGAAGTCGGGGATTGATACCGGCGTTTACGGCGCGGTGGCGGCGTTTGGCGCCAGCTTCCTGTTCGCCCGCATCATCGAAGGGTCGCTGGTGGGGATCCTCGATATCGGCGGCGCTATTCAGACCGGGATCGGTCTTGGCGTCCCGGCGCTGCTGCTCGGCGCGGGCTTTGTCTTCCCGGTGGCGAACTTCGCCGCCTCGCTGGCAACCTGCCTGATCCTCGGCCTGGCGGTGGGCTACATCATCATTCTGGCGCGTAAGTTCACCATCAACCAGAGCGACTCCACCTACGGCGCCGACGTGATGATGGGGGCCGGTAATGCCTCCGGCCGCTTCCTCGGCCCCTTGATCATCCTCAGCGCAATGACCGCCTCGATTCCTATCGGGATCGGCTCGCTGGTTGGCGCCCTGCTGTTCTACATCTGGCAGAAACCGATCACCGGCGGCGCCATCCTCGGCGCGATGATCCTCGGCTCCATTTTCCCGGTGGCGATTAGCTAATCGCCCGATGGCGCGGCGCTTATCGGGCCTACACGTCAGCGCGATTGGTAGGCCGGATAAGGCGGTACGCCGCCATCCGGCAACAGATACACTCTTTCATCAGGAGATAGCTATGTTTGATTTACTCCTGCGCCGCGCGCGCCTCGTCGACGATACCCTGACTGATATCGCCATTCAGGACGGGAAAATCGCGGCGCTGGGCGAGATTAGCGCGCCCTCCCGCAAAACCCTCGATCTGCAGGGCAACAGCTACGTCAGCGCCGGCTGGATTGACTCCCACGTTCACTGCTACCCGAATTCGCCAATTTATCACGATGAGCCGGACAGCGTCGGTATCGCCACCGGCGTCACCACCGTGATTGATGCCGGCAGCACCGGCGCCGACGATGTCGATGAGTTCTATCAACTGACCCGTAAAGCGGCGACGGAAGTCTATGCCCTGCTCAATATCTCCCGCGTCGGGCTGATTGCCCAGAATGAACTGGCCAATATGACCAATATTGACGCCGAGGCGGTGAAGCAGGCGGTGCAGCGTCATCCCGATTTTATCGTTGGTCTGAAGGCGCGGATGAGCAGCAGCGTGGTGGGAGAAAACGGCATTACGCCGCTGGCGCGCGCCAAGGCGATTCAGCAGGAAAACGGCGATCTGCCGCTGATGGTGCACATTGGCAACAATCCGCCGAACCTCGATGAAATCGCCGATCTGCTGAGCCGCGGCGACATCATTACCCACTGCTATAACGGCAAACCGAACCGCATTCTGAATCCTGCCGGCGAACTGCGCAGTTCGATTACTCGCGCCCTGCAGCGCGGCGTGCGCCTCGACGTCGGCCACGGTACCGCCAGCTTCAGCTTTGAAGTGGCGCGCCGGGCGATTGCGCTGGGCATTCTGCCGCACACCATCAGCTCGGATATTTACTGCCGTAACCGCATCGACGGCCCGGTGCGTTCGCTGGCGCTGGTGATGTCGAAATTTCTCGCCATCGGCATGACCCTGCCGCAGGTGATTGCCTGCGTGACCGTCAGCGCTGCCGAGGGGCTGCGCCTGTCGCATAAAGGGCGGCTGGAAGTGGGTTTCGACGCCGATCTCACGCTATTTCGCCTGGAGCGCCAGCCAACGCTGCTGGTGGATGCCGAAAAAGAGAGCCTCCAGGCAGACAACATTCTGGTGCCGCTGGCCGCGATCCGCGCGGGCAAAGGCTATCTGACCGAACAAGGGAGCGCGGAACATGCCTTCGATTTTTGAAAAATACCATTTAAAACAAGTTATTAACACTTCCGGCCGGATGACGGCGCTGGGCGTTTCCACGCCGCGTCCGGAAGTGGTGGACGCCGCGATGGCCGGCATGAACCAGTACTTTGAAATGAAAGATCTGGTGAATAAAACCGGCGAGTACATCGCCAGGCTGCTGGACGTGGAAGGGGCGACCGTGGTCTCCTGCGCCTCGGCAGGGATTGCCCAGTCGGTGGCGGCGGTGCTGGTGAAAGACAGCGACTGGCTGCTGGAGAACCTGCACGTCACGCCGATAGAGCATAACGAAATCGTCCTGCCGAAGGGCCACAACGTCAACTTCGGCGCGCCGGTCGGCACGATGGTGGCGCTGGGCGGCGGCAGGCTGGTGGAAGCGGGCTACGCCAACGAATGCTCTGCCGAACAGCTGGCGGCGGCGATCACCCCGCGCACCGCGGCGATCCTCTACATCAAATCCCACCACTGCGTGCAGAAAAGCATGCTCAACGTGGCGCAGGCCGCGGAAGTGGCGCGTCAGCATCATTTACCGCTGATCGTTGACGCGGCGGCGGAGGAAGATCTGCAGGGCTACTACCGCATGGGCGCCGACCTGGTGATCTACAGCGGCGCGAAAGCGATTGAAGGGCCGACCAGCGGGCTGGTGATCGGCAAAACGCAGTACGTCGAGTGGGTTAAACGCCAGTCGATGGGGATTGGCCGGGCGATGAAAGTGGGTAAAGAGGGGATCCTCGGCCTGACCTGCGCCATTGAACACTACCTGACGGCAAGCAAAGAGAGCGGCGAAGAGATGGTGGCGAAGATGACGCCGTTTATCGAACAGCTCAATACCCTCAACGGCGTCACTGCCCGCGTGGTATGGGACAGCGCCGGCCGCGATATCGCCCGCGCCGAAATCAAATTCGACGAAGCGGTGACCGGCGTGAAGACCGGCGATCTGGTTAACGCGCTGAAGCAGGGCGAATACGCCATCTACTTCCGCGGCTATAAAGCGAATGAAGGCATTATCGAAGCCGATGTCCGCAGCGTTGACGCCCAGCAGCTGGCGGTAGTCGCCCGCCGTATCGCGGAAGTTCTGAACAAGGAGAAACAAGCATGAAACTGACCCCAAACTTTTACCGTGACCGCGTGTGCCTGAACGTCCTGGCGGGTAGCAAAGACAACGCCCGGGAAATCTACGACGCGGCGGAAGGTCATGTCCTGGTCGGCGTGCTCTCCAAAAACTACCCGGACGTCGCCAGCGCGGTGGCCGATATGCGCGACTACGCGAAGCTGATTGATAACGCCCTCTCCGTCGGGCTGGGCGCAGGGGATCCGAATCAGTCGGCGATGGTGAGCGAGATTTCGCGCCAGGTGCAGCCGCAGCACGTCAATCAGGTCTTCACCGGCGTGGCCACCAGCCGCGCGCTGCTCGGGCAGAACGAAACGGTGGTCAACGGCCTGGTCTCGCCCACCGGCACCCCGGGTATGGTGAAGATCTCCACCGGCCCGCTGAGCAGCAGCGCGGCGGATGGGATTGTGCCGCTGGAAACCGCCATCGCGCTGTTAAAAGATATGGGCGGCAGCTCCATCAAATACTTCCCGATGGGCGGCCTGAAGCACCGCGACGAGTTCGAGGCGGTGGCCAAAGCCTGCGCCGCGCACGATTTCTGGCTGGAGCCGACCGGCGGTATCGATCTGGAAAACTACAGCGCGATCCTGAAGATCGCCCTCGATGCCGGGGTGAGCAAAATCATCCCGCATATCTACAGCTCGATTATCGATAAGGCCAGCGGCAACACCCGCCCGGCCGATGTTCGCCAGCTGCTGGAGATGACCAAACAGTTAGTGAAGTAGTGCCCTTGCCCCTCGCCCTCAAAGGGTGAGGGGCAGCTTATCCCACTGAACCATCAAGGAGTTGCTATGCCTGTCGCTCGTCATCTGCTTGTCGCTTCACTGTCCCTGTTTGCCGCCGCCGCCGGCGCCGCGCAAACTCACTATGCCTGGGTAGGCACCTATAATCCCAATGGCGAAGGTCTGTACCGCTTTACCGTTGATAGCCAAACCGGCGCGCTACGTGACAGGACGCTGGTGAGCTCGTTGCCGAACGCCGCGCAGCTGACCGTCTCGCGCGATGGCAAGACGCTGTATGCCGCCAGCGAAGTGGAGAAAGGCGTGGTGCAGGCGTGGCGCATTGAGAAGAACGGCGAGCTGACCGCACTCAATCAGGTCGCCTCCGGCGGCGCCGGTCCGGTTTATCTCTCCCTGACGCCGAACGGTAAACAGCTGCTGGTGGCCAACTACGTCAGCGGCAGCATCGCCGTGCTACCGGTGAAAGAAGACGGTAGCCTGGGTGAGGCGGTGGACAGGCATCAGGATGAAGGCCCGGCAGGGGCCGAACGCCCGGCGGCGGCCGTCGAGGGCAGCTTCGCCATCAGCGATCACAATGGCCCGCACGCCCATATGATCGCCGCCGATCCCAGCGGGAAATTTGTTTACTCCACCGATCTGGGGCTGGATCGGATCTATCAATATCGGCTGGATAGCGCCAGCGGCAAGTTGACGCCGAACGATCCGCCGTTTATCGCCGCCTCGTCGCCGGGAGCCGGCCCGCGCCACTTCGTCTTCACGCCAAAGGGCGACGGTCTGTGGCTGATTAACGAGGAAGCGTCGACGCTGACCTTCTATCATCTGGATCAGCAAAGCGGTCTGCTGCGCGAAGGCAAAACCGTCTCCGCGCTGCCGAAAGAGTATAAGGGCACCAGCTTTGCCGCCGGCCTGGCGCTGAGCAACGACGGCAAACAGCTGTACGTCGCCAATCGTCTGCATAACAGCATCGCCCACTTTACGGTGCAGGCCGACGGCCGCCTGCGCCACCAGGAGGATATCTGGACGCGCGGAGATTACCCCCGCACGCTGACCCTGGATAATCAGGGGCAGTGGCTGTACGTCATGAACCAGCGTAGCGATAATATTACCCGCTTCAGCGTGGCGCCGAAGGATGGCAAATTGACCTTTGTCTCAGACTACACGCCGGTCGGCAGTCCATCGCAGATGGTGATTTCCGCCCAACCCTGAGCCGTAACCACAAGGAACTGACATGCGATTTCCCAACCAACGCTTAGCGCAACTCTTCACCCTGCTGCGGAATGAAACGCTGCCGCAGGATGAGCTGGCGCAACGCCTGTCGGTTTCCACTCGTACCGTGCGCGCCGATATTACCGCCCTGAATGCGCTACTGGCGCAATATGGCGCGCAGTTTATCCTTAACCGCGGCAGCGGTTATCAGCTGAAAATTGATAACCCGGCGAGCTTTCAGGCGCTGGAGGAGACGGCGCCGAAGGCGCAGCATGTCCCGCGTACCGCCCAGGATCGCATCACTTTCCTGCTGGTGCGTTTTCTGACGTCGGCATTCTCGATCAAGCTGGAAGACCTGGCGGATGAGTGGTTCGTCAGCCGCGCCACGCTGCAAAACGATATGGTCGAGGTGCGCGAGCGCTTCCAGCGCTATCAGCTAACCCTTGAAACCCGCCCGCGCCACGGCATGAAGCTGTTCGGTAGCGAGGTATCGGTTCGCGCCTGCCTCACCGACCTGCTGTGGGAGCTAACCCAGCAGGGCGGTATCGCGCCGCCGATCGGCGCCGAGGCCTTTGCAGAGGAGGTGCCTGCGCTGCTGGAGCCGGTGCTGCAGGAGACGCTCACGCGCCACCATATTCGTCTCACCGACGTCGGCGAGCGCTTTATCTGCCTGTACGGGGCGGTGGTGGTGCGTCGCGTCAGCGAAGGCTACCCGCTGGCGGATTTTAGTGCTGAAGATGTGGCGCAGAACGTCCGCGATGCCGCGCGCGATCTGGCGGGCGAACTGCAGCGGCTGGCCGGTAAACCTTTATCGCCCGCGGAAGAAGAGTGGCTGTGCGTGCATATCGCCGCCCGTCAGGTACAGGACGTGGACCCGGAAACCATCAGCGCCGACGATGATGAAGCGCTGGTCAACTACATCCTGCGCTACATCAACAGCCAGTATAACTACAACCTGCTGGACGATGCCCAGCTGCACGCCGATCTGCTGACCCACATAAAGACCATGATCACCCGCGTGCGCTACCAGATCATGATCCCCAATCCGCTGCTGGATAACATCAAACAGCACTACCCGATGGCCTGGGATATGACCCTCGCCGCGGTCTCCAGCTGGGGCAAATATACTCCATACACCATCAGCGAAAACGAAATCGGCTTTCTGGTGCTGCATATCGGCGTCGGGCTGGAGCGCCACTACAACATCGGCTACCAGCGTCAGCCGCAGGTGCTGCTGGTGTGCGATACCAGCAATGCGATGGTGCGGATGATCGAGGCGATCCTGCAGCGCAAATATCCGCAGCTGGAGATCGCCGCCACTATTTCCCAGCGCGAATACGAACAGCGGGACGCGATCGAGGCGGATTTTGTTATCTCCACGGTGCGGATCAGCGAAAAAGACAAGCCGGTAGTGACCATCGCGCCGTTCCCCACTGACTATCAACTGGATCAGATCGGCAAGCTGGTGCTGGTGGACCGTACCCGTCCATGGATGCTGAATAAGTACTTCGATGCCGCCCACTTCCGGGTGGTCGATACGCCGATGGATCAGCAAACGCTGTTCGCCGAGCTGTGCCAGCAGCTGCTGGAGGAAGGCTTTGTTGACGCCGAGTTTCATGCTTCGGTGGTGGAGCGTGAAGCGATTGTCAGCACCATGCTCGGCGATGGCATTGCGCTGCCGCACTCCCTGGGGCTACTGGCGAAAAAGACGGTGGTCTATACCGTCATTGCCCCGCAGGGCATCGTCTGGGGTGATGAAACCGCCCATATCATCTTCCTGCTCGCTATCAGCAAGCGCGAGTACGAAGAGGCGATGGCGATCTACGATATTTTCGTGACTTTCCTGCGCGAGCGCGCCATGAGCCGCCTCGCCGCGACCCGCAGCTTCGATGAGTTTAAAACGGTGGCGATGGAGTGCGTCAGCCGGTTTTGAGAGGCGTTTTCCAGATTCGAGTGTAATGCAAATGTAATGCTATAATGCATTACAAAATATCCCTTTCTGGAGGCATAATGGCCACGCTCAACGTTCGACTGGACGATAAACTCAAAAAAGAGGCTTATGCCGTGCTGGAGAAACTCGATATGACGCCAACGGAGGCGGTGCGCCTGCTGTTTCAATACATTGCGGAAAATGGCCGCATGCCAGTGAAAAGTATGACTATCAGCGATAGCGAAGCGGCATTATTACGCACCGTCCGCGAGCGGCTGGAAAACCCGCAGCCGGAGGTGAAGGTAAGTCTGGATGACCTATGAACTGGCGTTTGATCCGCGTGCCTGGCGCGAATGGCATAAGCTTGGCGAGACGATCAAAAAACAGTTCAAAAATAAGCTCCAGCAGGTTGTGCAGAATCCGCGAATTGCATCGGCCAGTCTGAGTGATTTACCGGATTGCTACAAAATCAAGCTTAAGGCGTCAGGTTATCGGTTGGTGTATCAAGTACGGGATAGTGTGGTGGTGGTTTACGTTATTGCCATTGGCAAAAGAGAGAAAGCGGCCGTTTATCATCAGGCGAATAAACGGCTCTAAACGCTATCGCAAATGATGTACCACCTGGTTGCTGCTGCCGCGCCAGATCAGCGCTGGGTCTTTTAAATCCTGCACAAACTTACCGTCGACCAGCACGTTGATCAGGTTCACCACCTGCATCTGCGCCTCATTCAGCTCATCCAGTTTATAGCCGGTCCAGACCCAGATATCTTTGCCGGGGCATTCGGCACGCACGCGCTGAACCAGTTTGAGGATCTCCGCGACGTTCTGCGGATGCAGCGGATCGCCGCCGGAGAGTGAAATCCCCTGGCGTTTGATGCGGGTATCGTTGAGATCGGCAATGATGCGGTCGGCCATCTCGGCGGTAAACGGCATGCCGGAGTTCACCCGCCAGGTGCTTTTGTTGTAGCAGCCGGGGCACTCATGGACGCAGCCAGAGACAAACAGGGTGCAGCGGGTGCCGGGGCCGTTGACAATATCTACCGGGTAGTACTGATGGTAATTCATTGTTTCCTCTTCTCATTTGCCGATGTAGCGGCGTTGGCTGCGCTCGCTCGCCCGGGTCACTTACTCCAGTAAGCACCCCGGGACTTACTCGTTTGCCGCCTTGCTACAACGCCAACTGATTTGAGGAAACCCACCTGGCTGTTTGGGATTCCCTCGTTTGCCGCCTTGCTCTGACGCTAATGGCTTTGCGAAAACGGAGGTGCTGTGCATTTGTAAAGGGAACGGCTCCCGGCGTCGCTGCGCTCGCCCGGGCTACGAAAAGCCGCATACGCGGTTGTAGCCCGGATAAGGCGCTTTGCGCCGCGATCCGGGAACGGCGCCTTAGTGGCCAAACGGCTACGGGGCCGGTTCCCTCTCCCCGTTGGGGAGAGGGGGAGGGGCTAAACCAGCTGGAATTAACCGATCTGCCCGTTGCCCAGGTGCTTCACGCGGCGCTTCACTTCTTCCTGCTTGCCGGCGTTGAACGGACGCGCGTCCGGACTGCCGAGGTAGCCGCACACCCGACGGGTAACGGAAACGCGGGAGGCGTCGTGGTTACCGCATTTCGGGCAGGTAAAGCCCTTGCTGGTGCACTCGAACTCGCCGGTGAAACCGCACTCGTAGCACTCATCGATCGGCGTGTTAGTGCCGTAGTACGGCACATGCTGATAGCTGTAATCCCATACGTCTTCCAGCGCCTTCAGGTTGTGCTGAATGTTTGGGTATTCGCCGTAGCAAATGAAGCCCCCGTTAGCCAGCGGCGGATACGGCGCTTCAAAATCGATCTTGTCGTACGGGTTGACCTTCTTCTCCACGTCGAGGTGGAAGCTGTTGGTGTAGTAACCTTTGTCGGTCACGCCCTCCACCACGCCAAACTCGGCGGTGTCGAGACGGCAGAAGCGGTCGCACAGGTTTTCGCTCGGCGTGCTGTACAGGCTAAAGCCGTAGCCGGTCTCTTCTTTCCACAAATCGACGGCGTCGCGCAGGCGCTGGACGATGGCCACACCCTTCTCGCGCAGCGCCTCGCTGTCGTACATATGCTGGTTGCCGTACAGCGCATTGATAGTTTCATGGATACCGATATAGCCCAGCGAAATCGACGCCCGGCCGTTTTTAAAGATCTCGGAGACGTCGTCGTCGGCTTTCAGCCGCACGCCGCAGGCCCCTTCCATATAGAGGATCGGCGCCACGCGCGCTTTTACCCCTTCCAGGCGGGCAATGCGGGTCATCAGCGCTTTGCGCGCCAGCTGCAGGCGCTCGTCCAGCAGCGCCCAGAAGGCGGCTTCGTCGCCTTTCGCTTCCAGGGCGATGCGCGGCAGGTTGAGGCTGATGACGCCGAGGTTATTGCGCCCATCGTGCACCTGCTCGCCGTTCTCGTTTTCCCACACCCCGAGGAAGCTGCGGCAGCCCATCGGCGTTTTAAACGACCCGGTAACCTTCACCACCTGGTCGTAGTTGAGGATATCCGGGTACATGCGCTTGCTGGCGCACTCCAGCGCCAGCTGTTTGATGTCGTAGTTCGGGTCGCCGAACTTATGGTTCAGGCCGTCACGGATCGCGAACACCAGTTTCGGGAACACCGCGGTCTTACGGTTTTTACCGAGGCCGGCAATGCGGTTGCGCAGAATCGACTGCTGGATCAGCCGCGATTCCCAGCTGGTGCCGAGACCGAACCCGAAGGTGACGAACGGCGTCTGGCCGTTGGCGGTATGCAGCGTGTTAACCTCATACTCCAGCGACTGGAAGGCGTCGTAGCACTCTTTTTCGGTACGGGCGCGGGCATAGCCTTCGGCATCCGGGATCTGCCACTCTTCGGCGATTTTACGATGCTTGTTAAAGCTTTCGCTGACGAACGGCGCCAGCACTTCATCGATACGGTTGATGGTGGTGCCGCCGTAAATATGGCTGGCGACCTGGGCGATGATCTGCGCGGTCACCGCGGTGGCAGTAGAGATAGATTTCGGCGGCTCGATCTCCGCGTTGCCCATCTTAAAGCCCTGGGTCAGCATGCCTTTCAGGTCGATCAGCATGCAGTTAAACATCGGGAAGAAGGGCGAGTAATCGAGGTCATGATAGTGGATCATGCCGCGTTCGTGGGCCATCACCACATCGTGAGGCAGCAGGTGCTGTCGGGCGTAGTGCTTGGCGACGATACCGGCCAGCAGGTCGCGCTGGGTCGGGATGACTTTACTATCCTTGTTGGCGTTTTCGTTGAGCAGCGCGGAGTTGGTCTGCTCGACGAGGCCGCGGATCTCCTGATTGAGGCGGCCGCGCTTCTCACGCTGGCTATCGCGGTCATGGCGATACTCAATGTAGGCGCGCGCCAGTTGCTTATAGGGGCCGGACATCAGCTGGTTTTCCACGGCGGTCTGGATCTCGTTGATGTCGACCTGGGCGCGGCCCTGCATTTGTTGGCTAACGACTTCTGCGACGGTGGCGCAATAGTCTGCGTCATCGACTCCCGCTGCTTTAGCTGCACGCAGAATTGCTTCCTGAATGCGCTCTGACTTGAACGGCACTTTACAGCCATCACGTTTCATCACATGCGGTGTCATGATCACTCCATATATAGAACAGGTTATCCACAGAGGCGGAGGTTATCCCGAAGGCGCTGTACGCTACGGCTCGTGCTGTTTGCCTTCAGATCCGGCCCGTTTTATCCACATCTCATCACCGCCAGACATCGACAAGATATGGTGACATAATAGACGATTAATACAACATGTAGGGCCGGGACGCATTTTAAGTTCTATATGTAGTGATTTGCATCAAAGATGTTTGCGATTTTATTGACCCAGAACAAGGTAAAAAGGTGAGAGTACGGATGATGGGCGCTGGCGATAAATGTAAATTTATCTGGCTGGAAAATAAGCAAAAATGCCTGGCGTTCGCCACCGGCGCCAGGCATGACCTTCTCATTTCGGGAGGGCAGGGGACACCTTACGCCTGCAGCCACCATACCGCTTCGAACGGCCGCAGCGTCAGCCCGGTTGGGCGGGGCGTGGTCTCGGCATAGTTGCTGATGATCATCTTCCACTCGCCCGGGGCGTCCTCAGGCTGCCAGGCCTGCAGGTCGCGGCTCAGGTTGGCGGCGACCACCAGCGTTTGTCCCTGCCACTGACGGCGATAGCACCACAGCGACGGATGGTCAGGCAGGAGATCCTGATAATCGCCCCAGGTCAGCAGCGGCAGGGTTTTACGCAGCGTAATCAGCTGCTGATAGGCATAAAACACCGAATCAGGGTCCGCCAGCGCCGCCTCGACGTTGATCTCCCGGTAGTTATCGCCAAGGCCGATCCACGGTTCGCCATCGCTAAAGCCACCGTTCTCGCCACCATGCCACGGCATCGGCGTGCGGCTGTTGTCGCGCGACTTGCTGGCAAGGATCGCCAGCAGTTCGTCCGGACTTTGCCCCTGCGCCGCACGTTCGATAAACATATTGTGGCTCTCGACGTCGCGATAATCGCTGATGCTGTTGAAGTGCGGATTGGTCATACCGATCTCTTCGCCCTGATAAATATAGGGCGTGCCCTGCATGCCGTGCAGCACCATCGCCAGCATCTTCGCCGCTGGCACCCGGTACTCGCCTTCGTCGCCAAAGCGCGAGACGATGCGCGGCTGATCGTGATTACACCAGAACAGCGCGTTCCACGCCCGGTTGTGCATCCCCTGCTGCCAGTGGCGGAACAGCGCCTTCAGCGCCACATAGTCCGGGCGGGCGAGGGTCCACTTCTCCCCACCGGGATAATCGACTTTTAAATGGTGGAAGTTAAAGGTCATCGACAGCTCGCGGCCGTCCAGCGCGGCGTACTGCTGGCAGTGTTCCAGCGAGGTGGAAGACATCTCGCCGACGGTCATCAGATGACGCGGCGTGAAGACATCGCGGCTCATCTCCTGCAGGAACTCATGCACCCGCGGGCCGTCGGTGTAGAAGCGGCGGCCATCCCCGTCCGCATCGCAGGGAAAGGCCTGATCCTTCGAGATCAGGTTGACCACGTCGAGGCGCAGGCCGTCGACGCCGCGGTCGGCCCAGAATTCGCAGACCTTTTTCAGCTCGGCGCGCACCGCCGGGTTCTCCCAGTTGAGATCCGCCTGCTCAATGGCGAACAGGTGCAGATAATACTGACCGCTGTCGGCATGCCACTGCCAGGCGTTGCCGCCAAACTTGGAGCGCCAGTTGTTCGGCAGGGCGTCCGGTTCGCCGTCGCGCCAGATATAGAACTGACGGTAGGGGCTCTCCTTATTCAGCGACTGACGGAACCACTCGTGTTCGGTCGAGGTATGGTTCAGCACCATATCCAGCACGATGCGGATCCCGCGGGCCTTCGCTTCCGCCACCAGAGCGTCAAAATCGGCCATCGTGCCGTAGGAGGGATCGATGGCGGTGTAGTTTGCCACGTCGTAGCCGTTATCCACCTGCGGTGAAACGTAGAACGGCGTCAGCCAGATGGCGTCGACCCCAAGCTTTTGCAGATAGTCGAGGCGGGAGGTGACGCCGCGCAGGTCGCCGGTGCCGCTGCCGGTGGTATCCTGAAAACTCTTCGGATAGATTTGATAAATAACGCCGTTTTGCCACCAGTGGGGGAGATGATTCATAGTACTTTCCTGCTGCAACGAGGGGCGCCAAAGGCGCCCCGAAAGAAGAAGTTAGACAATCTGCAAGGTGCCCTGACGGTACTTGCGCTGATACACCACGGTGGTGAGGATAATCGGCACCACCACCGCGATGGCCATCGCCATGGCGTACACCTGCCAGTAGCTCGGCTGGATGGAGAGGATCCCCGGCAGGCCGCCGACGCCGATGCCGTTCGCCAGCACGCCGTTCAGGCCGCACAGCAGGCCGGCGAGGCCGGAGCCGATCATCGCGCACAGCATCGGGAAGCGGTACTTCAGGTTGATACCGTACATTGCCGGCTCGGTGACCCCGAGATAGGCGGAGATCGCCGCCGGTACCGAGATTTCACGTTCATTCTGCTTGCGGCTGGCGATGATGATGCCGACCACCGCCGACGCCTGGGCAATGTTGGACAGCGCAATCAGCGGCCACACCGGGGTCCCGCCCATGCTCTGGATCATCTGCATATCGATGGCGAGGGTGGTCTGATGGACGCCGGTAATCACCAGCGGCGCGTAGAGGAAGCCAAACAGCGCGGCGCCGATCGGCGCGAAGCTGCCGGTTAACAGATGGCGCACTGCGAAGGCCACGCCGTCGCCGATCAGGCGGCCGAACGGACCGATAATGGCGTGCGCGAGGAATACCGCGAGGATCAGCGAGCAGACCGGCACAATGACCAGGTAGAGGTAGTCAGGCACAATGCGCTTGAGGCGCGTCTCGATAAAGCCTAAGGTCAGGCCCGCCAGCAGGGCCGGGATGACCTGCGCCTGGTAGCCGACTTTAGCAATGGTAAACAGGCCGAAGTTCCACACCTCCGGCACCTGCTGGCCGAGGAGATAGGCGTTCATCAGCTGCGGAGACACCAGGGTCACGCCCAGGACGATCCCAAGGATCGGCGTACCGCCCATCTTCTTCACCGCCGACCAGCAGATCCCCACCGGCAGATAGAAGAAGATCGCCTCGCCAATCAGCCACAGGAAGTCATAGATGGTTTTCAGCGACGGGTGCATCTGGGCCAGCGTCTGGCCGTTGCTCATGGGTAAGTCGCCGATGACGTTGCGGAAACCGAGGATCAGACCGCCGCTGATCAGCGCCGGCAGCAGCGGGAAGAAGATCTCGGCGAAGTGCGAGATCAGCTGTTCATGCCACTTCATATTTTGCCGCGCGGCCTGTTTGACCTGCTCTTTATCGGCGGAAGTCTGACCGGTGGTCGCCAGCAGGGCCTTGTAGTAATCACCCACCTCGGTGCCGATGACCACCTGGAACTGACCGGCGTTAGTGAAGCATCCCTTCACCATGCGCAGCTGCTCAATCTCTTTTGGTCTGGCGATGGCCGGGTCGTTCAGCACAAAGCGCAAACGGGTAATACAGTGGCTGACGGTGGCGATATTGCCGCGCCCGCCCACCAGTTCGATCAGTTTATCGATGTCCTGCTGGTTTACTTTGCTCATGATGAAGCCTCAAAAACAGAGGGGAGAGATGCCGTTTTTACCTTGAGGGCATCCTAACCGTTCCGCTTGATTTGCAAAATGGGAACGTTCCCGAAACCCGGCGACGATCACATAAATCGCCCGAACGAGATTAATTGAGGGCGGCGGGAATCACGATCTGGCGGGGATCGACGCTGCCGGCGATCTGCTCGATCAGCTGCCGGGCGGCCCGGCGTCCGGACTCGGCATAGCCAGGATCGACGGTCAATATTTCCGGGTGGAGAAACTTCATCAGCGGCGTGCTGCCGACGCTGGCGAGCTGCAGCGCATCGCGGCCCTGCTGCTGGAGATATTTGCTGGCGCCGAGGGCGAGGGTATCGGTGGCGCACACCAGGGCGCTGGTCTCGGCCGTCAGCACGCTGGCGACGGTGTCATACCCCTGCTTCATGCCCAGCCCTGGCAGGGCGGCGGTGGGCGTCAGGCGATGCTTTTTACAGAAGGCGAGGTAGGCGCGATGGCGGCGTTCGCCGGTGGTGACGTCGCTGTGCGGTACGCCAAGGAAGCTGATGTGGCGATGTCCGCGCTCGTAGAGCCGCTGCATCAGCAGCGTGATGGCCCCCTCGTCGTCATAGCACACCGAGGCGAAGCCGGGGGCGTCGCGGGCCATCAGCACCAGGGTGTCGCGCCAGGGAGCGAGCATCGCCTCGTCGATGCCGGTAAAACCGAACAGCACCACGCCGTCAATATTACGCCGGGCGAGCATGCCGAGATGCTCCTCCACCAGCCCAGGGGAGAACTGACTCTCCATCATAATCGGGTCGTAACCCTGCTCATAAAAGGCGGGCAGCATGGTCTGCACGGCGAGGTTTTCCGACAGCGAATCGAGACGGGTGACGATAATCGCCACCACTTTATCGCTCTGGCCGCGCATGGCGCGGGCGGAGCGGGAGGGCGAGAAACCGTGCTGCTGCATCACCGCTTCGACGCGCTCGCGGGTCCGTTCGCTGACCCCGCTCTCGTTGTTGAGGACGCGGGATACCGTTGATTTCCCTACGCCGCTTAAGCGCGCGATATCTTTGATGGTCAGCCGGTTCTGCATGCGGAATTCTCGTCAGGGTGGGTAGAAGTGAGCCTAATGCTACTCAACCAAACCGCAATGAGCAAAGTCTGGTTTACGTTCGGTTTAGTTGCGCGGGTTTATCATCGCCATTATTGCCACACAATCCTCAACGAGGGCGCTATAATCCGCGCCGTTTAAATTCACTTACCGGAGATAGTTATGGACCCCGATCCCACTCCTCATCCTCGATGGAGCAACCTTTCTTTCCGGTAAGCCTGTTTAACACTGCTTTACCGGAAAGCGTAAAGCAGTGACGTCCTTGATGTCCCTGCCATAAAAATAACATGCCTGACAGGTAGGTTTTGCTACGCCCGTCGGCAACGCTGCGTTCGCTTGCGCGAGCGCGGAGGGACTGTTTATGCTGAAAAATTATACCCGGCAGCTGTTCGCACAGCTTAGCCGCCATCTGCCACGCCGTTTAGTCCAGCGCGATCCGCTGCCGGACGCCCGCCATCTGGCGAGCGGCCCCATTCCTGAGTCGCTGGGCAAACAGTGCCTGGACGTGGCGGCGATGGACGACCAGGAGATCTGGCGCGCCTTTGACAGCCACCCTGAAGGGCTCAATGAAGGCGAAGTGGCGGCGAAAATCCTTAAACACGGCGACAACCAGATCCCGGCGCAGAAGCCCTCGCCGTGGTGGGTGCATCTGTGGACCTGCTACCGCAACCCGTTCAATCTGCTGCTGACGGTGCTCGGCATCGTCTCCTATTCCACCGAAGATCTGTTCGCCGCCGGGGTGATCGCCCTGATGGTGGGGATCTCGACGCTGCTCAACTTCATCCAGGAGGCGCGCTCGACCAAAGCGGCGGATGCGCTGAAGGCGATGGTGAGCAATACCGCCACCGTGCTGCGGGTGGTCAACGAGCAGGGGGAGAGCCGCTGGCTGGAGCTGCCTATCGACCAGCTGGTGCCGGGCGACATCATCCGGCTGTCGGCGGGGGACATGATCCCGGCGGACCTGCGTATCCTGCAGGCGCGGGATCTGTTCGTCGCCCAGGCCTCGCTGACCGGCGAATCGCTGCCGGTGGAGAAAGTGGCCCGCAGCCGCGATCCGCTGCAGCAGAACCCGCTGGAGTGCGACACCCTGTGCTTTATGGGCACCAACGTGGTGAGCGGCTCGGCGCAGGCCATCGTCTTCGCCACCGGCGGCCACACCTGGTTTGGTCAACTGGCCGGCCGCGTCAGCGAGCAGGAGAGCGAGCCGAACGCCTTCCAGAAAGGCATCAGCCGGGTGAGTATGCTGCTGATCCGCTTTATGCTGGTGATGGCCCCGGTGGTGCTGCTGATCAATGGCTACACCAAAGGCGACTGGTGGGAGGCGGCGCTGTTCGCGCTGTCGGTGGCGGTCGGCCTGACGCCGGAGATGCTGCCGATGATCGTCACCTCGACGCTGGCGCGCGGGGCGGTAAAGCTGTCGAAGCAAAAGGTCATCGTGAAGCACCTCGACGCCATTCAGAACTTTGGCGCGATGGACATCCTCTGCACCGATAAAACCGGCACCCTGACTCAGGATAAGATTGTGCTGGAGAACCATACCGACGTCTCCGGCAAGGTCAGCGAGCGCGTACTGCATGCCGCCTGGCTGAACAGCCACTACCAGACCGGGTTGAAAAATCTGCTCGACACCGCGGTGCTGGAGGGCGTTGAGCTGGAGGCCGCCCGCGGGCTGGCGGCGCGCTGGCAGAAAGTGGATGAGATCCCCTTCGATTTCGAACGCCGCCGCATGTCGGTGGTGGTGAAAGAGGAGGACGCCGCGCATCAGCTGATCTGCAAAGGGGCGCTGCAGGAGATCCTCAACGTCTCAACCCAGGTGCGCTACAACGGCGATATCGTGCCGCTGGACGACACCATGCTGCGCCGCATCCGCCGGGTCACTGACACCCTCAACCGACAGGGGCTGCGGGTGGTGGCGGTGGCGACCAAGTACCTGCCGGCCCGCGAAGGCGACTACCAGCGCGCCGATGAGTCGGACCTGATCCTTGAAGGCTACATCGCCTTCCTCGATCCGCCGAAAGAGACCACCGCCCCGGCGCTGAAAGCGTTAAAAGCCAGCGGCATCACGGTGAAGATCCTCACCGGCGACAGCGAGCTGGTGGCGGCGAAGGTGTGCCATGAAGTGGGGCTGGATGCCGGCGAAGTGGTGATTGGCAGCCAGATTGAAGCCATGAGCGACGACGAGCTGGCGGCGCTGGCGAAACGCACCACGCTCTTCGCCCGCCTGGCGCCGCTGCATAAGGAGCGCATCGTGACGCTGCTGAAACGCGAAGGCCACGTGGTGGGCTTTATGGGCGACGGCATCAACGACGCCCCGGCGCTGCGCGCGGCGGACATCGGCATCTCGGTCGACGGCGCGGTGGATATCGCCCGCGAGGCGGCGGATATCATTCTGCTGGAGAAAAGCCTGATGGTGCTGGAGGAGGGGGTGATCGAAGGCCGCCGCACTTTCGCCAACATGCTTAAGTACATCAAAATGACCGCCAGCTCCAACTTCGGCAATGTCTTCAGCGTGCTGGTGGCCAGCGCCTTCCTGCCGTTTCTGCCGATGCTGCCGCTGCACCTGTTGATTCAGAACCTGCTGTACGATGTCTCCCAGGTGGCGATCCCGTTCGATAATGTGGACGATGAACAGATCCGCAAGCCGCAGCGCTGGAACCCGGCCGACCTCGGACGCTTTATGGTCTTCTTCGGCCCGATCAGCTCGATTTTCGACATCCTCACCTTCGGCCTGATGTGGTGGGTGTTCCACGCCAATACCGTGGAGATGCAGACCCTGTTCCAGTCCGGCTGGTTTATTGAAGGGCTGCTATCGCAAACGCTGATCGTGCACATGATCCGCACCCGGCGCATTCCGTTCGTCCAGAGCCGCGCCGCCTGGCCGCTGTTCGCCATGACCCTGGTGGTGATGGCGGTGGGGATCGCGCTGCCGTTCTCGCCGCTGGCGGGCTATCTGCAGCTGCAGGCCCTGCCGCTGAGCTACTTCCCATGGCTGGTGGCGATCCTGGCGGGCTATATGGTGCTGACCCAAACGGTCAAAGGCTTCTACAGCCGCCGCTACGGCTGGCAGTGAGGGGAAGGTTTGCGGATGACCCCCGTAAAAAAGGCAGCCTGCGGGCTGCCTTTTTTCATGCCGGGGTTCGCGATCAGCGACGCACAGCGATGGCTTCGATCTCGATCTTCACGTCTTTCGGCAGACGCGCCACTTCAACGCAGGAGCGCGCCGGGAAGGTGGCGTTGTGCTCGGTGAAGAACGCTTCGTATGTGGCGTTAACGGTAGCGAAATCGTTGAGATCTTTGACGAAAACGGTGGTCTTGACGATATCGCCGACGGTGAGGCCTGCGGCTTCAACGATGGCTTTCACGTTGTTCAGCGACTGGCGCGCCTGCGCGGATACGTCTTCCGGAACGCTGCCGGTTTTCGGGTCGACCGGGATCTGGCCAGAGGTGATGATCATGCTGCCCAGGTCAACGCCCTGAACGTAGGGGCCAATCGCTGCTGGTGCATTTTCCGTCGCAATAGTTTTGCTCATGTTATCTCCAGATGAACTGAGTAATGTTACGCAAAATCATTCAGGTGGCCGCCAGGCGGTAAGCGCTGTGCCGCCGGCGCAGACGCCGCCTGAAGGACGAAGCGTAGGGTGGTAGCCATTATAGGGAGGCCTACCACCAATACCAACCGCATTTAGTTGGCCAGCACCACATAATGAGAAAACTCTTTTTCGCAGTATTTACATTTGAGTGCGATGTCATCAGCGCGTTTTTTTACTGCAAAACTGGAAGAAACCGGTTCGGCGTGGCTGATACAGTTGCTGTTCGGGCAGACCAGCACGCTGTCGATGCGATCCGGCAGGCTCGGGCGGGATTTGCCCACCACTTCGTAATCATCAATGCGGTTTACCGTCGCCTGCGGGGCGTACAGCGACAGCTGGTTAACCTGCTCGTCGGTCAGGAAGGTGTTCTCGATTTTAATCAAATCCTTGCGGCCCATCTCGCCGGAGGGCAGGTTCAGGCCGATGGTGATGCGCTGGTCGGTTTCGGTCAGTTTGAACAGGGTGAGCAGCTTAAAGCCGACCTGCGCCGGAATGTGGTCGATCACGGTGCCGCGTTTGATCGCTTCTACCTGCAGTTTATTGTCGTGTGTCATCTCTCATTTCCCCTTACAGTGCCAGCTCGCTATTCAGTACCAGTGCCAGTAACGCCTGGCGGGCGAAGATGCCGTTACCGGCCTGCTGGAAGTACCAGGCGTGCGGCGTTTTATCGACATCGGTGGTGATTTCGTCAATGCGCGGCAGCGGGTGCAGCACCTTCATATTGGCGCGCGCCCCTTCGAGGTCGGCGGCGCGCAGGACGAACTGCGCTTTGACGTTGGCGTATTCCGACGGATCCAGACGCTCTTTCTGCACGCGGGTCATGTAGAGAATATCCACTTCCGCCATCACGTCGTCGATGGCGCTATGCAGGCTCCAGGCGATGCCTTTTTCATCCAGCATATCGAGGATGTACTGCGGCATGGCCAGCGCATCCGGGGCGATAAAGTAGAAGCGGTTGCCGCTGAATTTGGCCAGCGCCTGGGTCAGGGAGTGGACGGTACGGCCATACTTCAGATCGCCGACCATCGCCACGTTGAGGTTTTCGAGGCGGCCCTGGGTCTCCTGAATGGTGAACAGGTCGAGCAGGGTCTGGGTCGGGTGCTGGTTGGCGCCGTCGCCGGCGTTCAGTACCGGCACGCCGCCGGAGAATTCGGTCGCCAGACGGGCGGCGCCCTCCTGCGGATGACGCATCACGATGGCGTCAACGTAGGTGCTGATGACGGAGATGGTATCCGCCAGCGTTTCCCCTTTTTTGCCCAGCGAGGTATTGGCGCTGTCGGAGAAGCCGACCACGCTGGCCCCCAGGCGGTGCATCGAGGTTTCAAAAGAGAGGCGGGTGCGGGTCGAGGCTTCAAAGAAACAGCTGGCGATAACCTTATGCTTCAGCAGCTCGGGTTGTGGATTAGCTTTCAGCTTTGCCGCCGTCGCCAGCACCAGTTCGAGGTCTTCGCGGCTGAGATCGTTTATGGAAATGATATGTTTTTGATATAGCGGGTTAGCCATGCTTATCTCCTGACGCCTGGGCAAAAAAAAAGCCCCTTAAATAAGGGGCTTCGGGAATCCAATGAGCAACGGAAAGAAAAACGGCAGGCCAGCGTCTGCATTGAGACGCGCTAAGACAGAATGTCGTACGCAATTGGCCATGCTTCCTCCCGGCAAAACGACTGGCATTATACGCAGACCGTTATGACGATCAAGCGATTCATTCACAAACAGGTAATCGTTTGCCTGCAGAAAAGTGCGCCAGCGCAAAGAACCGTGAAACTGCACTGGTATGGCAGCGACGATGGGGGTATAAAACGAAAAAATGAAATGTTGTTTTATATTTGAGGTAAGCGATGATTATTGGCAATATTCACCATCTGCAGCCATGGCTGCCTGCCGCGCTGCGCGAGGCTATCGAACACGTTATCGCCCATGTCAGCGAGGCGACGCCGCTGGGTAAACATGATATCGACGGCAACAACCTGTTTTATCTGATTTCCGAGGACACCACCGAGCCGCAGGCCGCGCGTCGCGCGGAATATCATGCCCGCTATCTCGATATCCAGATTGTGCTCCGCGGCAGCGAGGGGATGACCTTCAGCACCCTGCCGGCAGGAGAGCCGCAGACCGACTGGCTGGCGGAGAAAGACATCGCTTTCCTGGCGGAGGGGGCGCAGGAGCAAACGGTGATCCTTAACGAAGGGGACTTTGTGGTGTTTTATCCCGGCGAAGTGCATAAACCGCTGTGCGCCGTGGGCGCCCCGGCGAAGGTGCGCAAAGCGGTGGTGAAGATGCTGATGGCGTGACAAAGCGCCCTGACGAGCGGTATCCCGGATACGCGCCGAGCGATCCGGGATTTGACGGCGAGCGAAGGATTATTTGCTCAGCGTCGCCACCATCACCGCTTTGATGGTGTGCATCCGGTTTTCCGCCTGGTCGAAGACCACGCTTGCCGCCGACTCAAACACCTCGTCAGTCACCTCCATGCCGCCGTGCAGGCCGTAATCGGCAGCCATCTGTTTGCCCAGCGTGGTCTGGTCGTCGTGGAACGCCGGCAGGCAGTGGAGGAATTTGACCTGCGGGTTGCCGGTCAGCGCCAGCATCGCACTGTTAACCTGATAGTCGCGCAGCAGGGCGATACGTTCGGCCCATTTTTCCTTCGCCTCGCCCATTGAGACCCAGACGTCGGTATAGATAAAATCGGCGCCTTGCACCCCTGCGGCGATATCTTCCGTCAGGGTGATGTTGCCGCCCTGCTGTTTCGCCAGCGCGGTACAGGTTTCCACCAGCGCGGCCTCCGGCCAGCAGGCCGAGGGCGCCACCAGGCGCAGATCCAGACCGGTCAGCGCCGCGGCTTCCAGCATCGAATTACCCATGTTGTTGCGCGCGTCGCCGGCGTAGACCAGCGTCATCTGGTTAAAGGCTTTGCCCGGCAGGTGCTCTTTCATGGTCAGCAGGTCCGCCAGCAGCTGGGTAGGGTGGAACTCGTTGGTGAGGCCGTTCCACACTGGCACGCCGGCGTATTGCGCCAGGGTCTCCACCACTTCCTGGCCGTGGCCGCGGTACTGAATGCCGTCGTACATCCGTCCGAGCACGCGGGCGGTGTCCTTGATCGACTCTTTATGGCCAATCTGGCTGCCGCTGGGCCCCAGGTAGGTCACGCGGGCGCCCTGATCGTATGCGGCAACTTCGAAAGAGCATCGTGTACGGGTTGAGTCTTTTTCGAAGATGAGCGCGATGTTTTTCCCTGCCAGTTTCTGGACTTCGATACCGTTTTTCTTATCGGCTTTCAGCTTTGCCGCCAGCTCGAGCAGGGCGGTGATTTCTGCAGGCGTAAAATCGAGTAACTTTAAAAAATGCTTCTGGTAAAACGCAGACATGGTTCCCTCACCTGGCATAGGCCACTAATTGAATTAAAATTCAATTTATATGTATGAATATTCATTTGCAAGTCTGTGATCGAAATCTTTCACTGAGAAGTGGAGGCAATGACGGCGGTATGTGACAATAGGGATAACTGCCGCACATTATGAGGAACGAGCCATGGCAAACCCGGAACACCTGGAAGAACAGCGTGAAGAGACGCGTCTGATTATCGAAGAGCTGCTGGAAGATGGCAGCGATCCGGACGCACTGTACACGATTGAGCATCACCTCTCTGCAGACGATTTCGAAACCCTGGAGAAAGTGGCGGTGGAAGCGTTTAAGCTGGGCTACGAAGTGACCGAGCCCGAAGAGCTGGAAGTGGAAGAGGGTGAAGTGGTCATCTGCTGCGATATCCTGAGCGAATGCGCCCTGAACGCAGAACTGATCGATGCCCAGGTGGAACAGCTGATGACGCTGGCAGAAAAATTTGACGTCGAGTATGACGGTTGGGGCACCTACTATGAGGACCCGAACGGTGAAGAAGACGGCGAGGATGACGAAGATTTTGTCGATGAAGACGACGATGGTGTTCGCCACTAAGTCGCAGAAGATGTAGATGATACGGCGGCGCCAGCCGCCGTATAGCAAGGAACCTCCATGGATTACCCGCAGATACTCTCCCCGATTATCAACTTCCTGCACTGCCCGACGCCGCAGGCGTGGATTGACGAAGCCCGCAAGCCGGAAAACCTGCCGCTGCTGCTGACCGACCATATGGTGTGCGAACTGAAAGCGGCGCAGAACGCCATGCTGCTGGTGCGTCGCTACGTCGCGGATAAAGCCGACGCCGACGAGCTGCTGGCCTGCCTGAAGCCGTATGAAGACTTCACCTACCGCCGGGGGCCGGAGCCGGATTTTGTCGCCCTGCATAAGCGGATCAACAAAAGCGCCATGCCGCAGACCGACGACCCGTGGGGCCGTCAGCTGCTGGACAGCATGATTTTGCTGATTAAAGAGGAGCTGCATCACTTCTGGCAGGTGCGGGAGATGATGCTGGCGCGCGATATCCCCTACGTCAAAATCACCGCCAGCAACTATGCCCGCGGCATGCGACGGGAGGTGCGCTCACATGAGCCGGTGATGCTGATCGATAAGCTTATCTGCGGCGCCTATATCGAGGCCCGCTCCTGCGAGCGCTTTGCGGCGCTGGCGCCGTGGCTGGACGATGATCTGCAGAAGTTCTATCTGTCGCTGCTGCGCTCGGAAGCGCGTCACTATCAGGACTACCTGGATCTGGCGCAGAAGATTGCCGGAGAAGATATCAGCGAACGGGTCCGCCAGCTCGGCGAGGCGGAAGCGGCGCTGATCCTCCGTCCGGAGGCCGAGTTCCGCTTTCACAGCGGCGTGCCGGCGGCGGCGTAGCCCACGCTGTTCGGCTCCCGTCGCCCCGGTCGCCACTCACGCCGGCAGTCTCAGTAGCCATGGGGAGAGAGATAGCGTTGAGAGCTTCAGCTCGCCATGGTACGGGCCGTAGGTCGGGTGAGGCGTTAGCCGCCACCCGACAAAAAAACGGCACCGCGAGCACGGGTAAGGTGCTAGCGGTGCCATCCGGGACATACCCCGGCTCGCGCTACGCTTAGCCGGGCTACCGAACTGTAGCCCCGGTAAGCGTAGCGCTACCGGGGACGCCTGGGATATCGAGGCGTTACAGCATTTTCAACATCCGCACTTCGCAGTCCACGTGGCCGGTGCAGCCCAGCGGACCGTCAATATGTTCGAAGCCAAGATGCTCATATAAGCCGATCGCCTCCGTCAGGAAGGCGGTGGTTTCCAGATAGCAGCGTTTAAACCCTTGCTCGCGGGCGTAGTCCAGCGCCAGCAGCGCCAGCTTCTTCGCCAGCCCCTGGCCGCGGGCGCTGGTCATGAAATACATTTTCTGCAGCTCGCAGATATCCGGCTCGCTGCAGGCGAGCGGCGCGACGCCGCCGCCGCCAACCACTTCTCCCTCTTTCTCCACCACCCAATAGGCCGAGCCCGGCTGGCTGTACAGCTCATACAGCTCATCGAGATTCGGGTCGGCGACCGTATAGCCTTTATCGGCGGTCAGGCCATATTCTGCGGATACCTGGCGGATGACGGCCGCTATCGCAGCGTTATCCTGTACCGCGATACGGCGTAAAGTAAAGGTCTGTGGCGCGGCAAGATTCATAGAATCACTCAATTTTAGCTTAAATAACCATATATTTCTTTAATACCATTATTCGTTTACAGGCGCAAGGTGCGCGTGAAATGTATTGCCGGGAAAATTCAAAATAATATATTCTGCTCTCTTAATGCCGATGCGCATTATTTATTATTTTTATATATGGTTTAAAGTACAAGGACGACTTTTTTATGAGTATGATTTCAGGGCAATTGCAGCGTTCTGGCCATTCTTTTGTTCTTCATGGTCAGGTCGGGCGCTATTTTATTATTTGTCTGGTTAATATTATTTTTTCTGTAATAACTTGTGGGTTATTTATTCCATGGGCATGGGTACGGAGTCGCCGTTATCTTTGTGAGAATATGGAGGTTAATGGCGCCCGCTTTGCCTATCACGGGCGCGGTATCACGATTTTACTCAGCTGGCTATTGATATTTGTCGTGCTGGTTTTACTCAGCTTAGCGCTTGCCATTTTCTCTCCCGGTAGCGAAGGGCTGGAGACGCTGACATTTCTTATCCTGCTGCCGGTAATGATAATTAAGGGGTTAAGCTACCATGCGACGATGACCTCTTTCGCGAATATTCGCTTTGGGGTTCAGTGTCATCTGCTGCGCGGATGGTGGATTATGCTCGGCTTACCTTTGCTGATATACGTGCTAACAGCGGTGGTGTTCGCCATGCTGGGAAGTCGGCTCTTTTACAATGGCCTAAATAGCATGCTGCTGGGGATCGTTGTTCTGCTTTTGCTGGCGCTAGTTATTATGGCAATAACCAGCGGTGTGGTTTACAGCCACTGGCTTGATCTCATCGGCAAAGGCGCAACCTTAGGCAAAAATAAATTTAATATTTATGTGAGTACTAAGCGTTGTGTGGTGATTTTTTTATGGGCAACGGCGATTTTGTTGCCGTTTATCATCATTTTTATTGGCTTTTTATTTTCCGCATTCGCTCAACTGCTGACGGGCTGTATGTTTGGTCTGTGCAGTGAAGGTTCGGCACTGTTTATGGCATTGCGGCATCTTGGGGCGATATTAGGGGGATATATATTCCTCACTATCGGTATCGTGTTATCCATGGCATACCTTCGTGTGGCTTTACGTAATCACGCGATGAATAACCTGGTGCTGGGGGACAGCGTTCATTTTCGTTCCACCCTGACGTTTTTCGGTCTTGCTCCGCGTTTACTGGCGTTGACGTTTCTCACGCCGCTGACGCTGGGGCTGGCCTATCCCTGGTTTAAGATTGATTTGCTACGCTATATTGCTGAAAACACGACGATGGTCGGTGAGCTCGATTCGCTCGATCTACAGCCGGCGGCGCCACCGCAGCCGACGGTATCTGACAAACTATGCGGCGGTTTTTTTCCGATGCTGCCGTTCCTGTAATGTAAAAAGGCCGGAGCAAGCTCCGGCCTTTTTTCTATCGCGAGCAATTACAGCGCGGCGATCACCGCCTGCTGCTCAATCAGCTTCGCTTTCGCTTCCGCGTAGCCTTCCAGCTTCTCGCGCTCTTTGGCGATCACCGCTTCCGGCGCGCGGGCGACAAAGCCTTCGTTAGCCAGCTTGCTTTCGATGCGGCCAATTTCGCCTTCGATTTTGGCCACCTCTTTCGCCAGACGCGCCAGCTCATCTTCTTTGTTGATGAGGCCCGCCATCGGGATCAGCAGCTCGGCGCCGTCGACGATCTTGGTCACGGAGACCGGACCTTTATCATCGGCAGGCAGCACCGTAATGCTTTCCAGACGCGCCAGATTCAGCAGGAAGCTGCGGTTGTCGTTCACGCGACGCTCGGCCTCTTTGCTGCAGCCGCGCAGCAGCAGTTCCAGCGGTTTGCCCGGGGCGATGTTCATTTCCGCACGGATGTTACGTACGGCGACGATCGCCTGCTTCAGCCATTCGGTGTCGGCCAGCGCCGCGTCATCCACCTGAGAGGCATCATACTGCGGGAACGGCTGCAGCATGATGGTGTCGGCGGTGATCCCGCAGATGACCTTCACGCGCTGCCAGATGGTCTCGGTGATGAACGGAATGATCGGATGCGCCAGGCGCAGCAGACCTTCCAGCACGGTCACCAGCGTATGGCGAGTGCCGCGCAGTTCCGCTTCGCTGCCGCCGTTCATCACCGGCTTGGTCAGTTCCAGGTACCAGTCGCAGAACTGGTTCCAGGTGAACTCGTACAGGATGCCGGCGGCGATATCGAAGCGGAAGTTATCCAGCGCTTCGCGATACGCTTTGACGGTGTGGTTGAATTCCGCGAGGATCCAGCGGTCGGCCAGAGAGAGCACCCTTTCACCGCCGTTGAAGCCGCAATCCTGATCTTCGGTGTTCATCAGCACGAAGCGGCTGGCGTTCCACAGTTTGTTACAGAAGTTACGGTAACCTTCCAGACGCTTCATATCCCAGTTGATGTCGCGGCCGGTAGAGGCCAGCGCCGCCAGGGTGAAGCGCAGGGCGTCGGTGCCGTGCGGCTCGATGCCGTTCGGGAACTGTTTCTCGGTGCGCTTACGGATTTTCTCCGCCAGCTGCGGCTGCATCATGTTGCCGGTACGTTTCTCCAGCAGCTCCGGCAGGGTGATGCCGTCAACCATATCCAGCGGGTCGATAACGTTACCCTTGGATTTGGACATCTTCTGGCCTTCGTCATCGCGGATCAGACCGGTCATGTAGACGGTCTTAAACGGCACCTGCGGTTTACCGTTTTCATCTTTGATGAAGTGCATGGTCATCATGATCATGCGGGCGATCCAGAAGAAGATGATGTCGAAGCCGGACACCATCACGCTGGTCGGGTGGAACTGACGCAGGGCGTCGGTGTTTTCCGGCCAGCCGAGAGTGGAGAAGGTCCACAGCGCGGAGGAGAACCAGGTATCCAGCACGTCTTCGTCCTGGCGCAGCGCCACGTCGGCGCCGAGGTTATTTTCCTGGCGTACTTCGTCTTCGGTGCGGCCCACGTAAACGTTGCCGTCGTTGTCATACCATGCCGGGATGCGGTGACCCCACCACAGCTGACGGGAGATACACCAGTCCTGAATATCGCGCATCCAGGAGAAGTACATGTTTTCGTACTGCTTCGGCACGAACTGAATGTCGCCGTTTTCAACGGCTTCCACCGCCGGCTTGGCCAGCACGTCCGCGCGCACGTACCACTGGTCGGTCAGCATCGGTTCAATAACCACGCCGCCGCGGTCGCCGTAAGGCACGGTCAGGTCGTGCGGTTTGATCTCTTCCAGCAGGCCGAGGGCGTCAACCGCCGCAACGACGGCTTTACGCGCCGCGAAGCGTTCCAGTTTCTGGAACTCCGCCGGGATCTCGCTGGAGTAGACGTCGGATTCATTGCCTTTGGTGTCGTACACTTCCGCGCTTTCGCGGATGTCGCCGTCAAAGGTCAGGATGTTGATCATCGGCAGCTGGTGACGACGACCCACTTCGTAGTCGTTAAAGTCGTGCGCCGGGGTGATCTTCACGCAGCCGGTGCCTTTCTCCATGTCGGCGTGTTCGTCGCCCACGATCGGGATGCGGCGGTTAACCAGCGGCAGCACCACGAATTTGCCAATCAGATCTTTGTAGCGCGGATCTTCCGGGTTAACGGCCACGCCGGTATCGCCCAGCAGGGTTTCCGGACGGGTGGTGGCGACCACCAGGTAGTCTTTACCGTCAGCGGTTTTCGCGCCATCGGCCAGCGGGTAGCGGATATGCCACATGGAGCCTTTCGATTCGCGGTTTTCCACTTCGAGGTCGGAAATGGCGGTGCGCAGTTTCGGGTCCCAGTTAACCAGGCGTTTGCCGCGGTAGATCAGGTCTTCCTTGTACAGGCGAACGAAGACTTCTTTCACGGCATTGGAAAGGCCTTCGTCCATGGTGAAGCGCTCGCGCTCCCAGTCAACGGAGTTGCCGAGACGGCGCATCTGACGGGTAATGGTGCCGCCGGATTCCGCTTTCCACTGCCAGATTTTGTCGATGAAGGCGTCGCGGCCGTAGTCGTGACGGGTTTTCCCTTCTTCAGCGGCAATCTTACGCTCAACCACCATCTGGGTAGCGATACCCGCGTGGTCGGTCCCCGCCTGCCACAGGGTGTTTTTGCCCTGCATGCGCTGGTAGCGAATCATGGTATCCATGATGGTTTGCTGGAAGGCATGACCCATATGCAAACTGCCGGTGACGTTCGGCGGCGGGATCATGATGCAGAAGCTCTCCTGGCTTTCATCACCATTCGGTTTGAAATAGCCCTGCTTTTCCCAGTGCTCGTAAAGCGGCTGTTCGATATCTTGTGGGTTGTATGTCTTTTCCATTATTTCCAGGTTGCCGTGTTCAGGTTGAAACCAGCCATGCGGTACGCCTTATAGCGTTCGCGCGCCAGTTGTTTCAGATTTTCTTCGTAAGGGACAAAGTCTATCACTTCTGTGAAAGCGGTGGCAAAATCTGCAAAGTTAAGCCGCAGGCTGATCAGAATGTCCCGCGGGCTGCTGTTGCGCTTTTGCGGCCAGGCAATCTCTACCGGCGCGCCGCCTCGCGGACCTTCGCCCGCCAGATTGTGCGGCACAAAGCTCTCCGGTGGTCGCGACCACAGCGCCTCATCGAGACGAATCGCCTGCAGCTCATCTTCACAGGCGATCAGGACGCGCTTGCCGTTGCGCCAACGTTCTGCGGCAATGTCACACACCAGCTGCTCGACGGCGCTCAGGCCTTCGACGGTGTCTTCGTTGTCCAGAAGATAGAACGTTGCGTTTTTCATATATGGGGCTTCTTGTTGTGGATTTAAATGTAAAGCCGGGCGGCGCTACGCTTACCCGGCTTACAAACGGCATCTTTCCGTAGGCCCGGTAAGCGTAGCGCCACCGGGCATCAGACGGCAATCACTCTTCGCCGTTAAAACCCGCGCGATTGAGCAGGAACTGCGACAGCAGCGCGACCGGACGACCGGTGGCGCCTTTGGCCTTACCGGAGCGCCAGGCGGTGCCGGCGATGTCGAGGTGCGCCCAGTTGTACTTGCGGGTGAAGCGCGACAGGAAGCAGCCGGCGGTGATCGCGCCGCCAGGACGGCCGCCAATATTCGCCATATCGGCAAAGTTGGATTCCAGCTGATCCTGGAACTCGTCGGCCAGCGGCAGACGCCATGCGCGGTCGCCCGCCAGTTCAGAGGCGCCGATCAGCTCATGGGCCAGCGGGTTATGGTTCGACATCAGGCCGGTGATGTGATGGCCGAGGGCAATCACGCAGGCGCCGGTCAGCGTCGCGACATCGATAACCGCTTCCGGCTCGAAGCGCTCAACGTAGGTCAGCACGTCGCACAGCACCAGGCGGCCTTCGGCGTCGGTGTTGAGCACTTCCACCGTCTGGCCGGACATGGTGGTCAGAACATCGCCCGGGCGATAAGCGCGACCGCCAGGCATGTTTTCACAGCCCGCCAGCACGCCGATCACGTTCAGCGGCAGCTGCAGCTCAGCAACCATCCGCATCACGCCGTACACCGCCGCGGCGCCGCACATGTCGTACTTCATCTCGTCCATGCCTTCGGCCGGCTTGATGGAGATACCGCCGGAATCGAAGGTCAGGCCTTTACCGACCAGCACGATAGGGCGCGCGTCTTCCGACGGGTTGCCTTTATACTCGATGACCGACATCAGCGACTCGTTCTGCGAACCGTTGCCGACGGCGAGGTAGGCGTTCATTCCCAGCTCGCGCATCTGCTGTTCGCCGATCACCCGGGTGATAACATTTTTGCTATAGGTATCGGCCAGCTGGCGCGCCTGGGAGGCCAGATAGGCGGCGTTACAGATGTTCGGCGGCATGTTGCCGAGATCTTTCGCCGCTTTGATGCCGGCGGCGATCGCCAGCCCGTGCTGAATGGCGCGTTCGCCGCTGGTCAGCTCGCGACGGGTCGGCACGTTAAAGACCATTTTACGCAGCGGGCGACGCGGCTCGCTTTTGTTGGTCTTCAGCTGGTCGAAGCTGTACAGCGTCTCTTTGGCGGTTTCCACCGCCTGGCGAACTTTCCAGTAGTTGTTACGACCCTTGACGTGCAGCTCGGTCAGGAAGCAGACTGCCTCCATTGAACCGGTATCATTCAGGGTATTGATGGTTTTCTGGATGACCTGCTTGTACTGACGCTCATCCAGTTCGCGCTCTTTGCCGCAGCCAATCAGCAGAATGCGCTCAGACAGAATGTTCGGCACATGGTGCAGCAATAACGTCTGGCCAGGTTTGCCTTCCAGCTCGCCGCGACGCAGCAGGGCGCTGATGTAGCCGTCGCTGATTTTATCGAGTTGTTCGGCGATGGGGGAGAGGCGACGTGGTTCAAAGACGCCGACCACGATACAGGCGCTCCGCTGCTTCTCCGGGCTACCGCTTTTTACACTGAACTCCATGCACTATGCTCCTGAATCTTAAAGACAACAGTGGTGGCTACGGCTATACTCGTCGCCTTTCAAGTTGCAGATGCGCCGGCTGCGCCTGCTTACCCTGACGTGGCACATTGTGCGCGCCAGGGGCCACAGCCCTGCTGCCTTCTTACAACTCGAAATCCATTGAGTATATAATTGCAAGCTTTCGTAACTCATGTCCGCTGTTGCGGTGACTTCGTGTTAATCTTAACGTTAATAAGGCCTGGGTTCGTCAGAAAAGATCCTGACATGCAGAACCGATGAGTCATTTAATCTTAGCGACGTTTTCGACGACCAAAGAGAATAAATGACGTTTAAGCCATGAAACAAGCAATTTTCCTGCACTAAAACGGGTTTTTACGGGCGTATTTATAGTGATAATCATAAGATATCTGGTTCGTGAGACGCTGAAAAGCCAGTTGGCGATCCTATTCATCCTGTTACTGATTTTCTTTTGCCAGAAATTAGTCAGGATCCTCGGCGCTGCGGTGGATGGCGATATCCCAACCAATCTGGTGCTCTCGCTGCTGGGGCTCGGCATCCCGGAGATGGCGCAGCTTATCCTGCCGTTAAGTCTGTTCCTTGGCCTGCTGATGACCCTCGGCAAGCTGTACACCGAAAGCGAAATTACGGTGATGCACGCCTGCGGCCTGAGTAAAGCCGTATTGATCAAGGCGGCGATGATCCTCGCGCTGTTCACCGGCGCGGTGGCGGCGGTCAACGTGATGTGGGCAGGGCCGTGGTCGTCGCGCCATCAGGATGAAGTGCTGGCGGAAGCCAAGGCCAACCCCGGCATGGCCGCGCTGGCCCAGGGCCAGTTCCAGCAGGCCAGCGATGGTAACGCGGTCATGTTTATCGAGAGCGTGAACGGCAACCGCTTCCATGACGTCTTCCTTGCCCAGCTGCGCCCGAAAGGCAACGCGCGCCCCTCCGTGGTGGTGGCGGATTCCGGCGAGCTGTCGCAGCAGAAAGACGGTTCGCAGGTGGTGACCCTCAATAAGGGCACCCGCTTTGAAGGCACCGCGATGCTGCGCGACTTCCGCATCACCGACTTCAATAACTATCAGGCCATTATCGGCCACCAGGCGGTGGCCGCCGATCCGGACGACACCGAACAGATGGATATGCGCACCCTGTGGCAGACCCACACCGATCGTGCGCGCGCCGAACTGCACTGGCGCTTCACGCTGGTGGCGACCGTCTTCATTATGGCGCTGATGGTGGTGCCGCTCAGCGTGGTCAACCCGCGCCAGGGCCGCGTGCTGTCGATGCTGCCGGCGATGCTGCTCTACCTGGTGTTCTTCCTGCTGCAGACCTCGATTAAGTCGAACGGCGGCAAAGGCAAAATGGACCCGGCTATCTGGATGTGGGCGATTAACCTGCTCTATTTTGCGCTGGCGGTGCTGTTAAACCTGTGGGACACGGTGCCGATGCGCCGCTTCCGCGCCCGTTTTAATAAAGGAGCGGCCTGATGCAGGCGTTTGGCGTACTTGACCGTTATATCGGTAAGACGATTTTCAACACCATCATGATGACCCTGTTCATGCTGGTGTCGCTCTCCGGCATTATCAAGTTTGTCGATCAGCTGAAAAAGTCCGGGCAGGGTAGTTACGATGCGCTGGGCGCTGGCCTCTACACCATCCTCAGCGTGCCGAAAGACATCCAGATCTTCTTCCCGATGGCGGCGCTGCTTGGCGCGCTGCTGGGGCTGGGGATGCTGGCCCAGCGCAGCGAGCTGGTGGTGATGCAGGCGTCCGGTTTCACCCGGCTGCAGGTGGCGCTGGCGGTGATGAAAACCGCGATCCCGCTGGTGCTGTTGACCATGGCGATCGGCGAGTGGGTGGCGCCGCAGGGCGAACAGATGGCGCGCAACTACCGCGCCCAGCAGATGTACGGCGGTTCGCTGCTTTCCACCCAGCAGGGGCTGTGGGCGAAAGATGGCCATAACTTTGTCTATATCGAACGGGTAAAAGGTAACGATGAGCTGGGGGGCGTCAGCATTTATGCCTTCAACCCGGAGCGTCGTTTACAGTCGGTGCGCTATGCTGCCTCGGCAAAATTCGATAGCGAGAATAAAGTGTGGCGCCTGTCGCAGGTGGATGAATCCGATCTGACCGATCCGAAGCAGGTGACCGGGTCGCAGATGGTGAGCGGCACCTGGAAAACCAACCTGACGCCGGACAAGCTCGGCGTGGTAGCCCTGGATCCGGACGCGCTGTCGATCAGCGGGCTGCACAACTATGTGAAATACCTGAAGTCCAGCGGCCAGGATCCGGGACGCTACCAGCTCAATATGTGGAGCAAAATCTTCCAGCCGCTGTCGGTGGCGGTGATGATGCTGATGGCGCTGTCGTTTATCTTTGGCCCGCTGCGTAGCGTGCCGATGGGCGTCAGGGTGGTGACCGGGATTAGCTTCGGCTTTATCTTCTACGTGCTGGATCAGATTTTCGGCCCGCTGACCCTGGTGTACGGCATACCGCCGATCATCGGCGCCCTGTTGCCAAGCGCCAGCTTCTTCCTGATAAGCCTCTGGCTGATGATGCGCAAGGCCTAGCGGACCCGGCTACGGAACGTAAGCCCCCTCAACGATGAGGGGGCTTTTTTTTAGCGCTTGCGGCCGCCCAGCAGACTGCCCAGCATGCCGCGGACGATCTGATTGGTGACCTGGCGAACCGCGCTTTTCGCCGCGGTCTGCACGATACCGTCGCGTTTGCCGCCGCGCGGGCCGGTGCTGCCGAACAGGATTTCTTTCAGGCCGCCGAGCAGCCCATCGTCATCCCCGCTCTGCTGACCCTTCGCCGGCGGAGCCGACTGCTGCTCGGTAGTGACCTGCACCCCTTGCTGCAGCATTTCGAAGGCCGACTCGCGGTCCACCTCTTCTTCATACTTGCCGTACAGCGGCGAGTGATTCAGCAGGCCATTGCGCTCATCATCGCTGACCGGCCCCATTCGCGAGCAGGGGGCGATAACCATCGCCCGCTCGACCACCGAGGGGCTGCCTTTCTCATCGAGGAAGGAGATCAGCGCCTCGCCGGTGCCCAGCTCCTGGATCGCCTGCTCGGTACTGAAGGCCGGGTTGGCGCGCATGGTCTGGGCGGCGGTTTTCACCGCTTTCTGATCCTTCGGCGTAAAGGCGCGCAGCGCGTGCTGTACGCGGTTGCCCAGCTGGCCGAGCACGGCGTCGGGTATATCCGCCGGGTTCTGCGAGACAAAATAGACGCCGACGCCCTTGGAGCGAATAAGACGGATCACCTGTTCGATTTTATCCAGCAGCACCTGCGGCGCGTCGTTGAACAGCAGATGCGCCTCATCGAAGAAGAACACCAGTTTGGGCTTGTCGAGATCGCCCGCCTCCGGCAGACGCTCGTACAGCTCGGAGAGCATCCACAGCAGGCTGGCGGCGTAGAGCTTCGGCATCTGGTAGAGCTTTTCGGCGCTGAGGATATTGATTATCCCTTTGCCGCTGGCATCGACGCGCATCCAGTCGGCAATATCCAGCATCGGCTCGCCGAAGAAGTGCCCGGCGCCCTGTTGCTCCAGGGTCAACAGTCCGCGCTGGATGGCGCCGACCGAGGCGCTGCTGATATTGCCATACTGGTTCTGGAAAGATTTGGCGTTGTCGCCGATAAACTGGGTGATGGCGCGGAGGTCTTTGAAGTCAAGCAGCAGCAGACCGCGGTCGTCCGCGATGCGGAAAATAATGTTCAGCACGCCGCTCTGCACCTCATTGAGATTGAGCAGGCGCGCCAGCAGCAGGGGGCCAAGATCGGAGACCGTCGCCCGAACCGGGTGGCCCTTCTCGCCAAAGATATCCCAGAGTACCACCGGGTTGGCGTGCGGCTCCCAGTCGCTGACGCCGATCTTCTCCAGCCGCGCCTGCAGTTTCTCTGAGCTCTGCCCCGCGGCGGCAATGCCGGTCAGGTCGCCCTTAACGTCCGCCATAAATACCGGCACGCCAATTTCCGAGAACGACTCAGCCAGCTTTTGCAGGGTGACGGTTTTACCGGTGCCGGTCGCACCGGTGATCAGCCCATGGCGGTTGGCCATCGCGGGCAGCAAATAGAGCGCGTTATCCAGCGTGCGCGCAATCAACAGGGGTGAGCTCATGATCGATTCCTCCATTTATCCTGCGACGATTATAGGCAACCTCGTCGTCCGGCGTTGGGGAAATCGTCACGCGCCGCGCACGCTGTCGCGAGAGGCCTCAGGCGCAGTGGCGTTGGATAAGCGCAATGCTCTGCTCAATTTCGCGCTCGATATCCGCTTCGCTCCACTGCGCCAGCTCGGGAGCGAAGGGTTCAAAAGCGTATACCCCCTGATACCCGCGGGCTTCCAGCGCTTTAACCTGCTCGCAGGTGCCGAGGCGATCCTGCGGCGTCAGCATGATGCGCTCGGCATCGGTGAGCTGCTCGCGCGGACGGGTATCGTCCACCCCGGAGAGGTGCACCAGACCGATGTCCGCCACCTCCACCTGGCTGAACTCGTCCGCCGCCTGCGGGTAGAGATGGTGATGGAAGGTGTCGATCAGCAGCTTAAACGGCACGCGGGCGTCATGGATCAGCGTCTGCGCCTGGTGCGCCGATCGCAGCGAGCTTTGCGGAAAGCCCAGCGGCTCCACCAGACCGTGGATGCCGTAGAAGGCGAACAGCGGCGCCAGGTCGCGCAGGGCGCTCAGGGTATCGCTGGCCGGCACCTCGCTGCCGTCGTTGAGCGGGCAGAGCACCAGCGATTTGGCGCCGATGGCCTGGGCCTCTTTCAGCAGCGACTCGGTCAGCTGCCGCACCTCTTCGCTACGGCGGTTAAAGGGATAGACCGCGTTAATCGTCAGGATCTCGATGTGGTAACGCGCCGCCAGCTCGCGCACCTGCTGATGGCTCAGATCGTCGGTCACTTTCCCGCTGGGTAAATCGTTGCGCAGCTCGACTTTATTCAGGCCCAGACGGTTCACCAGACGGAAAAACGCTTCAATGCTGAGCGCTGGCGCGATTTTGCGGTTAATACAAAAACGTTGCATTGCGATGGCCATAGGACACTCCTGACGGAAGAGGGTTGGGTTCGTTCAATTGGCTAACAGTCAAAACGTTTATTCCAAAATAAGCAAGAATGAAAATGATGATTGTTTGAGCTGCCTCGCAAAATATTCCCGGCTGCCGCGGCGGGAGCGACCGGGACCGGGAGCCAGGTATCGCGAGGCGGCGCGGCTCGATGGGGGAAGCGCGTAAGCGATGCGTGAGCGCAAAATGCGACTGTTATCACCAAAATGAAATTTCATTTCACAACAATGTTGAAATATAAATTTCATTTTACTACGGTTATAGCACAGCAGAATCAGCGACGGGCCGGCGTGCGCTGGCCCTCTTCACTATGAGGCGAGAACATGACGATCACAGGAAACTTTATTGGCGGGAAAACCGTTATCAGCAGCAGCAACGAAACGATGCCGGTGTACGATCCGGCGACGGGCAAAGCGGTGCGCGAAGTCACGGTATCGACCGCGCAGGAAGTCTCTGAGGCGATTCAGGTTGCTCGCGATGCGTTTGACAGCTGGTCTCGCACCACGCCGCTGCGCCGCGCCCGCGTGCTGTTCAACTTTAAAATGTTGCTGGAACAGCACGTGGAAGAGCTGGCGGGGATCATCGTCAGCGAGCACGGCAAAGTGTGGTCGGATGCGCTGGGCGAGCTGACCCGCGGCATGGAAGTGGTCGAATTCGCCTGCGGGATCCCGCACCTGATTAAAGGCGAATACTCCTCTGACGTCGGCACCGGCGTCGACAGCTACTCGTTGATGCAGCCGCTGGGCGTGGTGGCCGGGATCACCCCGTTCAACTTCCCGGCGATGGTGCCGATGTGGATGTTCCCGCTGGCGCTGGCCTGCGGCAACAGCTTCGTCCTCAAGCCGCCGGCGCTGGCGCCAACGGCCGCCGTGCGTCTGGCAGAGCTGTTGAAAGAGGCCGGTCTGCCGGACGGCGTGTTTAACGTCGTGCACTGCAGCAATGAAGATGCCGAGCAGCTGTACACTGACCCGCGCATTGCGGCGGTGAGCTTCGTCGGCTCCTCCGGCGTGGCGGAGTATATCTATAAGACCGCCAGCGCCCACGGCAAGCGCGTGCAGGCCTTCGGCGCGGCCAAAAACCACGCGATAGTGATGCCGGATGCCGATCTCGACGCCACCGTTAACGCCATTATGGGCGGCGCCTTCGGTTCCGCAGGCGAGCGCTGCATGGCGCTGCCGGTGGTGGTGGCGGTGGGAGATGAAACCGCCGACAAACTGATCGCTCGCCTGAAGCCGCTGGTGGAAGCGCTGAAAGTGGGCCCGGGCTGCATGCGCGGCCAGGAAGAGAACGAGATGGGGCCGGTGGTGTCTGATACTCACCAGAAAAAAGTGCTCGGCTATATTGATAAAGGCGAAAGCGAAGGGGCAAAACTGGTGGTCGATGGCCGCAAACTGCGCGTGCCGGGCTACGACGCGGGCTATTATATCGGCGGCACCCTGTTCGATCACGTCACCCCGGAGATGACCATCTGGCGCGAAGAGATCTTTGGCCCGGTGCTGGGGATTGTGCGCGCGGCGGACTATGACAGCGCCCTCGAACTGGTTAACAGCCACGAGTTTGGCAACGGCAGCGCCGTCTTCACCAGCAACGGCCACACCGCGCGTGAATTCGTCCACGACGTGCAGGCGGGGATGGTCGGGGTGAACGTGCCGGTCCCGGTGCCGATGGCGTTCCACAGCTTCGGCGGCTGGAAGCGCTCAGTGTTTGGCGCGCTGAACGTCCACGGGCCGGACGGCGTGCGCTTCTACACGCGCATGAAGACCGCCACCGTACGCTGGCCGGCAGGGCAGCAGACCGTATCTGAATTCAGCATGCCGACGTTAGGTTAATCGGCGAAGGAGAGCGCCATGTCGTTACTGGCTAAATCGCGAAAAGAGGGACAGATCCAGCATATTACGCCGCAAAGCGCCGGTTGGCGCTATATCGGCTTTGATGTCTGGATGTTGAAAAAAGGGCAGACCGTGACGCTGGAGAGCGGCGATCGCGAGCTGTGCCTGGTGCTGGTCGCTGGCCTGGCGTCGGTGAAAACGCAGCAGGCCGATTTCCCGAATCTCGGTAAACGGATGTCGCCGTTTGAACGTACCCCGCCGTGGTCGGTATACGTGCCGCCGCAGGATCGGGTCGAGGTGACCGCCGATTCCGATCTGGAGCTGGCGGTGTGCAGCGCGCCGGGCAAAGGCAGCTTCCCGGCACGCCTGATTCGGCCGGAAGACGTCGGCGTGGAGCACCGCGGGAAAGGGCGCAACCAGCGCCGGGTGCATAATATTCTGCCGGACAGCGCCGAGGCGGATTGCCTGCTGGTGGTCGAGGTCTACACCGACGAAGGGGCCACCAGCTCGTGGCCGTCGCATAAGCACGATACCGCCCAGCCGGGCAAAGAGACGCAGCTGGAAGAGACCTACTATCACCGCTTCGATCCGCCGCAGGGCTTTGCCTTCCAGCGGGTCTACACCGACGACCGCAGCCTGGACGCCTGCATGGCGCCCTATAACCACGATGTGGTGATGGTGCCGCGCGGTTACCATCCGGTGGCGGCGATTGCCGGTTACGACAGCTACTATCTGAACGTCATGGCCGGGCCGGATCGGAAATGGTTGTTCACCTGGGAAGAGGACCACGCCTGGATCAACACCCCGGAATATCCGCGCCACGACTAACGTGACGCGCAGACGCCGATAAAAAAGGCCGGTTAGCGATGCTAACCGGCCTTCTTGTCTATGCGCTGCGAGTGTTTTTTAGCGAAAGGCTCCGCGGAATCCCACTCCCAGGCCCGGCAAGCGCAGCGTCGCCGGGCAGTCAGGCACCGTACCCGTGGCCGTGCCGGGTGGCGGCTGCGCCTTACCCGGCCTACGGGGCCCTCTCACAGGCTCAAACCTCCCAGGCCCGGTAAGCGCAGCGCCGCCGGGCAGGACACCGCAAACACCGTCGCCGTTTTTATGCAGGATGGCGCTACGCTTATCCGGCCTACGGGGGCCTCTCACAGGCTCATACCTCCCAGGCCCGGCCAGCGCAGCGCCACCGGGCAAGATATCAGGCTCGATACCCGTCATGTTGCCGGGTGGCGGCTGCGCCTGACCCGGCCTGGAGGGTTCGTGCGACCTGTCCTTGATTTACCCACTTGCGCGACTGAAACTGCCGGTGCTGACGGCCTCAAAATCGCTGAGACGTTCCCGGAAGGCCGGGGCAGCCCGCATGGATGCGGGCTGAGGGCCGTGTTTTGCAGGGACGCTGCCTCGGCCCGACCCGAAGCCTGCAGGGATAAGTCGAAGGTACCACGCAGTGGCGATTTTGCTGGCCGGAGCCCGGGGGTACAGGGGGCGGCGGCGACTGGCCGCCCCCTGTGCGCTCCCTGCGCCATGCCAGGCATAACGCAGAAAATTAACCGGGAGCGCAAATTTCACTGAAGTTACACGTGATAAACGCGTTGCCTGGCCGGGAAAGTTGCAAACCGAAAACAGTGTCTACGGCGACCCGCAGGCGCATATACCCCAGGCCCGACAAGCGCAGCGTCGCCGGGCAGGACACCTCTGGCGCCATACCCGTCTTGTGCCGGATGGCGCCACGCTTATCCGGCCTACGGGGGCCTCTCACAGGCTCATACCTCCCAGGCCCGGTAAGCACAGCGCCACCGGGCGATGACAGCGGGTACGGAGCCGCTTTTATGCCGGGTGGCGGCTGCGCCTGACCCGGCCTGGAGGGGTCGTGCGACCTGTCCTTGATTTACCCACTTGCGCGACTGAAACTGCCGGTGCTGACGGCCTCAAAATCGCTGAGACGTTCCCGGAAGGCCGGGGCAGCCCGCATGGATGCGGGCTGAGGGCCGTGTTTTGCACGGACGCTGCCTCGGCCTGACCCGAAGCCTGCCGGGATAAGTCGAAGGTACCACGCAGTGGCGATTTTGCTGGCCGGAGCCCGGGGGTACAGGGGGCGGCGGCGACTGGCCGCCCCCTGTGCGCTCCCTGCGCCGTAAGAGACATAACGCAGAAAATTAACCGGGAGCGCAAATTTCACTGAAGTTACACGTGATAAACGCTTTGTCTGGCCGGGAAAGTTGCAAACCGAAAACAGTGTCTACGGCGACCCGCAGGCGCATATACCCCAGGCCCGGCAAGCGCAGCGCCGCCGGGCAGGACACCTCTGGCGCCATACCCGTCTTGTGCCGGATGGCGCTACGCTTATCCGGCCTACGGGGTCCCCCCGCAGGCTTATCCCGCGCCGCCGCGCAACCGACGCCAGGCGGCCTATCTCACGCCTTCTGCTTGGCCTCGGACTCCTGACTGCTGTTCAGCGCCAGCGAAACCGCCAGCGTCTGGGCCAGGCACAGCGAAGCAACCTGCGAGCGGAAGCCATCCACCTGCGCTTCCCGCACCACAAAGCAGACATCGCTGAAGGCCGCCAGCGGGCTGACCTGGCTGTCGGTAATGGCGATCTGCCGCGCTTTGCGCTGCGCGCCCAGCTCCACCAGCTCGACCACTTCCCGGGCGTACGGCGAGAAGCTCACCGCCACCACCACGTCTTTCGGGCCGACCAGACTCAGCTGTTCGGTGAACATGCCGCCGAGGCCGTCGATCAGAAAGGCTTTGCGATCGAGGTGGCGTAGCGCATAGGTCAGATAGGAGGCGACGCTGAACGACCGGCGCAGGCCAATGACATAGATATTTTCCGCCTCGCCCAACAGGGCCACCGCGCGCTCCAGCTCATCGCTGGAGGTCTGCATCGCCAGCTGCTGCAGCGCCTGGTTGTTCACCATCGTGAACATATTGAGGATCTCCGTCGGCGTTTCCGGCGGGCTGGACTCATCGCTGGTGGTCTGGCGGAACAGACGGGCGCGCTCGGTATAGTTGGCGGTCTCTTCCATCAAATGCTGCTTGAACATCTGTTTCATTTCGTTAAAGCCGCTGAAGCCGAAGGCGTTGGCAAAACGAATCAACGTGGAAGGGGGAACATCCGCCTGTTGTGCAATGGAGGCCACGGTATCGAAAGCCACGCTATTGCTGTTATCAAGGATATAGCGGGCGACCTGTTTCAGACGTTTGCTTAACGTATCGTAGCGACGCCTGATTTCATCCTGCAGGATGGTCAGCTGTGTTGGGTTATTGGCCATAGAGTGCGCTCTGAGAAAATGGAAGGAATATGGCTTCCAGTGTACCAAATGAAGCGAATTTTTCATTTATTGCGACGAAATACGCGATTCATTTCACGAAGAAACAGAAAAACGCCCGCTCCGCAAGGTGACGGAGACGGGCGTTGGGGGATCAGCGGCGGGCTTCGCGCCAGTAGCCAATAAGCGTCAGGTAGTTGCGTTTCACTTCCTCTATCAGCGCCTCATCGCTGAGCTCGCCCTGCATCCAGCGCCGCGACGGCTGGCCAAAGATGGTGCGCCCGACGGCGAAACCTTTGATCATCGGGTGAGCGGCCGCTTCGGCGAAACCGGCGCGCAGTTTGTCGGAAGGCGCATCGAGACCGAGGATCAGGATCCCGCGGCTCCACGGATCTTCGCGCTCGATAAGGGCGGTGATCTGCTGCCAGCTGGCGCTGGAGAGCGGCGGCAGCTTCCACCAGTCCGGCTTGAGCCCCAGCTGATAGAAGTGCTCCAGCATGGTGTGGTAATGGCGCTCGTCTTTGTCCGGGCCATTTTCCGGGAGGATCACCTCCAGCAGCAGCTCGTGGCCTGATTTGTTACAGGCCTGCCACACCTCGAGCAGCAGAGCGTCCTGCTCTTCACGCAGCGCCGCCGGGTCGTCCGGATGATAGAAGACCAGACATTTGACGACATGCTCCAGCGGCCAGTCGATCAGCTGCGAGCCGATGTTGCCATGCTCCAGACGCAGCGGGCGCGAGCTGGGCAGTTCGATAGGGCGCCCGATCCACCAGCCCTTGCCGGTAATGGCGTTCAGCGCACGCTGGCCGTAGGTGCCATCGGCCAGAATGCCGCTGCGCTGGTCAAGACCCGCCTCCTGCGCCGCCGCTTCGGCCGCGGCCAACAACAGCAGCTTGAGCTGCGGAATGCAGGCTTCATCGCGCCCGGTCTCCCGCGCCAGGTCGGCCAGCTGTTTGCGATGGTCGAAGGCGAAAATGCACAGCTCCGGCCACTGCTGGCGGCGGCTGGTCACCCGGTGCAGATGGTTGAGGCGCTCGTCGACGTCCGGGCGCGGCACCGATTCGGCGCGCTGCAGGTAGTCATCGAGTTCGACTTTGGTCGGCATCGCCGGGGCGCAGCCGTGGCGGGAGACCACCAGCGCCCCGCAGGCGTTGGCGTAACGGCAAGCCTGCTCCCAGCCCTCGTCGTTAAGCCAGCCGCGCAGCAGGCCCGACATAAAGGCATCCCCGGCGCCCAGCACGTTGAGCACTTCCACGCGCACGCCCTGCTGCAGCGGCACCTGGTCCCAGCTGTCCGGGATGTCGCCTTCCAGCACCACGCAGCCCATCGGTCCGCGCTTGCAGACGAGGGTGGCTTTGGTGGCATGGCGCACATTTTTCAACGCGGTCAGGGTATCGGTGCTGCCCCCGGCAATATGAAACTCTTCTTCGGTTCCCACCACCAAATCGAACAGATGCAGCACTTCCTGCAGCTGGCTGGTGACCGGCCCGGACTCAATGAAACGGGTTTCGCCATCGCCGAGCGAGGTGAGCCCCCACAGCACCGGACGGTAATCGATATCCAGCGCGGTACGCAGGCCGTGACGGCGAGCGTACTCCAGCGCCTTCAGCACCGCGGCGCGGGTGTTGGCGTGCGACAGGTGGGTGCCGGTCACCGCCAGCGCCCGGGAGGAGGCAATATACTCCTCGCTGATGTCGTCAGGCGTTAAGGCCATATCGGCGCAGTTATCGCGGTAGAAAATCAGAGGGAAGGTCTCCTGATCCTTGATCCCCAGCATCACCAGCGCGGTCAGGCGGGATTTGTCGGTAATCAGATACTCGGTATCCACCCCGGCGCGGTTGAGCGTTTCACGCAGGAAACGGCCGTTGTGTTCATCGCCAACGCGCGCCAGCATGGCCGATTTCAGCCCCTGAATCGCGGTGCCAAAGGCCACGTTGCCGGAGGAGCCGCCCAGATATTTCGAGAAACTGGCAACGTCTTCTAGCCGCGAACCGATCTGCTGGGCATAGAGGTCGACGGCCACCCGACCTATACAGATGACGTCGAGCCGCTTTACTGCTGCATTCATAGCTAGGATTTCCTTTTTGGTGTCTGCTGCCTGGAAGGGTCGGGATCCCGACGTCGACTCCGTGAACAGCCTGAGGGTTATTGGTTACCCTTAGTTTGAGAAATAAATATTTCATTTGCAAACTCGTTCGAAATTAAAAAACCAAAAGTGTGAGGGATCTACCACTCTGCCGCACTGAGCCTCGCGTTAGCGCGGATCGCCCCCTCTGTCGACCCGGAGAAAAATGAAACGCCAAACGACAGCCATTTACCTATGATTTTTAAGGGGATATTGCCGTCTGGCGCCGCCAAAAAGGGCCCGAAAACGTGTCAGGAATGTAAGTGAAACGTATGAAATGGGTAGAGAGTTTGATCCTTCTCGCAAAATGAAATATTTCTTCTGTATTTGTATTTAATGAAAAAAATGTTTGCCTATAATCCACAGGTATTCCAGTGACGTGAACGACGGCCCCGGCGGCATCGGCGCGACGCCACACACAAATACTGAACAATAAGGATTGTGCAACATGGGCAAACTGAGACTGACAACGGCGCAGGCGCTGGTGAAGTTCCTCGATAACCAGTACCTGGAAGTGGATGGCGAAGAGCTGAAGTTCGTGAAAGGCATTTTTGCGATTTTCGGCCATGGCAACGTCCTGGGACTGGGGCAGGCGCTGGAGCAGGATAGCGGCGACATGCGCGTCTATCAGGGGCGCAACGAGCAGGGGATGGCCCACGCGGCCACCGGTTTTGCCCGCCAGGCCCTGCGCCGGCAGATTATCGCCTGCACCTCCTCCATCGGCCCGGGGGCGGCCAACATGATCACCGCCGCCGGCACCGCCAGCGCCAACCGCATTCCGCTGCTGCTGCTGCCGGGCGATGTCTTCGCCACCCGCCAGCCGGACCCGGTGCTCCAGCAGATTGAACAGAGCTACGATCTCAGCATCAGCACCAATGACGCCTTCCGCGCGGTCAGCAAATACTGGGACCGCATTACCCGCCCGGAACAGCTGATGAGCGCCTGCATCAACGCCATGCGCGTCCTGACCGACCCGGCGGAAACCGGCGCAGTGACGCTGTGCCTGCCGCAGGATGTGCAGGGCGAAGCCTGGGACTACCCGGAATCCTTCTTTGCGCGTCGCGTACACCGTCTCGATCGCCGTCCGGCCAGCGCCGCGCAGCTGGCGGACGCCGTGGCGGCCATCAAAGCCAGCCGTAAACCGCTGATCGTCTGCGGCGGCGGGGTGAAATACTCCGGCGCGGGCGAAGCGCTGTCCCGTTTCGCCGAGCGCTACGGAGTGCCTTTTGCCGAAACCCAGGCCGGGAAGGGGACGGTGGTCTCTTCTCACCCCCTGAACGTCGGCGGCGTCGGCGAAACGGGCTGTCTGGCGGCGAACCTGCTGGCGAAAGAGGCCGACCTGGTGATCGGCGTCGGCACCCGTTTCAGCGATTTTACCACCGCCTCGAAATGGATTTTCCAGCACCCGGAGGTGCGTTTCCTGAATATTAACGTCAGCAACTTCGACGCCTGGAAGCTGGACGGCATTGCCATGCTGGCGGACGCCCGGGAGGCGATGACCGCCCTCGACGCGGCGCTGGCGGACAGCGGCTGGCAGGCCGGCTGGGGCGCGCAGATCGAGAGCGTGCAGAGCCGTCAGTTAAAAGAGACCCAGCGCGTCTACCAGGCGGTGTGGCAGGAGAAATCCTTTGTGCCGGAGATCGACGATCATCTCGATCGCGAATCGGTATATCGCGAGTTCCGCCAGATCACCGACTCCACCCTGACCCAGAGCAGCGTCCTTGGGGTACTGAATGAAACGCTGCCGGCCGAGGCGGTGATCGTCGCGGCGGCGGGCAGCCTGCCCGGCGATCTGCAGCGCGTTTGGCGCAACCGCGCGGAAAACACCTACCACGTGGAGTACGGCTACTCCTGCATGGGATATGAGGTCAACGCCGCGCTGGGCGTGAAGCTGGCGCAGCCGCAGAGCGAAGTCTACTCCCTGGTCGGCGATGGCTCGTTCATGATGCTCCACTCTGAACTGGTCACCTCCCTGCAGGAGCGGGCGAAGATCAACGTCGTGCTGTTCGACAACATGGCCAACGGCTGCATCAACAACCTGCAGATGGAGCACGGGATGGACAGCTTCGGTACCGAGTTCCGCTACCGCCAGCCGGAAACCGGCCAGCTGCAGGGCGGTCTGGTGCCGGTGGACTTCGCCACCATCGCCGCCGGCTACGGCTGCAAAACCTGGCGCGTCACCACCCTGGACGAACTGCGCCACGCGCTGGACGCCGCCCGTCGCGAAACGGTCAGCACCCTGATTGATATTAAAGTGCTGCCGAAGACCATGGTGCACAAATACGGCAGCTGGTGGAACGTCGGGGTCGCCCAGACGGCGCTCTCAGAGCGGATCCGCAAAGTTGCGCAAATGATTAATGAAAAGCGCGCCCAGGCGCGTGATTACTAAAACGAACATCCACCCTGAATCCTACAGACTTACGGAGAAAACCATTATGTCGCTCAAATTAGGTGTCATCGGCGCTGGCGCTATCGGTAAAGAACACATCCGTCGCTGCACCCAGGTTCTGCAGGGCGCCACCGTTGTGGCGGTGTCTGATATCAATGCCGACAACGCCCGTGCGGCGGTTGCGCTGCCGGGCGTGCAGGCGGAAGTCTACGCCGACGGCCACGACGTGATTAACGCCAGCGATGTCGATGCCATCCTGGTCACCTCCTGGGACCCGACCCACGAAGAGTACACCCTGGCCGCCATCGCCGCCGGTAAGCCGGTGTTCTGCGAAAAACCGCTGGCGATGTCTGCGGAAGGCTGCCGCCGTATCGTCGATGCTGAAATGAAGGCCGGCCGTCGCCTGGTGCAGGTTGGCTTTATGCGCCCATACGACGAAGGCTATCTGGCGCTGAAAAAAGTGATCGACGATGGCGATATCGGCGCGCCGCTGATGCTGCGCTGCGCCCACCGCAACCAGTCGGTTGGCGAGAACTACACCACCGATATGGCGATCACCAACACCCTGATCCACGAGCTGGACGTGCTGCGCTGGCTGCTGAACGATGACTACCGTTCCGTGCAGGTGCGCTTCCCGCGCTCCACCTCGCACACCCATGCGCGCCTGAAAGATCCGCAGATCGTCTCCTTTGAAACCAAAAAAGGCACCCTGATCGACGTCGAGGTGTTCGTGAACTGCCAGTACGGGTATGACATCCAGTGCGAAGTGGTCGGCGAAACCGGGATTGCCCGTCTGCCGGAGCCGTCTGCCGTCCAGATGCGTAAATCCGCCAGCCTGTCGACCGCCATTCTCACCGACTGGAAAGACCGCTTTATCAAAGCCTACGACGTCGAACTGCAGGCCTTTATCAACGACGTCAAAGCCGGTCAGCTGCACGGCCCGTCGGCCTGGGACGGCTATGCGGCGTCGGTAGCGGCGGACGCCTGCATTAAAGCGCAGGGAACCAGCGAGCCGGTTGAGGTGACGCTGCCTGAGTGCCCGGCATTCTACAAACGTTAAGCACGCTTTGCCGACGGAACTTCTTTGCACAGGTAACGACGATGAAAATTGCCTTTGATGTGGATGTGATTAAGGACCTCGGGATCACCCGCATGGTCCATCAGGTAGCGGAGTGGGGCTACAAGTACATTGAACAGTCGCCGCACCCGCAGATAAACCCGTTCTACAAGCACCCGCGCGCCAGCCGGGAGATCATGGCCGAGTACAAGCAGGCGCTGCGCGATACCGGCCTTGAGCTGTCGTCGTTTATCTGCGTCTACCGCTGGTCCGGCCCGGACGAACTGCGCCGCCAGGCGGCGGTGAAAAACTGGAAACGGCTGGTGGAAATTGCGGTGGAGATGGGCGTTCAGGTGATCAACACCGAGTTTTCCGGCGATCCGAATCAGCCTGAGATCTGCGATGAAATGTTCTATCGCTCGATGGAAGAGCTGTTGCCGATTTTTGAGCGGGAAGGCATCCGCGTGGAGATCCAGGCGCATCCCTGGGATTTCTGCGAAGAGAACAATGAAACCGTCGATATCGTGAAGTCGTTCCGCAGCGATAACGTGAAGTACGTCTACAGCGTGCCGCACACCTTTTTCTACGACAAAGGCGTCGGCGACGTGGCGAGCATGCTGCGCTATGCCGGGAGCGATCTCTCCCATGTCCTGATTGCGGATACCCGCAATCATACGAAACATTGCCGCTATATCGTTAACCCGCCGGGCGTGGATGCCGTGGTGCACCAGCACGTAGGCGTCGGGGAAGGGGATGTGGATTTCGACGCGCTGTTCCGCACCCTGCGCGAAATGAAATTCGCCGAGCAGACCTTCAAGGTCGGCGGGGAGCCGATTGTCGCCACCTCGCTGTTTGGCTACCCGGAAAAAATGAAATACCAGGCAGTGGAAACCCGTGAACTTATTGAACGTGAATTGCTGCGCCGCTAAGGCGCAGCGGCAGGAGCCCTACTATGAACAAAGATAACGTCAAACTGGCAATCGCCCCGATCGGCTGGACTAACGATGATATGCCGGAGCTCGGCAGCGAAAACACTTTCCAGCAGATCGTCAGCGAAATGGCGCTGGCCGGCTTTACCGGCAGCGAAGTCGGCAGCAAATATCCGCGCGATCCGGCGGTTCTCAAGCCGATGCTGGACATCCGCGGCATTCAGATCTGCAACGCCTGGTTCAGCACCTTTTTCGCTAACGGCCAGCGGGAAAAAACCATTGATGAATTCGTCAATCACATGAACTTCCTCCATGCGATGGGCGCGAGAGTGATTGGCTGCTCCGAGCAGAGCGGCAGCATCCAGGGGCTGGATAAACCGATCCTCGGCGATGCGAAGCCGTGCTTCAGCGACGAAGAGTGGCAGCGGGTGGCAGAAGGCTACAACACCCTTGGTCGCCTGGCGGCGGAGAAGGGGATGCAGGTCTGTCTGCACCACCACATGGGCACCGGCATCCAGACCACTGCGGAAATCGACAAGTTTATGTCGCTGGTGGACGAGCGCGTCTTCCTGCTGTTCGACACCGGCCACGCCTGGTACTCCGAAGGCGGCGAAGCGCCGATGCTGGCGATCCTCAAAAAGTATCTGCCGCGCATCAACCACGTCCACCTGAAGGACGTCCGTCCGCCGGTGATCGACCAGGTGCGCCGCGATGGCCTGTCGTTCCTCGACGGCGTGAAAAAAGGCACCTTCACCGTCCCGGGCGACGGGGTGATCGATTTCCGTCCGGTGTTCAAGCTGCTGGACGACTTTGGCTATAAAGGCTGGATGGTGGTGGAAGCCGAGCAGGATCCTGCTCTGGCCAATCCTTTCGAATACGCCGTAAAAGCGCGCAAATATATCCGCGAAACGGCAGGGATCTAATCGTTGTGACATTTTCAGGCCATACCGGGTATGGCCTGCTTTTTTCCTTTCTCAATCCCTGTTCCCGCTTGCAAACCGCCTGACTGGATCTTAACCCCGGCGCCGGACAGTTCCCTTTCCCTCAGAGAGAGGGCCAGGGTCAGGGTGGCGATGACGGGTAATGCGTCACTTCACTTCCGCCAGCGCGGTCTTATCCACATACGGTTTCATCAGCGCGTCGGCTTCCTTCTGCGCCGCCTGAACCGCCGCTTCCGGCGTCACTTTGGCATCGTTAACCACCGCCGCCAGCTGGTTCTCCATCGCCTTACGCACCGCCACGGTCTCCCAGGTGGAGTACCACGGATGGGCGTACTTCAGCTGCTCAAGCGCGATCGCCGCCCGCGGATCCTGCTGCAGATAGGCCTTCATCTCCGGCGTATCGTATGACGCCTTGCGCGGCGAGAAGTAGCCGGTAAAGCGGCTCCACGCGCCGTTCACGTCGGGGCTCACCAGATAGGTCAGGAACTGATACGCCGCTTTCTTCTGCGCCTCGTTGATGCCTTTAAAGCTCACCAGGCTGGCGCCGCCGATCGGCACCGCACGCTGCTCTTTGGCCGGCAACATCGCTACCCCAAGCTCAAAGTCTTTGCTGTTCTCGCGCATGAAGCCCAGCGCGCCGGTGCTGAGCATCGCCATCCCGAGCTTGCCGGAGAAGAACGCAGCGCTGATCTGCTTCGAGTTCAGCACCCCGGACGGCATCACCTTGTCCTTGTAGATCAGATCCTGCCAGAAGCGCAGGGCGCCGATGGCGGTCGGCGAGTTGTAATACACTTCGCCCGGATAATCTTCGTTAAAGTATTTTCCGCCGTTGGCGCGCACCAGCGCCGAGAAGATCCAGCCGCCGTAGTCGTCGTTGGTCGACGGCAGCATGATCCCCCACTGGCCGGTGCTCTCGTCGGTCAGCTTTTTGGCATCGGCCAGCAGCTCGGCCCAGGTCTGCGGCGGCTGTTTGATCCCGGCCCGATCGAACATCGTTTTGTTGTAGTAGAGGATCGGCGTCGAGTTATGGAACGGGATCGCATAAGTGGTGCCCATCACCTGGGCGTTCTTATGCATCGCGGGCCAGAATTCTTTTTGCAGAAAATCGCCGGCCTGTTGATCGCCATATTTAAACAACTCATCCATCGGCAGGATCTCATCCTTCAGCGCCAGATCGGTGGTGAAGTTGGCGGACATGATCACCAGCGCCGGCGGCTGGCCGGCCTTCTGCGCCGATTCGGCTTTGATCTTGGTGGTGTCGTAGTTGCCGGTGAAGATGCCGCGCACTTCCACATCCTGCTGGGAGTCGTTGAATTGCTTAATGACGCGGGTCATCTCCATGGTCAGCTTGCCGTCCACCGGCGCCGGGAACATGAAGTCTATTTTCTCTTTCGCCAGCGCCGCGCCGCTCAGGGCGAGGCTGAGGCCCACCGCGACTAGCGTGAGGGGTTTAAACATGATTACACTCCATCAGTAAATTATGCTGGGTCTCAGCATGAAAAAGATGCACATCGGCAGGCGAAAAGCCGATCGGTAGCGACTCGCCTTTCTCCGGCACCGTGCCGCGGTGGCGGCGGCTAAAGCGCAGGGTGCCGATCGGGGTGCTGACGTGGAGCAGGTAGTCGGCCCCCATCAGTTCTCGTTGCAGAACGGTGGCCGGCAGGCGCAGATGGCCCTCCTCCACGCGGTCGGTAATATGTTCCGGGCGAATGCCCAGCCAGACGCGGGTCTGATCCCGGTGGCGCGGCGGCAGCGGATGGCGCTGTTCTCCCAACACTACTTCACCGTTGGCGCAGGGCAGCGACAGCAGGTTCATCGCCGGCGAACAGATAAATCCGGCGACGAACAGGTTGGCCGGGTTGGCGTAGAGATACTCCGGGCGCCCGACCTGCTGCACGTGGCCGCCGTTCATCACCACGATGCGGTCGGCCATCGACATCGCCTCGGTCTGGTCGTGGGTCACATAGATGGTGCTGGTTTTCAGCTGCTGATGGAGCGCCATAATGCTGTCGCGCACTTCGCTGCGCAGACGGGCGTCGAGGTTGGAGAGCGGCTCGTCCATCAGGAACAGCCGCGGATTACGCACGATCGCCCGGGCCATCGCCACCCGCTGGCGCTGGCCGCCGGAGAGCTTCGCCGGTTTGCGGTCGAGCAGCGCCTCCAGCTGCAGCATCTGCGCCACGTTGTCCACCCGCGGCTGCCAGCTGCTTTTCTCTTCCTTGCGCACCTTCATGCCGAAGGTGATGTTGTCGCGCACCGACAGATGCGGAAACAGGGCATAGTTCTGGAAGATCATCGCGAAGTTGCGCTCGCGCGGCGTGGTGGCGGTGATGTTCTCATCATGCAGCCAGATTTGGCCTTCGCTGACCGGCTCCAGGCCGGCGAGCAGGCGCAGCAGGGTGCTTTTCCCGCAGCCCGACGGGCCGACCAGCACCACGAATTCGCCTTCGTGAATATCCAGCGACAGGGCGCTGAGCGCCGGCTTGCCGTCGAAACGTTTACTGATGTTTTGCAGACTGAGCATGGCGGTTAGCGCTCTTCCGTTGGGCAACTGATGTTTTCGTCGTACAGCCACGGCCCGGCGTAGTGGGCCAGCGAGTGCTGGTAGCTGACCCACTGCTCGCCGACCTGGCGGTGCATCAGGCACGAGGCCGGAGAAAGGTCGTAATAGGGCCGGGTGTCTTCGTGGCAGTACGGCACCTGATGGACGGTGCCGGGGATAGTGGAGATCAGCGCCTGGCGATACTGGGTCATGGTCAGGCTGTGGTTGTGGCCGCAGAAGATGCGCGTCAGCGACGGGAAACGCTCCACCAGCGCCAGCAGACGGTGGCCGTTTTCGCAGGCGATCGGGTCCATCTGCGCATTGCCCAGCGGCAGCGGCGGGTGGTGCATAAACACCGTTGCCGGTTTGTCGCCGCCCTCGAACAGCTGGGCTTCCAGCCAGCCGATGGTCTCGTCGGTCAGCCAGCCCTTCGAGGTGCCGGCGCGGCTGGAATCGATAAACAGCAGGCGGGTGGCGAAGTCATCCACCGCATAGCGCATATTTTGCGCATCGTTGCCCAGCTGCGGGCACAGCGGGTGGAGATGCTCCAGAAAATGGGCTTTGTCGTCGTGGTTGCCGGGGATCAGATACAGCGGATAGTTCAGGCTGCCGAGGATCTGGCGGGCCACCTGATACTCCGCCGGGCGGCCGCAGTTGACGATATCCCCGCTCACCACCACCGCGTCCGGGCGCTCGCGCAGCGCGTTAAGCTGGGAGACCACGTCGGCGTTGGCGGCATTGACGTCGATAAAGCCGTACAGCTTTTCGCCGCGGCTGCGGAAATGGGTATCGGAAATGTGCGCTAACAGCATGAATCACTCCTTATTTGATCCCGGAAAAGCCGAAGCTCCGCAGGAACTGTTTCTGAAAAAGGATGAACGCCAGCATCAGCGGCAGGCAGACCATCAGCGTTCCGGCGCCGATGGTGCCCCACTGGCCGCCGGATTCGGCGCCCATGGCGAAGGAGACCAGCCCGACGGTCAGCACCTGCTTATCGGGATCGTTGAGCATCATCAGCGGCCACAGGTATTCGTTCCAGTGGTAGGTAATGCTGACGGTGGCGAAGGCCAGCACCGACGGCCAGGACATCGGCAGCAGCACGCGGAACAGCACCTGCCACCAGCGGCAGCCCTCCATCAGCGCCGCCTCCTCCAGCTCTTTCGGAATGGCGAGGAACGCCTGACGCATCAGGAACACGCCGAACGCCGAGGTGAAGTAGGGCATCATCACCCCGGTGAGGGTGTTGAGCAGGCCGAAGGTTTTCAGGGTCAGCATGTTCGGCACCATCATCACTACCGGCATGATCATCAGTTGGACGAGGAACAGGAGAAACAGCGTCTGCTTGCCGCGAAACTCGTGGCAGGCGAAGACGTACCCGGCGGTGGTGATGGTCAACAGCTGCACGAAGAAGGTGCCGAAGGTGAAGATAAGGGTGTTGGCGTACAGGCTCAGCCAGTCGGCGCTGTTCCAGGCGTCGCGGAAGTTATCGAGGGTCAGCGGCAGGCGCGGCAGCAGCGAGGCCATATCTTCCCCGAAGGTGGTGGCGCTGAACGAGGTGGCCAGCATCCAGATAAACGGGCTGACCCACAGCAGCGCCAGGCAGCACATTAATACCGTCAGCGTAAAGGGCGACGAGCGGCGCAGGCGCAGCCACAGCTGATGGGCGGCGGCGGGCGTGCGGACCAGCAGCGGCGAGATGTCAGCGCTCATAGTGGGCTCCTTTCTCCAGCAGTTTCAGGTTAATCAGCGAGAAGGCGAACAGCCCGGCCAGGGTCAGGAAGGTGGCGGCGGAGGCTTTGCCAAGGTCGTGGGTATCCCAGGCGAGGTTCTGGATGTAATAGAGCAGCACGGTGGTGGCGTTGTCCGGCCCGCCGCGGGTCATCACCGCCACGTGGTCGATCTGGGTGATGGAGTAGATCAGCGCGGTGGTGATCACAAAGCTCAGCGTCGGGCGCAGCAGCGGTAGCGTGACCTTAAAAAAGACCTGCGTGCGGGTAGCCCCTTCCATCAGCGCCGCTTCCCGCGTCGAGGCCGGAATGCTCTGCAGCCCGGCGAGGAAAAACAGCATGTAGTAGCCGGCGAACTTCCACACGCCGATCAGCGCCAGGGCCAGCAGCGCGCTGTTGCTGCGCCCCAGCCAGTTGTTGTTCATCGGCCCGAACAGCTTCGCCAGATAGTGGTCGAGCAGGCCGAGGCCGGGCATAAAGATAAACAGCCACAGCGCGGCGGCGCTGACCATCGGGATGATCATCGGGAAGAAGAAGGCGGTGCGCAGCCAGCGGTTGACGCGATGGTTCTCGCTCAGGGCGACTGCCAGCAGCAGGGCGAGGGTCACCCCGGGCACCACCGTCAGCAGGATATAGAGCAGGTTATTGCCCAGCGACTGCCAGAAGACGTTATCGGCAAACAGGCGGGCGAAATTATCCAGCCCGACGTACTGCGCGCCGTCGCTGGCCATGCGGGTATCAAACAGGCTGTCATACACCGAACGCCCCAGCGGGAACCAGGTAAACAGCAGTAAAAACAGCAGGGAAGGCGACAGGATCAGCCAGGGAAGCCAGGTCTTTCTCATGGTGACGCGCATCTCGTTCAGCCATTTATCGAAGCCCGGATTGTGGGAAGCAATGACTACAGAGGCATGGCGGGGAGATGACGGTTTGATGAAGCGACGGGGAAAACGCCGGGCGAGTGGGCCGCCCGGCGGGAGAGAACCATCAGAAGTCGGCTTTCAGCACCGCGCGGTAGCGGGCTTTGCCTTCGCGAACGTGCTTCAGCGCTTCGTTAATCTGCGACATCGGGAACAGCTCGGTGGTTGGGGCCACCTTGCTGCGCCCGGCGAACTTCATCAGCGTGCGCAGTTCGGACGGGTTACCGGTCGCCGAGCCGGAGATGCTGCGGTCGCCGCCGATAAGGGTAAAGGCCGGCACCGGGAACGGCTTCATTACCGCGCCGACGGTGTGGAAGTTGCCGCCGTACGCCAGCGCTTCAAAGTACGGCTGCCAGTCGAGGTCGACGGCGACGGTGTTGATAATCAGGTCGAACTGGCCGGCCAGCGCTTTTAAGGCTTCAGGATCGCGGCTGTTGACCACGCGATCGGCGCCCATCGCCCGCACTTCCTGCTCTTTGGCCGGGTTGGAGCTGAAGGCGGTCACTTCCGCGCCCATCGCCCGCAGCAGCTTAATGGCGATATGGCCGAGACCGCCGATGCCGATCACCCCGACGCGGCTGGTGGCGGTGACGTGGTGGTTCAGCAGCGGTTTAAAGACGGTGATGCCGCCGCACAGCATCGGGCCGGCGGACGCCAGATCGATGCTCTCCGGCAGGGGGATCACCCACTGCCAGTCGGCGCGCAGCTTATTGGCGAAGCCGCCGCGGTTGAGAATGGTCGGCACCGAGCCTTCCAGGCAGTTGATCTGGTTGCCGCTGATGCAGGCGTCGCAATGGCCGCAGCTGCGCGCCGTCCAGCCGATGCCGACTTTCTGGCCAATCTTCAGCCCCTTATCCTGCGCCGCGCTGCCCAGCGCCGCCACCCGGCCAATCACCTCGTGACCGGCCACCAGCGGGTAGCTCGACATCCCCCATTCGTTGTCGATCATCGACAGATCCGAATGGCAGATCCCGCAGTATTCCACCTCAACTTCGACATCTTCCGGCTGCAGCTCGCCGGCATCGTATTCCCACAGCGACAGATCGGCGCCCGCTTCTTTGGCGGCGTAGCTTTTAATGATGCTCATGTTTATTTCCTTGGGGTTGGCGTGATAACCCAGAAAGTGTAGAGCATGGCATTCCACGGCGCTTGGCAATCGGAGGGGTAGCGAAGCGGGCGGACCAGCCGCCCGTTAAGGTCAGCGGCTGGCCAGCGGCCACTGATTAAGGCGGATGCCGCGCTGCGGGGCGTTCTCGGCAAAATCATCCAGCACCGCCTGCACGTCCGGGTCGAGATAGCCGACGCTGTCGTGCTCGACGATCACCACGCTCTTTTCCGGAATTTTCGCCAGCAGGGCCAGCAGATGCGGATTGTGCATAAAGGTCAGATTCTGCTGGATGCGCAGCACGTAGTGGTCATCGTAGCGCGCCAGCTGCAGCGAGTGGCGATGGCTGCGCCAGAGGCTGAACGCCATCTGGGTGGCAAGACCAATCCCGATCCCCGCCAGCATGCCGAAGGCGATAATCCCGCCGATGGTGGCGAGGAAGGGGACGTACTGCGCCGCCCCCTGGCGGAACTGCTCGATGAACAGCCGCGGCGTCGCCAGCTTATAGCCGGTATAGAGCAGCACGGCGGCGAGGCTGGCGAGCGGGATCAGGGTCAGCAGGCCGCTAAACCACAGGCCGCAGATCAACAGCAGCACGCCGTGGATAAAGATCGACAGTTTGCTCTGCGCGCCGTTGCTGACGTTCACCGAGCTGCGGACGATCACCGCGGTGATCGGCATCGCCCCCAGCACGCCGGAGAGCAGGTTGCCGACGCCCTGGGCGACCATTTCGCGGTTCGGCGAAGGGGGCGGATTTTGCGGGCGCAGCTTTTTCAGCGCCTCCTGGCTGAGCAGGGTTTCGAGGCTGGCGACCAGCGCCAGGGTCACCGCCACCACCCACACCGACGGATTGCGCCACGCGCTCCACGCCGGAGACTCCAGCTCGCCCAGCAGGTCGCCGAGGCTGCCGAACGCCGGCAGGGTAATACGCGGCAGGGCGGCCAGCTGCTGCGGCGCAAAATGGGTCAGCAGCAGGGTGGTCACGCAGCCGAGCAGGACGGCGATCAGCGGCCCGGGGATCCAGCGCAGGCTCTTCACCCGGCGGATAAGCGGCGAGCCCCAGAGCCAGAGCACCAGCAGGCCGCCCGCGGCGACGGCAATCGCAGTGACGGAGAAAGCGGCATTGCCCTGAACCACATCGGCAAGCCCGGTCTCTTCCGCCGTGCCGAGCGCGACGGGGATCTGCTGCATAATCAGCAGGATGCCGATCGCCGCCAGCATGCCTTTGATGACGCTGGCGGGAACCAGCGAGATAAAACGCCCGGCCCGCAGAATGCCGAACAGCAGCTGCAGCACGCCGGCCAGCACCAGCGCCATCAGGAAGACGGAGAAGGAACCCAGGGATTCAATGGCGGCGACGACGATGGTGACCAGTCCGGCGGCGGGGCCGCTGACGGCGAAGCGGGAGGGGCTGAGGGCGGTGACGACCAGGCCGCCGATGATGCCGGTCAGCAGGCCAACGAAGGGCGGTAAGCCGCTGGCCTGGGCGATGCCGAGGCACAGCGGCAGGGCGACAAGGAAGACGACGATGCCGGCGAGAGAGTCCTGACGAAGTGTGTTCATGGGGCGTGCTCCTGCGGTGAGAGGTGTTCGACGAGGGTGGTTAAATGGCCGGAAGCCAGATCGTAGACGCAGCCGTGCAGGCTGAGCGGCCGCCCGCTGGCGAGCACCGTCTGCACCGGTTCACTCTCCAGCAGACGGGCGAACTGGGCGCGAACGTTGGCTTCCACCAGGGCGTCCAGCGCGTGGCGAGAGGGCTCCGCATCGGTGCTGGCGCTGGCGCTGGCGCCGGAGGAGGCCGCAACACCACTTCCATCGGCGATCTGCGCAATTTCGTGATGCAGGGTGTGGCGCAACTGGCCGATGCGGCGAGCCAGCGCCGAGGATTCCTGCGCCAGCGGCAGGGTGGGCAGAGAGAGCGCCGCCTGCACGCCGCCGCAGCCGTAGTGGCCGCAGAGCACCACCCGCTCCACCTCAAGGTAGTGGAGGGCATACTGCAGGACGCTCATGACGTTGTCGTCGGCGGGATCGAGCATGTTGGCGATATTGCGGTGGACAAAGAGCTCGCCGGGCTGGCTGCCGGTGAGCACCTCGGCGGGAACGCGGCTGTCTGAGCAGCCGATCCACAGCGAGTGGGGCCGCTGCCCGTCGACCCATTTTTCGAAATAGTCCGGGTCATGCTGACACTTCTGCAGCGCCCAGCTGCGGTTGCGGGCCAGCAAGGGTTTTAACGTCGTCACAAGTATTCTCCTGAGTTAATTCATCGAGTGAATATGTCCATCAAGACTCGTACAGCGACTAGTAAAAATAGTGTTTACCGGAACCCTTCACGCCTGAGGAAAATCCTGGAATAAACGGCAAAAAGAAAACTTTTCATTAATGTAAAGTTATAAAAATATTGATGAAATTAATATGTTACTGCGGGGCGGATGAATAACAAAAAGGCATTGGTTAAAACTTTCTGGAATATATGGGAATGGTGGCGGGTGGGGTTGGGGGAATAGTTGGGGAGTGGATAGGGGGATTTGTTTGGGGAGAGATGAATTGTGATGGGGATGCGAGTGAGAGTGAGGTGAGAAAAATTTGAGATAAGTTTGAGTGGGGTTTGGGAGATCAAGGGGGAAAGGGGAGTGGCTGGCAGGTGGGGTTGGGGTCGCGGGAGGGGGCGATGAGGTTTGTAGGTGGCATTGGTGCCCTGGAATGGCGGTAAAAAGTGACGCCGCGCAGGATAGCGCTGTTTTTTTCAACACTTAGCGCAATGGCGACACGCTGTCGCTTGCATGACCGCCGCCGACAGGTATAATCCAGAACGTTTCCGCATCCCCTTCAGTGCCGAAGTGGCGAAATCGGTAGACGCAGTTGATTCAAAATCAACCGTAGAAATACGTGCCGGTTCGAGTCCGGCCTTCGGCACCATTAGTACTTCCAAGACTATCCGAGAAAGTCTAATTATCCCTTAAAAATCAATGATTGCAGCGATTTTTACGTCCTGAGTGGTCCGAGGTTGTCCGTTGAAATCCGGATGTCATTGGGGGCATTTTAACTTCGATTAGAAATGTGTCCCAAGTAAAGCTCAACGCCAGACAGGTCGAAACCGCAAAACCAAAAGACAAAAACTACAAAATGGCCGATGGCGGTGGGTGTATCTCGAGGTTTCGGCCAAGGGTTCTAAATACTGGCGCATGAAATACAGACGCCCTTCAAACAAAAAAGAAGATCGCCTTGCTTTTGGTGTTTGGCCTACTGTGACGCTTGCTCAGGCAAGAGCCAAGCGCGACGAAGCTAAAAAGCTGTTAGTACAGGGCATTGACCCAAAAGCCGAACAGAAAGAAGCTCAGGCTGAGAATTCGGGTGCATATACTTTCGAAACCATTGCTCGCGAATGGCATGCCAGTAACAAGCGCTGGAGTGAAGACCATCGATCGCGCATTCTTAGCTATCTTGAGCTTTATATCTTCTCTTATATCGGTTCGTCCGATATTCGCCAGCTCAAAACCAGCCACCTGTTAGCTCCGATTAAAAAAGTTGATGCCAGCGGTAAACACGATGTTGCTCAGCGCCTGCAACAGCGCATCACGGCCATAATGCGTTACGCCGTACAGAATGATTACATCGACTCAAATCCAGCCAGTGATATGGCCGGTGCGTTATCGACAACCAAAGCGCGACATTACCCTGCTTTATCCTCCAGCCGGTTCCCTGAGTTTCTTGCTCGTCTTGATGCATATCGTGGCCGCATAATGACACGGATTGCGGTTGAGATTTCCTTATTAACTTTTGTGCGTTCAAGTGAGTTGCGTTTTGCTCGATGGGAAGAATTTGATTTTGATAAATCGCTGTGGCGTGTGCCTGCAAAACGAGAGGAAATTAAATGCGTACGTTAGTCGTATCGTGGAATGAAAATGAAAGAGGAGCATATCGTTCCGCTTAGCCGACAGGTGATGATTTTGTTAGACCAGTTAAAGCAGATTAGTGGTGATAAGGAGCTGCTTTTTCCAGGGGATCACGCTGCAACTATGGTCATGAGTGAAAACACGGTAAATAGTGCGTTGCGTGCCATGGGATATGACACGAAAACAGAGGCTTGCGGGCATGGATTTAGGACGATGGCGCGTGGTGCGCTCGGTGAGTCAGGGTGATGGAACGATGATGCTATAGAGCGACAATTGAGCCATTCAGAGCGAAATAACGTACGTGCAGCTTATATTCATACATCTGAGCATTTGGATGAACGTCGTATGATGGTGCAATGGTGGTCAGATTACCTTGATGCAAATAAATCGAGCGAAGTGAGTCCATACGATTATGCTAAAAAAAAAGGGAGTAAACTATTAAGAGTTTATTTTTTTAGTTAATGTGAGTATATTGAAGCATCAATGGTCAAACGATGCCTTAATATACTCACTGTTTTTATTTCTATTCTTCTGTCATTTAATCTTCTAAATTTTTGAGTGTTTCGCCTAAGGCATCATGTGGTAAAGTACTTGTATCTGATATGTATTTTATTTCTACCTGTTGAAATCGACTACGCCAATTATCAATTGTCCTAGGTGTTTTGGTTTTCCAGTTAATGTCATTGGTGAAATATTTAATATCATTGTCATCTAAATATGCCAGCCATATCCCTCCTTCTGAAGAGAGCATTATTATCCCTTCCATATAGGTATACATTCCTCTAACGCCGCCATAAAAAACTTTGGCCTCAAAAGTATCTAGATTTTCGCCTTCACCGATACCTTCCATTCTCTTTTTAAAATCAAAATAATATGAGCCTAAAACATTGTATATTCTTTGTAAGTCAAGTTCGTTTAAAAATCCAAGTTCAAAAAGGTTGTCACTGGACCATTGGAATTCACCACTAAATATTACGCCCATACCTCTATGGCTTGAACAATCAGCTGTTTCATCTATAGATAGAAATTTTTTCCCATCAACTATGTTGCGTCTGAAACTGATTTCACCATATTCACCATTCTGGTTTTGTATTTTTGCATACGCCATATCTCTTGAGACAAAGACAGCTTGTGATGTTACTTTACCAGAATGAGAACCACTATAAACTGATATGTCAAATAAAAAACCAGCTGAGGATGTTTCTCTTATGAATAAATGTCCTCCATAGCTTCTATTATGATTGTAATTAATCCATTCGCCCCACCATACAGGGGCACTTGAACCGCTTTGTAACGAACCGACGCTTGAGTCTTTCAGTGCATATTTTAAAGCATGTTCAAGTCTGCCTTGTAATATACCTCTTACTTCAGACTTGGTATCATCTTCTGGATCGTAACTATAAGTGACAACTCTGCGCCCGCGTAAATCAAAAGGTAATTCTTCTGGCCCACCAAAAAATGTGTTTTGTATAAGAATTATTCTATCCCACCCTAATTGAGAAATAGCGAATCCTAGCTCAATTAAAACATTTGGGTTTGAAGTTTTTTTGCTACTTTCAGAAGCATTAATAATCGAAACGTCTGCTATAAAAACATCTGATGTCGATATTTTTTTAAAAATTGTATCGCTTATTGATGGCGAGCCAGGGGTTCCAGCAGTATCTCGATCCAGCACAGGTTCAACGGTTTCACTTGCATCTTTTTTTATCGCAGATAAAGCTTTTTTTAAAGCGCCCTCAATTATATTTCTATTCGATTTTGACGGTAAATCGGATTGCCAAGAGTAGAATATTATTCTTTTCATTTTAACTCCTCAATATTAATGTTCTGATTGAATTGATGGTTATAGTATTACCAGTTTACCATTGGCTCTGTTTTTTTCATCTCATCGAGTTCTGTTTGACATCTAAGAAGAAGAACGCTACGGGTGTCAATTTTAAATTTCTCAAACTTACTTTTACTAATTTCATCTATATAGAATAAAGCCTTGCCATTGTTGCATTGTCTCAAGATGAATTTGTCTTGGTATCGTCCAACTACAACTTTTTCATCATCTGTTTGCCAAATTCCACCAGGGAAAAAACTATGGTAATTAAGTCCGAAGAAATAGGAGAAGCTAAGGAAGGCTAGGACTGCCAACATACATGGCTTAGCATTCAATGAGTAATATACAGTTTCTTGCTTAACAGCTTTTGGAATTAAGAATAACAAGCATATAAAAAGAATATGACTAGTGCCAAGATTTATTACAGCCATGACATTTAAGGGCTGGTGATGGCTTAAAACAGCAATTCTTATGAATTTTGTGATAAGTGCTACAGCAACAAATAAAATAAAAAATTTGGAGGGGATGCGTATAAATAGAGTTAGTGTGATAAGCGTTATTATTACAACTGATAGTTTAAGTAAGGTGTTAATGACCTCATTTGTATCTAAATAAATATAATATGACGGATAGCCAAAAAACATAGCTTCGCCACTTTTGAAAGCATAAACTGAAATGAACATCATTATTGAAAGGATTGTGGCTGCTGAGATCTCATTTTTAATTTTCATGATTACCCTGTAATTTAATATTTAATCATCTCTAATGATGAAAATTTAAGATTCATCATTTTGTTGTTTAAATTTCGAATCAACTCAATGTAATTGTATTACAAGTGTTATAAGGCTACATCATTTATGATTGAAAGGTCATCAATTTCTAATAATGCTTCTGATATTGGCGCGCAATGCTCTCCCCGCCACGCCTGCCCGCTTAAGGGGGCGCTTTTAATGCAGGCGCATGACCGGCCTCAGAGCGCGCCAGTGCTGGCGCTGGCGGGGAATTCAGTGTCGTTAAAACGCATGCAAAACCATGCATCTATGCATGCATGGCTTTTATACGTAAAAATGGAGGGATTTTCGGGGATTTTTAAGCGGACTACTGCACGGCCAGTTCTGCACGGCGGCGGGTGTAATTCAGGTTCTGTGCGGGCGTGAATTTTTCACGGCTATCATCGCGCGAAGCCGCGTGAGGCATAAATCCAATGGCCGTTAAAGCGTCATTATCCTGCGCTGAATAATTAATTTTTTCACCGGCGGCCAGCCAGGCCAGCAGGGCATCGCGCAGACAGTCGAGTGAGTGCTGCATTGCGCAGCGCTGAACGGCGGAGTGTTCCCCGGAATAATTCATCAGCTCAGGGGCAAGGGCGGCGGCCAGCTCCGCGCCGTGCGCCTGCATAAAATCATTCAGACGGTTACGAATGCTGATGGGATGCAACTCCTCATAGGAGCGGATATAACGCCCGGCAGCCTGATTAATTTTCCACTTTTTCACGTCGACAATCTCGCGCAGCGTTTGCAGGCTCCGGTCGCTGTGGCCGCTACGGACAAGCTGTTCGCGGTATGCCTGTTCGGCCTGCGTCAGTTCATCCCTGCGTTGCAGCCAGGCGGATTTGTTTGTCTGACAGGCCTCAAAGGTTTTCTGTAGCATCAGTGTGGTCACGTTTGTTTCTCCTGATGACTGGCCGTGCTTACACACCGGCACGGTTAACGGTGGCTGCCGGTGCGGGTACAGAGATGACTGGCTCTGTCGCCGGTGAACGAAAACCCCGTCGATGGATTCAAGCGTGTGGAACGTGGCCGAGCATTCGATGTCCTGCACTGGTGATAGCGCTGTTCGACGTTATCGGACATATACCGACTGGTGCAGGAATGCGCGCTGGTTTTGCAGAACGGACAGTGAAACATGCTTACATCTCCGCTTTTGTCTCGCCGTTTTCAGCCAGCTTTCTGGCGAGCATGGTTAACTTGAGCGGGCTGCGTAACAGTTCCGTATCCACGCCGGTAATCTGCGGCCGGTACATGCCCGTCACGGACAACACCGGCTCCTGCGTCATATCGAAGTGATACAGGCTGCCCTGACGGCTCAGCGCATCGCGCAGCTCGACGGTGGCCACGGACTGCGGGGCGCTTTTACCCTTCATTTCGATGGCATAAATGCGCAGCAGGAAAGCGCGAATGAGGGAGACGGGTACCGCATTGACAGCCTGAGTCCATTGCGTACCGGCGTAAGCGATAAAGGCATCTTCATGCGCTGACAGGTATTTATTAGCGCCGGAGCAGGCATTCAGCATGGCGCGTGTCAGGTCGGTCTCAAGCTCCGCAATCCGGCCGGTGAACTCGTCGGCCAGCTCGCGACTGGCGATACGCCGGCTGTGCTCAGCTTTCATTTTAGGAGTGAGACTGCCGCGCAGGGTGCGGAAACGACTGCGCCAGCCATGCTCCGCCCTCCGCTAATAGACAACATCGTCCTGGGTTGGAGTCAAAACGCATCCCTGAGCTACTTAACAATAATGCGGCGGTATGTGACTTAAATGGGTGAGTTGAGGAAAGATAGGTCTGTGGTGGAGGGAATGATTGAGAAGGCTTTAAAAAATCACCATCCAGCGGTAAAGATGGCTATTTATTGCCAGGATTCAGCGCGTTTTTTAAAGTGATATATTTCATTGCAGCCAATAAATAGGAGGCTTTGAAAGTCACATCCTGGTAGTCTTTAGCTAACATGCTTCCATTTTCTTCAAACCGCTCAACAAATGCTGCGACTTCTTTGGGGCCAATACGGCTGGTATTATCTTTTCCATTTCGAACAAACAGCTTTTGTTCTTCAACGTACAGCGTAAAAGGTACCTTTCTTGACTCAGTGTACAGCTCAACTGGCTGGGAAAAAGACTCCAACATTAAATGGTAAAAATCTCTATAAATCATAATGATTGCTTCCTTGGCTATAAGCTTTCAATAAATTACCGATTATTTGGTTAATCGCTATGAGCCGTTACTGCCTCTTCACAGGGAAAACAGTGGAAAGAAGTTTGCCACTCACCTTTCACTAATTTACCCGTTTCAAGATCAAAGGGTACACACCATAGAGACAAATCTTCATCGAAACGGAACACCGGCAATGATGTGGCAAAGTACTGATGACGCGGATAAATGAGCATCATATTTCCTTTCCCGCGAAGATACTTTTGTCCATAGGCGAACATTTGGTACAAGTCAGGCTGGCTGATTTCATACTTTCTCTGCCTATCATCAGCTCTGCTATCTAAAAGTTTCCATTTAGCATCCAGAACCACCGTCTGCCTGCCAGTGATAAGAAAGTCTGGTTTAAGCAAGAACCATCGTTGAGAAGACATTTCACCAACAGGTACATGCTCCAACAAGTACTGGCTCTTGGTTTGTTCTATGAGCCGGTGATCGTGATGCAATGCCCCAGCCAGACCGCATCCTACCCAGCCCTCATATAACTTCTCCATAGGAAATAACAAAGAGATTCCCTGATGCGATCCAAATTGAAAATCTGGATTCATCTGTTCAAGAATGAGCTGGCACCACGGTTTTATAGCGCGATATCCGAAGAGATATTTACCATCGCTCCATTGCCTCATTAGTTGTGTTGTACTGCCACAGATAGGCAATATGTCTTCCAGTTGATGGCTTAGAGAATTTGCCTGCCTCCAGCTCTGCCCTTGCCTGGCCATTTTAAGCGCCCAATCCAAAGCCGTCCGTAGCAGACGGTTCTCGATGCGCTGAGGGGAGAACTCGGCATAGCGCACATGAAAACGAGTGCCTCTGCCCGGAGGCATTCTCATTTGCGCAGTGACATTCAATTGACCGCGGATGAACGTACTATGTTCATCCTCATTGAGGTGATAATCGAAACGAAGTCCTTTGCGTACTAAATCAGCAAGATGCCGCAAAAACTCACTGATTATCCATTCATGTAGAGGCTGATCGCTACGTTGCAATGCAGCCTGATTTGCCTCACGAGGCGTAATCCCTAAAGAGGCGCTTAGCATTCGGCGTAAAAGTTGACGCAGAGGGACTACCTCAGCTGGAGCTTCAAGTGTAGTTTTAGGCAGAATTTCAATTGACTCGCCATTCGGGGATTGTAGATAACCGACGTAGTTTCCCAAACGCAAAAACCGCTTCCCTTCCCGGCTGAGAATTTGCGAAGAACCACGCCACTTGTGTTGCAATTGCTCAAGCCAGGAAAAGGTTGCCTCAGAAACTATTCCCAAATCCATACTGGCTGGTTGAGAGTTATCACAAGTCAGCAGAGCATATTCCCGGACTTGGATCATCATGCCACAATACCCTGATAAGCTTCGGCCGACGCGAAAGCATGTTGATTGATACGAAAGCGTCTGTCAGACAAACTATCCGCGATATCTTTCGGGAATAGTGCAGAAAGTGATGGTAGTTGTGCTGACTGCTGTAACAGAATAAAACGATTTTCTTTCGATTTTACCGAGTCATTAAGCACCCAACCGATACGCTCATAATCATCAAAGAAATACTCTCTCAGCAAGGGAATGATTTTGTCATGGAAGATGCTGGCCAGGCAGGCTTCGCGGTCGGCGTTATTGTCTAATTTCTTTAGTGGCATAAAGTAAGCATGACCAATCATATGCTCACTATCCAGTAGCGCTTCGATACGCTGATTAATACGCCTTAGCAACTGTGCGGCATCAACGCCATACGCAGTGATCCCTGCTAACAACTCCGGTCTTGCAGGCATTTCTGTAAAGCTAAAACGGCGTCTTAACGCCAGATCCATCTGAATTAACGACTTATCAGCAGTATTCATAGTGCCAATCACATAGACATTTTTAGGCACGGAAAACAGCTGTTTAGAATAAGGTAATACTAAAGTGCGGGCATCTTCGGCACCCTGTCGCTTATCGGGTTCCAGCAGAGTAATTAATTCACCAAAAATGCGGGCAATATTACCGCGATTTATTTCATCGATGATGAGCACGTGCGGCAATGCTTGATTATCAGTTGTTTCAACCGGAGCCAGTAGTTGAGACAGTTTTTCCCTGTCAATTGTGGTATCCCTCAACTCATATAATGTCATCTGTGAAAGTGCTTTTAAAAAAAGCTGTTCTTTCGGTAAGCTCGGCGAATAGATTCGTAGCCAGTTGACCTTACGCATTTGATGATAGCCAACGCGTTCATCATTAGGTAAAAATTGATAATCGCCAGCGATCTCGGCAATGGCTCTAAATTTATGGTTGCCATCGGAAATAATAACTATATCACCATTTTGCATGATGTTTTTAAACATATTGACCGCAGTCAGCATGTATTCACTTCGCTCAACCAGACTATCACTTGCTTCATCGATGCGCAGTCGGATATCAGCAGCTGTCGTGCAGCCACTAAAATCAAGATTATCACCCCAACCTAATAGAATATAATTATTCACAAGGCATTCATCAAAAATATAATCTTCTCCGTCAAGCGTATTCCCGAGAGACATTTTCCAAATCCGTCGCCCATTCAAGGACAATGATTGGTTTGAACTACCACGTGTTTTAACTTCAGCATTCAGGCACAGCTGTTTAAAAATACCATCCACTACTTCGTAGCGAAGCGCACCCGATGTTTCATCAGTGGTCGCGCGGATCCCTTCGATAAAATCTTCATAGGAGAAGCTCTGGTGGAAGGTGGTAAACATAATGCGCTGCTTTTCTACTAACGACTTATAGCGTTCTTTTACCAACTCCCGTAAGTCATTGCTATGATGTTCGCGCGTAGCCTGTTGGTACCACGCATTATCGGCGATTTTTACCGCCATTTCGGTCGTAGAGTAGGTTTTACCTGTGCCGGGGGGCCCGTAGAGAATTTGGTTTAAGGGATACATTAATGATTGTTCCTTATTTTCGTTGTCTCTTATTAGTCCGGTTTGGGGAGTTATAGCTGGTTGGCCTCCCAGCAAAGTTACCAGCGCCTGTAACGCTTCAACTGACTCAACATCAGCCGCGAAACCATATTGGGATGTACCGTTATCTTTCGGATAACGGCGGTAGCTGGTGCTTTTTACTTTTTCCCAAAGGCAGTGGATACCCGAAATACGATCGATTTCCGCTTTTAAGGCCAGGGTTTCTGGTGCAAGAACCAATGGGCTCTTGTTAACCACACCGTCCTGACGGCGTTTGACATACAGATACTTTCCATTCCCGAGCGCATGCTCAGAAGCATAGCTTGGCTCGAATTTTCCAGACTCAAGACGATAACCCAATTCATTCAACGCCTGGTATATCTCTAGAGAATTCAGCATTTCCTACACCACTCCTTGATGAAAAGCGTTAAGCCCCTTTCAACATATCAAACACCACCCGAGCAAAGCCCTTGGCCAGTTCAGGGTTAGAGAGATATTGCACCATCATCTCCTGCTGGGCCTCATTGCTGTCCATCACGGCATCATCAATGGCTTTTGGGAAATCGCCCAGCATCGCCTGCTCGCGCGTATTGTTAGCAATCTGGGTCATCACCGCCTGGTTTTCTGACAGCTTGTCGCGCACCGCAAAGGCATAGTTGATCATGTCTTTATCGGTGAGATTATCGGTGACAAACAGCTCATTAAGGCGCGCCAGGATATTCGACAGAAACTCTTCTTTCTTGTCCTTTGGCTTCGCGGTACCTACATCATTACCCGGTTTGATTTTGTATTCCGCCGCATCTTCCTGCAGCTTCAGGTGTTGCTCGTGGAGTTTTGACAAACGGTAATGGCTCATCTCCACGTTGCTTAAATCAATCTCATCTTCTTCGATACGCTGTTCATGCAGCAACGGACGCAGATGACGGGCAAACAGGCTCAGCTTTTCCAGGTCTTTGTCGTCGTAATCGACAATTTGCGACATAAACTCGTAAAAGCGGACAAAGCTACCGAGATCCTTCTTGAAGATATCCAGCTTACTTTTTTCTTTCTCGCAGTCCTTAAAGGTATTTTCCGCATTGGTGATCAGCACAACGTCGCCGGTCTTCTTCGTGCGTTCAAACATCTCTTTGGCCAGCACATAAGCATCAATCGCCGAGGTGTAGCGATGCTTCCAGCGCTCCACCGCAGGTTTGCAAATATTGCTAATAGCCGCGTTGGATTTATTTTTGCTGAAGAACGCCTCGCAGAACTGCTCCACTTCGTTCCACAGGAAAATGCCGCTGGTACGCAGTTTTTCATAAAGCTCAAAGACCAACTGCGGATCGCTGACATCAGTCAGTTCCGCGGTCTGGTAGTACGGCTGGAAAGCCCCCAAAATCTCGTCGGGTTCGTTGTAGAAATCGAGCACAAAGGTGCCGGACTGCGCCTTCCCTGGATAGGTACGGTTCAGGCGAGACAGGGTCTGCACACACTCCACACCGCCCAGCTTTTTATCCACATACATGGCGCACAGCTTGGGCTGGTCAAAACCGGTCTGGAATTTGTTAGCCACCAGCATTACCTGGTAGTCGTCGGTATCAAACGCTTTACGCATATCCCGGCCCTTCAGTCCGGGGTTCATATTGATCTCGGTGAACTTCTGGTTAAGCAGCGCAAGGCTGTTGTGGTCATCTTCGTGGAATTCCACTTCCCCGGAGAACGCCACCATGGCGCTGATCTTGTCGTACTTTTGCTCGGCGATGTATTTATCGAACGCCAGCTTGTAGCGCACCGCCGCTTTACGTGAACTGGTCACCACCATCGCTTTCGCCTGGCCAGCCAGCAAGTGCATCACATGCTTGCGGAAATGCTCAATAATCACCTTCACTTTCTGCGACACGTTATGATCGTGCAGCGAGACCCACTGGTTCAGTTTGATCTTCGCTTTCTTGCTGTCCACTTCCCGGTCAGGATCCTCCAGCTTTTGCAGCAGTTTGTACGCCACCTTGTAGTTGGTATAGTTCTTCAGCACATCAAGAATAAAGCCTTCTTCGATGGCCTGGCGCATGGAGTAAACGTGGAACGCTTCCGGTTTGTTCGTTTTCGATGCGGGTTCCTGCGGATTCGGGCGACGGCCAAACAGCTCCAGCGTTTTGGCTTTTGGCGTGGCGGTGAAGGCGTAATAGTTGAGGTTGTTGCTGCCTTTACGCGCGGCGACGGTGGCGTCCAGAATATCTTCTGAAGACATCTCCACATCGTCATCCGTTTCTTCGGTCATCAGCACTTCTTTCAGCTGACGCGCGGTAGAGCCGCTCTGCGAGGAGTGCGCTTCATCGGCGATCACCGCGTATTTGCGCTGCTTGAGGCTGACGCTGTTTTCAATCGCCTTCAGGACGAACGGGAAGGTCTGAATAGTGACGATGATAATCGGCTGCGAGTTTTCCAGCGCGCTGGCCAGTTTCTCCGATTTTGAACCGTCGCCTTCTTTGTTATTGATACGCCCGACCACGCCATCCTGATGTTCAAACTGATAGATGGTGTCCTGGAGCTGATCGTCAAGTACGGTTCGGTCCGTCACCACAATCACCGAGTGGAACTGCTTCTCGCCATTTTCGTCGTACAGGCGGGAAAGCTGATGTGCCGTCCAGGCGATAGAGTTGGATTTGCCCGACCCCGCGCTATGCTGAATCAGGTATTTATTGCCGGTCCCTTCCACCGTAGCGGCAGTGATCAGTTTGTTCACCACGTCCCACTGATGATAGCGCGGGAAAATCAGGCTCTCGCTTTTGTACTTCAGGCCAATGGCATCTTCTTTTTCTACGATTTGCAGATGCACAAAACTGGCGAGAATTTTCAGCAGATTGTCCGGCAGCAGCACCTCATTCCACAGATAGCTGGTGGCGTAGTCATTGGCCTCTTCCGGGATATCATTCCCCGCGCCGCCGTCATGGGTGCCTTTGTTAAACGGCAGGAAGAAGGTTTTATCGCCCTCGAGTTTGGTCGCCATAAACACTTCGTACTGGCTGACGGCAAAGTGCACCAGCGCGCCGCGTTTAAAGGTCAGCAGTGGCTCGGGTTTATTGGTGCCAGGATCTTTTGGCAAACGCGTTTTCTTATATTGCGTAATGGCGTTTTGCACCGTCTGCTTAAATTCAGACTTCAGTTCCAGCGTCGCTACCGGCAGGCCATTGACGAACAATACCAGGTCGATACGCCATTTCTTTGCCTTGGTACCCGTTTCTTCAAATGCGGCGTTCGACGCATGCGGGCTGTAAACCAGCTCCGGCACGATACGGCAGATATTCTGTTTATAGCGAGTCAGGGTTTCCGGATTGAGGTTATGTTCCGGCTTAAACTGGCACAGGGAAAAACGCGCGTTATGGCTTTTGATACCATGACGCAGTACGCCGAGCGTGCCGTAAGTGCGCGAAAGCATATCGGTGGCGTTGATATCCGCTTTTTTGAGCTGCGCCACCAGCGTATCGAGGAAATGACGCTCGGTATCGGTGGGGTAAATTTTGGCAAACTTCTCCCACTCCTGCGGCTGGGTGGTTTGTACAAAGGTTAGCGCATCCTGGGAATACAGCGCACGTTCGCGATCGTAGCCGTCCGTTTTGCCACGAACCCAGCCTTTTGCTTCCATCTGAGTGATTATCTCATTTTGGAAGATCAGCTCTTTGGTGCTGTCCATGCTCATGCGGTGGCCTCCTGTGATGCCTCAACATCCTGCGTGTCGGGGGCAACCCAATCGCGGACGTCGATCTTTCCGGTGACGGCAGCGGAGATCAGGGCGGTGCGGCGTTCTTGGAGTAAAGTTAACTTTTCAGTAAGATGGGCAGTAAGTGATTCAACTGAATCCAATGTTTGATGGATAAATTTTGATATTTCCTCTCTCTCGTTTTCCGGTGGCCAAGCAAGAATAAAGTTTTTGATGGTATCAACATTCACATGAGGAGAGGTCGACCCTATACAGTCTTGCTGAGCCTGAGTATAAGTAGAAGACGAGTTTAGTGCCCACATCAAATATCCAGGTGTGGATTTGGCTCTAAACAGCATAACACGCTGTGCTAAACACACTTTCACCCCCTCTGGAATGGGAGCTCCAATACCAAACCGTTCACCTTCACGGGAATAAATTATATCCCCAGCTTTTGGAATTAATCTAAAATTCCTCTCATCGTAAACAGGCTCTGTGACTCGGCGGCAATTTTCCAAGTCTAAGTATCCAGCCAAAATATCAGCTGTTCGGATTGCTGGATACTCACCCTCATCTGTGTAGTTAGGAGTTGAGTGAGGGCAATCAACTATATTGCGGCATTCATATTTTAACCGTGTAACACCCCAATGCTGCGGAATTTCCCCCAACCACTCAACACCAGAATCTATCATCGGCACATCAGGGTTTAGCCCTTTGGTGACGGCATGACTAATCACTGCCTGACGTTTTTCTTTCAGCAGTTCGATCAGTAGCTGTTGCTTCTCGATCAGGTTATCGATTTTTGCGGTTTCGTGATCGAGGAAACATGCAATTGCATTACTCTCATCATCTGCCAATTCAGGGATAAGGATATTCTTCATTTCAGAAGAGTTTGTACTCCAAAGATCGGCAACAATGCCTTTACCATAGCGGTAAAATTCTTCCTGGAACGGATAACTGCGGAGTAAATGGTGAGCAAATTTAGGGTTTATCCTTTTAGGCTCCATTACTATGCTAATTAATGAAACGGACCCATTAAGCTGAGACACCCCCGACGAGCCCTTCCTATCTGAACGGCTATTAATAACAAAGTCATTTTTCAAAACCAGCTTACGATTATCCCCTGCATCTGTTTTAGCTGCAGTATCAATTTGGGGGACAATACCCTGCATAGTTACAGATAAAGGAGGATAGTCTTTATCACTAACCTTATCTCTTCTTTCCTCAAAAAGTTGACCAAGCCGCTTAATATTCCAGTGAGAGGGTACCATCCCCAACCACTCAACCCCAGAATCCTTATACTCCGGATACGCCTTATACTTAGCCATCAGGAATGTACCTCCTGCAGCAGCTTCATAATCTCGGCACTGACCGCATCCAGGTCGGCATCAATCTCTTCCAGTGGGCGCGGCGGCTGATAGACATAGAAATGGCGATTAAACGGAATCTCATAACCGACAATCCCCACCTCGCCATCTTTTGCATCGCGCTTATCGGCGTTGATCCACGCGTCATTCACATGCGGCAACACTTCGGCTTTGAAGTAGTTTTCAATCAGGTCGCTGGTGGACACTGCCGGGTTCAGCGGCACGTTCTCGTTATCGCGCAGGTCGCCGTCCTGTTCAAACTCAACAACCTTGCCTTTGTATTCAAACGCACCGTACAGGGGCTGAGCGGCTTCTTTCAGCACCTTCTTCACCACCGGCTCGGCATCCGGGTTTTTCGTGGTGATAGCGTCGATAAACTGCTTGTTCTCTTTCGTATCCAGCTTCACGCCAGCGGTTTTGATGGCTCCTTTCAGGGTCAGCTGGAACTGGTTGAAGTCATTACTCACCAGCGTTTTGCCACCCGCCTGCGTACCCAGCGCCGTCTGAATCTGCTGCGCTTTTTCCATTAACTCACGCTGCGCCAGCCACAGTTTATTGTCGAGCAGGTCTTTAATCTGCTTCTCTTTCAGCTCGGCAAATTCGGCTTTGATGATGGCGCGCGCTTCGGCTTCCAGTCCGGAGAAATCACCATAAGTGTCATCCTGCCATTGGGACGCGAACTCGTCATACAGGCGTTCCATCGGCGCGTTAAACGGCTTCGGTGCAAAGCGCAGGGTCGCAATCGCCTCATCCGTTACCTGAGCGGATAAACGCAGCGGGCGTTCAATGGTCAGGCGACGATAGCCAAAGTCGGTACTGTTGAAGATTTTGCTGGCGAAGGTTTTCGGCGCTTCGGTTTTGGCGGTGGCAGGCTGGCGACCGCGGCTGGATTTTTGCTCGGCGGCTTTTTCCAGACCAAGCTCTTCCAGGATTGTGGCATCCACTACCTCAAAATCACCGAAGGTCTGGGTGATCAGTTTGATATCGTCTTCGCCCATCAGGTTACGCTTGGACCCCAGTGATTTACGCATCTTGCCGCACAGGTTGGTGCCATCAATCAGCTGCACTTTGCCTTTGCGCTCAGGCGTTTTCTTGTTGGAGAGGATCCAGACGTAGGTGGCAATGCCGGTGTTGTAGAACATGTCCGTTGGTAGCGCGACAATGCCTTCCAGCAAATCGGCTTCCAGAATGTAGCGCCGGATTTCGCTCTCACCGCTGCCTGCACCACCGGTAAACAGTGGAGATCCGTTAAGGATAATCCCGATACGCCCGCCGTTGCTCACGGTGCCATCCACATTGTGGCTGTCGCGCATTTTGCTGATCAGGTGCATCAGGAACAGCAGCGAGCCGTCGGAAACACGCGGCAGGCCCGGGCCAAAGCGACCGTTAAAGCCTTTTTGCGTATGTTCGTCGTTAATCTCGCCCTCAATCTTTTTCCAGTCCACGCCAAACGGCGGGTTAGAGAGCATATAGTCGAACTGGTCCTGCGGTAACTGGTCGTTCGAGAGGGTGTTCCCCAGCTTAATGCGGCTGACATCCTGACCTTTGATCAGCATGTCGGCTTTACAGATAGCGTAGGATTCAGGGTTCAGCTCCTGGCCAAAAGCACGCATCACCGCATTAGGGTTCAGTTCGTGCACATATTCCATGCCTGAAGAGAGGAAACCGCCGGTTCCGGCCGTCGGGTCGTAAATGGTGCGGATGATACCGGGCTGCGTCAGGGCTTCATCATCTTCCATAAACACCAGCGAGGTGGTCAGACGCACGATATCGCGGGGGGTGAAGTGCTCACCGGCGGTCTCGTTGGAGCTTTCCGCAAAACGACGGATAAGCTCTTCAAACACCAGGCCCATTTCATAGTTGGAAATCGCTTTCGGGCTGAGATCGGTGGTGGCGAATTTCTTCACCACTTTAAACAGCAGGTTGGCATCTTCCAGCAGGCCGACGAACTCGCTGAATTTGAAATGTTCAAAAATTTCACGCGCATCCGGGGAGAACGCCTGTACGTAGCTTTCCAGGTTGGCTTTGATGTCGTTCTGCCCCATCTTGCCCAGATCCATCTTCGAAGTATTGAAGAAGGAAAGCCCGCTGGCGCGCAGCAGAAACTTCTCTTTGGCATCTTCCGGCAGTTGGCTGGTTTTTAATTCATCATATTTCGCCACCACCGCATCTTTGGTTTCAGCCAACACACACTCAAGACGACGCAGCAGCGTGAAGGGCAGGATCACGCGCCCGTACTGAGACTGTTTGAAATCACCGCGCAGCAGATCGGCCACCGACCAGATAAATGCAGCCGTTTGAGAAAAGTTAGTGTTAGTCATGAAGCCCTCGGAAGAGATTGCGGCCATGGAGCAAAGTGCTCCGGCAAAAAACCGTTTTGGAACGTAGTACGCAAAATAATACCTGCTACAGGGACTATCGCAACCGGAAAGGGACAAAGAAATGACCCGTATCAGGAGGGCAATTCCTATCCTCATTTATTGCATCAGAGATATGACAAACAGCATATTAAAAATTGAGAATACCCGTTCAGTAGCCGTCGATATGTAAAGTGGCACGCCATGTTTAGCGATACAAACAATTCTTGCGATCCCCCTCGCATCGTGGACAATGTTTAACCATGATGAATTTATACGACAACATCAATTGTCTCATTTAAGTTACGGGATGGGGAATGGACAGTAATACTCAGGGATTCACTTCATATTGGCGTAATACCTTAGCAGATGCCGAGTCTGGAAAAGGGGCATTTGAGCGTAGAGAGGAAGAATCATTTACGAAATGGACGAACGTCGATAGGGGGAGGTTGGGTGAAGATATTGTGGAATTATTCTTCAATGGTGAAGACACCCAGGTCAAGACCGTCGAGGTGCTGTTACGGCCAGAGGTATGGATCCGCCTGTTAAAGCATGGCAAGGCGCGGACTGCTGGTGCTCCTGATATTGTTACACCTTTGGTTACCGCTGCACTCCTCAACCGCGAAGGCTTTTTATTCCCTACATCGCCAGCCACCATTCCCCGTGACCTGCTCGAACCGCTCCCCAAAGGTACCTTTTCTATTGGTGAGATGGCGGAATATGACAAGTACAGAACCACGCATGATTCAATCACTTTTGGTCCCGGTAATGAGGATGAGCTGCGTGAGGAGACTGATGAACAACGAGTGGAACGATATGCTCGTTACCAGCAGTGGTGGCAAAAGTACCTTAAAGATTCAGATGAACTTTTAAAGCATGTTGCTGGCAAATGGCTCGCATCACCTGAGCAATATGAAAAAACTGGATATGGCTACATTATTAAAGCCAACCAGCCTGGAGGGGCCAGCACCCATATCCTGCCTATGTACGATCATTTGCTGACGTGCAAAAAAGAGGTGCCATTGCTGGCGTGCTTTGCCTCGAAAGAGAAGTCTCCTGTTGAGCCGCTCCTCGCCAGTAATGCCATGTTTAGTGAGCGTCTGGGACACTCCGGTGATAAGTTTCCGCTGGCTGTCGCGCAGCGCGATGCCCTGAGCCATTACCTCACTCAACAGCCCGGCGATATTCTTGCCGTGAATGGTCCTCCGGGTACCGGGAAAACTACTCTGGTTCTCTCCATCATCGCTACTGATTGGGCGAGAGCAGCTTTAAACAAAACTGAACCACCTGTGGTGGTTGCGACATCAACCAATAATCAGGCCGTAACCAACATTATCGAGGCCTTCGGCAAAGATTTTTCTATCGGTGCCGGGCCTATGGCCGGGCGTTGGTTACCAGATGTAAAAAGCTTTGGCGCTTACTTCCCGTCTTCGGGACGAAGAGCCGAGGCGGTAAAAAAATACCAGACGGAAGACTTTTTTAACCGTGTTGAATCTCTTGAATATGTTGAAGATGCCCGGTGCTTCTTCCTTGAAAAGGCAAGGGCAGCTTTTCCGAATGAGAAATGTCATTCATCAGAACAGGTTGTGGATCTCCTGCATCAGCGTTTGGTTGAACTCTCTGCAGAGCTTGAGCAAATCGAGCCTGCGTGGGATGACCTGAACGCAATCCGTCAGGAGCGGCATGTCATCAGTGACGATCTCGAACAGTATATTCAGGATAAGAGAACGTTACTGCTTAATAGCACCAATGAAATCTCGCTATTAACGCAGGGCAAAAAACAGTGGGAACAATATCGAGCCGGAGAGTCGATCATGTTCACTCTCTTCTCCTGGCTTCCCGCCGTTCGTACTAAGCGTCACTATCAAATGAAGCTGTTTTTGGAGGCTACGTTTGGCGAAAGAATGACAGCATTCCAGGGATCTCAGCCTGATGGAATTGATGCCTTTATCGATGGATTGATTGAGCACGCTCATAAAGAACAGGCCGGGTACCAACAGCAAATTGATCACGCTGAGGACATTTCCCGACGTGAAAGTGAAGCCGTCATCCGTTGGTGCGAGATAACCCATTCGCTGGGTTATGCAGGCGAGACGGAGCTGAATCTGAGCGAAGCCGATGAGCTTGCCGATACACAGCTCCGTTTCCCGGCGTTTTTGCTGGCGACGCATTACTGGGAAGGTCGGTGGCTGATGGATATGGCTGCTATCGAGGACTTTCAAAAAGAAAAAGATCGCAAAGGGGCGAAGGCAATTAAAGCCCGCTGGCTACGTAGAATGAAGCTCACCCCTTGTGTCGTCATGACCTGCTTCATGCTTCCTCACCATATGCTTATCAGAGAACATGTTGGTGGCAAGAAATTTGATGATGGTTATTTATATAACTTCGCCGATTTGTTGATCGTCGATGAAGCGGGGCAGGTGCTTCCTGAGGTTGCTGCAGCTTCTTTCGCACTGGCGAAGAAAGCTCTGGTAATTGGCGACACAGAACAGATTGCGCCTATCTGGAACAGCCTGCCTTGTATTGATATTGGCAATATGGTTGAGGAGCATATCCTTCCAGAAGGTTCTCAGGAAGAACTGACTGAAGCTTATGCTTTGGTTTGTGAATCAGGAAAAAGCGCTGCATCCGGCAGCGTTATGAAGGTTGCACAGTTTAACTCGCGCTACCAGTACGATCCGGATCTGGCGCGGGGGATGTATCTGTACGAACACCGTCGCTGCTTCGATAACATCATTGGCTACTGTAACACCCTTAGTTATCACGGTAAGTTGCAGCCCAAACGAGGGGAAGGAAAAGAGACAATATTTCCTGCAATGGGCTATCTGCATATAGATGGTAAGGGTATGCAGGCCAATGGTGGAAGTCGTTATAACGACTTTGAAGCGAAGACGATTGCTGCATGGCTTGCAGCGCACAAAGAAGAGATTGAGCATCACTACAATAAACCGTTACATGAATTAGTCGGCATTGTGACCCCATTTTCGGCGCAGGTCAGTGCGATTAAATCGTCATTACGTAAACTGGATATCAATTGTAGTGGCGATGAAAATTCGGTGACAGTGGGCACGGTTCATTCATTGCAGGGGGCGGAACGGGCAATTGTGCTGTTCTCTCCTGTGTATTCGAAACATGAAGATGGCGGATTTATTGATAGAGACAGCAGCATGCTGAACGTTGCCGTTTCACGTGCTAAAGATAGCTTTTTGGTCTTTGGCGATATGGACCTGTTTGAGATTCAGCCCGCTTCCTCGCCGAGAGGGTTGCTTTCAAAATACCTGTTTGCATCCGATAATAATGCACTGCAGTTTGAGTATAAAGAACGCCAGGACCTTAATACAGCGCAAACACAGATCTCTACCTTGCACGGTGTTGAGCAGCATGATGTGTTCCTGAACCAGACTTTTGACGCTATTGGTAAAAGTATTACTATTGTTTCCCCTTGGCTGACCTGGGAAAAATTGGAACAAACCGGTTTTCTTACATCAATGATCCAGGCACGTGCTCGTGGTATCGACATTACTGTTGTAACGGATAAAAGCTTTAATACCCAAGACGTCAGTTTTGAAAAGCGCAAAGCAAAACAGCAGCGCCTTAATGATGCAGTGGAAAAACTAAATGCGCTGGGCATTGTGACTATGCTGGTTAACCGTGTTCACAGTAAAATCGTGATTGGTGATGAAGGGCTGTTGTGCATAGGATCGTTCAACTGGTTTAGCGCTACGCGTGATGAGAAGTACAAACGATACGATACGTCGATGGTATACCGTGGCGAAAGCTTACAAGCGGAAATTAGAGCGATTTATTCCAGCCTGGAGCAGCGGAAATTATAGGGGGCTTAACGCAATGCAGGTATCGAATGTGTTGAATTAATTTAGCTCTACTCATGGAGGTATAGCCTTTATATACTATGCCTCCAAACTTCTTGCGTCAGGTGTGGAAAGTGGCGTCTGAAAAAGCGTGCTTGCGGCAGAATTCCCGGGCAGAAACGCCGGCTTCGGCCTCACGGAGAATACTGATGATCTGTTCGTCGGAAAAACGCTTCTTCACAGGGATGCCCTCAGTTGCTGATGAAAACATTCATGACATCAAGATGTATTAATCAACGGAGAGCAGGTCAATGTAGTATAGCAAGGTCAATTTTAGATGATTTTTTCGGGAATCATGCGGCTGCATTAGGGGCTTGTTTGGCGAGGGTGGTTTAAATCATCAGTTAAACTTAGAAAAGGCCACTTTTTTGGATGGCCTTTAGTCTAAGGGGAGTTTATGCTGTTGCCCGATGATTCCAGGAATCTTTGTAAATGATATTCCCATCGCAATGTTTCCAGGTGATGGCCTCATACCTTAACTGAATCGTCTCGCTGTGTGTACCTGTACCAGAATCAGGAAATAAGTTGGGGGTAATTCCGGTTACTTTTACATTTTCTAAAATAATATTAAAATATTCGCTTTCAACACCTGCATCAAGGATCTGATACATCTTTATGGTTGCCGACTTTAATGTTTGGTTCTCACTCAACGCTTTGTATAAAAGGGGCGTTGTTTTATCAAAATCTTTCTGTACCGTAATAGGCGTATGTACTCTGGTTCCTGTTAATCTCCCGGTGTTTCCATCCACAGGAATGGATAGGTGGTGCGTTACCGCTTTTAATTCAATAGCGCCAATACGCCCTGTAACGAGAGAACTACCCGTTATAGGGGAGCCGTTTGTATCGGTTAGCCAAAGATATGCTGGATTTGACATGATTATTCCTTATCTCTATTTATAAATGAAGGTAAACAAAACATTAAAATGACCCACAAAAACAGACCAATAATCTTAACAGGCCACGGGTTAAGTAAGGCTGTGCAAACAATAGAGCCTATAATTAGTAGCGGGCCTGATAGTAAATTAAAAATACCGCTTAATATACCTATCTTTGTGCCCAGGCATCTATTCAATACAATGGCAATAATATAAGCGCTGCCGATTGTAATCATCACTGCGATTATTTTATTGCGCCAGTTATTAAACTCAGTCAGGCAAGTAAAGCATGCAGTGACAATATAGGTGCAGAGAACTATATCGACGAGGGGTGCAATAATTTTTTTCATATCACCCAGCCTTAGTATTCATATTTAAATGTTCTTCCACTCTTTTCATAATCTTGTCGAACACGGGGCTGCCCTCGGTGTATCCTGCATGGATGGCATCAACAAAAGGTTGTACCGCATCGGCAAATAAGAAATACAGCAGATCATAATCGCGGGGCCTTAATAACGTGTACACCTCGGGTGCTTCATTCCTGAGACTATCAGAGGTCCTGATGGAACGCTCTGCCATTCCACCAAACAAGAGGATAGTACTTAAAAAGGCTATTGGATTCCCTTTTCCCTTGAATACTACGTAAGTAAATGATGTTTTTTCTATAACGGCTTTAGCGATGTTCGATGCGATAATATTCGTAGAGATTCTACCCACGATAGAGGTAACTACACTTCTGTATATTCTATCTTGTTCTGATTCGGATAGGTATTTATTGAACAATTGGAAGATTAATTTAACTGCATTAACGATATTTTCATAGTTAAGGATGTCATGTCTTATCGCGGTCATCATACGGATTCTTTCTGTTTCACGTTCATATCTTGTATCCGTATCAAAGATACCGTAAATCAGATAACCATAATCTAAAGGAACAGATAATCCACCATTGATAAGCCCTGTAACTGTATCAGGAGAAATAATGATGTCATATATCTTCCGAGCTATCCCTTCTATGTCTGCCATATAGCTATCCTATGTTTAAATAAACGACTGAAGATTTACATCACTTTTGCAAGAAATAATCGACGATAATTTACAAGAGAATAAATAACTTGATAAGTGTTACCATAATCTAATTGTTACAAATTGTATTGCGTGAGATGTATTAATTCAAAAAATAATAAAGCGCATATAAGTATTCGATTAGTGATTGGATACGCGGAAATTTGAATGTTAAAATTATTAATTTATATGCATTTGCGCGGACTTGTTCATGACTGAATCAGGTTTATGACTCGTGTACAGGCGGTTTATGTGAACACATCGATAGCATCATGTTGTGCCGTCGCTATCCTTCACGAGTAAACATCGACGAATTCATCAGAGTGATATCCGCTTCCGGCGTGAGGACGGGTGCTATAGCCAATTCTTTGAAAATAAATAAAAGCAGGGCTAACACCAATCGTTTCATCACATCATTATGCGAACTACGGCGGGGGAATAGCGATTGGTTTGCATTATGGCGTGACGACCGCGAAATTGACGATGAGACGTGGGTAGAGGGTGTGAAATGCGGTAATTTCCGTTTGCATCCGGGGGCGATTGTCGAGGGTTGTATTACTATCGCCCATAATTCTGATTTTGCCATGATCCGGAATGCTCTTACGAAAACATCACTGGTTCATGTTCCCTGCATGCGTTCCCCGCTGGTTCGCGGTTATGGGGAGATTGTTGCCAGTGGCTGTAACATCTCTTGCCCATAATATAAGTAAAATTATTTATATTATATTGCTGTTTTTGCTTCTGGGATGTGCACTTCCAAGGCCGGAAAACTATCTCGATTATGATATCGCAAGGGATGTTTGCCACTTCTTGTTCGGGAGTGTGAACGCCGATACGATGTATGACACTTTCTTTTATATATCGCTGGTAATAGTGATATTTCTTTCAGCTTTACTCTACATTATTACATTGCAGTTAATTTCAACGATGAGGAGCAAATGAGATGCCAATTCCTCCGTATATGTATCTTAAAGACGATGGTGGCGCAGAGATGAAAGGGTCCGTTGATGTTCAGGAGCGAGAAGGTAGCATCGAAACCCGCTTATCACCATCCCCCCTCACCCCCTGAACACCTCCCGCCGGTGCCACGCCACAAACCCCTCCTGCGGATAGCATTCTTTCCCCAGCGGCAAGGTAATCGGCTTACCATCAAAATCCCAGAACAACCTGCCAACGATGCCCCCGCCGTTCACCGCCGGCGAAACCTGGATGCGCATATCCTCATCCAGACCAATGGATCCTTTATCAAAGGCCTTATGGTGAATCGCGCAGAGCGCCAGGCCGTTAGGGATTTCGCAGGGGCCGCCGTGCTGCTTCCATTTGATATGGGCCGCTTCCAGGGCGACGGAGGTATTATCATGGCGCATATTGAAGCCGCAGATCGCGCACTGATAATTATAGGCGCGCAGCACCTGCTGGCGAAAATGTGGGTCGCGTTCTTTGCGGAGCTGCAGCAGATCAAACCCCATCTCTTCAGCCAGTTCTTCCTGAATACTCTCCGGGAAATGCGCTTCGAGGATCTGATGGGCGAGGGTATTGATCAGCTTCTTATTTCTGTTGAGTAGCGCAAAATGCGGCTCATCGAAGCCGCCGGCGACGTGACAGAGCTCCAGCTCTTTGCCGGGCGGCTGTCGGCTGCCCTGGGTTGAGCACTGTTCGCTGTTGTGCAACTGCCAGAAGCCGTCGCCTTTCAGGCGCCAGAAGGGCATGTCCGGCCGGTACTGGCGGCGCTGCGGGCCAAAGCGTTCCAGCAGGCTATGCAGCTCATCGCGTATCTCCGAGGCGTAATCGAACATCCGCGCATGGCCGCGCTGGTACTGTGAGAGGACGTACAGCAGCAATAGTGGCTTATGCGGCGCACGCTGTTCGCCTTTGCGCCAGATGGCGATGTTCTCGATCGCGTGTTGCAGGGTCGTGCTGGAGGGCATAGCGTTACATTGGCAGCTAAATAAATGCGATGATGCTCGCAAAATCCTTGCCGATCAACCTACCAGATGCGGCGATTCTACGTGGATCGCGATTTAATTATCACTGCCAGTTATTTGTTCGAAAAGCCCATAGCTTTCTATTTATACTCAAGCTTCGCGCCATCAGATAGCTATGTCTTATGAAAAAACTACCGGACCATTTATCCAGGGAATGCATCATCGCCGCCATTCGCGCTTACGATGCAGGCGTTGCGCATCAGTTTAAAAGCGCGCGTCTGTATGAGATCGAGTTTGAGGGGCGTCGGTATCCTTCAAAAGCCATCGTCGGGTTAGCGGCCACGCTTGCGACGGGGACGGAATTTACCCCGGCGGATTTCAGCGGAGGGATTAAATCCAAATGCGTGCGTCTGTCACTGGAGCAAGGATTTACGATCGCGTCGCAGGGCGCTGGCGATGACGAGGTTGCGCTTTTCCCCGATGAGGGGCAGACGACCATGGAGTACGTGGAAGGGGCGGCGATGCAGGTAGTGGTCAATCGCTATGAGCGCGACCGTCAGGCTCGTCAGGCGGCGCTTCGCCTGCATGGCTGCCGGTGTCAAGTATGCGGTCTGGATATGGCCAGCCGCTATGGCGATATCGGCCAGGGCTTTATCCATATCCACCATCTCATTCCGCTGTCCGGGATAAAGCAGGACTACCGTCTGAACCCTGAAACCGATCTGATCCCGGTATGTCCCAACTGCCATGCGATGCTGCACCGGCGAGATCCGCCGTTTACCCCAGAAGAGCTGAAGGCCCGGCTGCGCCCCACAGACTGACATCCGACAGCGCTCGCTTTACGTTCATCAAACACACCACAAACCCCACGCTACCTTACCGGTAGCGTGGGCCCGCTCTCTTTTACTTATCCCGCGTCTCGCCAGCCTCCCAGCTGTAGCTGCCATCGGCCGCTAACCTATCGCCCAGCTCCTGATACTCGAACTGATAAAACTCAGCCTGGGTGCCGTACCCGGCGTAGTCTACCGCCGCCAGGCCGACGAACGCCCCGGTAAAGAACCCGCCGTAGCTCTGCAACACATAGTCATCGGACAGCACCGCGGCATCCAGCTGGACCGGGATCTCGGTGAACGTCACGCCATCGAAGCTGTATTCATAGCTGTAGGTCTGCTTGCGGACTTTGGTCCGGAACCAGACGTATTCGACGCCGTCCGGCACCTTGATGGCGTTATCTTTCAGGTACGACGTGTATTTCCCGCGGTTATTTTCGCCGACTTCGATGACCTTGCCGTTAATTTCATTCCAGGTCAGGAAGACGAAGCTCCAGTGGCGGTCGTTATAGTAATTCGTTAACCCGGCCATCTGCTGATAGCTGAAGGGCTCGAATTTCACCTTCACTGCAGCATCAAAATAGAAGGCCTGCCAGCGGCGGGCAATCAGCGACAGGTCATGGGTATTGGCTAACGAACCCTGGCCGATTAAGGTTAATTTGCCGTTGCCGGTGGAGCCCATTTTGGCCGTAAACGGCACCCGCAGGGTATTCCAGTTCGGATCGAGCGCTGGCGACGTAAAGTCATCCTGCTGGCTATTATCGCTGGCGCTTTCGGTGAAGATGGCGTCTTTCGGCCCTTCGACGAAGGTTTTCCCGCCGTGACCGCCTTCAATACGCGGCCAGCCCTCGTCATCCCAGTACACTTTCTGGATCGCGGTTTCCCGGCCGAGGGTTGACCAGCCGCGCGGATCGTAGATGGATTCCCCCGGGCGATTCCACGGCCGGGCGCAGAGCGAGGCGTAATACCATTCGCCTTCCGGGGTGGAGACCAGCGCGCCATGGCCCTGTTTCTGGATGTAGCTGTCCGGGGTGTCGACGTTGGTTAAGAACACGTCGCCCGGCTCGGTTTCGAAGCTGTCGGCCTCGAGGGTTTTCGACCGCGCCACCACCTCCTGGTGGGTAAACACGGTGCCGCCCTGGGCGGCAAACAGGTAGTAGTAGCCGTTCAGTTTATAGAGGTGCGGCCCCTCGACCAGCGCCACGGCGGTGCCGCGGTAGATAGTGCGCGCGGTTTCCGGCATTAACTTCAGCGTGTTGGTATCCAGCTCCGTTAAGGTAATGCCATCGAAGGGGTGATGGTACTCCCGGTGATCCCAGGTTTGCTGGACGATATATTTCCGGCCATCGTCGTCATGGAACAGCGAGGCGTCAAACCCGACGCCGTTCAGCTTGATCGGGTCGCTCCACGGCCCCCGAATATCCTTCGCGGTGGTCAGATAGTTGGTCATGTCTTTGAAGGCGCCTTCGGTGACCTTCACATCGGTATACACCAACCAGAATTGCCCGTCGGCCCAGGAGAGCGCCGGCGCCCAAATACCGCCGGAGGAGGGGTTGCCCTTCATGTCCAGCAGGGTGGTGGTGGAGAGCGGCGAAGGCAGCAGGTTCCAGTTTTTCAGGTCTTTCGACTCATGTAAACGCACGCCCGGGAACCACTCAAACGTCGAGTTGGCAATATAGTACGTATCCTCGACGCGAATAATACTGGGGTCGGCATTAAAGCCGCGTAATATCGGGTTTTGAATAAGTGACATTTCATTACACCTTTTAAAATGGAAAGTGACGAATCGGTCTGATTTATAATTTTTTTAACTACACGCGGATCTCATCCAGCTGACGGTTGATGTCGGTAACATGTTTATCGGAGATCGGATAAACCTGGATAATCACCATCGAAATAGCGGCCAGCGCGATCGGGATCCACACCGCGGTCATAATAATCCCGTCGATGGCGCTGGCGCTCTGCACGGCGCCGCTTTCATTAAAGCCATACACCGCCAGCAGCCACAGCGGGATCGCGCCGCCGATGGTGAAGCCGATCTTGAAGAAGAGTCCCATAATGGCATTGATAATGGCGGCATTGCGTTTGCCAGATTTTAATTCGCCGTACGCGATGACTTCCGGTACCAGCGCCCACATAAAGCCGGTGGCGGAAGTTAAGCCCCACTGTTTAATAAAGGTGGCGATGTAGGCCAGCCACAGGGCGTCGTGCATCCCTTCGCGGGACCAGACGTAGGTCAGCAGTTCGCCGACGATGAACATGGCGAGGAACAGATGGAAGAAGCCTTTTTTACCAAAGATTTTTTTCAGTTTCGGCCAGAAAATCGGGAAGGCGATGCCGGGAATAGACGCGACGAGACCCACCGCGCCCATCCATTCGGAGTGGCCGACGACGTACTGGTTGAAGAAGCCGTTAACGGTGTTCATGAAGAACATGAAGGTAAAGGCCAGCATAAAGAACATGCCCAGAATAACCAGCGGGCGGTTATGTCGGAGCTCGTGGAAAAGGTCGGTGGTTTTGACGTTGGCGGTCTGCTCGGCGGTCGCGACAACGCGTTCTTTGGTGAATTTATAACAGATAAACAGGGCCACCGCGCCGATGATCATATAGATGGCGTACACGCCAAACCAGGCGTAGTTTGCCGACGGATCGGCATAATTCCCCAGATTCAGCTCAAGGCCAAAAAAGCCGGTGTCTTTCAGGCTGCGATCTTTCGGCGCCGCCATCTGCACAAACATCGGGAACAGGGTATAGACCAGCAGGTTGGCGCTGTTGGCCAGCATCATGCGGGTACTGGTGAGCTTATCGATCGATTCCGGGTCGCGGGTCAGCGACGCATTCAATGAGCCATAGGGAATATTGACTAAGGAATAAACCAGGTCCAGCGCCAGATAAATAATAAAGGCGAAAGCCACCGAACCTTTCACTCCGGGGATGGGCGCGAACAGTAATGCCGAGAGGATCACCAGCGGCACGCCGGCTCGTAACAGCCACGGACGATATTTCCCTGCTTTCGAGGTTCGTTTATCCACGTAGGTGCCGACCATCGGATCCCAAAACACGTTAATTATGCGGACAAAAAGAAAAATAAAGCCTGCCGTTGCCGTGCTGATGGTATTTACCGTCAGCATATGCAAAGCCAGAAAACCCCCAATTGTGCCGAAAACCAGGTTTTGCGCAAAGTCGCCCATGCCATAACCAATTCGTTCTCCGCGGGTTAATTTATGATATTCATCATGCCGACTGTGCATTATGTTTTTACTCATTCTAAGCAGACTCCGGTTTGTTTTGTGTAGGTGAAACACTTTCTGACACAGTTGACATGGAAGAATCTATTACGTTTTTAAATTAAGTAATTATGTTTTTTTACTTCTGTGATCCTCGAAGCAAAGGCCTGTATCACCTGCGTTGAGCCGCCATCCGCCGCTAATTTTTTGGCAGACAGGCAATGTGACAAAACCGGCATTTTAATTCGCTATGTCCACCTGAATTCCCCAGGAAGTGTACGCTATACGCGCGCGAAGCGAGATATTTAAAATAGTTTTATTTGCGAGATGGCTCACATTTGAGCATTTTCTCAATCGCTGAGTGAAATAACGTAATTGAGCAACCGACGATGAGAATACACGATGTGTCACAGTTGTTAATTTTCGGCTTCCTCAATTTCGGAGTTCATCATGCAAACTTATTTTGACCAGCTCGAACGCGTTCTTTTCGCCGGACCTAAAACCGATAATCCTCTGGCGTTTCGCCACTATAATCCGGATGAAATCGTGCTGGGAAAACGCATGGCAGATCATCTGCGTTTTGCCGCCTGTTATTGGCATAACTTCTGCTGGAATGGCGCGGATATGTTTGGCGCCGGCTCGTTTGAGCGTCCCTGGCAGGCCGCGGGCGATGCGCTGGAAATGGCCAAACGCAAAGCGGACGTGGCGTTTGAGTTTTTCTACAAGCTCAACGTGCCGTATTACTGCTTCCACGATGTCGACGTCTCGCCAGAAGGCGCGTCGCTGAAAGAGTATTTGCATAATTTTGCCGTGATGACCGAGGTGCTGGCGGAGAAACAGCAGCAAACCGGCGTGAAACTGCTGTGGGGCACCGCCAACTGCTTTACCCACCCGCGCTACGGCGCCGGGGCGGCGACCAACCCCGATCCGGAGGTGTTTGCCTGGGCGGCCACGCAGGTGGTGACCGCCATGAACGCCACCCACCAGCTCGGCGGCGAAAACTATGTTCTGTGGGGCGGCCGCGAAGGTTACGAGTCCCTGCTGAATACCGACCTGCGTCAGGAGCGCGAGCAGATTGGCCGCTTCCTGCAGATGGTGGTGGAGCACAAGCATAAGATTGGCTTTGGCGGCACGCTGCTTATCGAGCCGAAACCGCAGGAGCCCACCAAGCATCAGTACGATTACGATGTCGCGACGGTGTATGGCTTCCTGAAGCAGTTTGGTCTGGAAAATGAGATCAAGGTGAACATTGAAGCCAACCACGCCACCCTGGCGGGGCACTCTTTCCACCATGAAATCGCCAGCGCCATCGCGCTGGGGATCTTCGGCTCCGTTGATGCCAACCGCGGCGATGCGCAGCTCGGCTGGGATACCGATCAGTTCCCGAACAGCGTGGAAGAAAATACCCTGGTGATGTACGAGATCCTCAAAGCCGGGGGATTCACCACCGGCGGCCTGAACTTTGACGCCAAAGTTCGCCGGCAGAGCACCGACAAATACGACATGTTCTATGGCCATATTGGCGCCATGGACGTGATGGCGCTGTCTCTCAAGCTGGCCGCGCGGATGATTGAGGATGGCAAGCTCGATCGGGCTCTGGCAAAACGCTATGCCGGCTGGCAGGGCGAACTGGGGCAGCAAATTATGGCCGGCCGTATGTCGCTGGATAATATTGCCCGGTACGCTGAGCAGCATAATCTGAATCCGCAGCATCAGAGCGGGCGTCAGGAATTACTCGAAAATCTCGTCAATACTTATATCTTTGGTTGATTTTTGCTGACATGCCCCTGCGGGGGCATGTATTCCGCCGTCTGCCCGCTGCCGGGAAATAGCGTTTATTTGTTCGTGTTGTATTTATGCTGTCTGTGCCGAAAGGCTATCTGTTTGACTGTCTATAGAGGAACAATCCGCCGCGCGGATGGTTCTGCCATTGTGCCACCTGTTTAATATCAGTGAGGGAGGGCGAGTAGCGATAATTGTGTAATGCCTCTGTGACCGTACAAAATAAAAAATAACTTGTTCTGATGATAGCGACATATTCTGTCAGCTCAGAATAGGCTGGTTATTGTCTGAATAAAATTAACCTATATTGAGAAACTCATGACAATGATAAAAAAACTTCCATTAACCATGGCGGTTATCGCCGCGTTTTTTCCGCTTACCTCTGTAATGGCGCAAGAATTTACTCAGGAACAGATCGACGCCATTGTCGCCAAAGCTGTTGATAAAGCACTGGCCGACCGCCAGGCGAAAATTGACGCCGCGGCCGACAAAAAGGTCGACGTCATTACCAACCCGCAGACCACCGCCGCCTCGCCGGATATGGCGATTCCGTTCGGCCTTAAGTTCAGCGGCTATGCCCGCTATGGCGCCCATTTCCAGACCGGCGACCAGAAATATGTCGGCGTCGACGGCTCCTATAACGGCGCCTCGGCGATCGGCCGTCTGGGCAACGAAAGCAACGGCGGCGAATTCCAGATCAGCAAAGCCTTCAAAAGCGCGCAGGGGGCTATCTGGGATCTCAACGTCATGTTCGACCACTGGAGCGACGAGGTTAACCTGAAGAAGGCCTACGTCGGCGTCACCAACGTGCTGGAATCCAATCCCAACGCCTATATCTGGGCCGGCCGCGACTTCCACCAGCGTCCGCAACAGGGGATCAACGACTACTTCTGGATGAACCACGACGGCCAGGGCGCCGGGGTGAAGAACTTTGATATCGGCGGCGTGCAGTTCGACGTGGCGGCGGTGTCGCAGGTGAAATCCTGTAGCCCGGAAGTGATGGCCGATGAGACCAACCCGTCGCGCATCACCTGTACCGGCAGCTCCGACACCGGGGACAACGGCCACTACGCGCTGACCACCAAAACCCACAACATCAAGGCCGGGCCGATCGATGTCGAGGTGTACGCCAACTACGGCTTTGACTCGAAGGCGGTGGACAGCGACGCGCGTCTCGAAGCCTGGCAGGGCGGCCTGGTGCTGAGCCACACCAACGACAGCGGAGTGAACAAGGTGATCCTGCGCTACTCCGACAACTCGGATAACAGCGTCTACAACAAAACCGACGACCTGACCACGGTCTACGCCAGCTTCGAGGGCAGCCATAAGTTCACCCAGCAGGCGCAGGTGGAATATCTGCTGGCCTTCCACGACTATGACAACGGCAAAGATAATACCGACAACCGCAAAAACTACGGCGCCATCGTGCGGCCGATGTACTTCTGGAACGACGTGCACTCCACCTGGCTGGAAGCGGGCTACCAGCGCGTGGACTACGACCAGGGCGGGGATAACCACGGCTGGAAGCTGACGCTGTCGCAGAACATCGCCATCGGCATGGGGCCGGAGTTCCGTCCGATGCTGCGCTTCTACGTGACCGGCGGTCAGGTGGACAACGAGCATACCGCGAAGGTCAACAATACCAAAGACCAGCAGCTGGATTCGCTGAACATCGGCGGGATGTTTGAGGCGTGGTTCTGATGCGATAGCGTTGTCGAAGGAGCGTTCCCGGCTGGCGCTACGCTTAGCCGGGCTACGACTGGTGCGCTCCATTTATGCCGGATGGCGGCATAAATGCCTTATCCGGCCTACGTTTCTGAGGAGGCCTGCGGGATACCCCCCAGGCCCGGCAGGCGCAGCGCCGCCGGGCAGGACACGTCAAGCTCCATACCTGTGGTTGTGCCGGATGGCGGCATAAATGCCTTATCCGGCCTACGTTCCTGAGGAGGCCTGCGGGATCCCCCCGTAGGCCCGCGCAAGCGCAGCGCCGCCGGGCAGCTGGCCCAGGTTCCCTCAGTTCACCGTCAGGCGCAGGGCAAGATCCTGCGGGTAGGGGTCAAAATAGTTCTGCGCCTGCAGGTAGCGATCCGGATACTCGGCCAGATAGTGCTTAAGCAGCGTCAGCGGCGCGAGGATCGGCAGCAGCCCGGCGCGATAGTTGAGGATCACCTCCCGCAACTCGCCGCGCTGGCGGCTGTTCAGCTGGTCGCGGAAATAACCCTGAATATGCATCAGCACGTTGGTGTGGTTTTTCCGCGAGGCGGGCCGCTTGAGGATCGCCATCAGCTTTTCGCGATAGACCTCGAAGAAAGCCTCCAGATCCTCCCATTCATGCAGCGAGGCGACGAACGGGCCGATCTCGCGGTAGCCCGCCTGGTGGTGAGCCAGCAGCTGCAGCTTGTAGCGGCTATGAAAGGCCAGCAGGCCGTGGCGGGTCAGGCCGCGGGCGCGCAGGGCGTTGAGTTCATGCAGGGCGAAGACGCGCTCGACAAAATTCTCCCGCAGCAGCGGATCGTGCAGCCGGCCATCCTCTTCCACCGGCAGCCACGGGTAGCGCGCCATCAGGGCGCCGGTAAACAGCCCCACGCCTTCCTTACGCCCGCGATTGCCTTTTTCATCATACAGCCGCACGCGCTCCATCCCGCAGCTCGGCGATTTGGCGCAGACGATAAAGCCCGACAGCTCGCCCAGGGTTGCCAGATGGGCGTTGGCGAAATCGGCCATCTTCTCCGTCACATCCTCGTGCGGGGCGTGGCTGAAGCGCATGCGGATCTCCCCGACCGGGGTCTGCACCAGCCGGAGCGCCGGGCGGGGAACGGGCAGGCCAATCGCCATCTCCGGGCAGACGGGCTTAAACGCCACCCACTGCGCGAGCTCATCCATCACAAAGCCCATACGCTTATGCCCGCCGTCGAATCGCACGGCTGAGCCGGTTAAACATCCGCTGATCCCAATGACAGGTTGCGTGTTCATGGCGCTGTCCTCTCTTCTGCTGTGGTTCGGGTAAAGAAAAGGGTCACGGTGGCCACCGTAATGCCGAATTTCTTCATCTCGGTTTTGTTAAACAAATGGCTGCCGTCCTGCAGGAACATCCAGTCGTCAAAGTGCAGCAGCCACCGGCTGCCGCTGGCCTCGACGTTCATGCTGTAGCGCCAGTGAAAGGCATTGCCTGCCGCCTGGCCGCTGGCCACGCCTTCGATATCCCCGGCGGTGCCCTGATAACGGTTATCGCCGGTGCGGCGAATGCGCCACACCCGCTGCTGTTTCTCGCCATCGTCATAGACAAAGCGCTCATGGAGCGTCAGGGTGTCGCCGACGACGTCGCCATCGATCGCTACATGGAAGCGGCGCAGCTGTTTGCCGCTGCGATCCTGCACCATCCCCCACGCCTCGGTTCGGCCCTGAAAATAGTGGAAGATGTCGAGGGCGGGCTGCTGCTGCCGGTACTCGGTGACCTCGGTGCTGCAGCCGGCGAGCATCAGCATCAGCAGCGCCAGGCCACGGGTCAGAATGCGTTTCATGGTGTACCTCCGATCAACTGCTGACGCAGTTCGGGATAAGTGGTGCGCGGATCGAGCCAGATGGCGAGAAAGCGGGTGCTGAACGCCGCCGACTGGCGCGGGCCGAGCGGGGTAAAGGCGGTCTGCGCGGCGCTGGCGCGGTACCAGAACTGCCCCTCGCCGCCGCTGACCACGAACGCCAGCTGGCTGCCCGGCGCGACGTCCGGCCAGATCCCCTGCAGCATGCGCAGCCAGGCTTCGCTGCGCGGCTCCTGCTGCAGAATGCCCTGCGCCTGCCACTGGTCGCGGGTGGCCTCCACCAGCGCCTCGCGATCGATGTCGCGCCGGTAGGTGATGATCAGCGCCCGATCCTGCTGCGGGCCGTCATACCGGCCATTGGGCGTGCGCAGCTGTGAGTGATAGACAGTGAACGGCCCCCAGGTGAGGGTCGCCTCGCCGACGCGGCGCCACGTCAGCCAGTCGGCGGCGTGGACCGCCGGGGCGAGGGCGCTCAGCCACAGCAGTAACAGGGCGAATCTCATTTTTGCCTCCCCATCCCCAGATGGAACAACAGCATGAGCACCAGCCAGCCGCAGGCCATGGCGGCCACGGCAAGCGCCGTCGGTACCTGCAGGGTCATGGCTCCGAGGCGAGCGCCGATCAGGTAGGCCACCGGGCCGCCGACGGTGGCCGCCGCGGCCAGCACCCAGCCGGGAAGCGTCGTGGTGCGGGTCAGCCGGGTCCAGACGACGGCGAACATCAGCCACAGGGCCACCATCCACAGGGGCAGCAGGCTGTCGCCGGGAAAATCAATCAGCCCCGCCAGCGCCCAGCAGGCGTCCAGCCCGCAGCCCGCCGCAGCCAACAGCAGAGCGGGCGGACGACTGGCCGCCGGCAACCGCAGCCAGGCGAACAGCGCCAGCGTCAGCCAGATCAGCAGGCCGCGCTCGCGCAACATCACCACCAGCGTCCAGTAAACATCGAACGCGAGGGCCATCAGCAGGTGCTGCGCCGGGCGTGTCATACCCGCTCCGCGGTGAGCTGCACCACGCTGATGGTGCGGGCGTTAAATCCGGCTTCGCAGTAGCCGAAGTAGTAGAGCCACATCCGGCGGAAGCGCTCATCAAAGCCGAGCTTTTCAATATCCTGCCAGGCATGGGTAAAACGCTGCCGCCAGTGCGCCAGGGTGCGGGCATAGTCCGGGCCCATGTCGAACAGGTTGCGCACCACAAAATCGGTATGGCGGGTCATCAGCTCGCTCATTGCCGTGATGCTGGGCAAAAAGCCGCCCGGGAAGATGTAGCGCTGGATAAAATCGACGCTTTTGCTGTAGTCGCGATAGCGCTGATCCTGGATGGTGATCGCCTGCAGGGCCATTTTGCCGCCCGGGCGCAGGCGCGCCTGACAGGTGCGGAAAAAGGCCGGCAGGTAGCGCTGGCCAACCGCTTCAATCATCTCCACCGACACCAGTTTGTCGTACTCGCCGCGCAGATCGCGGTAGTCGCAGAGCAGCACCTCGACGCGATCCTGCAGCCCGGCGCGGGCCATGCGCTCGGTAGCCCAGCGGTGCTGCTCCCGGGAGAGGGTGGTGGTGGTGACCCGGCAGCCGTAATGGCGGGCGGCGTACTCGGCCAGCGCCCCCCAGCCGGTGCCAATCTCCAGCAGATGATCGCCGGGAGTGAGCGCCAGCTGGTCGCACAGGCGCGCCATCTTGGCCCGCTGGGCCTGGGTCAGATCCTGCTGGTCGTCGGCAAACAGCGCGCTGGAGTAGAGCAGATCGTCATCCAGAAAGTGGGCATAAAATTCGTTGCCGAGGTCGTAGTGGGCGGCGATGTTCTCCCGCGCCTGAGCGCGGGTGTTGCGGCGGGTCCAGTGGCGCAGGCGGGCGACGGGCTTGCCCAGCAGACGAAAGCCGCGCTCCAGACGCCCCAGCACCTCGCCGTTGCGCGCGAGGATCTGCAGCAGCGCCGTCAGCTGGTGGCTCTCCCAGTCGCCGTCCATCCAGGCCTCGGCCGCCGCCAGGCTGCCGCCGGTCAGCAGACGCCAGTACACCTCCGGCGTGCAGACCCGCGCCTCGGCGCGCAGCGCGGCGGCGGGGTCGCCAAAATGAAAAGTCTGCGCCCCTTCGCGCACGGTGAGCGAGCCTTCGCGGAGGCCGCTCAACAGACGAAAGAGCAGCCAGCGCGCGAGCCGCACGTTGCGCGGCACATCGGGTTCAAGCGCAAAGACGGGATCGGTCATGAGCGTTCACTCCTGCTGACAGGATGGTTGTACAGCGGCACGCGCTTCAGCCACAGCCGCAGCGCCTGCCAGTAGATGGCGAGGACGGTTTTCAGGGTCATCATCGGCAGACGCAGCAGCAGCCCGCGCAGGTTGGCGCGGGTTAACGGCACGCGGCTCAGGGCCAGCGTGGCGTCGAACACCTTGCTGGCCTGATGGTTTTCAATATGCATGTGCAGCGTTTTGCCGGGCGCGTTGAAGCGCCAGTGATAGACCATGTCCATCGGGTTAAACGGCGAAACGTGAAAGGCTTTCTCCAGCGGGCGCGCCTGCTGGCCGTCCACCGCGTAGTAATGACGCTCATTCCACGGCGTGTTGCGCACTTCGGCCAGCACCCAGCGCAGGGTGTCGGCCTCGTCATAGCAGTAGTAAAAGTTGACCGGATTAAAATGGAAGCCGAAGTAGCGCAGCTGGGTCAGGAGCATCACGCGTCCCGCCGGGCGGCAGCCGGTCAGGCTCTCCAGCCGGTTCAGCGCCTGAGCCTTCAGCGGCGCGCCCAGCGGATAATCGGCGTCGTACCAGGCGGCGGCGGCCAGGCGGTTGCGACGGATGCCCGCCTCAGGCAGCCTGTCCAGTTCGTCGAGGTCGAGCCAGGCCATAAACAGGCGGTAGACGAAGTGGTGCGCCTTCGGCTGCAGGCGACGGTGGCGCAGGACGCCATGATAGAGGCAGCTGTTCATTTCAGTTGCCCTCCGCCGCGGCGATGCCCTGCACCACGTCGAGCGCGCTGCGCACCCCGTCCTCATGAAAGCCGTTGTACCAGTAGGCCCCGCAGTACCAGCTCCGCTGCTGGCCGTTAATCTCTTCGCGCCGCAGCTGGGCCGACCAGCTTTGCGGGTTAAACAGCGGATGCTCATAGACGAAGCGCTGCCAGACGTAGCGCTCGTCCACCGGCGCGTCCGGGTTCAGGGTGACGCAGAACAGCGGCGCGCCCGCGGGCAGCCCCTGGAGAATATTCATGTTGTAGGTGACGCAGGCCCGGGCCCGATCCCCGTCGCTCAGGCGATAGTTCCAGCTGGCCCAGGCGCGCTGACGCGCCGGCAGCCAGCGCGGATCGCTGTGCAGCACCACCTCGTTGCGCTGCCAGCCGATATCCCCCAGCACCTCACGCTCGGCGTCGGTGGGCGCCGCCAGCATCGCCAGCGCCTGCGCGGAGTGGCAGGCGAAGATCACCTGGTCAAAATGCGCCTCCCCGGACGCCAGCCGCAGGGTAACCCCTGTCGGGTAGCGCTCCACCTGCTGCACCGGCGCGTTGAGCCGCAGGTCCAGGCGGTCGCCGAGCCTGGCGAGCAGGGCGCGAACGTATTCCCGGGAACCGCCGGGCACCACGTACCACTGCGGGCGATCGCGAATGTCCAGCAGGCCGTGGTGTTCAAAGAAGCGCAAAAACAGCGGCAGCGGGAAGCGGCGCATCTCCTGCAGCGACGACGACCAGATGGCCGCCCCCATCGGCAGGATATAATGGCGGGCGAAGAAGGGGCTGAAACGGTGGCGGGCGAGGAAGCTCTCCAGCGTCGCCCCCGGATCCAGCGCCTCGGTCAGCGCCAGTTTCGCCAGCCGGTTGAAGCGGACGATCTCGCTCAGCAGCCCCCAGAAGGCCGGCTTCAGCAGATTGCGTCGCTGGGCGAAGAGCGAGGTCAGGCTGTGGCCGTTGTACTCCAGGCCGCTGGCCGGGTTGTGGACCGAGAAGCTCATCTGCGTTTTTTGCCCGTCGATCCCCAGCTCGCTGAGCAGGCCCATAAAGCGCGGATAAGTGCGATCGTTGTAGACAATAAATCCGGTATCGATGGCCCAGGTGCCCTGCGGCGTGGCGACATCCACGGTGGCGGTGTGGCCGCCCGGCGCGGCGCCCGCTTCGAACAGCGTCACCTGATGGTGTCCGGCCAGCCGCCAGGCGCAGGTCAGCCCGGCGATACCGCTGCCGATGATGGCGATGTTCATGAGCGCACCATCCTGCGCAACAGCAGGCGCTGTATACCTGACGGCAGGCTGGCCAGCAGCCGCAGGGTCAGGCTGAAGCCGGTGGGGAAGGCGATGTGGTCTTTGCCCTTCGCCAGGCCGTGGCGGATCGCCGCCACCGCCCGATCGACGCTCACCCGGCCGGGCATGGCGAAGTCGTTTTTGCGCGTCAGCGGGGTGTCGACGAAGCCTGGAGAGACCACCGTGACGGCCACCCCTTTCGGCTCCCAGTCCAGACGCAGGCTATTGGCAAACCAGGTCAGCGCCGCCTTGGAGGCGCCATAGGCTTCCGCGCGCGGGAAGGGCAGCCAGTGCGCCATGGAGCTGACCAGCACCACCCGATCGCCTGCCTCCAGCTGCGTCTGCAGCGCCGCCAGGCAGTTCACCGGCCCGAGGAAGTTGGTGGCCATCACCCGCTCCACGAGGGCGGCATCCACCTGTCCGTGGTCGAGATATTCGCAGGTGCCGGCGCAGAGAATGATCAGGTCGGCAAAACAGCCCGTCAGCGCCTGGCGACAGGCGTCCCTGTCTGTCATATCGAACAGGCGCGCGCTGATGTTGGGGCTGAACTGCTGCAGCGCCGTCAGGCGCGAAGCATCGCGCCCGCAGGCGATGACCAGGTGGCCATCCGCCGCGAAGGATTTCGCCAGGCCGGCGCCGATCCCGGAGCTGGCGCCGGTGATAAGCACCGTCATCATGAGCGCACCCTCCGCTTCACGCCGCGTACCGCCCAGCCCAGCAGGGGAAGATGCTCGTAGATCATCTCCCCGGCGTCGTAGTAGTCGCGCTGGTGGAGAACCTGTTCCCCGGCGATGTCCACCACCGAGCAGCCCGGCAGGGCCAGGGTTTCTCCGCCGGCAATACGCGGATGCGACCAGTGCATGGTCCAGGTTACGGCGAACCGCTGACCGTCGCAGAGCGGCGCGTCGATGGTGAACCGGCACTGCTCCACGTTGGCCAGCAGATGGGTAAAGTAGCGCTGGATGGCAAACAGTCCCTGGTGCTGACCAAAAGGATCGCTCAGCGTCGCGTCCGGATGGTACAGCGCGGCCAGCGCCGTGGGCGGCTGCGCATCCAGCCTGGCGTAGTACTCAACGAAACGACGAATGACGGACGGCGTGGTGCTCATGGATCACATCCTGGCTAAACACGGTGGCGTAATGGCATACTTAAAACTTACACAAATAAAATTATTTGTCCAAGTTTGTGAAAAAATATATTTTATTTATGTTTAAAATCAGGTTGTTATGATTAGTGTTTTAAAGGGCGAAAAACGCGGGCTGCACGAAGGGCAAACGTGCGCCCGCCGCGCCGCCGGGCGCAGGCGGAACAGAGAGTGGGGTAAGTGAAAACCGGGGGTTAGAGCGGGATCACCTCGAGGGAGACGACCTGCTGCTGCCAGAGTTCGACCTGCCTCTGACGAGCGGCGGAGAGTTTGCCGCTGGTGACCAGCAGCCAGTTGCGCTGGGGGAAAATCTCCGGCGCCAGGGCGGCGGGAGGCACCGGCAGGACGTCGATGCGATGGCCCTGACCGGTGCGTTTGAGCGCTTCAAGCCAGATTTCGCAGGCGTCGGTCAGGTGCCAGCCGGTGATCAGAAAGTTGTCCCCGGGCGCCTTCTTGTCGCCTTCGAGGCAAAATGAGGTGTAGGCGATGATGATGCCGTCGAGGATTTCGCGCAGGGTCATGATGGCCGGCACGTTGGCGGAGACCTGGCTGCGCAGCGGACGCAGCACCTCGGTCACCAGCTCCTGGCGCGGATATTCGCGGCCGGCATCGTAGATCAGCTGGCGCAGGGACTCTATTTTTCCCTCTTTCAGCCGCTGCAGCATGGTCTCCTGCAGCGTCAGCCAGTTGTTGGTGCGCCGCGCGCCGGGGCGCGACAGCAGGGGCTTCACCTGGCTGACCGGCACCCCTTTTTTCACCCAGTCGAGGATTTTAAGCGCCTGCTGGACGTCGTCATCGCTGTACAGACGGTGTCCACCATCGGTGCGCAGCGGCTTGAGCAGGCCATAGCGGCGCTGCCAGGCGCGAAGCGTGGTCGCATTTATCCCGCAAAGTCGGGCAAATTCGCCGATGGAGTAAGGCATGGAGGCCACCTGTTAACAAAGAATATTCTCAATATACTACGAATCACGTCGGCTGGCGTGAAGTGTAGCGGCTTTGCACTACACTTTCCCCAACCGCGTAAATGAAAGGAGTTCTCATGAAGCTATGGCCTGTTGTCACTGGCGTCGCTATCGCGTTGACCCTGGTGGCCTGCAAATCGCCCACCCCGCCGAAGGGCGTTCAGCCGATTAGCGGGTTTGACGCCAGCCGTTACCTCGGGAAATGGTATGAGGTCGCTCGCCTGGAGAATCGCTTCGAGCGAGGCCTGGAGCAGGTGACCGCCACCTACGGCGCCCGCAGCGACGGGGGGATCAGCGTCGTCAATCGCGGTTATGACCCGGTCAAAAAACGCTGGAATGAGAGCGACGGGAAAGCCTATTTCACCGGCGCCCCCACCACCGCGGCGCTGAAGGTGTCGTTCTTCGGGCCGTTCTACGGCGGCTATAACGTGATCCGTCTGGACGACGACTACCAGTATGCGCTGGTCAGCGGCCCCAACCGCGACTATCTGTGGATCCTGTCGCGCACCCCCACCATTCCGGCGGCGGTGAAGCAGGATTACCTGAATACCGCGCGCGAACTGGGCTTTGACGTCGATCGACTGGTGTGGATCCGCCAGACGCCGCGCTAGCCTCGCCCCTTAGCGGCTGAGCATGCCAGAGTAAACCGCATACAGCCCGGCCAGCGCCGCCACGTTCAGCGCCACGCTGATGAAAAACCACGTCCGGAAGGGCTGCTTTTGCGTTTTATGGCGAAAACACTGCTGGCCGAGGATCGCCCCCGGCCAGCCTCCCGCCAGGCCGAGCACCAGCAGCGTGGTTTCCGGCACCCGTCGCCAGGCTTTGCGCGCCGCCAGCTTGTCGGCGCCATAGATAAGCCATGTCAGAAGGCTGCTCAGTAAAAACCACATCGCCAGCGGGTAGGGGAGCAGGGCGCTGCCCACAGCGGTGAGCAGCAGCAGGGAATAACATACCAGGTTTAGATTCATAGGGACGTTCACGCCGGCCAGAAGAATGGCGCCACTATAGCCAATTTCCCGGACCGGCGTAAACGCGGTGGGCTAGCGGCCGCGCTTGCCACGATGCCGGGACAGCCACATCAGCTTATACGCCGCCGGAATAATAAACAGCGACAGCAGCGGGGCGGTGATCATTCCGCCAATCATCGGCGCGGCGATGCGGCTCATCACCTCCGACCCGGCGCCGGTGCCCCACAAAATCGGCAGCAGGCCGGCGATAATCACCGCCACGGTCATCGCCTTCGGCCGCACGCGCAGTACTGCCCCCTGATACAGCGCCTCGTCGAGCTTCCCGGCGCTGAAGGTCTGCGGGTTCTCCAGCGCCGGCTCCGCCTCGATGGCGTGGCGCAGGTACATCAGCATCACCACGCCAAACTCCGCGGCCACCCCGGCCAGGGCGATAAAGCCGGTACCGGTGGCCACCGACAGATGGAAGCCCATCCAGTAGAGGAACCAGATACCGCCCACAAGAGCGAACGGCACGCTGGCGATGATCAGCAGCGCCTCGCCGACGCGGCGGAACGCCAGGTACAGCAGCACAAAGATAATCATCAGCGTCATCGGCACCATCAGCTTCAGCTTCTGATTGGCGCGCTCCAGCAGCTCAAACTGCCCGGAATATGACACGCTGATGCCCGGCTTCAGCTTCACCTCCTTGCCGATGGCCTGCTGCAGATCGTGCACCACTGACACCATGTCGCGGTCGCGGGCGTCGATGTAGATCCAGCTGGTGGGGCGGGCGTTCTCGGTCTTCAGCATCGATGGCCCGCTGACCACCTTCACCTCGGCGACGTCGCCGAGGACGATCTGCTGCTTCAGCGGGGTGAGGATCGGCAGCTGGCGCAGGGTCTGCGGACTGTCGCGGTAGCTCTGCGGATAGCGGATGTTGATCGGATAGCGCTCGACCCCCTCCACCGTTTCGCCGACCATCGCCCCGCCGATAGCGGACGAGACGAACAGCTGCACGTCGCCGACGGTCATCCCGTAGCGGGCCGCCTTCTCACGCTGAATATCAATGTCGAGGTAGCGCCCGCCCACCAGCCGCTCGGCTAACGCCGAGGTCACGCCCGGCACGCTGCGCGCCACCCCCTCAATTTGCCCGGCGATGGCGTCGATATCGGCCAGGTTAGTGCCGGAAACTTTAATGCCGATCGGGCTCTTGATGCCGGTGGAGAGCATGTCGATGCGGTTGCGGATCGGCGGCACCCACAGGTTCGCCAGCCCCGGCAGGCGCACGGTTTTGTCCAGTTCGTCGACGATCTTCTCCATGGTCATCCCCGGCCGCCATTGATCCTGCGGTTTGAGCTGAATAGTGGTCTCCACCATCTCCAGCGGCGCTGAGTCGGTAGCGGTGTCTGCCTTACCCGTTTTGCCGAACACCCGCGCCACCTCCGGCACCGTCATGATCAGCTTGTCGGTCTTCTGCAGCATATCCGCCGCCTGCGAGGCGGAGATCCCGGGCAGCGTTGACGGCATATACAGCAGATCGCCCTCGTTGATCTGCGGCAGAAACTCGCCGCCGACCCGGTTAAGCGGCCAGACAACCGTCAGGATCGACAGGAGCGCGATCAGCAGGGTGGTCTTCGGCCAGTGCAGGACCTTCAGCAGCAGCGGATGGTAAATGCGGATCAAAAAGCGGTTCAGCGGGTTACTGCTCTCCGCCGGGATCCTGCCGCGGATCCAGAAGCCCATCAGGATCGGGATCACCATGATCGCCAGCAGCGCCGCTCCGGCCATCGACCAGGTTTTGGTGAAGGCCAGCGGGCCGAACAGTTTGCCCTCCTGGCCTTCGAGGGTGAAAATGGGGATAAACGACAGGGTGATGATCAGCAGGCTGATAAACAGCGCCGGGCCAACCTCCACCGAGGCATCGGTAATGATTTTCCAGCGCCTGTCGTTGCCGAGCTTCTCTCCCGGATGCTGATGCGTCCACTCCTCCAGCCGCTTGTGGGCGTTCTCAATCATCACGATGGCGGCATCGACCATCGCCCCCACCGCAATGGCGATCCCGCCCAGCGACATGATGTTGGCGTTGAGTCCCTGGAAATGCATCATGATAAAGGCGAAGCACAGGCCGAGCGGCAGGGAGATAATCGCCACCAGCGCCGAGCGCACGTGCCACAGGAACAGGGCGCAGACCAGGGCGACGACGATAAACTCTTCCAGCAGCTTGTGGCTGAGGTTATCGATGGCGCGGTCGATAAGCTGGCTGCGGTCGTAGGTGGTGACCACTTCAACCCCTTCCGGCAGGCTGCTTTGCAGCGACGCCAGTTTTTCTTTGACCGCCGAGATCGCTTCCCGGGCGTTCTTGCCGGAGCGCAGGATCACCACGCCGCCGGCCACTTCGCCTTCGCCGTTCAGTTCGGCAATGCCGCGGCGCATCTCCGGGCCGACCTGCACCCGCGCGACGTCGCCGAGATAGACCGGCACGCCGTTATCGCCGGTTTTCAGTACAATGTTTTTGAAGTCGTCGAGGGTCTGCAGATAGCCGCTGGCGCGCACCATATATTCGGCTTCCGCCAGTTCGACCGAAGAGCCGCCCGCCTCCTGGTTAGAGGCGTCCAGCGCCGATTTCACCTCGCCGAGGCTGATGCCGTACTGGGTCAGCTTCATCGGGTCGACGACAATCTGGTACTCCTTGACCACGCCGCCCACCGACGCCACTTCCGAGACGTTAGGAATGGTTTTCAGCTCATATTTTAAGAACCAGTTCTGCAGGGAGCGCAGTTCGGCGAGATCGTGCTTGCCGCTGCGGTCGACCAGCGCGTACTCGAAGACCCAGCCGACGCCGGTGGCGTCCGGGCCCATTTCGGCGCTGACCCCGGCGGGCAGTTTGCCCTGCACCTGGTTGAGATATTCCAGCACCCGCGAGCGCGCCCAGTAAGGATCGGTGCCGTCTTCAAAAATCACATACACATAAGAGTCGCCAAACTGCGAGAAGCCGCGCACCGTTCTGGCGCCGGGCACCGACAGCATGGTGGTGGTTAGCGGCCAGGTGACCTGGTTTTCGACGATCTGCGGCGCCTGCCCCGGATAGCTGGTTTTGACGATCACCTGTACGTCGGAGAGATCCGGCAGGGCGTCCACCGGGGTGTGGACGATGGTCCAGGTCCCCCAGAGGCTGAGAAACAGCGCGCCCATCATCACCAGGAAGCGGTTGGCCACCGAGCGGCGGATAATCCATTCAATCATTGTTCCGTTCCTCAGTGCGCGTGGGCGGCAGCGGCATCAGGGGCCTGCGCGCGCATGCGCTCCAGCGCGCCGGCGATATTGGCTTCCGAGTCGATCAGGAACAGGCCGCTGGCGACCACCTTCTCGCCCTCCTTCAGCCCGCTGCGAATGGCCGTGACGCCATTGGATTCATGGAAAACCTGGACCTGCTTCGGCACGAAGCGGCCCTCGTTATCCATGGTGATCACCCGCTGCTCGCTGCCGCTGTCGATCAGCGCTTTGGAGGGGATCAGCAGCATCGGTTCGCTGTCACTGGTCAGCTGCAGATAGGCGTTCATCCCCGGCTTCAGCGCTTCATCCGGGTTGTTCACCTGCAGGCGTAGCTGCAGGGTGCGGGTGGCACTATCGACGCTGGGGAGAATCGTCCATTTGCTGATGCGGAAGGTTTTGTCCGGCCAGGCGGGAACCTGAATGCGGAACTGCGAGACGTCTTTAATCAGCCAGGCGATGGACTCGGGGACCGCCACGCTGACCCACACCGGGTCCATACCCTGAATTTTCGCCACCACGTTATCTTTAGCGATGTTCATTCCGGCGCGCAGATCGAAGGCGGTGATCACCCCGTCGATGGGCGCCTTGAGGGTGAAGCGGGTCTGGATCTTGCGCGTGGCTTTCAGGCGGCGGATATCGTCGTCCGGCATTCCGGCGAGACGCAGCCGCTCGAGGATCCCCTCGACCTGGGTGGCGGTGCCGCCGGTCTCCTGCAATAGCAGGTATTCGCTCTGCGCTTCCACCCAGTCTGGGATGGTCAGTTCCAGCAGCGGCGTACCTTGTTGCACTTTGTCGCCGACGGTCAGGGGATAGACTTTATTGATAAAACCCGCCGCCCGCGCCTGCATAATCACGTACTGGTACTCGTTGTAGCTGATGTTGGCCGGGAAGGTCTGGGCGTAGCGCAGCGGCCCGCGGGTGACGGCGGCGGTTTTCACCCCGAGATTCTGGGTCTGCGTCGGGTCGATACGCACCCCCGGCGCACCGGCGGCGGCACTCTCCTCATCGGCGTATTTCGGCACCAGGTCCATATCCATAAACGGCGATTTACCCGGTTTATCAAAGCGGGTGTTCGGGTACATCGGGTCGTACCAGAACAGCACTTTTCGCTGCTGCTCGGCCGCCGGGGCGGCGGCGGTAGCGTCGAGGGGCGGCGCCATCCGGGTATACAGCGCTGCGGTGAGCGCGCCGCCGATCGCCATGCTGCCGAGGATCAGCGCCGTGTTTTTCAGTGTCAGGGATGCCATGTGTCGTCCATTCAGTTGTTGAGGAGCCTACCGTCGCCGGGCCATTAGTGGGCGCGGATATCCTGTAACAGCGACAGATTGCCCTGCTGAACGAAGGTGAAGTCCACGCTGTCGCCGTCCTTCACATTGTTGAGCTGGGTCTGCGGGGTGATGGTGAAGCGCATGGTCATCGGCGGCCAGTTCACCGCCGGGATGGCTTCGTGGGCAATGGTGATTTTTTTGCTATCCATATCAATGGCTTTAATGACCCCTTTGCCGCTGATGCTTTGCGTTTGCGCGGCGGCGGGCTGTTCGTGCATCGCCATGCCGGCGTGCGGGTCGGCGGCCTGGGCGGCGAACACCGCGCCAGAAATCAGAGTGAACAGGGCGACTTTAGACAGTGAATTCATAATCAAGACTCCTCGGGTTATTCCATCCAGCCGCCGCCGAGGGCGGTGAACAGGGTGATTTCATTTGCCTGACGGGAATAGTTGAGTTCCAGCAGGGTTTGTCGGGTGGTGAAAATGTCGCGCTGGGCGCTCAGCACTTCGATGTAGCTGACCGCGCCGTGGCGATAGAGCGCGGTGGCGCGCTGCAGGGTGATATTGAGTGAAGCGAGATAGCGCTCCTGGGCGGCGATCTGATCGGCCAGGCTTTGGCGCAGGGCCAGCGCGTCGGCCACTTCCTTAAAAGCGGACTGAATTTTTTGCTCGTAGTTGACCACCTGCTGCTGCTGGCGGATCTCCGCCAGATCGAGGTTGGCCTGATTGCGCCCGGCGTTGAAAATCGGAATGTCGATTTTGGGGATGAAGTTCCACATCGCGCTGCCGGCGTTAAACAGGCTGGCGAGCTCGCTGCTGCTGCCGGAGAGCGAGCTGGTCAGGGTGATCGACGGGAAGAAGGCCGCCCGCGCGGCGCCGATGTTGGCGTTGGCCGCCCGCAGGCTGTGTTCGGCCTCTAAAATATCCGGCCGCTGCAGCAGGATAGCTGAAGAGAGCGACGGCGGCAGGGTTACGCCTTGCAGGTCGACGGCGCTGCTGGCGCTATCGTCCGGCAGATGTTGATAACTACCGAGCAACAGCTGCAGAGCGTTATTAGCCTGCGCCAGCTGGCCCTGCCGCCTGGCGATCTCGGCGCGGGTGCTCTCGATCATCCCCCGCGCCTGCTCCAGCGCCAGGACGGTGGTGCTGCCGGTCAGCAGCTGTTTTTCAACGAACGCATAAGACTGCTGATAGTTTTGCAGGGTGTCGTTGGCCACCTGCAGCTGCGCTGCCGCCAGCCGCTGGTTGAAGTAGCTTTGTGAAACGTTAGCAATCAGCAGGATATGCACTGCGCGCCGTGCCTCTTCGCTGGCGAAGAAGTTCTCCCGGTCGGCCTCGCTGAGGTTTTTCAGCCGGCCAAAGAAGTCGAGGTCATAGTTGAGATTCAGCCCGGCGGCGTAATCGCTGCTGGTGGTGGTGTCGCCTTTAAGTTTGCCGCCGTAGGTGGTGCTACCGTCACCGTTCAATTGCGGGTAGCGGTCGGCATCGGTCACCCGATACTGGGCGCGGGCTTCCTGCACTTTCAGCGTCGCCATCCGCAGATCGCGGTTGTTGGTCAGCGCGGTGCCTATCAGGCTTTTCACCTGCGGGTCGACGAAAAAGGTTCGCCAGCCGGTCTCCTGATAGCTCGCGGTAGCGGGAACCAGCTTGTTCTGGCTGAGAGAGAACTGCTGCGGTACCGGCGCGGCGGGGCGCTGGTAGTCCGGAGCGAGCGAGACACAGCCGGTTAAGGCGAGTATCACGCTGAGGGTAAGAAGCGTTATTGGGCGCATGGCGGCAGACGTTTTCGACGATTTATCCATGGCGGCTACTTTACGTAGCGGCCTCTGTTCAGGACGTGACAGGAAAATGACAAAGCTGTCATTTTCCTGATATTTCATTGCTATCCGGAGGCGCTCCTCTAAAATTGAATACCCGCACAGAACGCGCGTGAAGGAGCCGGCGGTGAAGATATTGATTGTCGAAGATGAGAAGAAAACCGGGGAGTACCTGACCAAAGGGCTTACCGAGGCTGGCTTCGTCGTCGACCTGGCCGATAACGGCCTTAACGGCTATCACCTGGCGATGACCGGCGACTATGATCTGCTGATCCTCGACATCATGCTGCCGGACGTGAACGGCTGGGATATCGTGCGCATGCTGCGCGCCGCCGGGAAAGGCATGCCGATCCTGCTGCTTACCGCGTTGGGCACCATTGAGCATCGGGTGAAGGGGCTGGAGCTGGGCGCCGACGACTATCTGGTGAAGCCGTTCGCCTTTGCGGAACTGCTGGCGCGGGTGCGGACGCTGCTGCGCCGCGGGGCGGCGGTCATTGTCGAAAGCCAGTTTCAGGCGGCGGATCTCAGCGTCGATCTGGTCAGCCGTAAGGTGACGCGCGGCGCCACCCGCATCACCCTGACCAGCAAGGAGTTCACTCTGCTGGAGTTCTTCCTGCGCCATCAGGGCGAAGTGCTGCCGCGTTCGCTGATTGCCTCGCAGGTGTGGGATATGAATTTCGACAGCGATACCAACGCGATAGATGTGGCGGTGAAGCGGCTGCGCGCCAAAATCGATAACGACTTCGAGCCGAAGCTGATCCAGACTGTGCGCGGCGTCGGCTATATGCTTGAGGTGCCGGATGGTCGCTAAGCGCCCCTTTTCCCTGGCCACCCGGCTGAGTTTCTTTATTAGCCTCGCCACCATCATCGCCTTCTTTGCCTTCACCTGGATCATGATCCATTCGGTGAAGGCGCATTTTGAAGAGCGCGACGTTCACGATCTCAGGCAGCTCAGCACCACCCTGGAGACGGTCCTCGACCACGCTGACTACCCGCAGGCGCGGCGGCTGGAGATCGTGAAGAATATCATTGCGGGCTACGCCAACGTCTTTATCTGCCTGGACGATGGGCAGGGCAATATTCTGTTCCAGTCGCCCAACGGGCCGGATCTCAGCCATATGCTGAGTACGCCAGGCCTGGCGATGCAGCTGCGCGACGGGAATGTGATTTCATGGACCGACCCGCAGCCGCGGGCAATGGCGCACGATAATCATCAAATGGAGACCCGTGCCTGGCGGCTGATCATGCTGCCGCTGGGCAAGCAGGCGGATGGCAAGCCGGCGTACCATCTGCTGATGGCCTTATCCATCGATTTTCACCTGCACTATATTAATGAGCTGAAAGCGAAGCTGATTTCCGCCGCGTCGATAATCAGCCTGCTGATCATCGCCATCGTGCTGTTTGTGGTCTATCAGGGGCATAAGCCTATCCGCCAGATCAGCCGGCAGATCCAGAATATTACCTCGCGGGATCTCGACGTGCGCCTCGACCCGCAGGCGGTGCCTATCGAACTGGAGCGGCTGGCGCTGTCCTTTAACCATATGCTGGAGCGAATGGAGGATGTCTTTACCCGCCAGTCGAACTTCTCCGCCGATATCGCCCATGAGATCCGCACGCCGATCACCAACCTGGTGACGCAAACCGAAATCGCCTTAAGCCAGAGCCGCAGCCAGCCGGAGCTGGAAGAGGTGCTCTACTCCAATCTTGAAGAGTTCTCGCGCATGTCGCGGATGGTCAGCGATATGCTGTTCCTCGCCCAGGCCGATAACAACCAGCTGATCCCCGAACAGCGGGAACTGGATCTGGCTGAGGAGGTGCATAAGGTGTTTGAGTTTTTCGAGGCGTGGGCGGAAGAGAAAGCGGTAGCGCTGCGCTTTGACGGCAGCCCCTGCCGGGTGACGGGCGATCCGTTGATGCTGCGGCGGGCGATCAGCAACTTGCTGTCGAACGCGATCCGCTACACCCCGGCTGGCCAGGCGGTGACGATCGCGCTGAGCGAAAGCGCGGAGACGATCCGCCTGGTGGTGGAGAACCCCGGTACGCCGATTGCCGCCGAACATCTGCCGCGGCTGTTTGACCGTTTCTATCGCGTCGACCCCTCGCGCCAGCGCAAAGGGGAGGGCAGCGGCATCGGCCTGGCGATTGTGAAATCCATCGTCAGCGCCCACCACGGCAGCGTGGCGGCGCAGTCCGATCTGCGCTCGACGCGGTTTATTGTAGTGCTGCCGAAACAGGCGCAATAACGGCTGATAGCCAGCGGGCAGCGCCAGGCGGCTGCCCGTAGTCGTACCGCGGCTTACTCTTCGAAGTACCAGTAGCCTTGATTAATCAGGCGCGTCAGTTCGCTCACAAAAGCCGGGTTTTGCAGGCCGCTGCCGAGCTCCTCCTGGCCTAATGAGGTATAGCGGCATAATGCATCCAGCGCTTCGGCATCGGTGGTGTCCAGCTGTTCGCTATGCACGAAGAAGCTGTCGCCGATATGCAGAACGCGCAGGCCGCTCAGGCGAGAAAGTTTTTCGCCGCCCAGCAGCGCATCGACGACTTCCTCTTCTTCATACGGTGGTTCCGCCGGCGCAATATCCAGCTCGTGACGCGGGGTGGTGACGAAACTGCCGAACCACTGCTTGAAGTCTTCCGGCTGGCGAATCATGTCGATCATCATGCCGCGCAGACGTTCGAGTTCATACTCTTCAACCCGGCCCGGATGCTCGCGGCAGGTGAGGTCCGGATCGCTGTAGTGCTCGCCGCCGAGATCGTTCTCCAGCACATAGTCGGCGAAGCTGCTGATCAGGTCGCGCCCGTTGGGCCCGCGGAAACCCACGGAGTAGTTCAGCGCGGTTTCGTGGGTGATACCATCGTGCGGGAATCCCGGCGGAATATAGAGGATATCGCCCGGCTGCAGATCCTCATCAATAATCGGCGGGAACGGGTCGACGTGCAGCAGCGCGGGATGCGGGCAGAACTGACGCATCGGCAGCTTATCGCCCACGCGCCAGCGGCGGCTGCCCATGCCCTGAATAATAAAGACGTCATACTGATCGATATGCGGCCCGACGCCGCCGCCGGGGACGGAGAAGGAGATCATCAGGTCGTCCAGACGCCAGTCCGGCAGTACGCGGAACGGTCGCACCAGCTCGGCGGCCGGCATATGCCAGTGGTTTACCGCCTGGGCCAGCAGCGACCAGCCGGTCTCGCCCAGGCCATCGAAATGTTCAAAAGGTCCATTGCTGGCCTGCCATTTACCGTTGGCCAGACTGACCAGCCGGCTGTCGACTTCCGGCTCCATGGCTAACCCGGCCAGCTCGTCCGGCGTAATCGGGTCGACGAAGTCCGGAAACGCGTTTTTTAAAACCACCGGCTGCTTTTGCCAGTATTTCTCTAAAAACTCGGGCCAGTTAATGTTGAGTTGATAAGCCATCGATTATTACCAGTAAGAAGAAACGGGCCTGATTATAGAAACGGGGGCTGGGCGGGCGCTTTGTCGTGGGTCAAGAGTGGCGCTTAATTCACCATCGGCGCGATAATGGCGTTGGGTAAGAGAGAAAAATCACATTTTTGCCAAAAACCAATTTTCGAGTTAGCTACGCTGCAGGCCGCATGAACACTGGGATGGCGGCTTTAATGGTAGGAAGAGGAATAAGCGAAAAGTTCAAATAATGAGCGGTCGATAAGATTTTTCTATTTTAACCCTTGCTACTTCCGACGAACTCCCTATAATGCGCTCCCACTGACACGGCAGATGTGAATCACTTCACACAAACAGCCGGTTCGGTTGAAGAGAAAAATCCTGAAAAACGGGTTGACTCTGAAAGAGGAAAGCGTAATATACGCCACCTCGCGACAGAGCGCTAAAGCGCGTCGCAACTGCTCTTTAACAATTTATCAGACAATCTGTGTGGGCACTCAAAGTGACATGGATTCTTAACGTCCTCGGACGAAAAATGAATACCAAGTCTCAA
>NZ_JAKUZS010000009.1:0-217164 GCF_030128585.1 Klebsiella sp. K5-204
GTTGCGACGCGCTTTAGCGCTCTGTCGCGAGGTGGCGTATATTACGCTTTCCTCTTTCAGAGTCAACCCGTTTTTCAGGATTTTTCTCTTCAACCGAACCGGCTGTTTGTGTGAAGTGATTCACATCCGCCGTGTCGATGGAGGCGCATTATAGGGAGCCCGCCGGGAATGACAAGCGGAAAAATACAATTTTATTTCAACCGCTCATCTTTTATACGCAACGCTTATTTTTGCTGCTTTTTAATCGCCGCCGGCAGCTCGGTCAGGCTATTTAGCACCCAATCCGCGGCTTTTTCCGCTTCTTCAGTAACAGGCTTACCGGTACGCACCAGCACTTTAGTACCGACATCAGCGGCCGCTGCAGCCTGCATATCTTCCAGTTTGTCCCCTACCATATAGGAAGCGGCCATATCGATATGCAGATAATCGCGGGCGGAGATCAGCATCCCCGGATGCGGTTTACGGCAATCACAGGTCTGACGGTACTCCTCAACCGCACCCTGCGGGTGATGCGGGCAATAATAGATACCGTCCAGATCGACGCCACGGTCTGCCAGAGACCAGTCCATCCATTCGGTCAGCGTTTCGAACTGGGCTTCGGTAAATTTACCGCGAGCAATACCGGACTGGTTAGTGACCAGCACCAGCGCGTAGCCCATCTCTTTGAGCTCGCGCATTGCGTCAATGACGCCATCGATAAATTCAAAATTGTCGATTTCGTGGACGTAGCCATGATCGACATTAATGGTGCCGTCACGGTCGAGAAAAATTGCGGGTACTGACTTTGCCACCGGTTTGCTCCTGAAAAAGGCTAGTGCCGTTAGTATCGCATGTTTCCGCATGCAAGAAAGTGCTCATTATAAAGAGTCAGATTGATTTAGACGTCTGGATGCCTTAACATCCATTTCATTGCCAGGCATCGCCTGGATACGGCAGAAGAAAATGCCACGGCAAACGGCTAAACGATAATAAATAACTGATGATTAAACTTTCCAATATCACCAAAGTGTTCCAGCAGGGGAATCGCAGCATTCAGGCGCTGAACAATGTCAGCCTGCATGTCCCTGCCGGACAAATTTACGGCGTCATCGGTGCCTCAGGCGCCGGTAAAAGTACGCTGATTCGCTGCGTTAACCTGCTGGAGCGCCCGACCGAGGGCAGCGTACAGGTTGACGGTCAGGAACTGACTGCGCTGTCGGAAAAAGAGCTAACCCGCGCTCGCCGTCAGATTGGCATGATTTTCCAGCATTTTAACCTGCTGGCATCCCGCACCGTTTTCGGCAACGTAGCGTTACCCCTGGAGCTGGATAACACGCCGCAGGCAGAAATCAAACGCCGTGTGACGGAGCTGCTGGATCTTGTCGGCCTGGGCGATAAGCACGACAGCTATCCGGCTAATCTCTCCGGCGGCCAGAAACAGCGTGTCGCCATTGCCCGCGCGCTGGCCAGTAACCCCAAGGTGCTGCTGTGCGATGAAGCCACCAGCGCCCTGGATCCGGCCACCACCCGTTCCATTCTCGAACTGCTGAAAGACATTAACCGTCGTTTGGGGCTGACCATCCTGCTGATCACCCACGAAATGGATGTAGTGAAACGCATCTGCGACTGCGTGGCGGTGATTAGCAACGGCCAGTTGATTGAACAGGACACGGTGAGCGAAGTCTTCTCCCATCCGAAGACGCCGCTGGCCCAGCAGTTTATTCAGTCGACGCTGCACCTGGATATTCCTGATGACTACCAGGCGCGCCTGAAACCTACCGCCACAGCGGATAGCGTACCGATGCTGCGCATGGAATTTACCGGCCACTCCGTCGATGCGCCGCTGCTTTCTGAAACCGCGCGTCGCTTCAACGTGAATAACAACATTATTAGCGCGCAGATGGATTATGCCGGCGGGGTGAAGTTCGGCATCATGCTGACCGAAATGCACGGTACACAGGAAGACACTCAGGCGGCTATCGCCTGGCTGCAGGAACATCATGTAAAAGTAGAGGTATTGGGTTATGTCTGAGGCAATGATGTGGCTGCTGTTGCGCGGCGTATGGGAAACGCTGGCAATGACCTTTGTCTCCGGCTTCTTCGGTTTTGTCCTTGGTCTGCCGGTGGGCGTGCTGCTGTACGTGACCCGTCCGGGGCAAATCGTCGCCAATGCTAAACTGTACCGGACGCTGTCGGCGCTGGTGAACATTTTCCGCTCCATCCCGTTCATTATCCTGCTGGTCTGGATGATCCCGTTTACCCGCGTGATCGTCGGCACCTCAATCGGCCTGCAGGCGGCGATCGTGCCGTTGACGGTGGGCGCCGCGCCGTTTATCGCTCGCATGGTGGAGAACGCCCTGCTGGAGATCCCGACCGGCCTTATCGAAGCCTCCCGGGCGATGGGCGCCACGCCGCTGCAGATCGTGCGTAAGGTTCTGCTGCCTGAAGCGCTGCCGGGTCTGGTCAACGCCGCCACCATCACCCTGATCACCCTGGTGGGCTATTCCGCCATGGGCGGCGCGGTGGGCGCCGGCGGTCTGGGGCAGATTGGTTATCAGTATGGCTATATCGGCTACAACGCCACCGTAATGAATACCGTACTGGTATTGCTGGTTATTCTGGTTTATTTAATTCAATTCTCTGGCGATCGCATCGTCCGGGCTGTGACTCATAAATAACGTTATTGGCAGACAACACTCATTCTTACAGGAAGGAAATAACATGGCCTTTAATTTCAAAACCTTTGCGGCAGTTGGTGCGTTAATCGGTTCTCTGGCGCTGGTGGGTTGCGGTCAGGATGAAAAAGATCCGAATCATATTAAAGTCGGCGTTATCGTCGGGGCGGAGCAGCAGGTCGCTGAAGTCGCGCAGAAAGTGGCAAAAGAGAAGTATGGCCTTGACGTTGAGCTGGTGACCTTCAACGATTACGTTCTGCCGAACGAAGCGCTGAGCAAAGGCGATATCGACGTCAACGCCTTCCAGCATAAACCGTATCTCGACCAGCAGATTAAAGACCGCGGCTACAAGCTGGTGGCTGTCGGCAACACCTTCGTCTACCCGATCGCGGGTTACTCGAAGAAAATCAAATCGCTGGACGAACTGCAGCCGGGCTCGCAGATCGCCGTCCCTAACGATCCGACCAACCTCGGTCGTTCTCTGCTGCTGCTGCAGCAGGTGGGCCTGATCAAACTGAAGGACGGCGTAGGCCTGCTGCCGACCTCGCTGGATATCGTCGAGAACCCGAAAAACCTGAAGATTGTTGAACTGGAAGCGCCGCAGCTGCCGCGTTCTCTTGACGACGCGCAGATTGCGCTGGCCGTTATCAACACCACTTACGCCAGCCAGATTGGCCTGACCCCGGCGAAAGACGGCATCTTTGTTGAAGGGAAAGAGTCGCCGTACGTGAACCTGATCGTGGCGCGTGAAGACAATAAAGATGCTGAGAATGTGAAAAAATTCGTTCAGGCTTACCAGAGCGATGAAGTTTACGAAGCAGCAAACAAGATCTTTAACGGCGGCGCAGTGAAAGGCTGGTAATCTTTTCTCACCGTAATATCATTCAGGACGGGCTTCACGCCCGTCTTGTCATTTATGCAAGCACCTGATTCAATAACGCCCTGTTTTTATTCATTGAGGAAATACTATGCGTGCTTTACCGGTCTGTTTGTTAGCACTCATGTTAAGCGGTTGTTCCATGCTAAGCAGATCTCCCGTTGAACCTGTTCAAAGCACTGCAACTCCCCCGGTTAAATCGGAGCCGAGCAAACCACGCGCAACCCGTCCGGCGCCGGTACGTATTTATACCGATGCGTCAGAGCTGGTAGGTAAACCATTCCGCGATCTGGGGGAAGTGTCTGGCGAGTCCTGCCAGGCCTCGAATCAGGATTCTCCGCCGAATATCCCTACCGCCCGCAAGCGCCTGCAGATTAATGCCGCACGTATGAAAGCCAATGCTGTCCTGCTGCACCGCTGCGAAGTGACCAGCGGCACCCCAGGCTGCTACCGTCAGGCGGTTTGTCTGGGCTCGGCGCTTAACGTCTCGGCGCAATGAGTGCATTTCAGTTCGCGCAGATAGGCGTGATCCGCTCGCCGTATAAAGAGAAGTTTGCCGTACCTCGCCAGCCGGGTCTGGTCAAGCACGGCGGCGGAGAACTCCATCTGATCGCGCCCTACAACCAGGCCGACGCCGTGCGTGGTCTGGAAAGCTTCAGCCATCTGTGGATCCTGTTTGTGTTTCATCAGACCATGGAAGGCGGCTGGCGTCCGACGGTGCGCCCTCCCCGTCTCGGGGGCAACGCGCGTATGGGCGTCTTCGCCACCCGCTCCACCTTTCGCCCCAATCCCATTGGCATGTCTCTGGTTGAGCTGAAGGGCGTCCGCTGTCAGAAAGAGCAGGTGATACTGGAACTCGGCAGCCTCGATCTCGTCGACGGTACGCCGGTGGTCGACATCAAACCCTATCTGCCGTTTGCCGAAGCGCTACCCAACGCGCACGCCAGCTACGCGCAACAGGCGCCGCAGGCGGATCAGGTCGTCAGTTTTACCGCCGACGTCGAAACGCAGCTTTTGCATCTGGAGAAGCGTTATCCGCACCTGAAGGCGTTTATCCGAGAGGTGCTGGCGCAGGATCCGCGTCCGGCCTACCGTAAGGAGGAAGAGGCAGGCAAAAATTACGCCGTCTGGCTGCTGGATTTCAACGTCCGCTGGCGGGTGACTGCCTCCGGTTTTGAAGTCTTTGCCCTCGAAGCGCGCTAATTTTATTTTCCTCTCTTTTGGCATCTTTGCCACACTGGTAAACTAAACCACTTTTTTTGTTTCAGGCTGGGCAACCAGCCTGTTCCGCTCGTTTAACTGGAACCGTTACAACATGCGTACTAGCCAATATCTGCTCTCCACTCTGAAGGAGACACCTGCCGACGCCGAGGTAATCAGCCACCAGCTGATGCTGCGCGCCGGGATGATCCGCAAGCTGGCCTCCGGGTTATACACCTGGCTGCCGACCGGCGTGCGCGTCCTGAAAAAAGTCGAAAACATCGTGCGTGAAGAGATGAACAACGCCGGTGCGATCGAGGTGTTAATGCCGGTCGTTCAGCCATCTGAACTGTGGCAGGAGAGCGGTCGCTGGGAGCAGTACGGCCCGGAACTGCTGCGCATTGCCGATCGTGGCGATCGTCCGTTCGTCCTCGGTCCAACCCACGAAGAGGTCATCACCGATCTGATCCGCAACGAGCTGAACTCCTATAAGCAGCTGCCGCTGAACTTCTATCAGATCCAGACCAAATTCCGCGACGAAGTGCGCCCGCGTTTCGGCGTGATGCGCTCCCGCGAATTCCTGATGAAAGATGCGTACTCTTTCCATACTTCGCAGGAATCGCTGCAGGAAACCTACGATGCGATGTACGCCGCTTACAGCAAAATCTTCAGCCGTATGGGGCTGGATTTCCGCGCGGTACAGGCTGATACCGGCTCCATCGGCGGCAGCGCCTCTCATGAATTCCAGGTGCTGGCGCAGAGCGGCGAAGACGATGTGATCTTCTCCGACAGCTCCGACTACGCGGCAAACATTGAGTTTGCGGAAGCCGTTGCGCCGAAAACGCCGCGCGCAGACGCCACCCAGGAGTTGACCCTGGTCGACACGCCGAACGCCAAAACCATCGCCGAGCTGGTTGAGCAGTTCAACCTGCCGATCGAAAAAACCGTGAAAACCCTGCTGGTGAAAGCGGTTGAAGATAGCGCTTCCCCACTGGTTGCCCTGCTGGTGCGCGGCGATCACGAGCTGAACGAAGTGAAAGCGGAAAAACTGCCGCAGGTCGCCAGCCCCCTGACCTTCGCCACCGAAGAAGAGATCCGCGCCCTGGTGAAAGCCGGTCCGGGCTCCCTGGGTCCGGTGAACCTGCCGGTGCCGGTTATTATTGACCGTACTGTGGCGGTGATGAGCGATTTCGCCGCCGGCGCCAACATCGACGGCAAACACTACTTCGGCATCAACTGGGACCGCGATGTCGCCACGCCGGAAGTCGCTGACATCCGTAACGTCGTTGCCGGCGATCCGAGCCCGGACGGCAAAGGTACCCTGCTTATCAAGCGCGGTATCGAAGTGGGTCATATCTTCCAGCTGGGGACGAAGTACTCCGAGGCGATGAAAGCCGCGGTTCAGGGCGAAGATGGCCGCAACCAGATCCTGACCATGGGTTGCTATGGTATCGGGGTCACTCGCGTGGTGGCGGCGGCGATTGAGCAGAACTTTGACGATCGCGGTATTGTCTGGCCAGATGCGATTGCGCCGTTCCAGGTGGCGATCCTGCCGATGAACATGCATAAATCTTACCGTGTGCAGGAGCTGGCGGAGAAACTGTACGCCGAGCTGAGCGCCCAGGGTATTGAAGTGCTGATGGACGATCGTAAAGAGCGTCCGGGCGTGATGTTCGCCGATATGGAGCTGATCGGTATCCCGCACACCATCGTGCTGGGCGATCGTAACCTCGACAACGACGATATCGAATACAAGTATCGTCGCAACGGTGAGAAGCAGCTGATCAAGACCGGGGATATTGTGGAATATCTGGTTAAAGCGATAAAAGGCTAATTACACAGCTCAGGGCCCTGAACGGATGTCAGGGCCTTTTTTTTACAAGGACTGTACCCATGACTGCACCTCTCCTCAGCAGCGGGCTGCTTACCTCCGCCCTGCTCCTGCTTACCGCCTGCACTGTAGACGTCGGCCGCAGCGCCCCTTCCGCATCCGCTACCGATGGCCGCTCACCGCCATGGGCTGTCACCCTCCAGCGTCAAAGCTCGATTGCCGGCAGCGGACTGCGCGAAATCGCCGAAAACGACCTTCGTTCCGGCGACCTGCTCTTCTCCTCCAGCCTTGGCGTCACTTCGCTTGGGATCCGCGCCTTCAGCGCCTCTTCCGTGAGCCACGTCGCGCTGTATCTCGGCGAGGGTCAAATTGCGGAAGCTACCGGCGCCGGCGTGCAGGTGATATCGCTACAGCAAGCGATGGCGCACAGCGATAAACTCTTTGCCCTCAGGGTGCCCGATCTGACGCCGGACCAGGCGATGGCGATGAGAAGCTTTGCCTGGCAGGTCAAAGACAGCGGGTATAACTATCGCGGCATTATTCAGTTTATCCCTTATATGGTCACCAAACCGCTCTGCTCGCTCAACCCTTTCTCGCGTCATTTTCGCCAGCAGTGCGTAAGCGGCCTGGCCAAAGCGCAACTGGGCGATGGGGCCAGCCCCGACAAGAAAGCGTGGTTTTGCTCGGAGTTTGTCAGCGAGGCCTTTATCAGAGCCGGGCATCCGCTGACCCTGGCGCAGGCGGCGTGGATCAGCCCTTCCGATCTGCTGCACATGCGGGAAGGAGATGTCGCCACCTTTAAACCCGAGACGCAGCTGCAGCATGTCGGGCATCTGAAACCAGGGGTTTATCTTCAGGCCGGTAAACTGGTGGGGTTGAGCAAACCGAAGGCCGGTGCGGAGTAAAAGAACGATTTGCCCTTTACCCCCCGTCATGAGGCTCATGCTTCGTGCGCTATGGTTGGTGGAAAAGGGGGGACGGTAAAACCGCAATGACCCAATTCCGCTGGCCGGCTACCGCTGAGACGTATCCCCTGCCCGTTTCCCGGGCAGGAGCCGGACAATCAGTGTCCGCAGTCCTTCCCAGGAATAAATTTGCCAGCCTGCTCCGTCATCAGCGTTTTCATCATTTCGCCGGTATCCGGGTTCGCCTCGAGGGTAAAGTGCCCCTCCACCACCAGCAGCACCGGACGTGAATCATTGCCGCGGGCCGCGGCATAATCCCGCTCAAGCTGGGCATTATTCGCCACCGCGACGCGTTTACCGGTCGCGCAATCAGTAAAGGTTGCCGCATCGGCCATATAGAAGTACATGCCACGCATCGCCATCGGGGTGGTCGGCAGGCTGGCCTTCACCGGCTCCAGGGTATAGTTGAGGGGAGACTGAATGGGACTCCCGTTGCGGTCGAGCATCTCCAGCTTGTCGCCCTTCGCGCGAAAGTACGATTTTTCGCCCTTGCTGTTGGTCAGTACCAGCTTATCCGCCGTACGCGCCCAGGTGCCGTAAGAGGCAAAGGAGGATGGTTCACGACGCGCGCCCTGGTAGTGCTCATTCATCACCCAGGTGCCGTCTTTTTCCAGGAACAGCGAGGTGTCGATGCCTTCGCAATCCGCGCAAGGCAGTACCCCGCGCCAGCTTTGCTGCATCGGCTTGAGCTCTTCCATCGCCGCCGGCTGGACCGTGTCAGTTTCGGCGCGATGGTTACAACCAAACAGCGCGAACAGCGAACAGGCCGCTATCACGGAGAATATGATTTTCTTCACTCTACTTTCCTTATGATCCATTCCACCCGTTCGCCGACGCCTTCACTGGCGAACTTTCCCACGCAGCGCCTTGACTGAGGACTTTTGCGCCTTGGAAGCAAGGCGTCGCTCTTTGGATGCCCGAGTCGGTCGCGTCTCCCGGCGACTTTTTTGCACTGCGGTCAATTCTTTGATAAGGGCCACCAGCCGGGCGATCGCCGCTTCGCGGTTCATCTCCTGACTGCGATATTCCTGAGCCTTAATGATAACCACACCGTCAGCAGAAATTAAGTGGTGGCTGGCGGCGAGCAGGCGCTCTTTGTAAAACGCCGGCAGGCTCGAGGCTTTAATATCGAAGCGCAGATGGATCGCGGTCGACGCTTTGTTCACGTGCTGGCCCCCGGCCCCCTGGGCGCGAATACCTTCCAGCGTGATCTCGTTATCGGCAATGGCCACGCTGCGGCTGATAGTAATCATGCCGGCCCTTGCCAGGCGGTAAGCTGAATTTCCAGATTATTCTGAGCGTCGGACAACCAGATGCTCCCCTCCTGCAAAGTGGCCTGCAGCGTCATCGTGCGGTCGGCAAAAGCGCTAAGCTGCGCCAGCTGGGCATCATCAAGATACCAGATAGTCAGCTTCGGGTATGCCGCAAGCTTGTTCTGATTCTGCTGCCACCAGATTTCAGCCGCCCGGCTGTTATAGGCAAACAACGCCACCGCCTGCGCCCGCGAGCAGGCTTTCTTGAGACGTTTCTCGTCCGGCAGCCCCAGCTCGATCCACAGATCAACCCCGAGATGATCGTTAAGCAGCCACAGCTCCGGCTCGTCGTCTGACGAGAGGCCGCGCGTAAACTGCAGCCGCTCATCGGCATATTTGATCCACGCCAGCAGGCGCAGCATCATGCGCTCCTGGGTTTCCGACGGGTGCTGCGCCAGCGTCAGGTTAGCATCCAGAAACTGGTTGCGATCCAGATCGGCTACATTCACCGCGGCTTTATATATCGTCGCTTTCAGCGCCATGAACAAACTCCTGAAAAAAATGGCGTACATTGTAGCGAAACTGGCGACAAAAGGCTGTCAGCAATCGCAGCAACCTGTTTCATCCTGCTGAAATTGCTTAAATGACTATGATATAGTTCCCTTGCTAAACAGAGTTTATCTTCGTAGGCTTAAACTTGCATCCCACGGTTGAGTCAGAACGCTGACAGGAGGGCATGTGGACCACTATTGTGAGTTAATACGCAAGCGGTATGCGGAAATAGCCAGCGGAGACTTAGGGTATATCCCGGATGCGCTGGGTTGCGTGTTGAAAGTATTGAATGAGATTGCGGCGGATGAGGCCCTTTCGGAGTCAGTCAGGGAAAAGGCCGCTTATGCGGCAGCAAACTTACTGGTGAGCGATTATGTCAATGAATGATACTTATCAACCCATTAACTGCGATGATTACGACAACCTGGAGCTGGCCTGCCAGCATCACCTGGTGCTGACGCTGGCGCTGAAGGATGGCGAACAGCTGCAGGCGAAGGCCAGCGATCTAATCTCGCGTAAAAATATCGAGTATCTTGTGGTCGAACTCGCCGGCAACGTCCGCGAGCTGCGCCTGGATAAAATCGCCAGCTTCAGTCACCCGGAAATCGGCACCGTGGTGGTGAGCGAATCCTGAATCAAAACGGGCTTAACCGCCCGTTTTCCTCCACGCCAGACTGACCCCTTCCCCGTCTTTGACTTCACCTTCGTTGGTCACAAACAGATCGTCCGCTGCGGCAATCGGCGTTTCGCCGTAAAACAGCAGCGGCGTGGTGTCTCGTCGCCACGGAGCAACGCCCAGCTCCTGCCAGATCTTCTTCAGCTTACGGCCGCCATGACGCCCGACGATATGCAGATGGCCGCTGGCGCGAAAGCGGACGGTGACTGGCTCATCCGCCGGGGGCGGGCGCAGCCTGCCGCCCGGCTGCAGCACCAGCTCACCAAGACCGTCCGCCAGCCGCAGCGGTTGGCGCCAGTCTGTCCAGCGCTGGACGCTGTCCGTCTGCCCGGGTACATATCTCACCCAGTACAAGCGCTGCTGAAAACGGCGGACGGTAAATTCCCCCAACCGCAGGCAGGGGCTGGCATCTTCCCGCGCCAGCGCCACCTCGTGCCAGAGGCGCTCAGGCACCTCGCGGGCCGGCATCGGCGCCTGCTGCCCGGCGAGCCAGCGACGCAGCAACGCCGCTCGGCGGGGAGAACTCATCGACGTCAGCGGCGCGATAGCCAGCGACCCGTCTTCGGCCACCAGCGACGCCAGCTCCGCCGCCAGCATCTCGTCCAGCAGCTGCTCCTGCTCGGCGCACAGGCTGGCGCTGCGGGCGACGGCCTCGCTAAAGTGCGGCCAGCGCTCACGCAGCACCGGGATCACCCGCAGGCGCAGGAAGTTGCGGTCATAGGTATCGTCCTGATTACTCTCATCTTCAATCCACGACAGCTGGTGGGCGAGCGCCCACTGGCGCAGCGATTCCCGGGTTTCATTGAGGAGAGGACGCAGCAGTCGACTGCCGGCAAAGGGAGACGATGGCGCCATCGCCGACAGGCCGGTCGGACCGCTGCCGCGTTTTAACGCCAGCAGCAGCGTTTCACACTGATCGTCCTGGTGCTGAGCGGTCACTAACACTTCGCCGGCGCGGAGCGTCTCCTGAAAGGCCTGATAGCGCGCCGCGCGGGCATGGGCCTCGACGCCCAGGCCGCCCCGGGCTAACGTCACGCGATGCACCGCCAACGGCACCTGCCACTGCTGGCAAATTTGCCGACAATGCGCCACCCAGTCGTCTGCGTGGGCGCTAAGGCCGTGATGAATATGCACCGCCCGCAGCGTCAGAGAGGGATCCTGTTCCCGCAGCAGCACCAGCTGATGCAGAAGAACCGTCGAGTCCAGACCGCCGCTGAAGGCCACCAGCAGCTGGCGATGGGGATGAAGCGTATGCGCAATGTTAGCCGTCATAACCACAAACATACCGAGAAGTGATGGCCCGGCACGTTACCGGGCCAGGGTCGCGCTGGCAAGGTTTACTGCTGATATATTTCCAGCGGCAGGTCGTCCGGATCGCTAAAGAAGGTAAAGCGTTTACCGGTAAAGGGATCGACGCGAATCGCTTCGCACTCCACGCCATGCGCCGTCAGGTGCGCCACCGCAGCGTCGATATCATCCACGCTAAAGGCCAGATGACGCAGCCCGCAGGCTTCCGGACGACTGGGTCGGGCCGGCGGAAACGGGAACGAGAACAGCTCAATCACATACTCGCCGTTGAGCGCCAGATCGCCCTTCCAGGAGTCACGTTCGGCGCGATAAAACTCGCTTTGCAGCGTAAACCCCAGAATATCGCAATAGAACGCTTTACTGCGGGCGTAGTCAGTCGCAATGATGGCAATATGGTGAACCCGTTTCAAACCCAGCATGGTCAAACTCCTTCTGTTAAGCCAGCCACGTTACTCGTGCGCGCCGTTAACGCGCAAGCCTTTCGTCATTTTTTAAGACTCGTACCCGATACACGCCGTCCTCATCGCGCTTCGCGCCGTGAATATCGGTCTCAAACCCCGGGTAATGACGTCCTATTGAGCAGAGCATCAGCAGGAAGTCGAGCACCGCCCGGCTCTCCTCCGTGATCATCTCTCCCGGCATCAGCAGCGGTACGCCCGGCGGATAAGGGAGGATCATGTTGGCCGAAATCCGGCCCACCAGGTTCTCCAGTTCAATGGTTTCCACCTCACCCTTGATCTGGCGCTGCCAGGCATGATGCGGCGTCATTTTCATTTCCGGCAGGACGTCAAAGGCGCTGAGCATCAGCTGCGGCAGCTGGTGCTGGCGGATCAAGCGGTGGATCCCCTGTGCCAGATCCTGGATCCGCATGTTGCGGTAGAAGTCGGGATCTTCCGCGTACAGATCCGGCAGCATATTCTTCACCCGCAGATTGAGATCGTAGGCGCGCTTAAATTCGGTCAGGCCGCGCAGCAGACCCATCGCCCGGGTTTTATCGATACCGATGCTAAAGAGGAACAGCAGGTTGTAGGGGCCCGTTTTCTCCACCACCACGCCCCGCTCGTCGAGGAACTTCGCCACCAGCGCCGCCGGGATCCCCTCTTCATCCATATTCCCCTGTTCGTCCATACCCGGCGTCAGAATGGTGACTTTCACCGGATCGAGGTACATATGATCCGCATCGGCATCTTTGAAACCGTGCCAGTCATCGCCCGGCGCCACCGGCCAGCACTCGGCTTTATCCACCGCTTCCGGCTGCCAGATATCAAAGAACCAGCCGTCCGACTCCTCGCGCAGTCGCTGCACCTCTTTGCGGAAATCCAGCGCCCGCTCAATGGAGCGCTGGATCAGGCGCTTACCGGAGTTACCGCGCAGCATCGCCGCCGCGGTCTCAATCGACGCGACGATGGGATAGCTCGGCGACGTAGAGGTATGCATCATAAAGGCTTCATTAAAGGTCTCTTCATCATAGTTGCCCTTAATGTGGATCAGCGAGGCCTGCGACAGCGCGGCCAGCATCTTATGCGTCGACTGCGTCTCGAAGATGACTTTTCCGGGGATCCGCTCACCGCTCATGCCGCTTTTCCCCTGATATATCGGATGGAAATGGGTATACGGCACCCAGGCGGAATCGAAATGGATCGACGGGACGTCGAGCGTCTCTTTAAGCCAGGTGGTGTTGTAGAGCAGCCCATCGTAGGTGGAGTTGGTGATCACCGCATGCACGGGCCACTGCGCCCCGCCCGTGTCGCGCACTTTCTGCTGAATACTGTCGCGGGTAAACTCGCGCCGGGGGATACCGCCGAGGATCCCTAACGCATTGCGGGTCGGCTTCAGCCACAGGGGAACCACATCGCTCATCATCAGCAGGTGGGCCAGCGATTTGTGACAGTTACGGTCAATCAGCAGGGTACTGCCGGCGGGCGCCGAGTACATACCGACAATTTTATTGGACGTCGAGGTACCGTTGGTCACCATATAGCTTTGCTCGGCGCCAAAGGCGCGAGCGATATACTCCTCCGCCTCCAGATGCGGGCCGGTATGATCCAGCAGGGAGCCCAACTCGGTGACCGAAATCGAGACATCCGCCTTCAGCGTATTCCCGCCAAAGAAATCATAGAACAGGCAGCCCACCGGGCTTTTCTGATAGGCGCTACCGCCCATATGACCCGGCGTACAGAAGGTATATTTCCCCTCCTGCACATAGTTAAACAGCGCGCGGGTAAATGGCGGGGTGATATTGTCCAGGTACTCGCGGGTATACTGCCCGATGCGGGTGGCGATCTCTTCGGAGAGTCCCAGCGCATATTCGAAGAACCACAGCGTCATGCGCAGATCCTGACTGCTGACGTCCATCGTCGAGTGGGCGTTAATAAAGGCGTACAGAGGCAGATATTCATTGAGCTGGTTAATATCGCTGCACAGATCGACGCTGTACTCATCCCAGTCGAAGATCACGCCGCAGATGCGCGGGTTGTGCTCGATAAACTGCAGCAGGTCGGCGCTATTTTGCGGCCAGATGGTCTGAAAGCCCTGGCGCTGCAGCGCCGCTTCCAGTTCTTTGATCGGCTCGTCTTTGTGGTAGACGCCGTGAGGCCCCATGATGGCGATGATATTCACGCTTTCCTCCTGGTATTCACCTAAGTCCAGCATCATAGCAATCCCCTGGGCGCATCGCACATAAAAAAAGGGCCGGAAAATCCGGCCCTTAGTGTTTTGCGCTAGCGGAAAACTTAGGCGTAACCGTAGCTCATCAGACGTTGATAGCGGCGGTTCAGCAGCTCTTCTTCGCTGAGAAGATCGAGATCGGCCAGGTCCGCCAGCAGCTGCGCTTTCAGGCTTGCCGCCATCGCTTCCGGGTTGCGGTGGGCGCCGCCCAGCGGTTCCGGAACGATAGAATCGATCAGCTTCAGCTCTTTCAGACGCGGGGCGATAATGCCCATCGCTTCCGCAGCCAGCGGCGCTTTATCCGCGCTCTTCCACAGAATGGAGGCGCAGCCTTCCGGCGAAATCACCGAATAGGTGCTGTACTGCAGCATATTGACCTTGTCGCCCACGCCAATCGCCAGCGCGCCGCCGGAGCCGCCTTCGCCGATCACGGTGCAGATAACCGGCACGCTCAGACGCGACATCTCACGCAGGTTGCGGGCAATCGCTTCCGACTGGCCGCGCTCTTCCGCGCCGACGCCCGGGTAGGCGCCCGGGGTGTCGATAAAGGTGATGATCGGCATTTTAAACCGCTCAGCCATCTCCATCAGGCGCAGCGCTTTGCGGTAGCCTTCCGGGGCCGGCATACCAAAGTTGCGACGAATTTTTTCTTTGGTTTCGCGACCTTTCTGGTGGCCGATGATCATCACCGGACGACCGTCAAGACGCGCGATACCGCCGACAATCGCTTTATCGTCAGCGAAGGCGCGGTCACCGGCCAGTTCGTCAAATTCGTCGAACGCCAGGCGGACATAATCCAGGGTGTAAGGACGGCGCGGGTGGCGCGCCAGTTGCGCAACCTGCCATGCACCGAGATCGGCGAAGATTTTGCGCGTCAGCTCTACGCTTTTCTCGCGCAGACGATGCACCTCTTCGTCGATGTTAATATCCAGTTTCTCATCCTGACGGCTTACCGCAGTCAGGGAATCGATTTTCGCTTCCAGCTCTGCAATCGGCTGTTCAAAATCTAGGAAATTCAGACTCATAGTATTCCTGTATTAGTCAAACTCCAGTTCCACCTGCTCCGAGCCGATAAGGCCACGCAGATCGTTGAGTAAACGATCGCTCGGAGAGACGCGCCATGTTGCGCCGAAACGCAACCGCGCGCGTGCATCCGCCCTCTGATAGTAGAGGTGCACTGGAATGGTTCCCGAACGGTGGGGTTCCAGAGACTGACGGAGTCGGTTTAAAAGCTGGTCATCAATTTGCCTGTCCGTCAGCGAGATAGCAAGCCCGCGAGCATATTTTTCCCGGGCTTCGTCAATGTCCATGACTTCACGGGCGGTCATTTTAAGCCCCCCGCTAAAGTCATCAAAGCTGACCTGTCCGCTGACGATAAGTATGCGGTCTTTTTCCAGCAACTGCTGATATTTATCCAGCGCGTCGGTGAATAACATCACTTCCAGCCGCCCGGAACGGTCATCCAGGGTACAGATGCCGATACGATTGCCGCGCTTGGTGACCATTACCCGCGCCGCAATCACCAGCCCCGCCGCCGTGGTCACTTTTCCACGATCGGTCGGATGCATGTCTTTGAGCCTCACGCCGCCGACGTAGCGCTCAATCTCTTTCAGATACTGGTTAATCGGGTGCCCGGTCAGGTACAGCCCCAGGGTCTCCCTTTCACCATCCAGCACCACCTGCTCAGGCCACGGCTGGCAGCTGGCGTAGGACTGTTCAATCTGCTCAGGCTCTTCCGCCAGCACACCGAACATATCGGCCTGGCCGATGGCCTCGGCTTTGGCGTGCTGATCGGCGGCTTTCAGCGCATCGCCCAGTGAATTCATCAGCGCCGCGCGATGCGGACCGAGACGATCGAACGCCCCGGACATAATCAGTTTTTCCAGCACCCGACGGTTGAGCTTTTTAATATCGGTTCGCGCGCAGAGGTCGAACAGCTCGCGGAAATAACCGCCGTTGTTGCGCGCCTCAATGATCGCTTCGATCGGCCCTTCGCCGACGCCCTTGATGGCGCCGATACCGTAGACGATCTCGCCGTCGTCGTTGACGTGGAAATGGTACAGGCCGGAGTTAATATCCGGGGGCAAAATTTTCAGCCCCATACGCCAGCATTCGTCCACCAGGCCAACGACCTTTTCGGTGTTGTCCATATCGGCGGTCATTACCGCCGCCATAAACTCAGCCGGATAGTGCGCCTTAAGCCACAGCGTCTGGTAAGAAACCAGCGCGTATGCGGCGGAGTGCGATTTGTTAAACCCGTAACCGGCGAATTTCTCCACCAGGTCGAAGATTTTCATCGCCAGCTCGCCATCAACGCCGTTTTTCTTCGCCCCATCCTCAAAGATAGAACGCTGCTTGGCCATCTCCTCCGGCTTTTTCTTACCCATCGCACGACGCAGCATATCCGCGCCGCCGAGGGTATATCCGGACAGCACCTGGGCAATCTGCATGACCTGTTCCTGGTACAGGATGATGCCGTAGGTCGGCTCCAGCACCGGTTTCAGGCTTTCATGCTGCCACTGTACGTCCGGATACGAGATCTCTTCGCGGCCGTGCTTACGGTCGATAAAGTTATCTACCATCCCCGACTGCAGCGGGCCCGGGCGGAACAGGGCCACCAGCGCGATCATATCTTCGAAGCAGTCCGGCTGCAGGCGTTTAATCAGATCTTTCATGCCGCGCGATTCAAGCTGGAAGACCGCGGTGGTTTCCGAGCGCTGCAGCATGTCGAAACTTTTCTTGTCATCCAGCGGGATGGCGGCGATATCCAGCGGCCCTTCGCCGTTCTTCTCACGGCGCTTGTTAATCATCTCCAGCGCCCAGTTAATGATAGTGAGCGTACGCAGACCGAGGAAGTCGAATTTCACCAGCCCGGCGTATTCCACGTCGTTCTTGTCAAACTGGGTAACCGGATGCAGCCCCTGCTCATCGCAATACAGCGGGGCGAAGTCGGTGATTTTGGTCGGCGCGATAACCACGCCGCCCGCATGCTTACCGGCGTTTCGCGTCACCCCTTCCAGCTTACGCGCCATGTCGATCAGCGCTTTCACTTCTTCGTCCGCCTCGTAGATCTCCGGCAGCTGCGGCTCGGCCTCGAAGGCTTTCGCCAGCGTCATGCCCGGATCGGGCGGCACCAGCTTGGAGATGCGGTCGACAAAGCCGTACGGGTGACCCAGCACGCGACCCACGTCGCGGATGACCGCCTTCGCCGCCATGGTACCGAAGGTGATGATCTGCGATACCGCGTCGCGGCCATACATATCCGCCACGTGCTCGATAACCTGGTCGCGTTTCTCCATGCAGAAGTCGACGTCGAAGTCGGGCATCGAAACACGTTCCGGGTTGAGGAAACGTTCGAACAGCAGGTCGAATTCCAGCGGGTCAAGATCGGTGATCTTCAGCGCGTAGGCCACCAGCGAGCCGGCGCCGGAACCGCGGCCCGGGCCGACCGGCACGCCGTTATCCTTCGACCACTGGATAAACTCCATCACGATCAGGAAGTAGCCGGGGAAACCCATCTGGTTGATCACCTGCAGCTCGATATCCAGACGCTCGTCGTATTCCGGCCGGCGCTTCGCGCGCACTTCCGGATCCGGGAAGAGGAATTCCAGCCGCTCTTCCAGACCCTCTTTCGATTTCATCACCAGGAAATCTTCCGTGGTCATATCGCCGGTCGGGAACTGCGGCAGGAAATATTCGCCAAGCCGCACGGTGACGTTGCAGCGTTTGGCGATCTCGACGCTGTTTGCCAGCGCTTCCGGAATATCGGCGAACAGCTCGCACATCTCCTCCTCGCTGCGCATATATTGCTGTGGCGAGTAGTTGCGCGGCCGTTTCGGGTCGTCGAGGGTGAAGCCGTCGTGAATAGCGACGCGGATTTCATGGGCGTCAAAGTCGCCAGTGTCGAGGAAGCGGACATCGTTGGTCGCCACCACCGGCAGACCACGCGCTTCCGCCAGCGCTACGGCGGCATGGAGATAACTCTCTTCATCCTGACGACCGGTGCGGATCAGCTCCAGAAAATAGCGATCCGGGAAATGCTCTTCATAGAAGGAGACGCACTGCTCAACCAGCGGCATGTTGCCGCGGATCAGGCTGACGCCGACGTCGCCTTTACGGCCGCCGGAGAGCAGAATCAGCCCTTCCTGATGTTCCACCAGCCAGTCGCGATCGATCCACGGCCCCAGGGCGCCGTAGCCGCGCTGATAGGCGCGGGAAATGAGCAGAGTCAGGTTCTGGTAGCCGGTGTTGTTCGCCGCCAGCACGGTCAGCTCGGTAAATTCGTCGCCGAGCAGGTCGCACTGCACGTGGAAATCGGCGCCGACAATCGGCTTAATCCCCGCGCCGTGTCCCGTCCCGTAGAACTTCACCAGCCCGCAGAGGTTGGTGAAATCGGTGATCGCCAGCGCTGGCATGCCAAGCGAGGCCGCCTTCTTGACCAGCGGCCCGGTCTTTGCCAGCCCATCGATCATGGAATAGTCGCTGTGCACCCGCAGGTGTACGAAACGTGGTTCAGCCATCTTTAGATCCCGGTGACTTAGTTGGACGCCAGGCCCAGGGCACGCTTCACCGGGCCGAAACTGCGCCGGTGATGCTCTGTTGCGCCGTGTTCCTGCAGCTTCTGCAGGTGAACAGCGGTGGGATAGCCTTTATGCTGGGCAAATCCGTAGTGGGGAAATGCGAGGTCCAGCGTGGCCATTTCGGCGTCACGAGTGACTTTTGCCAGAATAGACGCTGCGCTGATTTCTGCCACCCGGCTGTCGCCTTTCACCACCGCCAGGGAGGGCATCGGTAGCGACGGACAGCGGTTGCCATCGATCAGAACAAACTCGGGCACAATGCTCAGGCCGGCGACGGCGCGCTGCATCGCCAGCATAGTGGCATGCAGGATATTCAGCTCATCGATTTCTTGGGGCTCGGCGCGCCCAAGGCTCCAGCACAGCGCTTTCTCTTTAATCTCATCGAAGAGCGCCAGTCGACGCTTCTCGCTGAGTTTTTTGGAATCATTCAGACCCACAATCGGCTTCGCCGGATCGAGGATCACCGCCGCGGTCACCACCGCGCCAACCAGGGGGCCACGCCCGACCTCATCGACGCCGGCAACCAGATGGGTATGCGGATAGACGAACTCCATCATTGTTTTGCTAACTCCAGTACGGCGTCCGCCGCCTGCTCATCGGCGTTGCAGCGGATCTGCTGATGCAGCGCGCGGAATGTCTCATGCATCTCATGGCTGGTTTTGCCATCGGCCAGCAGCGGCTGCAGGGCGGCAGCCAGCGCCTGCGGCTCGCACTCATCTTGCAGCAGCTCTTTAACCAGCTCGCGCCCGGCCAGCAGGTTCGGCAACGAGACGTAGTCGGTTTTAACCAACCGCTTCGCCAGCCAGAAGGTGAACGGCTTCATGCGATAGCCAACCACCATCGGGCATTTCGCCAGCATACACTCCAGCGCCGCCGTCCCGGAGGCCAGCAGCGCGGCGTCGCTGGCGATCATCGCATCGCGCGCCTGGCCGTCCAGCATATGCACGATCATATCCGGCGCCGTCTCAGCTTTAATTCGCTCAAACTGCTCCCGCCGTTTAGCATTAACCAGCGGCACCACCACCTGCAGATCGGGATAGGTAGCCCGCAGAAGCTGCGCGGTTTTCAGAAAGTCCGCACTGAGCATTTCGACTTCCGCGCCGCGGCTACCGGGCAACAGCGCCAGGCAACGCACGTCGTGCGGGATCCCTAACCGGTCGCGCGCGGCGCCTTTGTCAGGATCCAGCGGCATCGCATCCGCCATGGTATGGCCGATAAAGCGGCAGGGAACGTTAAATTTGTCATAAAACGCTTTTTCGAAAGGCAGAAAGGCCAGCACCAGATCGGTTGATCTGCCGATTTTGAAAACGCGTTTTTGTCGCCAGGCCCAAACCGATGGGCTGACGTAGTGAATGGTTTTGATGCCCTGCTTTTTCAGATTCCCTTCGAGGGTAATATTGAAGTCAGGGGCGTCGATACCGACGAAAACATCGGGACGCAGCTCGCCGAAGCGGCGGGTCAAATCGGCGCGAATATGGAGTAAGCGACGCAGGCGACCGAGCACTTCAACAATACCCATCACCGCCAGCTCTTCCATTTCGTACCAGGCTTCACACCCTTCCGCCTGCATCAGCGGTCCCGCCACGCCAACAAAGCGCGCATTCGGGATGCGTGCTTTGAGGGCGCGGATGAGGCCGGCGCCAAGAATATCGCCGGAGGTTTCTCCGGCGACCAGGGCAATCGTCAGGGGACGCTGTTCAGCCATTAACGAATCAAGCCGCGGGTAGAGCGGGCGAAGAAATCGACAAACGGCTGAACTTCAGGATGCTGAGTCGCCAGTTCGGCGATCTCCGGCTTGGCTTCTTCCAGCGTCTTGCCGCTGCGGTACAGCAGTTTATACGCGTTGCGGATCGCGGTAATCGCTTCCCGGCTGAAGCCGCGGCGTTTCAGACCTTCGATGTTGACGCCGAACGGCGTCGCATGGTTGCCCTGGGCAATCACGAACGGCGGAACGTCCTGCGCTACGCCGGAGCAGCCGCCAACCATAACGTGTGAGCCAATGACGCAGAACTGGTGCACCGCAGTCATGCCGCCGATAATGACATAATCATCCAGCGAAACATGGCCCGCGAGCGTCGCGTTATTGGCCAGGATGCAGCGATCGCCAAGCGTACAATCGTGCGCCACGTGGGCGTTGATCATCAGCAGGTTATCGTTGCCCACCTTTGTTAATCCACCGCCCTGTACTGTGCCGCGATGAATGGTGACGCTTTCGCGAATGCGGTTGCGATCGCCAATTTCCACCCGGGTCGGTTCGCCAGCATATTTCAGATCCTGGTTAACTTCGCCGATGGAAGCGAACTGATAGATCTCGTTGTCACGGCCGATTTTGGTGTGGCCGTTAACGACAACGTGAGACTTCAGTACGGTGCCTTCGCCGATTTCGACGTTGGCGCCAACAATACAAAACGGACCAATGTGGACGTTAGCGCCAATCACGGCGCCTTCTTCAACAATGGCGGTAGGATGAACAAAAGCGGTTTTATCAATCACGTATCAGGCCTCCCGGCTACGCGCACACATCATCGTCGCTTCGCAAACCACTTTACCGTCAACCAGCGCAACGCCTTTGAAACGGGTCAGGCCGCGGCGGGTTTTCTCGAAAGTGACTTCCATAATCATCTGATCGCCTGGTACTACCGGGCGTTTGAAACGTGCTTCATCGATACCCGCGAAGTAATACAGCTCGCCTGGTTCCAGTTTTCCAACGCTTTTGAATGCCAGAATCCCGGTGGCCTGCGCCATTGCTTCCAGAATCAGGACGCCCGGCAAAATCGGCTTACCAGGGAAATGCCCCTGGAAAAACGGCTCGTTTACAGAAACATTTTTTACTGCGCGCAGAAAACGACCTTCTTCAAAATCCAGCACGCGGTCTACCAGCAGGAACGGGTAACGGTGAGGCAGAAGTTCCAGAATCTCTTCAATGTGCAGAGTATGAGTGTCAGTAGTCAAAATACTCTTCCTGTCTAAATGTACTAAAAGGCAATAATAACACGGCCTGCGGCAATCTTTTAGCGAATGCAACAGGCCGGAAATGTCATGTGACCAAATGATGAATTAGTCTTGTTGATTAACCTTGCGCTCAATCGCTTTCAGGCGCTTGCTCATCTCGTCAATATTCATCACCAGCGCAGCGGTTTTACGCCACGCCTTGTTCGGCTGCAGCGGAATACCGGAGGAGTATACGCCTGGTTCGCTGATAGGACGCATCACCATCCCCATCCCCGTGACGGTGACCTTATCGCAGATTTCCATATGGCCGTTAATCACGCTGGCGCCGCCAATCATGCAGTAGCGGCCGATTTTCAGGCTGCCTGCCATGATGACACCGCCGGCAACCGCGGTATTGTCGCCAATCACCACGTTATGCGCAATCTGGCACTGGTTATCAATGATAACCCCGTTGCCAATCACGGTATCGTCCAGCGCGCCGCGGTCAATTGTGGTGCAGGCGCCGATCTCCACGCGATCGCCAATAATGACGCGACCCAGCTGCGGGATCTTCACCCAGTTGCCGCGATCGTTGGCGTAGCCGAAGCCATCCGCGCCGATCACCGTGCTGGACTGGATCAGGCAATTCTCGCCGATCTCAATCTCATGGTAAACGGTCACATTGGCCCACAAACGCGAGCCGGCGCCTATTTTCGTATTTTTCCCAACGAAGCAGCCTGCGCCGATGACCACGTTATCGCCCAGCTCTACCCCGGATTCGATAACGGCGTTGGCGCCGATGGCAACGTTGCTACCCAGCTTCGCCGTCGGATCGATAACCGCGCTCGGCGCGATATCCTGTGCCGGCTGCGGCGTGGTATCCAGAATTTGAGCCATGCGCGCGTAGGTCAGGTAGGGATTACGCACTACCAGCGCGGCGCTATGGGCAAAAGGCAAATCATCCTGCGTCATCACAACGGCAGAAGCCTGGCAAGCGGCCAGGTGTTCACGGTACTTAGGGTTGACCATGAAAGTGATTTGGCCCGTTTTCGCGCTCTGCATGGACGCAACGCCGGTGATGACGATATCGCCATCACCGTGTAATTCTGCATCCAACTGCTGCGCAAGATCAGCCAGTCGAATTGAAGGCATTACTTATTTAACCTGTTTCAGCACATCAGCGGTGATGTCTTTTACATCGCTGCTGTTGTATGCAACGGCATTCGCGTCAACCACCAGATCGATGCTCTGATCTTTCGCTACGCTCTGTACGGCAGTCTGGATACGGGTCACCAGTTTACCACGCTCTTCGTTGGAACGACGAGCGCGATCCTGTTCAAACGCCTGCGCTTTCTGGGAGAAGGTCTGGCGCTGAGCCATCACGTCTTTTTCCAGTTTGGTACGATCGGCGCCCGGCTTCATGGACTGCAGACGCTGCATTTTAGACTGCAGGTCGCCTTCCATACGCTGCAGTTCGCTAGCGCGGCCTTTGAACTCGTTTTCCAGCGTGTTGGAAACGCCAGTTTTCTGGGCAACCTGTTGGAACAGGCTGTTCATGTTCACCAGGGCAATTTTATCTGCCGCCTGAGCGGAAGTTACCATTGCCAAACCCAGACCTGCAGCTAATAACCACTTTTTCACAATAAACTCCTTACCATCCCATGAGTACCCAGGGGTACCGTTATTTGCGTGGCGAGGCGATAAACGCGTTATCGCCTACGGTCAGCGCTATACTGCACTTGCATTCCATTGCCGCCAACAATTACCAGGTTTTACCAATGTTAAACTGGAACTGTTCGGCTTTGTCTCCATCGTACTTTTTGAACGGTTGGGCGTAGGAGAAGACCAACGGCCCCAACGGCGACATCCACTGCACGGCAATACCCGCAGACATACGGATGTTGCTCGGATCGCTGTAATCCGGATAACCGCCATACGCGCTCGAATCCCAGTGAGTATCCCATACGGTACCCATATCCCAGAAGAAGGAAGTCCGGACCGAGTTCGCATATTTGTCACTAATGAACGGCGTCGGGGTAATCAGCTCCAGGCTGGCCACCGCCATCGCGTTACCGCCCACCGCATCATCGGATTTACACGGTGCGGATTCGGTGCTCTTACATTCATTATCGTAGCTGTCATCATCGTCATGACGGCTGCTTGCCGGGAAATACACTGCCTTCGGACCAATGGTGTTCGACTGGAAGCCACGCACGGTGCTGGATCCACCGGCATAGAAGTTCTCATAGAACGGCATCTCTTTGCCGCCGATACCATCGCCATAGCCAAAGCGGGTACGACCCAGCACCACCCATTCATGATCGTTGTCGATCGGCACATAGGTGGCGGTATCCAACGTCGCTTTGTAGTATTCGTTGTCCGAACCCGGAATGGTCACTTTACCGTTCAGGTTGACGCGCGAACCTTCCGTTGGGAAGAAGCCGCGGTCAAGCTTGTTATAGGTCCAACCGTAGTTGAAGGTGAAGTCATTCGCACTGAACGAGTTCCGGTCGTTGGTGTTGTCCGGATACTGGCCCATCGAGTTCAGGTAACGCCACATCGCCACCTGCGGCTGCATATTGGACAGGGAGTTATGCACATACCCGACGCCGGCGCGCAGCGTGTTGTATTCGTTGACCGGGAAGCCCAGCGTGATGTCTGTACCATAGCTTTTGTTGGTATAGTCAGACAGATCCGCATCGTTCGCATCAAAGTCATTATAGAAGACACGACCGCCGAGGCTTACACCGTCTACGGTGAAGTACGGGTTGGTCACCGACAGCTCGGTATAGGTTTGGTAGTCGTTTTTGGTGCCGTTGATCCCGACAGCATAGCCAGTACCTAACCAGTTATCCTGCTGAACGCCCGCCTGGAAGCTGACGCCGCTCTCGGTACCGTAACCGATACCGAAGTTGAAGCTACCGGTGTTACGCTCTTTCACCTTGTAGACTACGTCGACCTGGTCCGGGCTGCCCGGGACGCGCTGGGTATCGGTATCGACCGTTTCGAAGAAGCCTAAACGGTTGAGACGGTCTTTACCCTGATCGACGAGGTCGCTGCCCAGCCACGCGCCTTCCATCTGGCGCATTTCGCGGCGCAGAACGGCATCTTTGGAGGTGTCGTTGCCTTCGAAGCGAATTTTACGCACGTAATAGCGGTTGCCCGCATCGACGTTGACGTGCAGCTTAACGGTTTTATCGCTGTCGTTGATCTCCGGCTGCGACTGCACGCGCGGGTAGGCGTAACCATAACGACCCAACAGTTTCTTGATGTCGTTTTCCATCTTGGTCACTTTCGCGCCGTTATACAGTTCACCCGGCTCGACTTTGGTCAGCGCTTCGATTTCCGCGGAATGGCCGGCGAGGTTGCCCGTCACCTGCACCCCGGAAAACTTGTACTGATCGCCTTCGGTGATGTTGACGGTGATGTAGATCCCTTTCTTATCCGGCGTCAGGCTGACCTGGGTAGAATCGATGTTGAAACGGGCATAGCCGCGATCCAGGTAGTAGCTGCGCAGGGTTTCAAGGTCGCCCGCCAGCTTCTGCTTCTGGTATTTACGGTCGCCGACCACGTTCCACCACGGCACTTCATCGCGCAGCTGGAAGTGGGAGATCAGCTCATCAGTCGAAAACGCATGGTTGCCGACGATGTTGATCTGCTGAATTTTAGCGGAGACGCCTTCCTGGAAGACCAGTTTCAGGTCGACACGGTTTCGCGGCAGCGGGGTAACCACCGCTTTGACGCTGGCGCTGTATTTACCGACGCTGTAGTAGAAATCCTCGAGACCCTTCTCGATGTCCGCGATGGTCGTGCGGTCAAGCGACTCGCCCACCCGAACGCCAGAGGCCTCAAGGTTCTGCTTGAGCATGTCATCTTTCACCGACTTGTTGCCGGAGAAAGTGATGCTGGCGATCGTCGGACGCTCTTTCACCTGCACCAGCAGGGTATCACCATCGCGCAGGACGCGGACGTCCTCGAAGTTGCCAGTGGCAAACAGCGCGCGAATAGTGTTACTGATATCATCGTCGGTCACCGTATCGCCAGGACGCACTGGCATACTGAGGAGGGCCGCACCAACAGCGACACGCTGCAAGCCTTCGAAATGAATGTCCTTCACCACGAACCCTTCAGCACCGTATACAGTCGCGCTGCTAAACAGCAGCGACGCTATGAGCAACTTTTTCATCGCCATCGTTATTATGCGTTCTTCCTAACAAACTCTCTTATAACCGAGAGAAATCATTGAAAAGTGCAAGCCCCATTAACAGCACCAGCAGTATTGAGCCAATGCGATAACTAAAGTCTTGAACTCGCTCGGATACCGGCCCGCCCTTCAGCTTTTCAATCGCCAAAAACAGCAGATGTCCCCCATCCAGTACGGGTAGTGGGAACAGGTTGATGATTCCGAGGTTCACGCTAATCAGCGCAAGGAACATCAGATAATAAATCAACCCAAACTCCGCTGACATTCCAGCCCCCTGAGCGATAGAGATCGGCCCACTGAGGTTGTTCAGTTTGACATCACCGGTTATCAATTTACCCAGCATCCTGACCGTCAGCGACATCAGCTGCCAGGTTTTATCCGTGGCTTCAGCGATGGCGGCAAACGGTCCGTACTGACGTACTGTCTTGTATTCTTCAGGCAGCGGGATGACCTTTGGCACCACCCCTGCGAACCCTTCTGCCTTACCTTTCACCGTTTTTGTATCCGGCGTCAGGGTTAACGGCAGCGCACTCCCCTGCCGTTCAATCTCCAGCGCCAGCGCTTTGCCCGGATTATCGCGCACCAGATTAACAAACGTCATCCACTGCGTTAACGGTTGTCCATCGACTTTAACGATCCGGTCGCCCGCTTGCAAACCTGCTTTCTGAGCTGCCGAGCCCGCCTGGACTTCCGCCAGCACCGTATCAATCTGCGCGCTGCGCGGCTGGATCCCTAGCGACGTCACGGGATCTTGCTTGTCTGGCTCAAACGCCCAGTGCCGCAGATCGACGATTTTATCCTGGCGCTGATTGGTCCCGAAAGGGGCGACGGTAAGTATTGTTTGCGGGTTGCCGATTTTGGCCACCAGCTGCAGACGCACCGCATCCCAATCAGGCGTTTCGATACCATCTATCGCTTTAAGTTCCGTGCCTTTTGCAATTTGTGCTTGCGCGGCAACCGAATTGGGGGTTATTTCACCCACTACCGGGCGAACTCCAGGAACGCCGATGATGAAGACCAACCAGTAGGCAAAGATAGCGAAAAGGAAGTTAGCGATGGGACCGGCGGCAATCACCGCCGCACGCTGGCCGACGGTTTTATTATTGAAAGCGTAGTGGCGCATCTCCGGCGCCACCGCTTCAACACGCTCATCCAGCATCTTGACATAGCCGCCCAGCGGGATCAGGGCAATGACGAACTCCGTACCCTGCTTATCCATCCGCCGCCACAGCGCTTTGCCGAAGCCGATAGAAAAACGCTCAACCCGGATACCGCAGCGGCGCGCTACCCAAAAATGGCCAAACTCATGCACCGTAATCAGTACGCCAAGCGCAATGATAAAAGCTGCCAGATTCCAGAGCACGCTCAGCATATAACCTTCCGTCAAATCGTCCTGAAGACCAACAGTAGCAGACAGGCGAAGACCGGCACCGCCGCCGTCAGGCTGTCGATACGATCGAGAATACCGCCATGTCCGGGAATCAAGTGCCCGCTATCCTTAATGCCGGCCTCGCGCTTAAACATACTTTCCGTCAGATCGCCCAGCACCGAAGCCAGGGCTGCCACCACCGAACAGACCAGCAGCACCGTTGGCGTAACGTCAAGATGGGCCCACACCCCGTAGGCCCAGGAGATCACCGCCGCGGTCAGCAAACCGCCAAAAAAGCCCTGCCAGGTTTTCCCCGGCGAGACCTTCGGCGCCAGCTTGTGCTTGCCAAACATTTTGCCAAACATATAGGCGCCGGAGTCCGCGCCCCAGACCAGAATCATCACATACAGGAGCCACAGCGCGCCGCTGTAATGGTTATCGGTATAGTGCCAGGCGCGCAGCGCCAGCATGCCCCAGAAAAACGGGACGATGGTCAGGATACCGAAGATAAGGCGCAGCACTTTCGAGTGCCGCCAGAATGCCGCCGACGCCGGATAAGAGAGCACCAGCAGCAGCGCGACGATCCACCAGGCGAAAGAGGCCCACAGCGAGCCTTCAACCATCGGTTGATGAACGTCATAATGGTATTCCGGCAGCAAAAACAGCATCGCCGCCAGCAGAAGGCCGCACAACACCGCCAGCCAGACCCGCTGCGACGTCGAGGTGAAACCGCTCAGTTGCCCCCACTCCCACGCGGCGAGCATACAGACCACCAGGGTCACGATAGCAAACCCCATCGGCGGCAATAAAAACAGCGCCGCAATGACGACGGGGATTAAGACGAAAGCAGATATCAGGCGATACTTCAGCAAAAGTGACCCCCATCAGGCATGACTGCCACCCGGCTCAGTGCCGCCGAAACGACGCTCTCGATTAACAAAGGCATGGAGTGCACCTTCAAAGTCCTGTTCAGCAAAATCGGGCCAAAGAACATCCGTAAAGTAAAGTTCGGCATAGGCAATTTGCCAAATCAGAAAATTACTTATTCGGTGCTCTCCCCCGGTCCTAATAACTAAATCTACGGGAGCCAGTTCATGCATGCAGACCTGCTGACTCAGCATGTCTTCCGTGATCTGCTCAGGCAGCAGCGTCCCGTCCTGTACCTGTTTCGCCAGAAAACGAACGCCCTGGGTAATATCCCAGCGACCGCCGTAATTGGCCGCAATATTCAGCGTTAAGCCGGTATTGTTCGCGGTCAGCGCTTCCGCTTTGCGGATACGCTCCTGCAGGCGCGCATTGAAGCGCGTGGTGTCGCCAATAATCCGCAAACGCACATTGTGTCGGTGCAGGCTTTTGACTTCGCTATCCAGCGCCCAGACGAACAGTTCCATCAGCGCACTGACTTCCTGAGCCGGACGGTTCCAGTTTTCGCTGCTGAACGCGTATAACGTTAACGCCTCAATTCCATTATTCGCCGCGAAAGAGACCGCGCGACGCACGGATTTCGCACCGGCCTTGTGCCCGAAAGCGCGAATTTTACCTTGCCGTTTCGCCCAACGGCCGTTGCCATCCATAATAATGGCGACATGACGGCAGCCATGTGTAGGCGATATTTCGCTGACAGTTTGATTAGCAGACAACATCACGCGTTTTAAGTCCATAATAAGGATTAACTAGCCACCAAACAGAGGCCACCGGGCCGCGCTGGATACGCATTTTTATCCGGTGCCGGGGCTGCAGCCAATCGCAGAGAACAACCAAAAGCTTTACGCAAAAAAGCCGTGTTTTGCCACGGCCACCGTAATCTTCAACAACAAAATGCAACGATCGGGTGGCGCAGACTATATCACTGAAGCTTTGCGCCCACAAATATCACCGCGTTACGCCTGGGTGACCAACCGCTTCAGCTGTTGATGAGCAACCGCGCGGGCCTCAGCGTCGATAACCAGAACGTCATCAATGCTTTGCGGCTCCAGCAGGTTCATCTTATCCAGCACCGCCAGGTTAACCGCCGCAATATCGGTAAAGCGGATATCGCCCTGCAGAAACGCGGCAACCGACTCTTCATTGGCCGCATTCAGCGTGGTGGTCGCCGCCTGGCCGACGTCAAACGCCTCCATCGCCAGCTTCAGGCACGGATACCGCGTATAGTCTGGCGCGGAGAAGCTCAGATTGCTCAGCTGACAGAAGTCCAGCGGCTTAGCGCCGGAGTTCAGCCGCTGCGGCCAGCCCATGGTATGGGCGATCGGCGTGCGCATATCCGGTTCCCCAAGCTGCGCCAGCACGCTGCCGTCCTGATAGCGAACCATCGAGTGGATCACCGACTGCGGATGGATAAGGACCTCCATCTGCCGGGCCGAGGCGTTAAACAGCCAGCGCGCTTCAATATATTCCAGACCTTTGTTCATCATCGTGGCGGAGTCGACGGAGATCTTGCGTCCCATCGACCAGTTGGGATGACGGCAGGCCTGATCCGGCGTCATCGCCGCCAGTTCAGCTACCGCTGTCTCGCGGAAAGGCCCGCCCGAGCCGGTCAGCAGAATGGACGAAACGCCGTTCTGCGCCAGGTCAGCGTATCCCAGATGCTGCTGAATTGTCTCCGGCATACTCTGAAAAATCGCGTTATGTTCGCTGTCGACCGGCAGCAATCGCGCCCCCGACCGTTGAACCGCCTCCATGAACAAGCGACCGCAGGTCACCAGCGACTCTTTATTCGCTAACAACACCGTTTTTCCGGCGCGGATCGCCGCCAGCGTCGGCACCAGACCCGCCGCGCCGACGATAGCCGCCATTACCTGATCGACCTCCTCCAGCGCCGCGACCTCTGCCGCCGCCTGCTGGCCGCTCAGCACCTCGGTACGGCAGCCATGTTCCTGCAGACGGGTGCGCAACCGCTCAGCGCTTTGCGCATCGTCCATCACGGCGTAACGGGGGGTAAATTCAAGGCATTGTTCAACCATACGGTCAACGTTTTTCCCCGCGACCAGCGCGGCGACGGAAAAGCGACCGGGATTATGGCGTACCACGTCCAGCGTGCTACAGCCAATGGAGCCGGTCGAACCGAGAACGGTTAATTGCTTCATGAGACGTCCAGAAGAGTGGAAACAGAATAAAAAGCAAAACGCCGCCAGCAAGCCCCTACGCAGCAATTATCAGGGATAAGACGGCGGCATCAGGCCTTCAACTTAGCGCTAAAGGCTACAAGGCCAGCGGTCGCAACGCAATCCCGAGAATTGAGCGTACAGTCTTCTGTACGGCGTTTCGGATTTTACTCAGGCCAGACGCTGTCAGGCCCGAGTAAGGGCAGAGCATCAGAACTGCATCAGTTCCGCTTCTTTGTCTGCCAGCGCCGCGTCAACTTTCTTGATGGCGGCGTCAGTCATTTTCTGCACGTCGTCCTGAGAACGGCGATCGTCATCCTCGCTGATCTCTTTCTCTTTCAGCAGCGCTTTGACTTTGTCGTTGGCGTCGCGGCGAACGTTACGTACGGCAACGCGCGCCTGTTCAGCTTCACCACGCACGATCTTGGTCAGATCTTTACGACGCTCTTCGGTCAGCGGCGGCAGCGGAACACGAATATCGCTACCGGCAGAGCTTGGGTTCAGACCGAGGTCGGACGCCATGATCGCTTTTTCAACAGCCGCGGACATAGAACGGTCAAAGACGTTGATTTTCAGGGTACGGGAGTCTTCGACGGTGACGCTGGCCAGCTGGCGCAGCGGGGTCGGCGTACCGTAGTATTCAACAACAATCCCGTCCAGCAGGCTCGGAGAAGCACGACCCGTGCGAATTTTGCTGATTTGGTTTTTGAATGCTTCGACGCATTTTTCCATGCGGATTTCAGCATCTTTTCTGATATCGCTAATCACGTTACGAATCCTTGAAAGCTTGTCTCAGTCAGACCAGACGGGGCACCCGTCGGAAAATGAGCTAAGTATAGTCAGATTTAATGAAAATCACCGGGTAATATCCCCGCGAAAGTAAAGCGGAATCTTACCCGGATTTGGCGCTGACGGGAATTATTCCGTGATCAATGTGCCTTCTTTTTCGCCCATCACCACGCGACGCAGCGCGCCAGGTTTGTTCATGTTGAAGACGCGAATCGGCAATTTATGGTCACGCGCCAGGGTGAAGGCCGCCAGATCCATCACTTTCAGCTCTTTTTCCAGCACTTCGCTGTAGGTCAGCTGATCGTACATCGTGGCGGAAGGATCTTTGGCCGGATCGGCGGTGAATACGCCGTCAACCTTGGTGGCTTTCAGCACCACATCGGCTTCAATTTCAATCCCGCGCAGGCAGGCTGCGGAATCGGTGGTAAAGAACGGGTTGCCGGTACCCGCGGAAAGGATCACCACGCGGTTGTTGCGCAGCAGGCTGATCGCCTCTGCCCAGCTGTAGTTGTCGCACACGCCGTTCAGCGGAATGGCGGACATCAAACGAGCGTTCACATAGGCGCGGTGGAGCGCATCGCGCATCGCGAGGCCATTCATAACCGTAGCCAGCATGCCCATGTGGTCGCCCACAACGCGGTTCATACCCGCTTTCGCCAGACCAGCACCACGGAACAGGTTACCGCCACCAATTACTACGCCAACCTGAATACCCAGCTCAACCAGCTCTTTGATCTCTTGAGCCATGCGGTCAAGTATGCTTGCATCAATACCGAAGCCTTCTGAGCCCTGCAGCGCTTCGCCACTTAATTTCAGCAGAATACGTTTGTAGACGGGTTTTGCATTGGTAGCCATGTTTCTTTCCTGAGACTGTCAACGAATGAGATGTGAGAATTCCGGCGACATTGTATGTCGCATTTCAGCGCGGTCACTATAAGCAGTTGGCTGAATTTACAAAATGGGCGCAAAAAGAAGCCGCCCTCAGGCGGCTCCTTGTAAAAATTAAGACTGCTTGGACATCGCAGCAACTTCTGCTGCAAAGTCAGTCTCAACTTTCTCGATGCCTTCGCCCACTTCAAAGCGGATGAAGCCAGTCACGTCAGCGTTGTGCTCTTTCAGCAGCTGACCAACAGATTTGCTCGGCTCCATGACGAAAGGCTGACCAGTCAGAGAAACTTCGCCGGTGAATTTCTTCATGCGGCCTTCAACCATTTTCTCTGCGATTTCTTTCGGCTTACCGGACTGCATCGCGATGTCCAGCTGAACCTGGTACTCTTTCTCTACCACTTCAGCAGACACGTCTTCCGGCTTAACGAATTCCGGCTTGCTTGCGGCAACGTGCATTGCCAGCTGCTTAACCAGCTCTTCGTCAGCGCCTTTAGCGGCAACCAGAACGCCGATGCGCGCACCGTGCTGGTAGCTGCCCAGAACGTCGCCTTCCAGAACAGCGATACGACGGATGTTGATGTTCTCACCGATTTTAGCAACCAGGGCAACACGTTCTTCTTCGAACTGCGCTTTCAGAACTTCAACGTCGGAGATTTTACCCGCAACAGCGGCGTCCAGTACTTTGTCAGCAAATGCCTGGAAACCACCATCTTTAGCAACGAAGTCAGTCTGGCAGTTAACTTCCAGAATGTAACCGTAGTTGCCTTCGATTTTGGTTTTGATCACGCCGTCAGCAGCCACGTTGCCTGCTTTCTTCGCCGCTTTGATCGCGCCGGATTTACGCATGTTTTCGATTGCCAGCTCGATGTCGCCATTCGCTTCAGTCAGCGCTTTTTTGCAATCCATCATGCCTGCGCCAGTACGTTCGCGCAGCTCTTTTACCAGGGAAGCGGTAATTTCAGCCATTCTAAAATCCTCGGGAGATGTGGATACTGCCCGGCCAACGGCCAAACAGCGTAAATTGAAAAAAGGGGCCGATAATGGGCCCCTATTCATACACGGTACTAATAAGGGCTTAAACCTTATTATTCAGCTTCTACGAAGCTTTCTTCCGCCTGAGAAGCCAGGTCCTGAGAGCGACCTTCACGAACGGTAGCAGCAACAGCGCCCAGGTACAGGCTTACTGCGCGGATTGCATCGTCGTTACCCGGGATAACGAAGTCTACGCCGTCCGGATCAGAGTTGGTATCAACGATAGCAAATACCGGGATGCCCAGGTTGTTTGCTTCTTTGATAGCGATGTGCTCGTGGTCAGCGTCGATAACGAACAGTGCGTCCGGCAGGCCGCCCATGTCTTTGATACCGCCCAGGCTGTTTTCCAGCTTGTCCAGCTCACGAGTACGCATCAGCGCTTCTTTTTTGGTCAGCTTGTCGAAAGTACCGTCCTGGGACTGAGTTTCCAGGTCTTTCAGACGTTTGATGGACTGACGAACGGTTTTCCAGTTAGTCAGCATACCGCCCAGCCAGCGATGGTTCACGAAGAACTGGTCGCAGCTCAGAGCAGCGTCTTTTACCGCTTCGCTTGCAGCGCGCTTAGTACCAACGAAAAGGATTTTACCTTTACGAGCAGCGATCTTGTTCAGTTCAGCCAGAGCGTCGTTGAACATCGGTACGGTTTTCTCAAGGTTGATGATGTGAACTTTGTTACGCGCACCGAAGATGAACGGCTTCATTTTCGGGTTCCAGTAACGGGTCTGGTGACCGAAGTGAACACCAGCCTTGAGCATGTCGCGCATGGAAACAGTTGCCATGTTTAAAACCTCTATAGATTAAATTGGGGTTATGCCTCCACGTATCCCATATTACCGACCCCGAAGGGCACCCCGGAATATGTGCCGATACGTGTGTGTTATTACACAAAGTGAGCGATGTCGCTTACGTCCCATCCTTGTGTATCTGAGATGGAACGGAAGTCCGGCGCGCTTTATATCACAAAATCCATCCAGACACCAACTCTTGTTGACGTCACGTGCTGTTAATGATTCTCAGTTTGGCACCAGCCTACCCGGACTGTTACCATTGACAGGACTTACTCTATTATTGTCGAAAATATCGACACTGCTGGACATACTCCATGGCTATCTCTATTAAGACATCTGAAGATATTGAAAAAATGCGCGTTGCCGGTCGCCTGGCCGCTGAAGTGCTGGAAATGATCGAACCCTGGGTTAAGCCGGGCGTCAGCACTGGCGAACTGGACCGTATCTGTAACGACTATATCGTTAACGAGCAGAAGGCCATTTCCGCCTGTCTCGGCTATCACGGCTATCCGAAATCCGTCTGCATTTCGGTCAACGAAGTGGTCTGTCACGGTATCCCTGACGACGGCAAGCTGCTGAAAGATGGCGATATCGTGAATATCGACGTGACCGTCATTAAAGATGATTTCCATGGCGATACCTCCAAAATGTTTATCGTCGGCAAACCGACGATTCTTGGCGAGCGCCTGTGCCGTATCACTCAGGAAAGCCTGTACCTGGCGCTGAAGATGGTGAAGCCGGGCATCAACCTGCGCACCATCGGCGCGGCGATTCAGAAATATGTGGAAGCGGAAGGGTTCTCCGTGGTTCGCGAATACTGTGGTCACGGCATCGGCCGCGGCTTCCATGAAGAGCCGCAGGTGCTGCACTACGACTCGCCGGAAACCAACGTCGTGCTCAAACCAGGCATGACCTTCACCATCGAGCCGATGGTCAACGCCGGTAAAAAAGAGATCCGCAGCATGAAAGACGGCTGGACGGTGAAAACCAAAGACCGGAGCTTGTCTGCGCAGTACGAGCATACTATTGTGGTGACAGACAACGGCTGCGAAATTCTGACGCTACGTAAGGATGACACCATCCCGGCGATAATCTCGCACGATGAATGATGAAAAGCCGGCGCCCGCCGGCTTTTTTATTAGATAGTTTTTTCTTATGGTGACGCGATGAGCAACTCATTACCTGACACAGCCTCCCCCCTTCTGCCCATCCCGCCGGAACATCCGGTGAGCTGGCCGCAGGGCGATCTGAACTGTGCTGCAATTAAGGCGCACATCGATACCTTTCAGCACTGGCTGGGCGAGGCGTTTGACGCCGGTATCGCCGCGGAGCAGCTCATTGCGGCGCGCACCGAATTTATCGACCAGTTGCTGCAGCGGTTGTGGATCGCCTGCGGCTTTGAATCCGTCTGCGACCTGGCGCTGGTGGCCGTCGGCGGCTATGGCCGCGGCGAGCTGCATCCGCTCTCTGACGTCGATCTGCTGATCCTCAGCCGCAAAAAGCTGCCGGACGACCAGGCGCAAAAGGTCGGCGAACTGCTGACGCTGCTGTGGGACGTCAAACTGGAGGTAGGCCACAGCGTGCGCACTCTCGAAGAGTGTCTGCTGGAAGGGCTTTCGGATCTCACCGTCGCCACCAACTTAATCGAATCGCGCCTGCTGATCGGCGACGTCGCGCTGTTCCTTGAACTGCAAAAACATATTTTTAGCGACGGCTTCTGGCCATCAGAAAAGTTCTTCGCCGCGAAAGTCGAAGAGCAGAACGTCCGTCATCAACGCTATCACGGCACCAGCTATAACCTCGAGCCGGACGTGAAAAGCAGCCCCGGCGGCCTGCGCGATATCCATACGCTACAGTGGGTGGCTCGCCGCCATTTCGGCGCCACCTCGATGGATGAGATGGTCGGCTTCGGTTTTCTGACCGAGGCCGAGCGCAATGAGCTCAACGAGTGTCTGCACCAGCTGTGGCGTATCCGCTTCGCGCTGCATCTCGAACTCACTCGCTATGACAACCGCCTGCTTTTCGACCGCCAGCTCAGCGTCGCCCGCCGACTCGGCTATGAAGGCGACGGCAACCAGCCGATTGAGCATATGATGAAGGACTTCTTCCGCGTCACCCGCCGGGTGAGCGAGCTGAACCAGATGCTGCTGCAGCTGTTTGAAGAGGCCATCCTCGCCCTGACCGAGGATGAAAAACCGCGCCCGATCGATGATGATTTCCAGCTGCGCGGCACGCTGATCGATCTGCGTGACGATACGCTGTTTATTCGCGAGCCGCAGGCCATTCTGCGCATGTTTTATATCATGGTGCGCAACAGCACCATCACCGGCATCTACTCCACGACGTTGCGCCATCTGCGCCACGCCCGCCGCCATCTGACCCAGCCGCTGTGCTATATCCCGGAGGCGCGCACGCTCTTTCTCAGCATGCTGCGCCATCAGGGGGCAGTGAGTCGCGGACTGCTGCCGATGCATCGTCACAGCGTGCTGTGGGCCTATATGCCGCAGTGGTCCCATATCGTCGGCCAGATGCAGTTCGACCTGTTTCACGCCTACACCGTCGATGAACACACCATCCGCGTGATGCTCAAGCTGGAGAGCTTTGCTAAAGAAGAAACCCGTAGCCGCCACCCGCTGTGCGTGGAACTGTGGCCGCGCTTAACGCACCCGGAGCTGATTTTAATCGCCGCCCTGTTCCACGACATCGCCAAAGGGCGCGGCGGCGACCACTCGATCCTCGGCGCGCAGGATGTGCTGAAATTTGCCGAACTGCACGGGCTGAACTCCCGTGAAACGCAGCTGGTCGCCTGGCTGGTGCGTCACCACCTGCTGATGTCGGTCACCGCCCAGCGGCGCGATATTCAGGATCCGGAGGTGATTAAGCAGTTCGCCGAGGAGGTGCAAACGGAAAATCGCCTGCGCTATCTGGTGTGCCTGACCGTGGCCGATATCTGCGCCACCAACGAAACTCTGTGGAACAGCTGGAAGCAGAGCCTGCTGCGCGAACTCTATTTCGCCACTGAAAAACAGCTGCGTCGCGGCATGCAAAGCACCCCGGACATGCGCGAACGGGTGCGTCACCATCAGCTGCAGGCGCTGGCCCTGCTGCGGATGGACAATATTAATGAAGAGGCGCTGCATCAAATCTGGAACCGCTGTCGCGCCAACTATTTCGTGCGACATACGCCGACGCAGCTCGCCTGGCACGCCCGCAACCTGCTGCGCCACGATCTGAATAAGCCGATGATCCTCCTGAGCTCGCAGGCCACTCGCGGCGGAACGGAGATTTTTATCTGGAGCCCGGATCGCCCTTACCTGTTCGCCGCGGTGTGTGGCGAACTGGACCGTCGCAACCTCAGCGTCCACGACGCGCAGATCTTCACCACCCGCGACGGCATGGCGATGGATACCTTTATCGTCCTTGAGCCTGACGGCAGTCCGCTGTCCGCCGACCGCCACGAGGCGATCCGCCAGGGTCTGGAACAGACCATCACCCAGCGCAGTTGGGAGCCCCCGGCGCCCCGTCGTCAGGCGGCAAAGCTGCGTCATTTTTCGGTGGACACCGAGGTGAATTTCCTGCCGACCCATACCGATCGCAAATCGTTTCTCGAGCTGATTGCCCTTGACCAGCCCGGGCTGCTCGCCCGCGTCGGTCAGGTGTTCGCCGACCTCGGAATTTCGCTTCACGGGGCGCGAATTACGACAATTGGTGAGCGAGTAGAAGATTTATTTATAATCGCTACCGCCGACCGGCGTGCCCTTAATAATGAGCTGCAACAAGAAGTGCAACAACGGTTGACAGCGGCCCTCAATCCAAACGATAAAGGGTGACGTATTTTTTTTAGTGAATGGAAAGAAACAATGCAGCAGTTACAGAACGTTATTGAGTCCGCCTTCGAGCGTCGCGCCGACATCACGCCGGCCAATGTGGATACCGTGACCCGCGAAGCGGTTAACCAGGTTATTGCCCTTCTGGATTCCGGCGCGCTGCGCGTCGCTGAGAAGATCGACGGTCAGTGGGTGACGCATCAGTGGCTGAAGAAGGCGGTACTGCTCTCTTTCCGTATTAACGATAACCAGGTTATCGATGGTGCGGAAAGCCGCTACTTCGATAAAGTACCGATGAAATTCGCTGACTATGACGAAGCGCGTTTCCAGAAAGAAGGTTTCCGCGTGGTGCCGCCGGCAGCGGTGCGCCAGGGCGCGTTCATCGCCCGCAACACTGTGCTGATGCCGTCCTACGTTAACATCGGCGCCTACGTTGACGAAGGCACCATGGTTGACACCTGGGCCACCGTCGGCTCCTGCGCGCAGATCGGTAAAAACGTTCACCTGTCCGGCGGCGTCGGCATCGGTGGCGTACTGGAGCCGCTGCAGGCGAACCCGACCATCATCGAAGATAACTGCTTCATCGGCGCGCGCTCTGAAGTAGTTGAAGGGGTGATTGTCGAAGAAGGCTCCGTGATCTCCATGGGCGTTTACCTGGGTCAGAGCACCAAAATCTACGATCGCGAAACCGGCGAAGTCTTCTACGGCCGCGTGCCGGCTGGCTCGGTAGTGGTGTCAGGCAACCTGCCGTCGAAAGATGGTAAATACAGTCTGTACTGCGCAGTGATCGTGAAGAAAGTCGATGCTAAAACTCGCGGCAAGGTCGGCATTAACGAACTGCTGCGTACCATCGACTAAAGCAAATAAAAAGCGGGAGATATCCCGCTTTTTTGATATTTGATGCTGGCGAGAATGGATTTTTTCGTTAATTATTCAATGGTTATGATGCTATCAAAGGTACCGTTATGTACGATAATCTGAAAAGTCTTGGCATTACCAACCCTGATGAGATCGATCGCTATAGCCTGCGGCAGGAAGCTAACAACGACATTCTGAAAATCTATTTTCAGAAAGACAAAGGCGAATTCTTCGCCAAGAGCGTGAAGTTCAAATATCCGCGTCAGCGCAAAACCGTCGTCGCCGACGGCGTCGGCCAGGGCTACAAAGAGGTCCAGGAGATCAGCCCCAATCTGCGCTACGTCATCGATGAGCTGGATCAGATCTGCCAGCGCGATCGCACTGAAATCGATCTCAAGCGTAAAATCCTCGACGATTTACGCCATCTGGAAAGCGTGGTCACCAATAAGATCAGCGAAATCGAAGCCGATCTGGAAAAGCTCACCCGTAAGTAAGCGCATCCCCGGCGGCGCGTCGCCTGACCGGGCTGGCGGTATCAAACCGCTACCGACAGCATGCATCGTCCAGGCCGGGTATGGCGAGTCGCTACCCGGCATTTTTTACCTCCACGCCTTAGCGTTGTTCATCCAGCTGCAGCGCGATATACAGCAGCAGCCGGTCGTCAAAGCTGCCAAGATCCAGCCCCGTCAGCTCCGAGATACGATTCAACCGGTACTCCAGCGTATTGCGATGAATAAACAGGGCCTTCGACGTCGCCAGCGGCTGCACGTTATGGCGAAACCACGCCTGCAGCGTTCGCCGCAGCAGCCCGTTGTTATCCATTGTCTTGAGACGCGCCAGCGGACGGGCCAGCTCATTGGCCTGCCAGCCGCCGCGCAGGCTGTCAAGCAGCACCGGCAGCATCAGATCCTGATAGAAATAGCAGCGGCTCTCCGGCATCCGCTGCTTGCCCACCATCATCGTCGTGCGAGCGGTACGGTAAGAGCGGGCGATACTCCCGGGACCGGTGAAGAAGTTGCCCAACGCCACGCGGAAACGGAGCTGGCCATTCTCTTTCATCCTGGCGATAAGCTGCTCGACGCGCCGGACATGATCGTCGGCGTCCCAGCGGCCAAAGCTGTTCAGCGCCGGTTTCAGCACCACCATTTCCGTGAGCGAGACAATGGCCACGAGATTATGGCGATCGGGCGTGGTCAGCGCGTTCTGCAGCTGCTGTAGTTCCGCCATCGCGCTGTCTACGCCGAGCTGGCCGCTGTCCACCTCAATCATCGCCACCACGCGCGGCTGATTCAGGTCGATGCCTAATCGCTGAGCCCATTCGTTCAGCGCCGGGGTATGCTCTTCCGCCTGAATCAGGTTCATCACCAACTCTTCGCGCAGACGGCTGTCCTGCGCCAGGAGATGCATCAGTCGCGACTGCTCCAGCATCATCTCTGCCGTCATGCACACCAGCTCGCCATATTTTCGCAGCGACTCCGGCTCGCCGGTCAGGCCGATCACCCCGACGATCTCCCCCTCCAGGCGCAGCGGCAGGTTAATGCCCTGGCGCACCCCGTGCAGATGGCGAGCCACCGCGTCGTCGATATCCACCACCCGCCCCTGGGAAAGCACCAGCAGCGCGCCTTCGTGCAATTCACCAATCCTTTCCCGATCGCCGCTGCCAATAATCCGCCCGCGGGCATCCATCACGTTGATGTTGGTATCGATGATGCGCATCGTCCGCGCCACAATATCCTGCGCCATTTTGGTATCGAGATGCCAGCCAGCCATGTAATCCTCCCCTTTGCAGGGCACCAGCATAAAAGAGTCGTCGCCCTGCTGCATTGTGCATATGCCCGAAGCCCGGATGAGATATGTGGAGTTGTGGAAGCGGTCACAGAACGAAAAAAAGCCCCTGCCCTCGGCGAGGGAAGGGGCTGGGATCAAGCGCTGACGATTACTGCAGCAGCAGGTAGATAGAGGCGTCGCCGCGCTGAATGTTCAGCGCCAGCACGGACGGTTTGGCGTCGAAGATTTTCCGCAGATCGGCGATGTTTTTCACCGGCTGCTGGTTGGCCCCGACAATGATGTCGCCTTTCTTGAGGCCAATCTGCGCCGCCGGGGTGCCGGCTTTCACATTATTGACCACCACGCCTTTGTCCTGACCCTTGTTGCTCATTTCCGCCCCTTCAATCCCGTTGAAGATGGTGCTGGAGTCAACCTGGGTCTGGTTACTCTGCTGCAGTTCGACGGTGACGGTCACCGGTTTGCCATCGCGCAGCAGGCCAAGCTCAACCTTGCTGCCGATAGGCATGGTGCCGACCTGAGCACGCAGCGCGGCGAAGCTGCTGATCGCCTTCCCGTTGAGGGAGGTGATCACGTCGCCGGCTTTAATGCCCGCTTTCGCGGCCGCCGATCCCGGCATCACCTGGCTGACGAAGGCGCCGCGCTGGGCGTCGACTTTCATCGCTTTCGCCAGCTCAGAGTTCAGTTCGGTGCCCATGATGCCGAGCTCGCCGCGTTTCACCTGGCCATATTTCACCATCTGCTCGGTCAGGTTTTTCACCATGTTGCTCGGTATAGCAAAACCGATACCGATGTTGCCGCCGTCCGGCGCCAGAATGGCGGTGTTGATGCCGATCAGCTCGCCGTTGAGATTCACCAGCGCGCCGCCGGAGTTCCCGCGGTTAATCGCCGCATCGGTCTGGATAAAGTTTTCGTAGTTTTCCACGTTCAGGCCGCTACGACCCAGCGCGGAAACAATCCCGGAGGTCACGGTTTCGCCCAGACCGAACGGGTTACCGATAGCCACGGTGTAGTCGCCGACGCGCAGCGCGTCAGAGTCGGCAAGCTTAATTGCCGTCAGGTTTTTCGGATCCTGAATCTGAATCAGCGCGATATCAGAGCGCGGGTCTTTACCCACGACTTTGGCATCAAACTTACGACCATCGCTCAGCTGGACCTTAATCGTGGTGGCGTTGTCCACGACGTGGTTGTTGGTCACCACATACCCTTTGGCCGCATCAATAATCACGCCGGAGCCCAGCGCCATGAATTTCTGCTGCTGGCCGCCGTCAGGCTGACCGCCCTGTCCGCCGCCCTGGCAAAACGGCGAACTCTGGAATGGAGAACCATCCTGGCAGAACGGCGAGTTATCGCCAAAGAACTGCTGGAAGTTACGCGGCATCCGTGGGGTATTAACGGTGGTGCTACCTTCAACGTTAATGCTCACCACCGACGGCATCACTTTCTCCAGCATCGGGGCCAGGCTTGGCATCTGCTGCGCGTTAGTGGCCGAAGATGCCGTTTCCGCCGCGCTCGCAGAGAGCGGGGACAATGCCAGACCTAAACTCAGAGCCAGTGCACTCATTGCTAACGTGGTTTTTTTCATCAGTTTCAATCTCAATATCAGAAAACGAAAGTTGCTGTGTACGTGACTATCAGAGTCATTTTATAGCGCTAAGTTCCGGAATTAAGTTTCTGGAAAAAGTAAAAATTTATTGTCCATCTTTACAAAACTCCAGCCTATTCCACCGCCATCAGTCGTCGATATTCATCCCACGCATATAAATCCGTCATCCCGCTGATATAATCCTGAATCAGACGGCAGCGATAATAGTATTCCATCAGCGCAAATTCAGGCGCTGTGCGCGCGAGCTTATTTACCGCTTCCACATAGGCCAGCCGGTGGCGGGTTGAAAGTTTCTGATACAGTCGGGAGGCAATGGGTAAACGCCGTACCCGCTCCTGTGCCACTAATTCGCTGAAATCCTCCAGTGATAATTTCAGCAGCGGCTGATAGATATCCAGCAGGCCGCTGATCACCCGGTAGCCCTGCAATTCCAGCTGCTCGACATCCGGATGGCTAAACACCTGTTTCATCGCCACATTTTTATAAAGCTCCAGCAGCTGACTGCAATCGCTGTCGTCCTCGAGCAGCGCATGATTAAAGTCGCCCGTAAAGATGGCCGGCAGGTTGTCAATAAATCGGCGCGCCGCGTAGGGCACCAGCTTATTCAGCGTGTTCACCCGCAAATACATAAAAAACTGATCTTCCGCGCTCTGCTTCAGGGAATTGGCTCGTGATTTCTCCCAGGCATTTTCCACCACCTGCGAGAATAACGATCCTTTTTCATGGCTGCCCCAGGCGTCGTAAAGATGCTGATAAAGCTGCTCAGCGCTGAAAATACGTTTTTCCACCGCGTCCTCGAGATCCGCGACGCAATATGAGATGTCATCCGCGGCTTCCATAATCCAGGTTAATGGGAACCGATTGTAAGGTGCCAGATCCAGTTCTTTACGCAGGCGCGCTACATACTCCTCTTCGGCTAAATAGTAGCCAGGCTTCTTCATTAAATAACTGTGGCTGGCTGGCGTCGCCTCGGACCACCACGCCGGACGAGTATATTTCAGAATACAGCCGACCTGCGCCCAGGTCAGATTCATGCGCATCAGCGTATGGACCAGACGAATGCCCTGGGCGTTGCCCTCAAAGCAGCAGAGATCCTGGCGCACTTTGCGGCGCAGCGCGTTAAGCGACGTTTCCCCCTCCTGCAGGCGTAATGCCTGCACTTCACAGCGATCGTCGGTCAGCGGCTGCCCGAGCGCATCGCCGGGCGCCAGACGCTGGCGGAACCAGTCGTTAATCGCCGCCTCGCCAAAATGGCCAAACGGCGGGTTGCCGATATCGTGCATCAGGCAGGCCATCTCCACGACGCTCTCGAATGGCCCGGTCAGCTCTTCCAGGCCATACTCTTCCAGCAGCCTCTGCTCTTTCAGCCGGCTCAGTACCTCTTTGGCGATATAACGCCCCACCTGCTGCACCTCCAGCGAGTGGGTCAGACGGGTACGCACCGCTGCGTTGCGCTCCAGCGGGAAGACCTGAGTTTTTTGCTGTAAGCGACGGATGGCCGGCGAGTTGACGATCCGTCCCCGATCGCTTTCGAAGATCCGCAGGATGTCGTGCTCCGTCTCGACACGCGGCGGCGAACGGAAGCGTCGACGCCAGTTTATCTTGTTGCGAAAATCAATCTTTGCCATAGCCTCTCCCGCGCGAGCAATACGCTTCCCCTTAAGCGCATGATAGACTATGCAACTAAACCTGACACATCGCGAGTAAATCTATGAAAATTGGCATTATTGGCGCTATGGAAGAGGAAGTTACCCTTCTGCGCGACAAAATCGAAAACCGCCAGACTATCACTATTGGCGGGAGCGAAATCTATACCGGCCAACTTCACGGCGTTGACGTCGCGCTGCTGAAGTCTGGTATCGGCAAAGTGGCGGCGGCGATGGGCGCGACCCTGCTGCTGGAGCGTTGCCAGCCTGACGTGATCATTAATACCGGCTCAGCCGGCGGCCTGGCGTCGACGCTGAAGGTCGGCGATATCGTCGTCTCCGATGAAGCGCGCTACCACGACGCCGACGTCACCGCCTTCGGTTATGAGTACGGCCAGCTGCCTGGCTGCCCGGCGGGCTTTAAAGCGGACGAAAAACTGGTGGCCGCCGCGGAGAGCTGCATTAACGCGTTAGATCTCAATGCCATTCGCGGCCTGATCGTCAGCGGCGATGCCTTCATTAACGGCTCTGTCGGTCTGGCGAAGATCCGCCATAATTTCCCGCAGGCGATCGCTGTGGAAATGGAAGCGACCGCTATCGCTCACGTTTGCCATAACTTTAAGGTTCCCTTCGTGGTGGTTCGCGCCATCTCCGATGTGGCCGACCAGCAGTCTCACCTCAGCTTTGAGGAGTTCCTTGCGGTCGCCGCCCGACAGTCCACCCTGATGGTGGAGAATCTGGTCCAGAACCTGGCACGTGGCTAAGTCGCTCTCCTTCGCGCTTGCCGCGCTGCTGTTACTCGCCCCGGCGTGGCTGCTGGCCGCGCCGCGGGTGATCGCCCTCTCCCCCGCCAATACCGAACTGGCCTTTGCCGCCGGGATCACGCCGGTCGGCGTCAGTAGCTATTCCGATTATCCGCCGCAGGCCAAAACGATTGAGCAGGTTGCCAGCTGGCAGGGGATGAACCTGGAGCGCATCGTAGCGTTAAAGCCAGACCTGGTGCTGGCCTGGCGCGGCGGTAATGCCGAACGTCAGGTTAACCAGCTGCAGTCGCTGGGGATCCACGTCCTCTGGGTGCAGACTTCGACCATCGAAGAGATCATCGCCACCCTGCGTCAACTGGCGAAGTGGAGCCCGCAGCCGGAAAAAGCGCAGCAGGCGGCGCAGGCGATGCAGCAGGAATACGATGCGCTGAAAGCGCGCTATGCCAGCGCGCCGAAGAAACGCGTCTTCCTGCAGTTCGGTTCCGCCCCGCTGTTCACCAGCGGCCCCGGCTCGATTCAGGATCAAGTGCTGAGGCTGTGCGGCGGCGAGAATATCTTTGCCGCCAGCCGCGTTCCCTGGCCGCAGGTGAGCCGCGAACAGGTGCTGGCCCGTCAGCCGCAGGCGATTGTGGTGACCGGCGACGCCAGCCGCATCGCCGAGGCGCAGCGCTTTTGGCAACATCAGCTCACCATTTCGTTGATTGCGTTACACAGCGACTGGTTTGAACGCGCAAGCCCACGTATTATCCTCGCCGCCAAACAACTTTGTGCGGCGCTCGACCAGGTAAAATAACCATCCGGTAAAGCGGATGTTCAGTGGGAATCAACGATGCTTGTCTATTGGCTGGATATTATTGGCACGGCCGTTTTCGCGATCTCCGGCGTTCTGCTGGCCGGAAAATTACGCATGGACCCGTTTGGCGTGCTGGTGTTAGGCGTGGTGACGGCGGTGGGCGGCGGAACCATCCGCGACATGGCGCTGGCGAATGGCCCGGTATTCTGGGTCAAAGATCCCACCGATCTGGTGGTGGCGATGGTCACCAGCATGTTGACCATCCTGCTGGTCCGCCAGCCGCGCCGGCTGCCGAAATGGATCCTGCCGGTGCTCGACGCCGTCGGTTTAGCGGTGTTTGTCGGCATCGGCGTCAATAAAGCCTTTCTCGCCGGCAGCGGCCCGCTGGTAGCGGTATGCATGGGGGTGGTGACCGGCGTTGGCGGCGGGATAATCCGCGACGTGCTGGCGCGCGAAATTCCTATGATTCTGCGCACCGAGATCTACGCCACCGCCTGTATTGTCGGCGGCATTGTCCACGCCACCGCGCACGACACCTTCCATCTCCCGCTGGAGAATTCGGCGATGATGGGGATGGTGGTGACCCTGGCGATCCGGCTGGCGGCGATCCGCTGGCATCTGAAGCTGCCGACATTTGCCCTGGACGATAACGGACGGTCATAAAAGCAAAACGGTAACCCTGAGGTTACCGTTTTTAGCGTTGGCGCCCTCTCGCTGCGAGAAAAAGCCCCCTGCCGCGCTCGCTTTAAACGCTGAACGAGGACCCGCAGCCGCAGGTGCTTTTCGCGTTCGGGTTGGTCACGATAAAGCGCGAACCTTCCAGCCCTTCGGTATAGTCGACAGAGCCGCCGACCAGGTACTGCAGGCTCATCGGGTCAACCACCAGGCCGACACCCTGTTTCTCAATGGTCATATCCCCTTCGTTCACCTGATCGTCGAAGGTGAAGCCATACTGGAAACCGCTGCAACCGCCGCCGGTGATATACACGCGCAGTTTCAGGTTCGGATTATCTTCATCCGCAATCAGGTGTTTTACTTTATTGGCTGCGGCTTCGGTAAACTCCAGCGGCAACGCTACGTCATCACTCATTTTTTGCTCCCATTGATACTTCCGGCCGGTTAAAGAATAACCGGACCTTTTGAGCCATTATCTAATACCCTGGTAAATCGTTCAAGTATTCTCCCGGGGTGCCTGCTGCGCTTTTGCCGCCTGCTCGGCCTCCTGCTTCGCCAGAGTACGTTGCAGAATGGTCGAATACAAAGGCTTACCGCCGAGGAATTGCGCCAGTAGTGTTGCGCCAAGGCAGGTAATAATCATTGGCAAAATGAGCTGATAGTTATCGGTCATCTCCAGCACCAGCACAATCCCGGTCAGCGGCGCGCGCACCGAGGCGGCGAGCAGCGCCCCCATGCCGGCGATGGCGAAGGTGCCGGCATCGAGATGGTAGGACGGAAACAGCGGAATAGCCGCCATGCCGAACGCCGTGCCCAGCAGCGTGCCAAGCGCCAGCATCGGAGCGAAAATGCCGCCCGGCGCGCCGGAAGAGAAGCAGATCAGCGTGGTCACCACGCGGGCAATAAAGATGAACAGCAGCAAACCGACGGAGAAGTTACCGGCGGCGGCGATGGGGATCAGGTTAAAGCCGCCCCCCACCGCGGAGGGCTGCATCAGCCCCAGCAGGCCGCAAAGCCCGCCGATGACCCCGCCAATTAACACCCATTTTTTGATGTTGCCGCCGTGAATGCGCTGGAACAGATCCTGGGTGCGTAGCACCAGAAAATTAAACAACGGGCCAAAGCAGCCAAACAGCATCCCCAGCACCAGGTACAGCCACAGGGTATTCACCGGGGCATTGCTCAGCTTGCCCACCTCTATAATTGCCGCCTCGCCGTTGAAAATGCGAAACACAATGCTCGACATGATCACGCCGGTAAATACCGCTTTAATGGAGATCAGGTTGTAGCGGAACTGCGGGCGCATCTCTTCGATGATAAACAGGATACCGGCCAGCGGCGCGTTAAAGGCCGCTGAGAGCCCCGACGCCGCACCGGTCGCCAGCAGCGTGTGCCGCGCTTCCGGACTGCGCATGCGGAAAATATCCAGCACCATGCGTCCAATGTTGCCGCCAAGCTGCACCATCGGCCCCTCGCGTCCCAGCACCATTCCGGCGCCCAGGGTCCCCATGCCGCCGATGAATTTCACCGGCAGCACGCGCCACCAGCGCACCGGCCGCAGCTCCTCCAGCGCCCCTTCGATTTCCGGGATCCCCGATCCGCCAGCCTCAGGCGCAAAGCGGCGCACGAGGAAATAGCCAACCATCGCCAGCAGCGCCGACAAGATAAACGCCAGCGGCCAGACCAGATACCAGTGGTCCGCCACCTGCGCCAGCGCGCCGATCCGCTGGTTCTGCACCCAGTTCACGCTCTTTTCAAACGCCACGCCCACCAGCCCGGCCAGCGTGCCGACCACCGCCGCCATAAACAGCACCGCCAGCGGCGTTTTATCGCGCTGAATCAAACGGCGCACTGCATCGCCGCGACGCACCCGCACGAACTGATGTGCTTCAAAAGAGGGAGTTTCTGCTTTCATGCCATTATCAATTATTGGTAATACAAATGAAGAGAGAGGCATTTTAGCCGCCCCGGCGCGCTGCGTCGTCAAAAAAATGCCCTTGCGGCACATTGTTTCAATTGGGCAAAACTTTCATAACCATCCTGGAATAACTTAGAATAGCCGATAAAACATTTTTCACGAACCAGGACCCTGGCCATGAGCAAATCTGAAAATCTGTACCACGCCGCGCGTGAACTGATCCCCGGCGGCGTTAACTCGCCGGTCCGCGCTTTCACCGGCGTCGGCGGCACCCCGCTGTTTATCGAACGCGCGGATGGCGCTTACCTCTATGACGTGGATGGGAAAGCCTATATCGATTATGTCGGCTCCTGGGGTCCGATGGTGCTGGGCCACAACCATCCGGCGATCCGCAACGCGGTGATCGAGGCGGCGTCCCGCGGCCTGAGCTTTGGCGCGCCGACCGAAATGGAAGTAAAAATGGCGGCGCTGGTGACCGAGCTGGTGCCGACCATGGATATGGTGCGCATGGTGAACTCCGGTACCGAAGCCACCATGAGCGCGATTCGCCTGGCGCGCGGCTTCACCGGCCGCGACAAGATCATCAAGTTCGAAGGCTGCTACCACGGCCATGCCGACTGCCTGCTGGTGAAAGCCGGTTCCGGCGCGCTGACCCTCGGCCAGCCGAACTCGCCGGGCGTGCCGGCTGATTTCGCCAAACATACCCTGACCTGCACCTATAACGACCTCGCCTCCGTGCGCGCGGCGTTCGAGCAGTATCCGCAGGATATCGCCTGCATCATCGTCGAGCCGGTCGCCGGGAACATGAACTGCATTCCGCCGCAGCCGGAGTTCCTGCCGGGCCTGCGCGCGTTGTGCGACGAATTTGGCGCCCTGCTGATCATCGACGAAGTGATGACCGGCTTCCGCGTGGCGCTGGCGGGCGCGCAGGCTTATTACGGCGTGGAGCCGGATCTGACCTGTCTCGGGAAAATCATCGGCGGCGGGATGCCGGTAGGCGCCTTCGGCGGCCGTCGCGAGGTGATGGACGCGCTGGCGCCCACCGGTCCGGTCTACCAGGCCGGAACCCTCTCCGGTAACCCGATCGCCATGGCCGCCGGCTTCGCCTGCTTAAGCGAAGTGGCGCAGCCGGGCGTGCATGAAACCCTCACCGAGCTGACCAACCAGCTGGCGCAAGGCCTGCTGGATGCGGCGCGTGACGCCGGGATCCCGCTGGTGGTCAATAACGTCGGCGGCATGTTCGGCATCTTCTTTACCGATGCCGAAACCGTCACCTGCTATCAGGACGTGGTGAAGTGCGATGTCGAACGCTTCAAGCGCTTCTTCCATCTGATGCTGGAGGAAGGCGTGTACCTGGCGCCGTCAGCGTTTGAGGCTGGCTTTATGTCCGTCGCCCACAGCGAAGAAGATATCGACAATACCATCGACGCCGCGCGTCGGGTATTTGCCAAACTGTAAGGTGCTTGAATGCCTGGTGACGCAGGGATTTTCCCGGATGCGGCGCATTGCGCCTTATCCGGGCTACCAAATCGCACCGCGCTGTAGCCCCGGTAAGCGATAGCGCCACCGGGGAGTTTCCCGGATGCGGCGCATTGCGCCTTATCCGGGCTACCAAATCGCACAGCACTGTAGCCCCGGTAAGCACTAGCGCCACCGGGGATGTTGAGGCCATCCGGGATCGTTAGCGGCTCTGCTTCCTCAGCAAATAGATAAAGTACGGCGCGCCGATAAAGGTCGACAGCAGCCCCGCCGGGATCTGGTACGGGAACATGATCATCCGTCCGCACCAGTCGGCGAAGACCAGCAGCAGCCCGCCAGTCAGTCCGGAGATCACCATATGCGGCAGCGTTCGCCGGAAGCCCATCATGCGCGCAATATGCGGCGCCATCAGCCCGACGAAGCTCAGCGGGCCGATGGTCAGCGTCGCCGCCGCCGTCAGGCAGGCCGCCAGCAGCAGCAGAACAATCCGCGATGACGTCAGCGCCATGCCCACCGCCCGCGCCGCCTCCCCGCCCAGCGGCAGGATGGTTAACCAGCGGCGACAGAGCGGCGCCAGCGCCAGCAGGACCAGCATCACCGCGCCGCTGCGTACCTCCCTCTCCGGCGTCGCGCTGTAGGTCGACCCCGAGATCCACGTCAGGATCTGCGCCATACGCGGATCGCCGCTGGCCTGCAGCATCATCAGCAGCATAGTGAAGGCGGTACTGAGCGCCATCCCCGCCAGCAGCATCCGATGCGGCGAGAAACCGCCCCGCCCGGCGGCCAGCATAATGATCAGCAAAGTGGCCGCCGCGCCAAGGCTCCCGGCCGGCAGCAGCCAGCCAAAGGCGTCGCCAGGCACGAAGAACAGCATCAGCACCACGCCAAAGGCGGCGCCGGAGCTGATGCCCAGCACTTCCGGGCTGGCCATCGGGTTGCCGGTCAGGCGCTGGATAATACAGCCGGCGACCGCCAGCATCACCCCGGCGAACAGCGCCGACAGCACCCGCGGCCAGCGCCAGGGCAGCAGTTGCTCCAGCAGATCGCCGTGAGCCCACAGCCAACCGTGGGCATCGCGACCAAAGGCCAGCGCCACGCTCATCGCCAGCAGCAGCAACGCGACGCCCCCGAGAACAAACCATTGCACGTGATAGCGCTCAGGCTGCACATTATCGCCGCCGTTCATCACCGGGGCGCTGATGCTGCGCAGCCGCGGCAGCAGCCACAGCAGCAGCGGCGCGCCGATCAGGGCGGTGACCGAGCCGGTGGAGACTTCCCGCCATACCCGGCTCAGCCAGAGGATCACCTGATCGGAAAGCCACAGGAGCAGCGCGCCGATCAGCGCCGCCAGCAGCAGCCGGGCCAGCAGTCGACGGGCGCCGAGCATTTTCGCCAGCAGCGGCGCGAACAGGCCGATAAAGCCGATAATCCCGACCGCGTTGACCAGCAGCGCGCTCATCACGATCGCCAGCGTCAGGGCGCCGAGGCGCGCCAGAGACAGCGCCAGCCCCAGGTTGCGCGCCACCCCGTCATCGAGCCCCATCAGAGTCAGCGGACGCAGCAGCAGCAGGGTGAGTATCGCCCCGCCCAGCAGTTGCGGCCACAGGCGCTGCGCCACGCTCCAGTCGGTTTGCGTCAGCGTCCCGGTGCTCCACAGGAACATGCTCTGCAGCTGGTCGTGATGGAAAATCACCATCAGCTGGTTAAGCGCCCCGCAGTAGAGGCTGACCACCAGGCCCGCCAGGATCAGCGTTACCGGCGACAGACGCTTGCCCCAGGAGACGCCAAACACCAGCGCACCCACCAGACAGGCCCCGGCCAGCGCGGCAAACTGCGACGCCAGCACGCCGGGGATGGCCCACAGCGTGGTGACCGTTATCCCCAGCTGCGCGCCGGTAGCGACGCCAAGGGTGGTCGGCTCCGCCAGCGGATTGCGCAGCACCTGCTGGAACAGTACGCCGACCAGTCCCAGCCCGGCCCCCACCAGCAGTGAAACGGCCACCCGCGGCAGCAGGCTGTAATGAAACAGCATCTGGGCAATCTGATCGCTATCCGGCTGCCGCAGCGCCTGCCGCCATTGCGCATAGGGCAAGGCGACATTGAGATTGACGATACTCAACGCGAAGGCGGCGACCAGCAGCGCGACCAGCAGGATACTGGCTAACGGTGAAATACGCGTATTCATGCCGGACTCCCCTGGGCCTCGGCCAGCACGCGGGCAAAATGCATCGCCGACAGCGTCGCGCCATAGAACCACACCGCCGGAACGCGCTGGAAGCGTCCCGCGCGCACGAACGGCATCGCCTGCCACAGCGGGGTCGCCAGCAGCTGGGTCATCTCCCGCTCGTTACCATGATCAAAACAGATCACATCGGCCTCGTTAAACGCCGCCAGCCGGTCGATGCCAACGCTGACGCTGCCCCAGAACGCCGCTTCGCCGCGCCAGGCGTTTTTAATACCAAAGCGGTCAAGCACCTCCTGGAACAGGCAGTTTTCGCCAAACACCAGAACGTGGCGCGGATCGAGCAGGGAGATCATCAGCAGCGGACGGTCGCCACGTCCGGCAAAGCGCGGCTTCAGGCTCGCCATCAGCGCCTCAAACTCCGCCAGGTGGCGCTGAGCCTGCTGCGGTTTGCCCAGCAGGTCAGCCATCTCCAGCAGCGAGCGCTGAGCCATCGCCAGCGGGCGTTTGCCGTCGCTAAAGGTGAATCCGCGACCGGGGGCGATACGCGCCAGCTTCTCCGGCGACGGGCCGTAGCCTGCTGACCAGACGATAAACGACGGTTTCATCTGCGTCAGCAGCTCAAGATTGGGTTCAGTGCGCAGACCGACATCGATCACCGAGTCGGGCAGCGCGGGCTCGTTCACCCACAGGCGATAGTTAGGGATATCGGCCACGCCGTAAGGCGTGACGCCCAGCGCCAGCAGCAGCTCCGCCGGCAGCCACTCCAGGGCGACCACACGCTGCGGGTCAACGTTCGCCGCCTGCACGCCGCGCATCTGCCACAGCAGCGGCGAGAGCGCCATCGCGGTCAGCAGGCGACGTCGGGTTATCTGAGTCGGGGTCATCATCAATAGACAAAGCTTACCGGCGCCGCGCCGGCCGGGTGCGGCAGGATCCCCATAGGGATGCCGTAGATTTGTTCCAGGGTGTCGCTGCGCATCAGTTCCGCCGGCGTCCCCTGGGCGATCATTTCCCCGCCGCGCAGGGCCACCAGATAGTCGCAGTAGCGGGCCGCCATATTAACGTCGTGCAGGACGGCGATCACCGTCAGGCCGCGCTGCTGGCTGAGACGATGCACCAGCGCGAGGACATCAACCTGATGGGCGATATCCAGCGCCGAGGTGGGTTCATCGAGCAGCAGACAGCGGCTATCCTGCGCCACCAGCATGGCGATCCACGCCCGCTGACGTTCGCCGCCGGAGAGGCTGTCCACCAGACGATGGGCGAGCGGCTTCAGCCCTACCAGCGCAATCGCCTCTTCCACTTTCTCGCGGTCCGCCGCGCCAAAGCGACCCAGCGCGCCGTGCCACGGATAGCGGCCGATCGCCACCAGCTCGCGCACCGTCATACCTTCGGCCGGCGGCAGCTGCTGCGGCAGATAGGCCACTTTGCGGGCAAAGGCTTTGCTGCCCCAGCTCTCCAGCGGCTGGCCGTCCAGCAGCACATCGCCTGCGGAAGGCGGCTGATGGCGGCCAAGCATTTTCAGTAACGTCGACTTGCCGGAGCCATTATGGCCGATCAGGCCTGTGACTTTTCCGGCCGGGAAGGTGAGCGAGAGCGGATGGAGCAACGTGCGGCCAGGCACACGGAAAGTGACGCGATCCAGCGCGAAGGTGGTTTCTGCGTGCGGAGTCTGTTCCTGCATAGCGATAACCTGATAAAGGGCGCGGCGAACCGCGCCCGTAGGTGGTTAGAAACGGAAGGTGGCGGTGGCGACGACCTGACGTCCGGCCCCCCAGTAGCAGGCGTATTCGCTGTAGCAACTGGAGACATATTCGCGGTCGAACAGGTTGTTGACGTTGACGCCGACCGACGAGCCCGGCAGGCCAAAGCGCGCCAGATCGTATTTCACCGTCGCATCCATCAGCGCATAACCGGCCACACTAAAGGCATCATTTTTCTTACCGGTGCTGGTGTCATTTTTGTAGTAGCTGACCGTTGAACCGATATAGCGCGCCCCGGCCCCAATCGTCAGACCGCTCAGCGCGGTTTCGTGGAAGGTATAATCCGCCCACAGGGAGGCCATGTTACGCGGCACTTCCGCCGGACGTTTGCCGTTGAACACCGTATCGTGAGTGTACTCCGCATCGGTGTAGCTGTAGGCTGCGGTGACGTTAATATTGGCGTTCACCGCCGCCTTCGCCTCCAGCTCAAGGCCACGGGAGCGGATTTCGCCGGTCTGGATGCTGAACGCCTGGTTAGCCGGATCCGCCGTCAGGTTCTTGTCTTTGGTCAGCTGATAGACCGCCGCGGTGACCACCACCGGCATATCTTTCGGCACATATTTCACGCCGGCTTCATACTGCTTACCGCGCGACGGATCGAACGGCTTACCGCTGCTGCTGGATCCCGATACCGGTTCAAACGATTCGCTGTAGCTGAAGTACGGAGAGATACCGTTATCGAACAGGTAGTTGATGCCGCCGCGCCAGCTGAACTGCTGGTCGTGGTTCTCCGCCAGGCTGTTGGTGGCGCGGGTTAACGTTGAGGTCGTGGCGTAATCGTAACGCCCGCCCAGGGTCATCACCCATTTATCCCACTCCATCTGATCCTGCGCGTAAAGGCCAGTCTGCTCCATCCGGTTGAGCACCGCGTACGGGAAGGTGACCTGAATATTCGGGTTGCCGTACTGCGGATTGTTCATGCTGATGGGATCCGCCGTCCCGTAGTCGGCATCCACATCGTTACGCATCCGCGAGTAGTCCACGCCGGTCAGCAGGGTATGGTTAACCGCGCCGGTGGCGAAATCAGACTGCAGCTGAGTATCAACGGTGAAGGTGTTCAGGTGCTCGTCGGAGCGCACATAGGCGCGATTCATGTAGCCCGGCGCGACATAGCCGTTGCCGTACACCGAACGATAGAGCGTATGCACATCGGCATAGCGCAGGTTCTGCCGCACGGTAAAGGTGTCATCGAACTGATGGGAGAAGCTGTAGCCCACCATCTTCTGGCGGCGGGAGATTTTATTATCCGCCTCGCCTTCGTTGAAATCCGTCGGCAGCTTGTGCGCCTTACCGTTGGCGTCGTAATACGGCACCACGGTGCCTTCGCGCGGCAGCCAGCCGTAGTAGCCCGCATCCGGATCATTCTGGAAGTTGCTCAGGAAGGTGAAGTCGGTTTTATCGTCCGGACGCCAGCTAAAGGAGGGCGCCACCGCGTAGCGGGTCGATTTCGCCATCTGCTGCTGGGCATCCTGGCTGCGGCCCAGGCCGGTCAGGCGGTAGGACCAGACGCCGGCATCATCAATGGCGTCGCTGAAGTCAAACCCGGTCTGCCACAGATTGTCGGTGCCCATCTTAAACTGCACTTCTTTCAGCGGCTCGGTGGTCGGGCGTTTGCTGACCATGCTGACGATACCGCCCGGGTTGCTGTTGCCGTACAGCACCGAGGTTGGCCCGCGCATCACTTCCACGCGCTCCAGGAAGTAAGGATCCATGGAGACTTCAGAGTAGTTATTCCCCTGCAGCTTCATGCCGTCCAGATACTGGTTGGTGTTGACGGTCGTCGAGGTGGTGAAGCCGCGAATGGTGACCACGTCATAGGTGGTCGAACTGCCGCGGGTGGAGAAGACGCTTGGCGTATAGGAGAGCGCCTCTTTTACCGTCGTCGGCTGACGCATCTCCATCTCCTGGCGCGTCACCACCGACACAGACTGCGGCGTTTTTTCAATCGGGGTATCGGTTTTCGTCGCCGTGGCGGAGCGTTTCGCCGCGATGGTCGGCGCCGGTCCCCAGGCGCTTTCCTGGGCGGCCGGGGCGGCAACGACGGTAATGGTTTCTTCTTGCTTCGGTTGTTCTGCTGCCTGTGCGTAGACAGACATGCCGCTAACCGCCGTGGCTACTACAGCTGCGACTTTACGCAGCGAGTGGTTTGGCTGAGCAGTTTTTGGACGCGCCATGGGTATATCTCTGATGAAAGTGAATGATAACGTAAACGAGAATTATTATTATGACGGGCGATATAATAGGCGAAACGTTGAAGGCAAGGCAAGCGATATGCCTGTCGCTGCGGGTTGAAGGCTGAATTAATAACCAGATAGTTATTATGGAGTTAAAGAGCCGTTAACTTTTTTACAGGCATAAAAAAACCCCTTAATACTTTCGTCTTAAGGGGTCTGGTCTTAGGGCTTAAATCAGTTACTGCCGAACATATCCTTGATCCAGCCCGCGACGCCGTCGCTCTTCTCCTGCTGCTTCGGCGGCTGCTGCTGCTGTTGCTGCTGTTGCTGCTGCTGCCCGGACTGATTGAACGGGTTGTTCGCTTCCTGCTGCTGCAACTGCTGCTGCTGCATCATCTCGCCCTGGCGGCACAGCGCATCCGGCTGCGTCGTCCATACCGGCAGCGAACGCATACCGCCGCTGCAGACGAAGTTGCCGTTGCTGTCCACGCCCATGTCGACCACGTCTTCAGGCGCCGTCAGCACCAGCGGCGTTGGCGTCTGGTTCGCCAGATAACGCTGATAAATCGACATCGCACCGCTGGCGCCGTACAGTTTGGTTGGCTGGTTATTATCGCGACCCACCCAGGTGATGGTCACCTGGCTACCGTCGATCCCGGCAAACCAGGTATCGACGTTATTGTTGGTGGTCCCGGTTTTCCCCGCCAGATGGAGGCCCGGATACTTCGCGCCCAGCTGACGACCCGTCCCGCGCTGCACCACCTGCTGCATGGTCCACAGCGTCATGTAGGCCGCCTGGGCAGGCACCGCGCGCTCCGCCTGCGGGTAGCTCTGATACAGCACCGTGCCATCTTCCGCAATCACTGACCGCAGGGCGGAGAGTGGCGCACGGTTGCCGCCGCTGGCGATGGTCTGGAAGGCCTGGGCCACTTCAATTGGCGTCAGGTTCAGCGCGCCAAGCAGCATCGCCGGCACGGCGTTGAGCTGATTCTTCGGCGCCCCCAGTTTGGTCCAGGTATCGACCACCGCCGGCAAGCCCAGCGCCATCCCGAGGTTAACCGTCGGCACGTTCATCGAACGGGTCAGGGCATCCACCAGCATCACCTGGCCGCTGAAGCGACGATCGTCGTTCTGCGGCGACCAGGTCTGGCCGTTGGACAGGCGAATAGTCACTGGCGCATCGGCGATCCACGTATTCAGGCGATACTGGTTCGGCTGGCTCAGCGCGGTCAGATAGGTCGCCGGCTTGGCCAGAGAACCAATCGACCGGCGGGCCTGCATCGCACGGTTGTAGCCGGCGAACTGCGGCTCCGCGCCGCCGACCATCGCCCGCACTTCACCGGTAAAGCGGTCCACCACCACCATGGCGGTTTCCAGATCTGCCAGCTTGCGCTGTTTCTTCAGTACCGGGATCCCTTCGGTGGCCGCTTTTTCCGCGGCATCCTGCGCCACCGAGTCGAAGGTCGTGAAGATCTTCACGCCGGAGAGATCTTTCACTTTATCGCCCAGCTTCGCCTGCAGCTCCTGACGCACCATCTGCATAAACGCCGGCTGTGGTGAAATCACTCCGCCGCGCGGCTGCACGCCCAGCGGACGCGCGCTCAGCATGTCGTACAGCTCCTGGTCGATGACCTGCTGCTGCTGCAGCAGACGCAGCACCAGATTGCGTCGCTCAAGGGCCAGTTTCGGGTTGCGCCACGGGTTATAGACCGACGCCCCTTTCACCATCCCCACCAGCAGCGCCTGCTGGTCGAGGCTCAGCTCTTCCACCGGACGGCCAAAGTAGTACAGGCTGGCCAGCGGGAAGCCGCGAATTTCGTTATCGCCGCTCTGACCGAGGTACACCTCGTTCATATACAGCTCAAGGATGCGATCCTTGCTGTAGCGGGCGTCGACGATCAGCGCCATGTACGCTTCGTTGGCTTTACGCCAGTAGGAGCGTTCGCTGGAGAGGAACAGGTTTTTCACCAGCTGCTGGGTCAGGGTACTTGCCCCCTGCACCGTCCGGCCTGCCGTCAGGTTCGCCAGCACCGCACGGCCGATGGAATAGAGGCTGATACCATCGTGCTCGTAGAAGTGGCGGTCTTCGGTCGCCAGCAGCGTATCCACCAGCAGGTCGGGGAAGCCGCTGCGCTTCACGAACAGACGCTGCTCGCCGTTCGGCGACTGCAGCATGGTGATAAGTCGCGGATCGAGGCGGAAGAAACCGAACTGGCGGTTGTTATCCATATTCTCGATGGTTTCCAGATGGTCGCCGTCGAAGGTCAGACGCGCGCGCACCTGCCCTTCTTTACTGTCCGGGAAATCGAACGGACGGCGGATCATCTCGATGCTGTTGGCCTGCACCGTATATTCGCCGGGACGCGTCATCGCGCTGACCTGACGATACTGGGTGGCGTTCAGCAGACGCACCATCTCGTTTTTGCTGATCTGCATGTCCGGCTCAAGGTTCACCATTCGGCCATAGACCGCGGCCGGCAGCTCCCAGACTTTACCGTCAATGCGGCTGCGGATTTTCTGGTCGAGGTAGACGCCATAGGCGGCAATCAGCACCGCGAAGACAATCCCCAGCTTGACCAGCAGCCACAGCCAGCTGCGCTTACGACGAGGCTTACCACCTTTGCCTTTGCCTTTTCTCGGCACCGGTTTCTCATCCTCATAATCATCGTCATCATACTCGTCGTCGTAGTCCTCTTCCCGGACCCGGCGACGGGTGACTTTCTGTTTTGTCGGACGTGAGGGTCTTCCCTTACGTCCGATAGGCTCGCGGTCATCTCCCGCCATGCTTTTTCTCCGCAACGTTCAGGCGCAAAGGCCTGATTCTCAATACTTCCCCTGTTCAGAGGAAGAAGAAATCTCTCAAATTAACGTCCTGGCTGCTTACCCTCGGGACGACAACCTGCTGGCGGGCAGAACGCGCCGCCCACCTTTCAAAGGGTTGGTTTGCTTCGTTTCACATGATACTAACAATAAAAATTCACCATAAAATCATTGTGTTAAACGCATCACTGGCAGAATGAGTCAGAACATAGCACGTAATGTTCAGGGCATACAGGATAGCACTAAAATGCGACATTCTTAACCAGCATTTTACCTCGTGCTCACGTAACAAGATGGGAAAGAGTATGTTTTTTAATAACATAAAAAATGACGCTCGCCCTGACGCCAAATGCGGCGGCATCATCTGCCGCAGAAAATATATTTTCCGGCCGCCAATGTTTATTATTGAAAGAAGTAAAGGGGATTAATCGAGTTTCTGCCAATAAAAATGAGAGCCTGTTAACATTTATGCAGAATCATATTTTATGATGACACCAGGGAAATATTTGTTAAACTAGCGGCCAGTGATTCATTATTTTGATTACTCTACTATGCGCATTCCGCTTATATTTCCGCTTTGCGTGGTGGCCGTGCTCTCTGGCTGCCAACAGAAACCCGCCTCAACGCTCAGTCCGGCCATCAGTAGCCAGGCGCAGCTCGAGCAGCTCTCGTCCGTGGCGGCAGGAACGCGCTATCTCAAGAATAAATGTAATCGTAGCGATCTGCCCGCCGATGAAGCTATTTATCGCGCGGTGGTGAATGTCGGCAAAGCGCGCGGCTGGGGAAATATTGACCCGGCAACGTTAAGCCAAAATAGCGACCGGCTTTACCAACAGCTTTTACAGGACAGCACCCCGGAAGCCGCGCAGTGCAGTCAATTTAATCGCCAGCTTGCTCCCTTTATTGCCAGCCTGCGCGGCGACTAAGCAAAATATCTTCAACGCGCATTTTATTGCGCGTGCCCCTTATTCGCCTTTCGGCTCCTCGTCAATTTTCCCGCCGGGCCAGTCCTCCAGCGCCGCGAGGGTAAAGGTCGTGCCGTTGAAGCTAAAGATCGTCACATCCTGCTGGATCTGCTCCACCACCAGATTGGGCAGCGGGGAGTCGCCCTCCGTCCACGCTTTGCCATTTAACACAATGCTGCGCTTTTCCGCTAACGAGGCGTAGACATGCGCGCTATAGCGCAGAGGCGGCAGCGTATCGCTGTCCACCACCGGCGCGGCGGGCGCACTGGGTTTTGTCGCCGGCGGCGGCGTCTTTGGTGCGGCCTCTCCGGCAGCGGTTAACGGCAGAAGCGCCGCATGCGCCACCGGCAAGGGCAGCGTTTGCGGCGGTGCCGGATGACGCCACTGCTCACCGCCAAACCAGCCGAGCGCGAATAATAATCCGGCGTACAGCGGGATAATCCAGCCTGGGATCTGCACCATCCGGCCGAGGATCACCGGCGCGTCCGCCTGCGCGGAAGGCGGCTGATGCGCCACCAGCGGGGGGATCCCTCTTTCACTGTCATCACGAACAATCACCACGATCTCCTGTTCCCTCACGATAACGAGAAGGCGCCCTTACGGGCGCCCCAAACGGCTGACAAAGCGCAATCTTCAGGGATTGCCCTGCGGCGCTGCGCTTGCGCGGGCCTACAGCTAACTGCATAACGGTTTGATATTGCAGTCCTTCACAGGCCGGGTAAGGCGAAAGCCGCCACCCGGCAGAAAGGCGGCACAATATCAAACCAGGTTTGTCATCAGCCAGAGGCGCCCTTACGGGCGCCCCACGTCACGTTATTTACTGCTCACCGGCAGGCCGGCGCCCTGCGATTCGCCCTGCGGCAATTCGAGAACGGCAACCGACCAGGCCGGCAGCGTGACCGAGCCGTCAGCGGCAATCTGCACGCCGCTGGCCAGCGAACGGTCGCCCGCCGCCTGCTGGATGGCGCTCAGCTGGAGCGATGCGCCGGCGAAATCCTGCAGCGTCCGGCTTTCCGGAGCGGCGTTAATCGCCACCACGATGCCGTCGACGCGGCTGTCCAGACTGGCGCCAGCCTGCATCCCGTCATCGATGGTCATCACCAGCAGACCGGTCTGCTGATCGGCGCCGGTATTGCGGAAGTCCACACGCTGCATCACCGTCGCGCCGTCGCCGAGGGTAAACAGCGGAGATGACTTACGCAGCGCGGTCAGCTCCTGATAAAACGCGGTCATCTGCTTGAGCTCGGCTTCACCCGGGGTGGCCACCCAGTCCTTCACGCGGGCGATGATGTCATAGTTGCTGCCATCATCGCTGCTGCGCGGCATACCGACGTTGTAGTTGTTGTCCTGCAGGGAGTAATCCACGCGGTTAAACCAGTCGCCGGAATCATACGAGTCGCGGGTAAAGGATTTGGAGCGCAGCAGCTCCGAACCCTGCTGGTCAAAGGCGATCCCCTGGCCGAGCATGACCGTGGCCAGCGACACCGCCTGCATCCGGACGCGGGTGTCGAGATCCGCCTCCTGAGCGGCTTTGTAGCTGATCATGTCCCACAGCGTCTGGTTGTCGTGTTTTGACACATAGTTCACGACTTCCGTCGGATCAGCCGCGTAGCCGCCAGGCGCGCCGTTATAATCAATCTCGCTGCCTCTCTTCACCGCGCCGTCTTTGTCGATCAGCACGAAGTCCGCAAGGTTACCGGCCATGCCGAGACGGGTCAGATCGGCGAGGTGGCGCGCCTGATCGTCGGTCAGGGTGGTCAGCTCATTCGGCAGAACGCCGGCCCCGCTGCCCACGCCCTGGTTCTGGCGCAATGCATCGCCGGAGTCGAACGGCCCGCCGCCGCGCACGGCGTCGCGCAGACGATCGGAGAAGGTGCCGATCCCGGTGCCTTTGAGATTGATTTGCGAGGCAATTTCAAAGCGATCGCTCTGGTTGGAATCCCAGCCTTCGCCAAAGAAGTAGATATCCGGGTTCAGCGCTTTAATGCGCTCCCAGGCCGAGAGGATCTGCGCTTTCGGGTGGTAGCCCATCAGGTCGAAGCGGAAGCCATCGATCTTATAATCGGTGGTCCATACCGCCAGTGAATCGGCGATAAGCTTGGCGAACATCCGGTGCTCTGGCGCCGAGTCGGAGCAACAGGTGGCCGATTCCACGCTGCCGGTGGTTTCGTTCAGACGCTGATAGTACCAGGGGACGATCTTATCCAATACCGAGGTGCGGTCGGTCGGACCGGCGGCGTTGGTGTGGTTGTACACCACGTCCATAATGACGTTCATTCCCAGATCCTGCTTGATCGCCTGAATCATGGTGCGGAACTCTTTAATGCGCGCCGTGCCTTCCGGGTCGGTGGCGTAGGATCCTTCCGGTACTGTGTAGTGGAACGGATCGTAGCCCCAGTTATAGGAATCGGTCTGCGCCACCAGCGTATTCAACGCCTGCACCTGCGGGTTATCCTTACTGTCGTTCTGCTTCAGCTGAGTCAGCACCTCTTCAACCGTCGAACCGCTGTCGCAATAGCCCGCGAACTCGCTGCTCTTCACCGCGCTGTTGACCTCGCACAGGCGACTGAACGGCTGCTGAATATCGGCGACTTTGTCGCTGAACTCATTGACCGTCGCCAGATCGAAGACCGGCAGCAGCTCAATATGGGTCACGCCCGAGGCCGACAGCTGCTTCAGATGCTGAACCATATTGCTCTCCTGGGCGGTGAGCGCCAGATACTTACCGCGCAGCTCCGCAGGAACGGTTTGATCCCAGGCGGAGAGATCGCGAATATGCGATTCGTGGATCGTCATCTTCGCCAGGTCAGCTTTGGTTTTCTGCGCGTGCGGCATCGTCAGCCCGTCCCAGCCTTCCGGCTTCAGCGCGCTGTCGTTCAGATCGACCACCTGGCTGTACTCCGAGTTGGTCGACAAACTGTGGGCGTAGGGATCGGTCACTTCGTACTGCTCGACTTTGCGCGACTGCGGGTGGTAGACCGTCATCGCGTAGCGGTAGAACGCGCCCTTCAGGTCGCTCCCTCCCTGCCAGGACCAGGCGCCGGAGGCGCTGTCGCGAGTCATCGGGTGGCTGGCAACCACTTTCTTGTCCGCACTGTAGAGCACCAGCTCGACCTGCTGCGCCGTGGGCGCCCAGACGCGGAAGGTCACGCCGCTATCGGTTAGCTGGGCGCCATAGCTCAGCGCCTCGGCGGCGGCGGCATAGGTATCATCCAGCACGCCGGCGGTCTGCACCTGGGTGGCGGAGCTCAGTATCCCGTCGCTTTCGGCGGATATCGCCACCGTCTCGCCCTGCAGCAATTCCTCGACGTTGACGTCATCCGGCAGCTTAAAGGCAGGATAGCTGGCGAGATGCGGGAAGCGCATGCTCACCTGCTGGCTGACGGTGGTCGGGGTCAGCTTGACATACTTATCGGTAAATTCGCCGTTACTGTCGGCGGCCACCTTACTGCTGTGGCTGTAATAGAGACGCACAATGGGTTTATTTTCCCCGCCCGGCCACAGCAGAGTGGTCTTATCGACCCAGTGCGCATCGGCCAGCGCCACGCCAAAGGCGGCGCGGAAGGCGTCGGCGCGGGAGTCATAGACCGCGCTGTTGCCGGCGATGACCGATACCGTCCGATCGGTGAAATCACTGAAAGAGACGCGCAGGTCGCTGTCGATAAGCTTATTGGTGCCATCGCGGACGATCACGTTGATACACCCGCTCTCTTTAGTCAGCGGGATCACCCAGTAAGGGCCATATTTGTCGCTGCCGGTCGGCGTGGTGCTGACATCATTCCAGTCCGCCACCGGCGCGCTCAGCGCATCACAGGTTTCGTTATTCCACAGATAGAGGTTTTTGCTGGCATAGTCGGCCGGCGCGCTGCTGGTGATGCCGGCGATATCGACGAGGTGAATGACAGCCTGGTTGGCAGAGGCCTGTACCGCTTCGCCAGGGACGGCAACGTCCGGTAAACGGACGACGACATCCTGCGGGTCGGGCGTGCCAGGATTACCGGGTTCGCCAGGTGAGCCAGAGGAAGAGGAGGAAGAGCTGTTATCACAGCCACTCAATAATACTAACGATCCAAGAAATAGGGCATGACAGGTATATCTGAGCATTCGATAGTCCCTAATATGCTTATTAAATTATAAAAGGTAAGAAAGGATGAATATCTTTACAGCGCGCTAATTAGATATTTTTGCTTTCTCAGGCGCAATCATCCCCCACAAATGAGAGGGGGGCGTAGAAAGCCGGGGGAGTAAATGAATAAAGGGAATGACGACCGCAAACCGCAAACTGATTATGATTCGCCACGCTTATCGCCACTCTCCGGCAATAATTCATTCAAAAGCCAATAATCACCTACCTGTTTCGGTAGGGTATTACGCCAGCGTGCAGAAAAATAAATTAGCAAAGGGATTAAAATGCCAGTTTCTGTGATGGGGTTAACAAATACAAATAAAGGGATAATTAAATTATTACCCCAAATTGTGACGCTCATCATATTAATAACCGCCATTCCGCAGCTGGCGAAATTAACCTGGCGAGTGGTATTCCCTGTCAGTTCTGAGGATATTTCCGCCCTGCCGTTAACCGCGCCTCCGGCAGCGGAACCGGAATTAAAAAACGTGCGGCCCGCGTTTACCCTGTTTGGCCTGGCGACGAAAAATCCCCCCGCGCCAGCGGAGGCCACCAGCCTCGATCAGGTGCCGGTTTCCAGCCTGAAGCTACGCCTGGCCGGGCTGCTCGCCAGCAGCAACCCGGCGCGTTCCATTGCGATTATTGAAAAAGGAAATCAGCAGGTTAGCCTTAGCGTCGGCGATTCCACCCCGGGATACGATGCACAGATCGCTGCCATCCTGCCAGACCGGATCATCGTCAACTATCAGGGGCGCCAGGAGGCCATTTTATTATTTAACGATACCCGCGCGTCGTCGTCATCGCCCGCCGCCGCGCCCCGTCCGCCCCTTATGAAGCGACTCCGTGAGCAGCCGCAAAATATCCTCACTTATTTAACGATTTCGCCGGTACTCAGCGGCGACAAACTGCAGGGCTACCGACTTAACCCTGGCAAAGACGCCTCGCTGTTTCGCCAGGCCGGCCTGCAGGCAAATGATTTGGCGATCGCCTTAAATGGCATCGATTTACGCGATCAGGAACAAGCGCAACAGGCGCTGCAGAATCTGGCCGATATGACCGAAATAACGCTAACCGTTGAGCGGGAAGGCCAACGACACGATATTGCTTTCTCCCTGGGGGATGAATAATTGCCAACCATGAAACGCCTGCGAAAAATGCTTCCTGCGCTGCTGATATTAACCCCGCTGCTATTTTCTCCGGCCGCCGCGGAGGAATTTTCCGCCAGTTTTAAAGGCACCGATATCCAGGAATTTATCAATACCGTCAGCAAAAACCTGAATAAAACGGTGATTATCGATCCCAGCGTACGCGGCACTATCACCGTGCGCAGTTACGATATGCTCAATGAAGAGCAATATTATCAATTCTTCCTCAGCGTGCTGGATGTATATGGCTTCGCCGTGATTAATATGAATAACGGCGTGCTGAAGGTGGTCCGCGCCAAAGATGCCAAGACCTCGGCCGTTCCGGTCGCCAGCGAGGCCGCGCCGGGCGAAGGCGATGAGGTCGTCACCCGGGTGGTGCCCCTGACCAACGTCGCCGCTCGCGATCTCGCGCCGCTGCTCCGCCAGCTGAACGATAACGCTGGCGCCGGCAGCGTGGTCCATTATGAACCTTCCAACGTCCTGCTGATGACCGGCCGCGCGGCGGTGATCAAACGCCTGCTGACCATTGTCGAACGCGTCGACAACGCCGGGGATCGCAGCGTGGTGACCGTGCCTCTCTCCTGGGCCTCCGCCGCGGAGGTGGTCAAACTGGTTACCGAACTCAACAAAGACACCAGCAAGTCGGCGCTGCCGGGATCGATGGTGGCGAACGTGGTGGCCGATGAGCGCACCAACTCGGTGCTGGTGAGCGGCGAGCCAAACTCGCGCCAGCGCATTATCGCCATGATCAAACAGCTCGACCGCCAGCAGGCGGTGCAGGGCAACACCAAAGTGATCTACCTGAAGTACGCCAAAGCCGCCGATCTGGTGGAGGTCCTGACCGGGATCAGCAGCTCGCTGCAGAACGATAAGCAAAGCGCCAAGCCGGTGGCCGCGATCGATAAAAATATTATTATCAAAGCCCACGGCCAGACCAACGCCCTGATCGTCACCGCGGCGCCGGACGTGATGAACGATCTGGAGCGGGTGATCGCCCAGCTGGATATCCGCCGCCCGCAGGTGCTGGTGGAGGCGATTATCGCCGAAGTGCAGGATGCCGACGGACTCAACCTCGGTATCCAGTGGGCCAATAAAAACGCCGGCATGACCCAGTTTACCAACAGCGGATTGCCGATCTCCACCGCGATCGCCGGCGCCAACCAGTACAACAAAGACGGCACCATCAGCAGCTCGCTGGCCAGCGCCCTCGGCTCGTTTAACGGTATCGCCGCCGGCTTCTACCAGGGGAACTGGGCGATGCTGCTCACCGCCCTCTCCAGCAGTACCAAGAACGATATTCTGGCCACCCCCAGCATCGTCACCCTCGACAATATGCAAGCCACCTTCAACGTCGGCCAGGAAGTCCCGGTGTTAACCGGCTCGCAAACCACCTCCGGCGACAACATCTTCAATACCGTCGAGCGCAAAACCGTGGGCATTAAGCTGAAGGTGAAACCGCAGATTAACGAAGGCGATGCCGTGCTGCTGGAGATTGAGCAGGAAGTATCGAGCGTCGCCGATTCGGCCTCCAGCACCAGCAGCGATCTCGGGGCGACCTTTAATACCCGGACGGTGAATAACGCCGTGCTGGTGGGCAGCGGCGAAACGGTGGTGGTTGGCGGGCTGCTGGATAAAAGCGTCACCGATAGCGCCGACAAAGTGCCGCTGCTCGGCGACATCCCGGTGATCGGCGCGCTGTTCCGCTCCGACAGCAAGAAAGTGTCGAAACGCAACCTGATGCTGTTTATCCGCCCGACCATTATTCGCGACCGCGATGAGTACCGCCGGGCCTCCTCCGGCCAGTACACCGCCTTCAACGATGCGCAAACCAAACAGCGGGGCAAAGAGAGCAGCGAAGCATCGCTCAGCAACGATCTGCTGCACATCTATCCGCAGCAGGAGACCCAGGCCTTCCGCCAGGTTAGCGCCGCCATTGACGCCTTTAACCTCGGAGGCCGCCCATGACGCCAGCCGCCGAACGCCGTCCGCTGTTGCCCTTCGCGTGGGCCCGCGCGCACCATCTGGTGCTGCTCAGCGACGGCGAACGCTGCGAAGCGCTGTGCCGCGCTGATACCGCCGCCCGGGCGCTGCTGGAAGCGCGCCGCCTGGCGGACGGACCGATGAGCGTCAGCCGTCTGGCGCCGGAAGCGTTCGAGAAAGTGCTGGTGCTCAGCTATCAGCGCGACTCGGCGGAAGCGCACCGGATGATGGCCGACATCGGCAATGAGCTTGACCTCTATACCCTCGCCGAAGAGCTGCCGGATACCGACGATCTGCTCGACAGCGAAGACGATGCGCCGATTATCCGTCTGATCAACGCCATGCTCACCGAGGCCATCAAAGAGAAAGCCTCCGATATCCATATCGAAACCTATGAGCGCCATTTGCAAATTCGCTTTCGCGTCGACGGCGTGCTGCGGGAAATTCTGCGCCCGCAGCGGCGGCTGGCCGCGCTGCTCATTTCGCGCATCAAGGTGATGGCGAGCCTGGACATTGCCGAAAAACGGGTGCCCCAGGATGGCCGCATGGCGCTGCGTATCGGCGGGCGGGCGATAGACGTGCGCGTCTCCACCCTGCCCTCCAGCCACGGCGAACGCGTGGTGCTGCGCCTGCTGGACAAAAACAGCGTCAACCTGGATCTGCAGACGCTGGGCATGCCCCCCGCCCTGCTTGACCAGGTCGACGCGCTGATCGCCCGGCCACACGGCATCATTCTGGTCACCGGGCCGACCGGATCCGGGAAAAGCACAACGCTCTACGCCGCCCTCAGCCGCCTCGACGCCCGGGAGCGCAACATCATGACCATTGAAGATCCGGTGGAGTATGAGCTGGAAGGTATCGGCCAGACCCAGGTCAACGCCAAAGTCGAGATGACCTTCGCCCGCGGCCTGCGCGCCATACTGCGCCAGGATCCGGACGTGGTGCTGGTGGGCGAAATCCGCGATGGCGAAACCGCCCAGATCGCCGTCCAGGCCTCGCTGACCGGCCACCTGGTGCTGTCGACGCTGCACACTAACAGCGCGCTGGGGGCCGTTTCCCGCCTGCAGGATATGGGGGTGGAGCCCTTTTTACTCTCCACTTCGCTGCTGGCGGTGATGTCGCAGCGGCTGGTGCGTCGGCTGTGCCCGCACTGTCGTCAGCCCTGGCAGGCGGATGCTGACGCCGCCCGGCAGATGGCGGTCCCGGCCGGTACGCCGTTGTGGCAGCCAAAAGGCTGCGCCCGGTGTAATTTCACCGGCTATCGCGGACGCACCGGCATTCACGAGCTGCTGCTCATTGACGACCGCGTCCGCGCCGCCATCCACCGCGGCGAAAATGAGATCACCCTGATCCAGCAGCTGGGGCCAGCCTGGCAGACCCTGCGCCATGCCGGGCGCGATAAAGCGCTGGCGGGGATCACCAGCTGGGAGGAGGTGATGCGGGTCACCGAACAGCAAACGGCGGACAGCGTCTGAGATGGCCCTCTTTCGCTATCAGGCGCTGGACGCGCAGGGCAAAACCCGCCGCGGCGTTCAACAAGCCGACTCCGCCCGCCACGCCCGCCAGCTGCTGCGGGACAAGGGCTGGCTGGCGCTGGAAGTGGCCGCCGCCGACCCGGCGAGCCGGCTGTGGCGCGGCGGGCTGATCGCCCGGCGCACCAGCGCCGGTGATTTAGCCCTGCTCACTCGCCAGCTGGCCACCCTGGTCGCCGCCGGCATTCCGCTGGAAAAAGCGCTCGATGCCGTCGCCCAGCAGTGCGAAAAGGCGTCGCTGAGAACGTTAATGGCCGGGGTGCGCAGCAAAGTGCTTGAAGGCCATTCGCTGGCGGAGGCGATGCGCGCCTATCCCGCCTGCTTCGATGGCCTGTTCTGCGCCATGGTGGCGGCCGGCGAAACCTCCGGCCATCTCGACGGCGTGCTGAACCGGCTGGCGGACTATACCGAGCAGCGCCAGCAGCTTCGCGCCCGCCTGCTACAGGCGATGATCTACCCCATCGTGCTGACGCTGGTCGCCATCAGCGTGATCGCCATTCTGCTCTCCACCGTGGTGCCGAAAGTCGTCGAGCAGTTTGTCCATCTAAAACAGGCCCTGCCCTTCTCTACCCGGCTGCTGATGAGCCTGAGCGACATTGTGCGCAGCGCGGGCCCCTGGCTGGTGCTGCTGTCATTCCTGGCGCTGCTGGGGCTGCGCTATCTGCTGCGCCAGCCCGCCCGGCGGCTCGCCTGGGACCGGGCGCTGCTGCGTCTGCCGGTCATCGGCCGCGTGACGCGCAGCGTCAACAGCGCGCGCTACGCCCGCACCTTAAGCATTCTCAACGCCAGCGCGGTGCCGCTGCTGCTGTCGATGCGCATCAGCGCCGGCGTCCTCAGCAATGCCTGGGCGCGCAGCCAGCTGGAGACCGCCAGCGAATCGGTGCGCGAGGGCGTCAGCCTGCATCGCGCGCTGGAGGCGACAGCGCTGTTTCCGCCGATGATGCGCTACATGATCGCCAGCGGCGAGCAAAGCGGTGAGCTGACCGCCATGCTGGAGCGCGCGGCGGAGAACCAGGACCGGGAGCTGAGCGCGCAGATCCAGATGTCCCTCAGCCTGTTTGAACCCCTGCTGGTGGTCACCATGGCCGGCATGGTGCTGTTTATCGTGCTGGCCATCCTGCAGCCGATCCTGCAACTGAATACCCTTATGAGTATGTGACTGTATTAATGGAGAAAACTATGCAACGGCAACGCGGCTTCACGTTACTGGAAATTATGGTGGTGATCGTCATTCTCGGCATCCTCGCCAGCCTGGTGGTACCTAACCTGATGGGCAACAAGGAGAAAGCGGACCGCCAGAAGGTGGTCAGCGATCTGGTGGCGCTCGAGGGGGCGCTGGACATGTATAAGCTGGACAACAGCCGCTACCCGAATACCGAACAGGGACTGCAGGCGCTGGTAACCGCCCCGGCCGCCGAGCCGCATGCCCGCAACTACCCGGAAGGGGGCTATATCCGCCGCCTGCCGCAGGACCCGTGGGGAAATGAGTATCAGCTGTTAAGCCCCGGTCAGCATGGCGCCATCGACGTCTTCAGCGTCGGCCCGGACGGGATGCCCGACACCAATGACGACATCGGCAACTGGACCCTCGGGAAGAAATAGTGTCTCAGCGCGGTTTCACCCTCCTGGAAATGATGCTGGTCCTGCTGCTGATCGGCATCAGCGCCAGCATGGTGCTGCTGGCGTTTCCCTCCGCCCGCACCCAGGAGGCCACGCAGATCCTGGCGCGCTTTCAGGCACAGCTGGACTTTGTCCGCGAGCGCGGGCAGCAAACCGGCCAGCTCTTCGGGATCGTCATCCACCCTGACCGCTGGCAGTTTATGCGTTTGCAGCCTGCAGACGAAGGCGCCCCGGCGGCGGCTGACGACCGCTGGGGCAACGCGCAGTGGCTGCCGCTGCAGGCCGGGCGCGCCACCACGGCGGAAACCCTCCCGCAGGCCAGGCTGACGCTGCGCTTTCCCGACGGCCAGGCGTGGACGCCAGGCGAGCAGCCCGACGTGATCATCTTCCCCGGCGGCGAAGTCACGCCGTTTCAGCTGCGGATTGACGCCGCGACGGGCATCAACATCGACGCCCAGGGCGACAGTCAGCAGCTGGCGGCGCGGGAGCAGCCATGAAACGCGAGAGCGGAATGACGCTTATCGAAGTGATGGTCGCGCTGGTGATTTTCGCCCTCGCCGGCCTGGCGGTGATGCAGTCCACCCTGCAGCAGACGCGCCAGCTTGGGCGTATGGAAGAGAAAATCCTCGCCAGCTGGCTGGCGGATAATCAGCTGGTGCAGCTGCGGCTGGAGAAACGCTGGCCCGCCCTCAGCTGGTCCGAAACCACCGTGGAGGCCGCCGGGACGCGCTGGTTCGTCCGCTGGCAGGGGGTGGAAACCGCGCTGCCGCAGCTGCGGGCGCTGGACGTGGAGGTCCGGCGGCAAAAAAGCGATCCCGCACCGCTGGCGACGCTTCGCACCTGGGTGACGTCGCCATGATAACGAAAATGCGCGGTTTCACCCTGATTGAAACGCTGCTGGCGCTGGCTATCCTCGCCGTCCTCAGCGCCGCCGCCGTGATGGTGCTGCAGAACGTCATCCGCGCCGATGGCCTGACCCGCGAGAAGAGCCAGCAGATCGCCGCCCTCCAGCGCGCCTTTCGCCAGATCGCCGATGATGTCACGCACATCATTCCCCGTCGCGCCAGAAACAGCGACACGCTTTTCTTCGCCGGACGTTTCCAGTTGCAGAGCGACGACTGGGGGCTGGCCTTCAGCCGCAGCGGCTGGCCGAATCCGCTGGGGATCCTCCCGCGCTCGGAGATCCAGAACGTCAGCTACCGCCTGCGCCAGCAGCAGCTTGAACGACTCAGCTTCGATCAGCAGGATCCGCTGACCGGCAGCCAGCCGACGGTCCGGGTGCTGCTGCGCGAGGTGACGGCGTTTCGCCTGCGGTTTTATGCCGACGGGCGCTGGCAGGAGACCTGGGACCGCTCGCAGTCGCTGCCGCAGGGGCTGGAGATCACCCTGACGCTGGCGAACAGCGGGGAGATAACCCGCCTGTTTTTACTCACCCCGGGAGGCGGCCAGTGAAAAATCGGCAACGCGGCGTCGCGCTCCTGATGGTGCTGTTCATCCTCGCCCTGATGATGATCCTCGCCAGCGCCATGACCGAACGCACCTCGGTCATGTATCAACACACCGCCGTGACCCTCGATAATCTGCAGGCCAGATGGTACGCCCTGGCGGCGGAAAACATGGCCGCCGCGCTACTGCAACGCGACGCGCTGGACTCGCCCAGTCAAACAAACCTGGCGCAAACCTGGGCGCAGGAGGGACGCCGCTTTACCCTCGACGATGGCGAAATCCTCGCCACGATCCGCGACGGGCACGCCTGCTTTAATCTCAATGCCATCAACCATCGCGCGGATGAGACCAGCGGCGGTACGCCCTACCCGACCGACGTCTTCGCCCGGCTGCTGGCGCTGCTCGGCGAGTCGCCGCTGCGCGCCAGCCAGATCGCCGCCGCCCTCGGCGACTGGACGGACAGCGACGGCCAGCCGCGGCTGAACGGCGCGGAAGACGAGGTCTATATGGCGCAAACCCCGGGCTATCTCGCCGCCAACCAGCCGATGCAGGATGTCAGCGAGCTGCGCCTGCTGGCCGGAATGGACGCCGCGCTCTATCAGCGCCTGCTCCCCTTCGTCTGCGTCCAGCCGAATGACGCGCTGCAGGTCAATGTCAACACCCTGCGCCCCTCCCAGGCCGCCCTGCTGGCGGCCCTCTTTCCCGGCGATCTGACGCTGCAGGAGGCGCAACAGCTGCTGCACAACCGCCCGCGAACCGGGTGGAGCAGCGTCGCCGCCTTTCTCGCGCAGCCGACGCTGCAGAAAACCGATACCACGCTCGCCCGTCCCTGGCTGACGGTGCACAGCACACGCTTTATCGCCGCCTTCACCGTGGTGACCGGCAACCTTCGCTTTCAGCTGCACAGCGTCCTGCAACAGGAGGGGCGCGCCTTTACCGTCGTCCAGCGGCGATACGGACTTTCTATGGTGGTTGATGAATAAGTTTAACGCTTCCCCCCAGGCCATGCTGATCGTGCGCTTCGCCCCCGGGCAGGCGCCGCTGCACTGGCAACTCTTCGCCCCCGGCGAGCCGCACCACGAAGCCAGCGGCCGGTGGCCGGCTGACGACGCCAGCCCTTTCCCGACACTGGCGGCGCATTACCCGGCCTGGGTGCTGATCCCGGCCAGCGACTGCGCGTTTCACACCCTCACCCTGCCGGCGGGCCTGCGTAAACCGCCGCTGCAGGTGGCCCCCTTCCTGCTGGAAGAGCAGCTGGCCGACGAGGTGGAAGCCACCCATTTTGCCCTGCTCCACCGCCAGCAGGCCCAGTGCGAGATCGTCGCCGTGCAGCGGCAAAAAATGCGCGACTGGCTGGCGCGCTGCGAGTCGCTCTCGCTACGGCCCCTGGCGTTGACGCCCGATGTGCTGGCCCTGCCCTGGCAACCGCCGGCGTGGAGCGCGGTGCAGGCGGACGACCAGTGGCTGATCCGCCACCAGCCATGGGCCGGCATGGCGGCGGAACCCCCCTGGCTGGCGGAGCTGCTGCAGGGCGAGGCGGAAGAGCACGTCATCGACAGCTATTCGCCGCCGCCCGCGGCGCCGGGAGAGTGGCGCGCGCAGCCTGCGCAGACGCTGCTCTCCCTTGCCGCAAGTCATCCGGCGGCGCAGAAGCTCAGTCTGCTGCAGGGGGAGTTCGCCGTCCGCCGTCGGCGGCCTGATCAGACGAGCTGGCGTCCGGCGCGGTATGCCGCGCTGGCCCTGGCGCTGCTGCTGGCGGTTAACAGCGTGCTGGATCATCGCGATCTGGCGCGTCAGGCCGAGGCCGCCCGGCAGGCCAGCCGGGCCTACTATCATCGCTGGTTTCCAACGGAGAAAAAGGTGATTAACCCGCGACTGCAGATGCAGCAGCATCTGCAAACCCTTGCCCGTCAGGCGCAGCATGCCCCCCTCGTCGACCGCCTCAGCGCGTTGCAAAACATCATCAGCGAAACGCCGGGGATCCGCCTGCGGGCGCTGAGCTGGGATGCCGCAGGCAACCGTCTGCAGCTGGATATCGCCGCGGCCTCTTCCCGGGCGCTGGAGCAGTTTACCCAGCGAGCGCAGCCGCGGTTTCGCGTCCGGCCAGGCGACATGACCACCAGGCCGGATGGCATTGAGGGACAGCTGACGCTGGAGGAAAACGATGGCTAATCTGCTCATCTGGTGGCGGCAGCGCACGCTGTCCGAGCAGCGCCTGCTGCTCGGCCTGGCGGGATTGCTGACAGCCTGCGCCCTCTGGTACGGGCTGTGGCAGCCCTGGCGGGCCCGCGAGGCGCAGTGGCGGCAAACCCTGGTGAAAGAGCAGGCCAGCCTGCGCTGGATGACGCAGCAGGATCCGCGCCTGCAGCAGCTCAGCCAGCAGCCCGCGCCGGCGGCAAAAGAGGCGCTCACCGCGCTGGTGATGCGCGAGGCGGCGAGCCACGGGCTGGAAGTCGTTCGTCTGCAGCCGCAGGGGAAACGTCTGCAGGTCACCCTTCAGCCCTGCGCCTTCCAGGCGCTAATGGACTGGCTGGACGCCCCGGCGATGCGCGGCGTCAACGCGGTCTCGCTGTCCGTAACCGGGCAGCCGTCGCGGCCGGGCTGGGTCACAGTCAACCATCTGCTGCTGGAGCGCGACGATGAAAGCTAACGGGCTCGCAGGTGGGCTACTGCTGGCGCTCTATCTGCTGTGGTTGACCGCCACCGCCCCGGCGCGTCTGTTAGTCCCGATGCTGCCGCCCGAGGTACAGGTGGCCAACCTTAGCGGCAGCATCTGGCGCGGCGCGGCGCAGTCGGTCTCCTGGCGCGGCGTGCGGCTTGAGCGGCTGACGTGGTCGCTCACCCTGGCTGGCTGGCAGATCGCGCTCAGCGATCCCCGCGGCGTGGAGGGTCAGGCCCGGCTGTGGGGCATCCGCGATCTGCGTCTGCAGGAGGGGCGGCTCACCGCCCCCGCCAGCCTGCTTGGACGCTGGCTAACGCCGACTATGCCCGTCAGCGCCGAGGGAGAGGTCACTTTCAGCCTGGCCGAAGCGCACTTCAGCGAGGGGCGCTGCCGGCAAATCACCGCCGGACGCGCGCAGTGGCGTCAGGCCCGGCTGCACTCTCCGGTCGGTAGCCTGGAGCTGGCCCAGGTCAGTGGCGCCTTAAGCTGTACGGTGAACGGCGCCGTGGCGCTGGCCATCCGCCAGGATTCTCATCAGTTGAGCCTCAGCGGCCAGGGAACCCTGTCGCCCGATGGCCGCTATCTGTTTCGCGGTACGCTACAGCCCCGTCAGGGGATGCCGCCCCTGCTGGCGCTGCTGGTCGCCCGCCCGATGGCGAAAAACGCCCCGGGCCCGACGCCGTGGCAGCTGCAGGGAAAATGGTGATTAAAGGAGCAAAAATGACGACATTAGCCGCATTATCGCTGCATTTTCCCCTTGTCTGGTATGGTTTCCTGCTGCTGTTCGGCCTGGCGCTGGGCAGCTTTTACAACGTGGTGATCTACCGTCTGCCGCGCATGCTGACCCAAACCGCGGACGACGAGCCGATAACCCTCAGCACGCCGGGCTCATCCTGCCCGCAGTGTCGCCAGCCGATAGCCTGGCGGGACAATATCCCGCTGCTCAGCTTCCTCTGGCTAGGCCGTCGCGCCCGCTGCTGTCAGGCGCGCATCTCGTGGAGCTATCCGCTGACCGAGCTGGCCACCGGCCTGCTGTTTATCCTCGCCGGGGCGCTGCTCGCGCCGGGCCTGGCGCTGGCGGGCGGCCTGGTGCTGCTCTCCTTCCTGCTGATACTGGCGCGGATTGACGCCCTGACCCAGCTGCTGCCCGATCGCCTGACCCTGCCCCTGCTGTGGGCCGGACTGCTGTTTAATCTTAACGAGGTGTACATTGCACTGCCGGACGCGGTCGCCGGGGCGATGGCCGGTTATCTGGCGCTGTGGTCGGTCTACTGGCTGTTCCGCCTGCTGACCGGCAAAGAGGCCCTGGGCTATGGCGATTTTAAGCTGCTGGCGGCGCTGGGCGCCTGGTGCGGCTGGCAGGCTCTGCCGCAGGTGCTGTTGCTCGCCTCGGCCAGCGGGCTGGCGTGGACCCTGCTGCAACGCCTGTGGACCCGGCAGTCGCTGCAGCAGCCGCTGGCCTTCGGCCCCTGGCTGGCGCTGGCGGGAGGGGGCGTTTTTCTCTGGCAGCAGATGGTCTAGCGTGAGTGGTTCGCCTGGCCGGGCAGAATGCCGCCCGGCGCCTGGGGCTACGAATATTTTTTGCTGCGCCGGGTCGGGGCGGCGTTGGCCGGATCGTCCGGCCAGACGTGTTTCGGATAACGTCCCTTCATCTCTTTTTGCACCTCGCGGTAGCTTCCCTGCCAGAAGGCGCTGAGATCGCGAGTGATCTGCAGCGGACGCTGGGCGGGCGACAGCAGCTCCAGCACCAGCGGCACCCGCCCCTCGGCGATAACCGGCGTCGTGGCCTCGCCGAACATCTCCTGCATACGCACCGCCAGCGCCGGCGGGTTCTCCGCATGGTATCGGATCGCCAGACGGCTGCCGGTCGGCACGGTATAGTGCGTCGGCAGCTCGCGATCCAGCTTCTGGCGCAGCGGCCACGGCAGCCAGTCCTGTAGCGCCTGACGCAGATCCAACGCCTTCAGCGCCCGCAGCGAGTGAACGCCGTTCATCTGCGGCAGCAGCCATGCCTCCAGCGAGGCCAGTAGCGAAGCGTCATCCACCGCGGGCCATGCCTCTTCCGGCAGCCACTGCGCCGCACACTGCAGCCGCAGTCGCAGCTGCTCGGCCTCTGGCGTCCAGTTGAGCACCGCAAGGCCTTTCTCACGAATACCGTTGAGCATCGCCTGATGCAGCTCCGCCTCAGATGGCTTCGCCAGCGGCTGGGTCTTGATCACCAATTGGCCCGTCACGGTCCGCCGCCAGGCTTTCAGCGTCCCCTGCGCTTCATCCCACTCCACCGTGTCGGAACGCTGCGCCAGCTCGGGACGGGCGGCGATCAGCTCGCCGATATCCACCGGCAGAGCCAGCAGCATGCGGGCATCCGGCGAGGTGCTGCCCTGCAGCAGCAGCGGAGCGATCAGCCACTCATGGCGGCCCAGCGCGTCGTCGGCGTCAAGCATCGCGCCCATGCCGTTCGCCAGCTGATAGCGCCCCTCCTGACCGCGGCGACGGGCGATGCGGTCGGCGAAGGCCGACGCCAGTAGCGCGGCCATTCGTCCGGCGTCGGGCTGTCCGCTGCGGCAGGCCAGACGCTTCATCAGCTGCTGCGCCCGCTGCTGCCAGTTGGCCTGCTGACGGGAAAAGACGGCGGCCAAATCCACCAGCCCGCCGCGCGGCGGCTCCTCGAGGATCGCCGCCAGCCTGGCCGCCGTCGCCACCTCGTCATCGGTCTGGGCAGCGGCCAGCATCGCCGCCAGCCGGGGCTCGTTGCCGAGGGTCGCCATTTTGCGGCCAAACGCCGACAGCCGCTCGCCGTCCAGCGCCGAGAGCGCCTCCAGCAGGCGGCGCGCGGCGGCCAGGTTCACCGCCGGCGGCCGATCCAGCCAGGCCAGCGCGGCCGGATCGTGGCACCCCCACTGCAGCAGCTCCAGCAACAGCGCCGACAGATCGCTGTGCAGGATCTCTGGTTCGCTCTGCGCCGCCGCTCGTTCGGCCTGTTCTTTGCCAAGCAAATGCAGGCAGATCCCCGGGGAGAGACGACCGGCGCGTCCGGCGCGCTGCGTCATCGATGCCTGGCTGATGCGCTGCGTCACCAGCCGGGTCAGGCCGGTGCGCGGGTCAAAGCGGGCAACCCGCTCCTGGGCGCTGTCGACCACCAGGCGGATGCCCTCGATGGTCAAACTGGTCTCGGCAATGTTGGTGGCCAGCACCACTTTGCGCTTCCCGGCCGGCGCCGGGAGGATCGCTTTGCGCTGCTCGCTCAGGGGCAGCGCGCCATACAGCGGACAGAGGATGACATCCTCCGCCACGCGCTCCGTCAGCTGGTCGAGAACGCGCTGGATCTCGCCGACGCCGGGCAGAAACAGCAGCATCGACCCCTGTTCATGCCGCAGGAGCTCCGCCGCCGCTACCGCCACCGCCTCATCAAAACGCTGGTGCGCGGAGAGCGGGCTGAAGCGACGCTCCACCGGATAAGCGCGCCCCTCCGAGACCACCACCGGCGCCTCCGGCAGCAGACGCTGCAGGCGCTCGTTATCGAGGGTCGCCGACATAATCAGCAGTTTGAGATCGTCACGTAACCCCTGCTGGACATCAAGCAGCAGGGCCAGCGCCAGATCCGCCTGCAGGCTGCGCTCGTGAAACTCATCGAGGATCACCAGCCCCACGCCCGTCAGCTCGGGATCGCGCTGGATCATGCGCGTCAGGATCCCCTCCGTGACCACCTCCAGGCGGGTCTGCGGTCCGACGCAGGTTTCGGCGCGCATGCGGTAACCCACGGTCTCCCCCGGCTTTTCGCCGAGCAGTTCAGCCAGCCGCTGCGCGACATTGCGCGCCGCCAGACGCCTCGGCTCCAGCAGGATAATGCGTCCCGTGATGTTGCCCTCGGCAAGGATCTGCAGCGGCAGCCAGGTCGACTTCCCGGCGCCGGTCGGCGCATTGAGCAAAACCTGCGGCGCATGCTGCAGGGCGGATAACAATTCTGGGAGGACGGCGGCAACCGGCAATGAGGACACAAAAGGCTCCGGGGGTTAACATTCAGGGGCTCGCATTGTAGCATCCCCCTAATTCATTACCGAGTCTCTATCATGTCTGAGCCGAAAAGGCTGTTTTTTGCGATTGAACTGCCGCCTGCCATCCGCAAACAGATTGTCCAGTGGCGGGCAACGCACTTCCCGGAGGATGCCGGCAGGCCCGTCGTGGCGGATAACCTTCACCTCACGCTGGCGTTTCTCGGCGAGGTGAGCGCGGAAAAACAGCGGGCGCTGACCGCCCTCGCCGGCCGCCTCCAGCCGCCGGGCTTTACCCTGACGCTGGACGATGCCGGACAGTGGCTGCGCTCGCGGGTGGTCTGGCTCGGGACCCGTCAGCCGCCGCGCGGCCTGCTGCAGCTCGCCAGCATGCTGCGCGCTCAGGCGGCGCGCAGCGGCTGCTATCAGAGTCCGCAGCCGTTTCATCCGCATATTACCCTGTGGCGCGACGCCCGCCAGGCGGTGCCGATCCCGCCGCCCGGCTTTCGCTGGACGTTTCCGGTGAACGAGTTCGTGCTCTATGAATCCAGCTTTAGCCGGGGGCGCACGCGCTACACGGCGCTGGAACATTATCCGTTTGATAAGGAAAGTTGATGCAGTTTGATCCGCCGTTGCAGCCCGCCATTTTGCTTAAACGTTACAAACGATTTCTTGCCGACGTGGTGACCCCCGATGGCCGCGAGCTGACGCTCCACTGCCCGAATACCGGGGCGATGACCGGCTGCGCCGCCCCGGGCGACACCGTCTGGTATTCCACCTCTGACAATGTGAAGCGCAAATATGCCCACACCTGGGAATTAACTGAAACGCAGCAGGGCGCCGTTATTTGCGTCAATACGCTGCGCGCGAATACGCTGGCGAAAGAGGCGATTTCCGCCGGAATAATCCCTGAACTTTCAGGCTATAACCAGCTGAAAAGTGAAGTGAAATACGGTGCAGAGAATAGCCGTATCGATATTATGTTACAGGCAGATGATCGCCAAAACTGCTATATTGAAGTGAAATCGGTTACGTTGGCGGAGAAAGAATACGGTTATTTTCCCGATGCGGTGACCACACGCGGTCAGAAGCACCTGCGGGAGCTGATGGCCGTCGCGGCAAATGGCGACCGCGCGGTGATTTTATTTGCCGTCCTGCATTCGGCAATTGACCGTTTCTCTCCCGCGCATCATATTGATGCCAGATACGCACAGCTGTTAACAGAAGCCCGCGACAAGGGGGTGGAAATTCTCGCCTGGAAAGCGGAACTTTCTACGACGAGGATGACTCTGAATAAGCCGATCGCCGTGGTGTTAAACCCCGGTAAATAAGTGGCTAAATAGTGTTCGGGTCGCAAGCGCGAATACGCTTTTCTTCACAGGGTTGTCAAGTGTAACGTTTAGATAATTGCTATCCGGAAAAGCATCTGCTATTTATAGCGGCCTGATTTTCCCCCACATGGGGATCGATAGTGCGTGTTAAGGAGAAGCAACATGCAAGAAGGGCAAAACCGTAAAACATCGTCCCTGAGTATTCTCGCCATCGCTGGGGTGGAGCCGTACCAAGAGAAACCGGGCGAAGAGTATATGAACGAAGCCCAGCTGGCGCACTTCAAGCGTATTCTTGAAGCATGGCGTAATCAACTCAGGGATGAAGTGGATCGCACCGTATCGCACATGCAGGATGAAGCTGCTAACTTCCCGGACCCGGTAGACCGTGCCGCCCAGGAAGAAGAGTTCAGCCTGGAGCTGCGTAACCGCGACCGCGAACGTAAATTGATCAAAAAGATCGAGAAAACGCTGAAAAAAGTTGAAGATGAAGACTTCGGCTACTGCGAATCCTGCGGCGTGGAGATCGGCATTCGCCGTCTGGAAGCGCGTCCGACAGCGGATCTGTGCATTGACTGCAAAACCCTGGCGGAAATTCGCGAAAAACAGATGGCGGGCTAATCCCCTGCTGCCTCACTCTCTGGCGGGAGTCTCTCCCGCCTGGTTCTGTTGTCCGTATCATGACTGACTCACGCTATATAGGGCGCTTTGCTCCCTCCCCCTCCGGCGAACTCCACTTCGGCTCTCTGATCGCCGCGCTCGGCAGCTACCTGCAAGCCCGCGCGAACCAGGGTATCTGGCGCGTTCGTATTGAAGATATCGACCCGCCGCGCGAAGTCCCCGGGGCCGCCGACACCATCCTGCGCCAGCTCGACCACTACGGTCTGCACTGGGACGGCGAGGTGCTCTGGCAGTCGCAACGGCACGAAGCCTACCGCGAGGCGCTGGCCTGGCTGGGTGAGCAAGGGCTGAGCTATTACTGCACCTGCACCCGCGCGCGGATCCACGCCGTAGGCGGGATCTACGATGGTCACTGCCGCGACCTTGGCCTGGGGGCGGAAAACGCCGCGCTGCGTCTGCGCCAGACCCGTCCGGTTCTGCAGTTCACCGACCGCCTGCGCGGCACGCTGGTCGCCAACGAGCCGCTGGCGCGTGAAGATTTTATTATCCACCGTCGCGACGGGCTGTTTGCCTACAACCTGGCGGTGGTGGTGGATGATCACTTTCAGGGGATCACCGAGATCGTCCGCGGCGCCGATCTGATTGAGCCGACGGTGCGGCAGATTTCGCTGTATCAGCATTTTGGCTGGCAGGCGCCGGACTACCTCCATCTGCCGCTGGCCCTCAATGCCGACGGCAATAAGCTCTCTAAACAAAACCACGCGCCGGCGCTGCCGGAAGGCGATCCGCGCCCCGAAATCGTCCGCGCGCTCCGCTTTCTGAATCAGGAGATCGCCGGGGAGTGGCAGGCCCTGAGCGTCGATGATTTACTCGCCCAGGCCGTCGCCAACTGGCAGCCCGCGAAAATCGAGCATTCTCAAATGGCTCCCGCTGAGCTATGATTAGCCGCTATTTTTACACTGTACAGTTGATCTGAAGTCCGTCTGACACTACGAGGTGCACCATTTTTACCCGAGTCGCTAATTTTTGCCGTAAGGTGCTAAGCCGTGAGGAGCGCGAGGCAGAAGCCGCCGTCGAACCAACGCCTATGACGGTGATCCCGCGTGAGCAGCATGCTATTTCCCGCAAAGATATCAGTGAAAACGCCCTCAAGGTCATGTACCGCCTCAACAAGGCGGGCTACGAGTCCTGGCTGGTCGGCGGCGGCGTCCGCGACCTGCTGCTTGGCAAAAAGCCAAAAGATTTTGACGTCACGACCAACGCCACGCCGGATCAGGTGCGTAAGCTGTTCCGCAACTGCCGTCTGGTCGGGCGCCGTTTCCGCCTCGCGCACGTGATGTTCGGGCCGGAAATCATTGAGGTCGCTACCTTCCGTGGCCATCACGAAGGACACACTACCGATCGCGTCACCTCCCAGCGGGGCCAGAACGGCATGCTGCTGCGCGATAACATCTTCGGCTCGATCGAAGAGGACGCCCAGCGTCGCGACTTCACCATAAACAGCCTCTATTACAGCGTGGCGGACTTTACCGTGCGCGACTACGTCGGCGGCATGAAGGATCTGCAGGACGGCGTGATCCGCCTGATCGGCAATCCGGAAACCCGCTATCGCGAGGATCCGGTACGCATGCTGCGCGCGGTGCGCTTCGCCGCCAAGCTGGATATGACCATCAGCCCGGAAACGGCCGAACCGCTGCCGCGGCTGGCCGCCCTGCTCCACGACGTGCCGCCGGCGCGCCTGTTCGAAGAAGTGCTCAAGCTGCTGCAGGCCGGGCATGGCTATCAGACCTACCTGCTGCTGCGGGAATACAACCTGTTCCAGCCGCTGTTCCCGACCATCACCCGCTACTTTACCGAGCGCGGCGATAGCCCGATGGAGCGGATCATCAACCAGGTGCTGAAGAACACCGACACCCGCATTCATAACGACATGCGCGTCAATCCGGCCTTCCTCTTCTCGGTGATGTTCTGGTATCCGCTGCTGGAAACGGCGCAAAAAATCGCTCAGGAGAGCGGCCTGGCGTACTATGACGCCTTCGCGCTGGCGATGAACGACGTACTGGACGAAGCCTGCCGTACGCTGGCGATCCCTAAGCGCATCACCACACTGATCCGCGATATCTGGCAGCTGCAGCTGCGCATGTCCCGTCGCCAGGGCAAACGCGCCTGGAAGCTGATGGAGCATCCGAAATTCCGCGCCGCCTACGATCTGCTGGAGCTACGCGCCGGCGCTGAAAACAACGGCGAACTGCAGCGTCTGACCAAATGGTGGGGCGAATTCCAGGTCGCCGCGCCGCCGGCGCAAAAAGATATGCTCAACGACCTCGGGGACGATCCGGCGCCGCGCCGTCGCCACCGCCGTCCGCGCAAGCGCGCGCCGCGCCAGGGTAACGCATGACCCTGGTCTATATCGCCCTCGGCAGTAACCTCGCTTCGCCACTGGCGCAGGTGCAGGCGGCTATCCGCGCCCTGGGCGAAATACCTTACAGCCGCGTGGTGAACGTCTCTTCGTTCTACCGTACGCCGCCGCTGGGCCCGCAGGATCAGCCGGACTATCTCAACGCCGCCGTCGCGCTGGAAACCACGCTGGCCCCCGAGGCGCTGCTCGATCACACCCAGCGCATTGAGCTGCAGCAGGGTCGGGTGCGCAAAGCCGAACGCTGGGGGCCGCGCACCCTCGATCTCGATATCATGCTGTTTGGCGATGCGGTCATTAACAGCGAGCGTCTGACCGTTCCGCACTACGATATGAAAAACCGTGGCTTTATGCTCTGGCCGCTGTTCGAGATCGCCCCGGACCTCCGCTTTCCTGACGGCCCTGCGCTGCGTACCGTACTGGATGATCTCGGCGCGACAAAACCCGCTATCTGGTAATTCCCTCTCCTTTTTTAGCATTTACGGCGATCGTCGTAATCGGTTGCCCAAAATCATTGCCCCTCTAAATGCTGCTGTTAGAATGCCGGTTAATATGACTTTCATCATCAGGAAATGTTATGAAACCGACCACCATTGCCCTGCTGCAGAAATGCAAACAGGAAAAGAAGCGCTTTGCCACCATTACCGCCTACGACCATAGCTTCGCGAAGCTGTTCGCCGATGAAGGCATTAATGTGCTGCTGGTGGGCGACTCGCTGGGAATGACGGTGCAGGGTCACGACTCCACCCTGCCGGTCACCGTGGAAGATATCGCCTATCACACCCGCGCCGTCCGCCGCGGCGCGCCGAACAGCCTGCTGCTCGCCGACCTGCCGTTTATGGCCTACGCCACGCCGGAGCAGACCTTCGAAAATGCCGCCATCGTGATGCGCGCCGGCGCCAATATGGTCAAACTCGAAGGCGGCGCCTGGCTGGCCGAGACCGTGAGGATGCTGGCGGAACGCGCGGTGCCGGTTTGCGGCCACCTCGGCCTGACGCCGCAGTCGGTGAACGTATTCGGTGGCTATAAAGTGCAGGGCCGCGGCGATGCGGCGCAAACCCTGTTTGAAGACGCGTTAGCGCTGGAAGCGGCAGGCGCGCAGCTGCTGGTGCTGGAGTGCGTCCCGGTCGCCCTGGCGAAACGCATCACCGAAGCCCTGACCATTCCGGTGATCGGCATCGGCGCGGGCAACGTCACCGATGGGCAGATCCTGGTGATGCATGACGCTTTCGGCATTACCGGCGGCCACATTCCGAAATTTGCCAAGAATTTCCTTGCCGAGGCGGGCGACATCCGCGCCGCGGTGCGGCAGTATATTGCCGAAGTCGAATCCGGGGTCTATCCGGGCGAAGAACACAGTTTCCATTAAGGAGTCTTGTTGTGCTGATTATAGAATCCGTGCTGCTGCTGCGTCAGCATATCCGCCGTCTGCGTCAGGAAGGCAAGCGTATCGCGCTGGTCCCGACGATGGGCAACCTGCATGATGGTCATATGAAGCTGGTTGATGAAGCCAAAGCCAGCGCGGACGTGGTGGTGGTCAGTATTTTCGTCAATCCGATGCAGTTTGACCGCGCCGATGACCTGGCGCGCTACCCGCGCACCCTGCAGGATGATTGCGAAAAGCTGAACAAGCGTCATGTCGACTTTGTCTTCGCGCCGACGCCGGCGGAAGTCTACCCGCAGGGCACCGAAGGCCAGACCTACGTCGACGTCCCCGGCCTGTCCACTATGCTGGAAGGCGCCAGCCGTCCGGGCCATTTTCGCGGCGTGTCGACCATCGTCAGTAAGCTGTTCAACCTGGTTCAGCCAGACGTCGCCTGCTTTGGCGAGAAAGACTTCCAGCAGCTGGCGCTGATCCGCAAGATGGTTGCCGACATGGGCTACGATATCGATATTATCGGCGTGCCGATCGTCCGCGCGAAGGATGGCCTGGCGCTGAGCTCGCGTAACGGCTATCTGACCGCCGACCAGCGCAAAATCGCCCCCGGTCTGTATAAAGTGCTGAGCGCGGTGGCGGAAAAACTGGCCGCCGGCGACCGTCAGCTCGACGAGATCATCGCTATCGCCGAGCAGGAACTGAACGAGAAAGGTTTCCGTGCCGACGACATTCAGATCCGCGATGCCGACACCCTGCTTGAGCTGACCGAAGCCAGCCAGCGCGCGGTGATCCTGATGGCCGCCTGGCTCGGTCAGGCCCGCCTGATCGACAACCAGATCGTCACGCTCGGTCAGTAGACAGCGGGTAAAAATCGGGCAATACTTGCCCGGGCTTTTCTCAGGGCGGACGTCGTGTCCGCTCTGCTACATTAAGGTTGAAGGGTAGAAGTTATGATGCGTAATATGCTGCAGGGCAAGCTCCACCGCGTAAAAGTGACGCAGGCTGACCTGCACTATGAAGGTTCCTGCGCCATTGACCAGGATTTCCTGGATGCGGCCGGTATTCTGGAGAATGAAACCATTCACCTCTGGAACGTCACCAACGGTAACCGTTTCTCCACCTACGCCATTGCCGCCGAGCGGGGTTCCAGAATCATCTCCGTTAACGGCGCCGCCGCGCACTGCGCCAGCGTCGGCGATATCCTGATCATCGCCAGCTTCGTCACCATGTCTGACGAAGAGGCGCGCCGCTGGCAGCCCAACATCGCCTACTTCGAAGGCGACAACGAAATGAAGCGCCAGGCGAAAGCGATTCCGGTGCAGGTCGCCTGATGACCACGACGCTGCGCTCAGGCGCAGCGCCGAAGTTTACCCCTGCGGCTGGTTACTGATCAGCCGCGACATCGTCTCCAGCGAATCCGTGCGTAAGATATATAACCGCTTTAGCAGAAACGGATTGTCCCCCGGCTTCACCTTCCCACGCACCGTCGTCACCGCCATATGAAACCCGGCGTCATTCGCCGCCTGCACCGCCGTGGCGTTATAGCCGCCGAAGGGATAGGAAAGGTAGAGCACATGTGGATTAAACTGGCTCAGCGCCCGGCGCGAACGGGCAAAATCAAACAGAATATTATGGTAATTGCGGCTGAATAAGATCGGCCGCCGGCCGGCGTCCACCCGGTGCAGGAAGTGGGTATGCGACTGAATGTCAAAGACGTCCTGGATCTGCCGGAGCTCAGAAATGCTCATGAACTGCAGCGATTTCGGATCCCATTGCTGCGGATGACGCTTGATGCGCGAAGAGATAATAAAGGCGGTGGCGTGGAAGCCATACTGTTTCAACACCGGATAGGCGTAGCGGTTTACCGATTTCAAACCGTCATCAAAGGTAATGGCGACTGCCCGCGCCGGAAGGTTAATTTTATTGCGCACGTAGCCTTCCAGCTGATACAGGGTCAGCGTGGTATACCCCTGATCCCGCAGCCAGGTCATCTGGTTATTGAAGGCGCGTACCGAGGTGGTGGTCGAGGTATGGCGGAAACGGGTGTTCTCTTCGTCACGCAGAATATGGTGATAGGTCAGCACGGGGATCCCGTTATCCTCCTGCGCATCCAGACTGCTGACCCACGCCAGCCGATCGCCAATGCGGATCTGAAACCAGGTCTGATTGAGGCGGTCTTTCAGCTTGCTGAGGATCGGATAGCGCAGATTATTGGCCAGCGTGCCGAACGGCGCGCTGCTCACTGAGGGAGCGTCATAGAGCGGTGTATCTTTCCAGGTGAGTAAATTCTGGTTACTCAGCGGCTTATTGAGATCCCCCAGACGGTCCTCCACCCGCTGCTTACCCTGCACTGGCTCCAGATGGCCCTTGTCAATAAACCCGGTGCCGAAGCCGAAGCGAAACTCATAGTAATCAGCCGCCGTCGGGACAACCGCGAGGATCTGCCCGGCACGCACATTGCCCACGCTGACCACATGGTTCCCCACCTGCGCCCAGATCACCGCGTCTTCGGTGGTTTGCATATAGCGCACAGGTTTGCCCTGCTGGCTAAGCAGACTGGCGGAGGCGCTGAGTGAGGTCAGTAAAAGAAGCAGAGTAAAAAATCGGACAAGCATGCGCATCGAACCGGTAAACCATCAACGGCGGTTATTGTAACAAAAGCGGCATCTGTCCCGCTGCTTAATTTCCAAAGGTATCATGACGCAACCGGAACGGGGGGTTCTTCTGCTGCTGATGCCACAGGCTGCTCACCATCGGCCCGCCCGCGCTGACGATAGCCTGGCGAAACGCCTCGCTGCTTAACGTGTCCCGCAGCAGATACATTCGCTCAAGTAATGAATAGCTGACGCCGGAGATCACTTCGCAGTGGGTATGTTTGTGGCTCATCAACGCCGCGGCCCGATAAGGCGCCGCGCCGGTTCTGTCGGTTAGGAAAATGACCCCGTCTCCGGAGTCGGTGGCATGCAGCGCATCGCACATCATCCGGCTCAACATATTGCTGCTGAGATTGCGCCAGTAATTGACCGCCCGGCACTGGGCCAGCGGACCAAATTTTTGTTCAAGACGATCCAGCATCTCCTGCGCCAGCTCATCGTGGCAGGTAATGACCCAACCAAGCATGCTTCCCTCCTTAGCCAGCCAACAATGTAGCAAGGGGAAGATGGCGTATCGGTGATGGGGGTCAAAGATAAGCGGTTAGCGCTTCGCGTATTGGCGTCCGGAAGCGCTAACCGTGATGAGTATCAGCTACGCAGGCCGCGACCGCGCTGGATTAACGACCAGCAGAGGAGATAGAAGGCGACGATGAAGACCACCAGCACCGCAAAGGTGGTCACCAGCGGCACATCGTTGATACCGAGGAAGCCGAAGCGGAAGCCGCTGATCATGTAGACGATGGGGTTCAGATGCGACAGCCCCTGCCAGAACGGCGGCAGCAGGGTCAGCGAGTAGAACACCCCGCCGAGATAGGTCAGCGGCGTCAACACAAAGGTCGGGATCAGGCTGATGTCATCGAAGGTCTTGGCAAACACCGCGTTCAGCAGTCCGGCCAGCGAGAACAGCACCGCGGTGAGGAGCAGCGTCAGGGCGACAAACAGCCAGGAGTGAACCTGGAACGGCACAAAGAACAGCGACACCGCGGTCACCAGGATACCCACGCACAGCCCGCGCGCCACCCCGCCGCCCACGTAGCCGGCGATAATCACGTGCGTCGGCACCGGCGCCACCAGCAGCTCCTCAATGTTGCGCTGAAACTTGGCGCTGAAGAACGACGAGGCGACGTTGGCGTAAGCGTTGGTGATCACCGCCATCATGATCAGGCCCGGCACGATAAACTGCATGTAGGTAAAGCCATGCATCTCGCCGATGCGCGACCCGATCAGGTTGCCGAAAATCACGAAGTACAGGGTCATGGTGATCACCGGCGGCACCAGCGTCTGCACCCAGATGCGCATAAAACGGTGGATCTCTTTGGTCCAGATGCTTTTCAGCGCGACCCAATAAAGCTGCATCATGCTGACTCTCCTTTTCGCTCATGCACCAGGGTGACAAACAGCTCTTCCAGACGGTTGGCTTTGTTACGCATACTCAGTACCTGCACCCCCTGGGCGCTCAGCTGCGCGAAAACGCTGTTAATCCCCTGCTCGCGCAGGACCTCCACTTCCAGCGTCGAGGTATCGACCAGCTGATACTGGTAGCCCTCGAGCTTCGGCACCGGGCTCTTTGGCGCGAGGTCGAGAATAAAGGTCTCTGATTTCAGCTTCGACAGCAGCGCTTTCATCGAGGTGTTTTCCACCAGCGTACCGTGCTGGATGATGCCGATGTTGCGGCACAGCATTTCAGCCTCTTCCAGATAGTGGGTGGTCAGAATAATGGTGGTTCCACGATCGTTGAGATCCTTGAGGAAACCCCACATCGAGCGGCGTAGTTCGATATCGACGCCGGCGGTCGGCTCGTCGAGGATCAGCAGCTTCGGCTCATGCATCAACGCGCGAGCGATCATCAGGCGGCGCTTCATCCCGCCGGAGAGCATCCGCGCGCGTTCGCTGCGTTTTTCCCACAGATCGAGCTGTTTTAAGTACTTTTCGCTGCGGGCGATGGCTTCTTTACGCTCAACGCCGTAGTAGCCCGCCTGGTTAACGACGATCTGCTGCACGGTCTCGAACGGGTTAAAGTTAAACTCCTGCGGCACCAGGCCAAGCTGGCGCTTGGCGTTGACGACGTCTTTCTCCAGATCGTAGCCAAAGACATTGACCTGACCGGAGGTTTTGTTCACCAGCGAGCTGATGATGCCGATCGTCGTGGATTTTCCCGCCCCGTTCGGGCCCAGCAGGGCATAGAAATCCCCCGCTTCAACCTGCAGGTCAATTCCCCGCAGCGCCTGAACCCCGCCGGGGTAGGTTTTTTTGAGCTGTTTTAATTCCAGAGCAATGGTCATTAAATATCTCTTCTCGTGTCATGACACGTCATTAACCCGCCTGACTGACGTTTGCGCTGTAGTGGCGCGGCCAGCGCATCTGCAGCCGGAAGTATCACGGGTTAAGATGGTTTTAAAAAAGGTGAGCTTACCCTATATTAGCGCAACGCACTTACTTGGTTACAGGCCGATAACGTCCATGAATGATATAGATACACTCATCAGCAACAATGCACTATGGTCAAAAATGCTGGTGGAAGAGGACCCCGGCTTTTTTGAGAAACTGTCGCAAACGCAGAAACCGCGCTTCCTGTGGATTGGCTGTTCTGACAGCCGCGTACCCGCTGAGCGACTCACCGGCCTGGAGCCAGGCGAACTGTTTGTGCATCGTAACGTGGCGAATCTGGTGATCCACACCGACCTCAACTGCCTGTCGGTGGTGCAGTATGCCGTCGATGTTCTCGAAGTCGAGCACATTATTATCTGCGGCCACTACGGCTGCGGCGGCGTACAGGCGGCGGTGGAGAACCCGGAGCTGGGGCTCATCGACAACTGGCTGCTGCATATCCGCGATATCTGGTTTAAACACAGCTCGCTGCTGGGGGAAATGCCGGAGGAGCGCCGGCTGGATACCCTTTGTGAACTGAACGTAATGGAGCAGGTGTACAACCTGGGACATTCGACGATTATGCAATCGGCGTGGAAGCGCGGACAGAAGGTGACCATCCACGGCTGGGCATATGGCATTCACGACGGACTGCTGCGCGATCTGGATGTGACCGCCGTGAGCCGGGAAACCCTTGAACAGCGCTATCGCCACGGGATCTCCAACCTCAAGATCAAGCACATCAACCACAAATAGCCTTCAGACTTAGCCACTCTGGCGCGCGCGCCAGAGTGGGATATCCCCTTACTCGTCCAGCAGGGTGACTTTGCCGATATACGGCAGATGGCGGTAGCGCTGAGCGTAGTCGATACCGTAGCCCACCACGAACTCGTCCGGAATGGCGAAACCGACGAACTCAACCGGGACATTCACTTCACGGCGGCTTGGTTTATCCAGCAGCGTACAAATGGCCAGCGACTTAGGCTCGCGCAAGCTGAGGATCTCACGCACTTTAGACAGGGTATTGCCGGAGTCGATGATATCTTCCACGATCAGAACGTCTTTACCACGGATGTCTTCGTCCAGATCTTTGAGGATTTTCACATCACGGGTAGTGGACATGCCGCTGCCGTAGCTCGAGGCGGTCATAAAATCGACTTCATGCGGCACCTGCACTTCACGGCACAGGTCGGCCATGAACATAAACGAGCCGCGCAGCAGCCCCACCAGCACCATTTCGCTGCCGCTGTCCTGATAATGTTCGTTGATTTGACGACCCAGTTCCGCGATGCGCGCTTTGATCTCGGATTCCGGGATCATCACTTCTACAGTATGTTTCATAAGACTAACCATTTGATTCTAAATATAAATCATCAAAGCCGCTGCTTTCGCCCCGACGATGACCGGCAAGCCATCCAGTATACCAGCAAAAAGAAATCTGCGGTGCAGGGATTAATAAAGCCATATTTGTGATTCCGATCACACTTGTTAAATCCTATAATTAATTGCAGTTAAAAAATTAACAAACACATGAGTAACTTTCTATGGCTGAAACAAAGTCTCAACAATCAAGGCTCCTGGTGACGCTGACTGCGCTATTTGCAGCGTTCTGCGGCCTCTATCTTTTAATCGGCGGAGCATGGCTGGTCGTGCTTGGCGGCTCCTGGTACTACCCCGTCGCCGGTCTGGTGATGCTGGGCGTGACCGTGATGCTGTTCCGCGGCAAGCGCGCTGCGCTGTGGCTGTACGCCGCGCTGCTGCTGGCGACCATGATCTGGGGCGTCTGGGAAGTCGGCTTCGACTTCTGGGCGCTGACGCCGCGTAGCGATATCCTCGTCTTCTTTGGTATCTGGCTGATCCTGCCCTTTGTCTGGCGTCGTCTGCCGGTGCCTTCCGCTGGCGCCGTAGGCGCGCTGGTCGTCGCCTTGCTGATCAGCGGCGGCATGCTGACCTGGGCCGGTTTTAACGACCCGCAGGAGATCAACGGCACTCTGAGCGCCGACGCCACCCCGGCGGCGCCGATCTCCAACGTTGCCGACGGCGACTGGCCGGCCTATGGCCGCAACCAGGAAGGCCAGCGCTTCTCCCCGCTGAAGCAGATTAACGCCGACAACGTGAAGAACCTGAAGGAAGCCTGGGTGTTCCGCACCGGCGACCTGAAACAGCCGAACGATCCGGGTGAAATCACTAACGAAGTGACGCCGATTAAAGTCGGCGACACGCTCTTCCTGTGTACCGCCCACCAGCGTCTGTTCGCGCTTGACGCCGCCTCCGGTAAAGAGAAGTGGCATTTTGACCCGCAGCTGAACGCCGACCCGTCGTTCCAGCACGTCACCTGCCGCGGTGTCTCGTATCACGAAGCGAAAGCGGATAACGCCCCTGCCGACGTCGTCGCCGACTGTCCGCGCCGCATTATCCTGCCGGTGAACGATGGTCGCCTGTTCGCAGTGAACGCCGACAACGGTAAGCTGTGCGAAACCTTTGCCAACAAAGGTATTCTCAACCTGCAGACCAACATGCCGGTGACCACGCCGGGCATGTATGAACCCACTTCCCCGCCGATTATCACCGATAAGACCATCGTGATTGCCGGCGCAGTTACCGATAACTTCTCTACCCGCGAGCCGTCAGGCGTAATCCGCGGCTTTGATGTGAATACCGGGAAACTGCTGTGGGCCTTCGATCCAGGCGCGAAAGATCCGAACGCCATCCCAAGCGATGAGCATCACTTCACGCTCAACTCACCCAACTCCTGGGCGCCTGCCGCCTACGACGCCAAACTGGATCTGGTCTATCTGCCGATGGGCGTGACCACTCCGGATATCTGGGGCGGTAACCGCACGCCGGAGCAAGAGCGCTATGCCAGCTCGATTGTCGCGCTGAACGCCACCACCGGTAAGCTGGCCTGGAGCTACCAGACCGTCCACCACGATCTGTGGGATATGGACATGCCTTCCCAGCCGACGCTGGCTGACATTGAAGTCAACGGCAAAACCGTGCCGGTCGTCTATGCTCCGGCGAAAACCGGCAACATCTTCGTGCTGGATCGCCGTAATGGCGAGCTGGTGGTCCCGGCCCCGGAAAAACCGGTTCCGCAGGGCGCCGCCAAAGGCGATTACGTCGCCAAAACCCAGCCGTTCTCCGATCTGAGCTTCCGTCCGAAGAAAGATCTGACCGGGGCGGACATGTGGGGCGCCACCATGTTCGACCAGCTGGTGTGCCGCGTGATTTTCCATCAGATGCGCTATGAGGGTATCTTCACCCCGCCATCTGAGCAGGGCACCCTCGTCTTCCCGGGTAACCTGGGGATGTTTGAATGGGGCGGTATCTCCGTCGATCCGAACCGTCAGGTGGCTATCGCCAACCCGATGGCGCTGCCGTTCGTCTCTAAACTGATCCCACGCGGCCCGGGCAACCCAATGGAGCCGCCGAAAGATGCGAAAGGCTCAGGCACCGAGTCCGGCGTGCAGCCGCAGTACGGCGTCCCGTACGGCGTCACCCTGAACCCGTTCCTGTCGCCGTTCGGTCTGCCGTGCAAACAGCCGGCCTGGGGCTATATCTCCGCGCTGGATCTGAAAACTAACGAAGTGGTATGGAAAAAACGTATCGGTACCCCGCAGGACAGCCTGCCGTTTCCGATGCCAGTTAAACTCCCATTCACCATGGGTATGCCGATGCTGGGCGGTCCGATCTCCACGGCGGGCAACGTCCTGTTCATCGGCGCGACCGCGGATAACTACCTGCGCGCGTACAATATGAGCAACGGCGAGAAGCTGTGGGAAGCCCGTCTGCCAGCCGGCGGTCAGGCCACCCCGATGACCTACGAAGTGAATGGCAAACAGTATGTTGTCATCTCTGCCGGCGGTCACGGCTCGTTCGGGACCAAAATGGGCGATTATATCGTCGCCTATGCGCTCCCGGATGAGGCGAAATAAAACGCAAAACGGCAACGAAAGTTGCCGTTTTTTTTGTCTTTATCCCCTCTCCCACGCGCCAGGGTTATACCGCCCTAAACCGTGAACCCCAACATCATCCCGGTGTCTTCATGTTCCAGCAGGTGGCAGTGGGCCATATAGGCAAACTCCTTCGGCGCCGGATGATCAAACTTCACTAGTACTTCACTCACGTCCCCTTCCACACGCACGGTGTCTTTCCAGCCGCGACGATGTGCCGCTGGCGGCTTGCCGTTTTCGCTCAGGATGCGGAACTGGGTGCCGTGGATATGGAACGGATGCAGCATCATGTCGCCCTTACCCGAAATCACCCAGCGCTCATACTGGCCTCTGGCGGCGGCGAACATCGGCACATTCATGTCGAAGGCTTTGCCGTTGATGCGGTTGGCGTTATGGAAATCAAATCCCTTGCCCGACGACATGCCATGATCCATGCCGGACCCGTGGTTCATGTTGCTCATGTCGCCGTGGTGCATATTCCCCATGTCGCCCATCCCGCCGTGCCCCATCATGCCGTGATCCATTCCGGCCATCGCCTGATCGCCATATTTCTCCATCAGCGCCTGCATGCCCATCCTGTCGAGCATCGGATCCATCGACAGCTGGAGCTGACGCTGCGTCAGCCCCGTCAGAGAAGGTAGCGCCGGCATAGCGGCCAGGGTATCCAGCAGCTTGCCGGAGGCAGGAATGACCAGCGGCTGGACGCGCAGTACCGGCTGTGGTTTATCAAAAGGCGCAATGGCCATGCCCATCTGACCCACCGGCAGGGTCACCAGATCAAAAGGTTTGCCGTCGCTGGTGTCCACCAGCACCTCAAAACGCTCCCCCATCAAGACCGGCAACTCATTGACCTTCACCGGCTCTGCCAGCAGACCGCCGTCGCTGGCCACCACGTACAGCGGGCGCTTATCGCTGGTCGCAAAATTGAGGGAACGGGCATTACAGCCGTTCAGCAAGCGCAGACGTAGCCAGCCGCGCGGGGCGGCATGTTCAGGATAGAGAGCGCCATTGGTCAGCAGCGTATCGCCAAACCAGCCGACGGCAGCGCTCATCACATCCAGCTGATAATCAATTTCGCCAGCGGCGGTAAACTTCTTGTCCTGCACAATCACCGGTACATCATCGATTCCCCACTGCTTCGGCAACAGCAGGCGTCCGCTCTCTTCATCCTCGATCAGCACCAGCCCCGCCAGCCCCATCGCCACCTGCCGACCGGTGGTCCCGTGCTGATGCGGGTGAAACCAGCAGGTGGCCGCCCGCTGCGTTGGGGTGAAGCTCACCGTCCGAGTGGCGCCCGGGGCGATGACCCCCTGTGGTCCTCCGTCGACCTCGCCCGGTACCTCCAGACCATGCCAGTGCAGCGTCGTCTCCTCTGCCAGCTGGTTGGTAATGTCCACCGTGATAGCCTTCCCCTGCGTCAGCTGCAGCGCGGGACCCAGTAGCGAGCCGTTATACCCCCAGGTGGTGGCGTTCAAAGCGCCAAACTGCGTTTTGCCCGCCTGGATGGTCAGCGCGATACGGTTGCGCGCATCAGCCGTCAACAGCGGCGGTACCGGCAGGGCCGGGCGACTGGCCGCAAAGACCGCACGGCTCCAAAGCGGTAACGCGCTGGCCATGCTGACCGCGGCGGTCAGTTTGAGGAAGTCTCGACGTTGCATATTCACATCCTTTTATTCTGCGGGCGAATATTTGAGCTTAAACCCTACCGTAACGGGAAGGTCAAGCAGAAGAGTAAGAATAAAGATCGGCGCTGTGTAAAGAAGTATGCTAATTTGAAGCGTCGGTGATCTAACGGTAGAAAAAATGAAGACGCTTTTCAGAACAATGGTACTCGGCAGCCTGCTTACTCTCTCCGCCAACAGCTACGCGCTCAGCGAATCAGAAGCGGAAGACATGGCTGATTTAACCGCGGTTTTTGTGTTTCTGAAAAACGACTGTGGCTACCAGAACCTTCCCAACACGCAGATCCGTCGCGCCCTGGTGTTCTTTGCCCAGCAGAACCAATGGGACCTGAGCAACTACGACAGCTACAACATGAAAGCGCTTGGCGAAGACAGCTATCGCGATCTCAGCGGCATTAACCTTCCGACGGCGAAAAAATGTAAAGCGCTGGCCCGCGATTCACTTAGCCTGCTGGCTTACGTCAAATAATTTCCCGCGCGGGCGGCAACGCGCCGCGCTTTTCCCCGACTCACCCGCCTTTAATATTTACCATTATTATTTTATACAAAATAAATTTTATCTACCTCGCAATACATCAAGCCAATAAATAAATTAAACCCGTACTAACAGCCCTGGCAGATAAAAACAATAAAATATCCCTAACGATATATTGCAAAATAAAAAGCAGCCTTTTAGAATCCGTTGAAAATATATCTACTTCATGGACTGAAATTGTGAATATCTCGCTGACTCTTCGTATTATTCCACTTGCCGCTATGTTATTAGCCGGCTGTAGCAATACCGCCCCTCGCCAGCAGGTAAAACCGCTCACCACCCCGCTAACGTCGCAGCAGCAGGCAGAGCAGGAGCGAGCGGCCAGCGAACAAGCGCGCATTGAATCCTGCCGACAGGCGCTGGACTCGCTAAAAGAGGTTAACCCACAGCAGGCAACCAAACTCAGCAATGACTTCAATGCCTTAGTGCGTGCGGCGTCACAATACAACAGCGTGCGCGAGAAAGTGGCGGATCCCACCCGGCTTGGCATTGACTCCATGTATCAGTTTAAATCCATCAAATTGTGCGCCGATATTCAGAAAACGCTAATCGATAGCCTGGTACAGCGGGGTGAAAGCAAGCAGCCATGAACAGAGCCGCCACGCTGACCCTCAACGCGCCCCTGCTGATGCTCGTCGCGGCGCTGGCGCTTTCAACACCTTTCTTCGCCGGCGCCGCGCCGGCGTTTCTTGACTACGCCCAGCAGCAAACCCAGGCGCATGAAAAAAGCGATGCTGCAACCGCAAAGCAAACGTCAGGCGATCGTCAACCTGCGGATAATAAAAAAAAGACGCCCAATACCGCACAATTGCAAAAAAGAATCGTCAGCCAGCAGGCGACGATTGAGCAAAAAAATAAAACTATTCAGCAATTAAAAAAACAGCTTGCTAACACTCCGGCCACAGAAACCTCCATCGCGAATGAGCATGCGGCCTTAAATAACAAAATAAAAGAATTACAGATCGCCTTAACCGCCGCCACCGCGAAAAATGAGGCGTTAATTAAAAAAGAAGGCGCAGTCCAGAATACGACTCTGCAGCAAAGTCAGGCCGCCGCGCTGAAGCAGATCCAACAATTAACGTCACAGCTTCAGCAAGCCGCAGCTGAAAATAAACGGCTCAGCGCCAGCCTCACCGCTCTGAATACAGATAAGCAGACGCTGGCTAACCGGCTCGCCGCGGCAGAGAAGGCGCAGCAGACCACCCTCGACCAGGTCAAAACCCTTAACGCCGACAAACAGCCGTTGGTCAACCGGCTGGCGGCGGCGGAAAAAGAGAAGCAGACCGCCCTCGACCAGGTCAAAAACCTTAACGCCGATAAGCAGTCTCTGGCTAACCGGCTGGCGGCGGCGGAAAAAGAGAAGCAGACCGCCCTCGACCAGGTCAAAGCCCTTAACGCCGACAAACAGCCGTTGGTCAACCGGCTGGCGGCGGCGGAAAAAGAGAAGCAGACCGCCCTCGACCAGATCAAAGCCCTTAACGCCGATAAGCAGTCTCTGGCTAACCGGCTCTCCGCGGCGGAGAAAGCGCCATCGAGCCGCGCCGATGCCGCCGTGGCGGCAAAAGATGAGCCCCCCGAGATGGCGGCCATAGTGGCGGCCTATCGCCTGCAGGCGGACAAAGATAACGCCCAGCTGCGGATGAAAGAGGATGAAATCCAGCTGCTGCGGACGCAGCTGACGGTCCCGCCGAGAAATACCACCGGCAAAACCGCCGCCAAACTCAGCGCGCCAGGTGAACAGCAGGCTTACGCCATCGGCGCCTCGATGGGTACAGAGGCGCTTAACGTCCTCACGACTCGTCGCACTCAGGGAGTTAACGTCGACGCTGGCCTGGTGCTGCAGGGCATCGAAGATGCTTTCAGCGGCCAGCTTCGCCTCGGCGAACAGGAGCGTAACAAAGCGCTGTTTGACATTTCACAGCAGGTTTTCCAGAACCTGAATAAAATCGAGCAGAAAAACATCAGCGCCGGTCAGAAATACCAGCAGGCGTTTGCGCGCAAAAAAGGTGTGGTCTTCAAAGAGGGCGTCTACAGCCGTATCGATTACCCGGGTAAAGGAAAGATTAGCGGCAACGATCTGGTGACCGTGGTGATCAAAGAGATGCTGACGGACGGAACGGTGATCAATGATATGGAGACGAAAGATCAGGCGCTTACCCAGAAACTGGATGCCTATCCCCCGGTATTTCGCGGGCCGCTGAAGCGCCTGCAGAACCACGGCTCCGTGACGCTGGTCGTCCCGCCCGACAAAGCCTATGGCAGTAAAGGGTTGCCACCGAAGATCCCCCCAGGCGCCACCATGGTCTATTCCGTGCGGATAGTGGATAGCCAACCCGCGCCGGTAAAATAGCCCTGTATCCCCACCGCCCTCTCCGGGCGGTGCTGTTATTCCTGCCGCATTGCTGCAATAACCGCCGTGCATCCTCATCTATAGTTGTCTATGATGTTGCACTCGTTTTACGGGTGTAACAGATGTTAACGAAGGAGGAGCCTCGCCGTGGCCGATAATCCACTGTGGCATGAAACGCTGCATGACCATTTTGGTCAGTACTTTAGCGTTGATAACGTGCTGTACCACGAAAAAACCGATCATCAGGATCTGATCATCTTTGACAACCGCGCCTTTGGCCGGGTGATGGCGCTGGATGGCGTCGTGCAAACCACCGAACGCGATGAGTTTATCTATCACGAAATGATGACCCACGTGCCGCTGCTGGCTCACGGCAACGCCAAGCATGTCCTGATCATCGGCGGCGGCGATGGCGCGATGCTGCGCGAAGTCTCTCGTCATCGCAGCATCGAAAGCATCACCATGGTGGAAATCGACGCCGGGGTGGTCTCATTCTGCCGCCAGTACCTGCCCAACCATAGCGCCGGCGCCTATGACGATCCGCGCTTTACGCTGGTAATTGATGATGGCGTCAATTTTGTTAACCAGACGACGCAAACGTTTGATGTGATCATTTCGGACTGTACCGACCCTATTGGCCCGGGGGAAAGCCTCTTCACCTCGGCTTTTTATGAAGGCTGCAAACGCTGCCTGAATCCGGGAGGGATTTTCGTTGCGCAGAACGGCGTCTGCTTCCTGCAGCAGGATGAAGCGGTCGGTAGCCATCGCAAACTGAGCCACTATTTTCGCGACGTCAGCTTCTACCAGGCGGCGATTCCGACCTATTACGGCGGGATAATGACCTTTGCCTGGGCGAGCGACAACGAGGCGCTGCGCCATCTTTCCAGCGAAATCATTCAGGCGCGCTTTCACAAAGCCAACCTGACCTGCCGCTACTACAATCCGGCAATCCATACGGCGGCCTTCGCCTTACCACAATATCTGCATGATGCTCTGTCCGCACCGTGAAGCGAAATAAGGGGGTGAACTAAATTGAAAAAATTGAAGCTGCACGGCTTTAACAACCTGACCAAAAGCCTGAGTTTTTGTATCTACGATATCTGTTACGCCAAAACGGCAGAAGAGCGCGACGGCTACATCGCCTATATCGACGAACTTTATAATGCCAATCGCCTGACAGAGATCCTGAGCGAAACCTGCTCTATTATTGGCGCTAATATCCTGAATATCGCCCGCCAGGATTATGAACCCCAGGGCGCCAGCGTGACCATTCTGGTAAGCGAAGAGCCCGTCGACCCGCGGCTTATCGACCAGACCGAACACCCCGGCCCGCTGCCTGAAACCGTGGTCGCCCATCTCGATAAAAGCCATATCTGCGTGCATACCTATCCGGAGAGCCACCCGGAAGGCGGCCTGTGCACCTTCCGCGCCGATATCGAAGTCTCTACCTGCGGGGTTATTTCACCGCTCAAAGCGCTGAACTATCTGATTCACCAGCTGGAATCGGACATTGTGACCATTGACTACCGCGTGCGCGGCTTTACCCGCGACATCAATGGGATGAAGCATTTTATCGATCATGAAATCAACTCAATTCAGAACTTTATGTCTGACGATATGAAGTCGCTGTATGACATGGTCGACGTCAACGTTTATCAGGAAAATATCTTCCATACCAAAATGTTGCTTAAGGAGTTCGACCTTAAGCATTACATGTTCCATACCCGACCGGAAGAGTTGACCGCTGAAGAGCGCAAGGTCATTACCGACCTGCTGTGGAAAGAGATGCGCGAGATTTACTACGGCCGCAATATTCCTGCCGTGTAATGCCTAAAATGCCCGGCGCCGCTTTTGCTTGCCGGGCCTGGGTTCTGCGCCGGCGGGAAGCGGGGAAAGGTACTCGTCGCGACCGGAGATGTGCCCTGCGCACGCGACGCTTAGCCGGGCTACGGTTTTCCGCAGCCCGGCGCAAAACGAGTCATCAACGCTGCTGCATAAACTCACGATAGGCGGCAACCACCTGCAGGAAATCCTCAACACCACACAGAGAGAGGCTTTCTTCGTCGTAGTAGCTCATCCCCTCCTCGATTTCGTCGCCGGAAAATTCCAGCTGATTGGCGCGTATCATCACCTCTTCGCCATCCAGCCACAGCGTATATTCATGTCCGGCACGCTGCCAGGAACGTTCACTGCCTTTCACGGTGCGCGCAGCCTGCTCCACTTCGTCAAGCAGAGCAAGATTGTCTTTCACCTCCTCGTTGAACCAGTGGCCAATCGCCTCGTGATCCATCGACATTCGCACCTTTACCACTCCGGTAATATCGCGCAGAAATTCGTAGTCCATCGTCTTTTCCTCTGCAAGGGCAATGCGTCACCGCTGCACTGTACCCATGGAGTAATTATCGCAGCAGACCGAAAGAAAAAAAGCGTAACAGGCAGGAGGTTTGGAAATAAAAATGCCCGGTGATGCAATGTTCACCGGGCATTGGGGAGTTTGTAGCCAAACGGTCAGCCAGGCTGACCGACTGGTTTTACACCGCGGTCTGGAAGATCACGCCGTCAGCTTTTTCAGTGTACTGATCCAGCTGGTTGAAGTTCAGATAGCGATAGGTATCTTCCGCTGTCTTATCCACCTGCGCCACGAAGGTCTGGTACTCTTCCGGCGTCGGCAGTTTACCGAGCAGAGAAGCCACCGCTGCCAGCTCGGCAGAGGCCAGATAGACGTTAGCGCCGGTACCTAAACGGTTCGGGAAGTTACGGGTAGAGGTGGAAACCACCGTCGCACCGTCGGCGACGCGCGCCTGGTTACCCATACACAGGGAACAGCCAGGGATTTCGATACGCGCCCCGCTCTTACCAAATACGCTGTAGTAACCTTCTTCGGTCAGCTGCGCGGCGTCCATACGGGTTGGCGGCGCCACCCACAGGCGAGTCGGCAACTGGCCTTTGTGGCTGTCCAGCAGCTTACCGGCGGCACGGAAATGGCCGATGTTGGTCATGCAGGAGCCGATGAACACTTCGTCGATTTTCTCGCCCTGTACGTCAGACAGCAGGCGGGCATCGTCCGGATCGTTCGGCGCGCACAGAATCGGCTCTTTGATATCCGCCAGATCGATGTCGATCACTGCCGCGTATTCCGCGTCAGCATCGGCTTCCAGCAGCTGCGGATCCGCCAGCCATTTCTCCATGCCCTGGATACGACGCTCCAGGGTACGGCGGTCGCCGTAGCCTTCGGCGATCATCCACTTCAGCAGGACGATGTTGGAGTTCAGATACTCAACGATCGGCTCTTTGTTCAGCTTGATGGTGCAACCTGCAGCAGAACGTTCAGCGGAGGCATCGGTCAGCTCGAACGCCTGCTCCACTTTCAGATCCGGCAGACCTTCAATCTCAAGGATGCGGCCAGAGAAGATGTTTTTCTTACCTTTCTTCTCAACGGTCAGCAGGCCCTGCTTGATGGCGTACAGCGGGATCGCGTGGACCAGGTCGCGCAGCGTAATGCCCGGCTGCATTTTACCTTTGAAACGCACCAGCACCGATTCCGGCATATCCAGCGGCATCACGCCGGTCGCGGCGGCGAAAGCCACCAGACCAGAGCCCGCCGGGAAGGAGATACCAATGGGGAAACGGGTGTGGGAGTCACCGCCGGTGCCCACGGTATCCGGCAGCAGCATGCGGTTCAGCCAGGAGTGGATCACGCCATCGCCCGGACGCAGCGAGACGCCGCCGCGGTTCATAATGAAGTCCGGCAGAGTATGATGCGTGGTGACGTCAACCGGCTTCGGATAGGCCGCAGTGTGGCAGAAGGACTGCATCACCAGGTCAGCGGAGAAGCCCAGGCACGCCAGGTCTTTCAGTTCATCACGGGTCATTGGACCGGTGGTGTCCTGAGAACCGACGGAGGTCATTTTCGGCTCGCAGTAGGCGCCCGGGCGGATACCGGCAACGCCGCAGGCGCGGCCAACCATTTTCTGCGCCAGAGAGAAGCCGCGGGTGCTTTCCGCCACGTCTTTCGCCTGACGGAAGACATCGCTGTGCGGCAGACCCAGCGCTTCACGGGCTTTGGTGGTCAGGCCGCGACCGATGATCAGCGGGATACGGCCGCCGGCACGGACTTCGTCGATCAGCACATCGGTTTTCAGCTCGAAGCTGGCCAGCAGTTCGTTGGTCTCGTGATTACGCACTTCGCCTTTGAACGGGTAAACGTCGATGACGTCGCCCATGTTCAGGTTTGACACATCCACTTCGATAGGCAGCGCGCCCGCATCTTCCATGGTGTTGAAGAAGATTGGCGCGATTTTGCCGCCCAGGCACAGGCCGCCGCCGCGCTTGTTCGGCACGTTCGGGATATCGTCGCCCATAAACCACAGCACCGAGTTGGTGGCCGATTTACGTGAAGAGCCGGTCCCGACCACATCGCCGACGTAGGCCAGCGGGTAGCCTTTCTGCTGCAGGGCTTCGATCTGTTTGATCGGGCCAACCACGCCCGGCTGATCCGGTTCAATGCCTTCGCGGGCGTTTTTCAGCATCGCCAGGGCGTGCAGCGGGATATCCGGACGCGACCAGGCATCCGGCGCCGGAGACAGGTCATCGGTGTTCGTTTCGCCAGTGACCTTGAAAACGGTAACGGTGATTTTCTCTGCCAGCTGCGGGCGGTTCAGGAACCACTCAGCGTCGGCCCAGGATTGCATAACCTGTTTAGCGTGCTCGTTACCCGCTTTCGCTTTCTCTTCCACGTCGTAGAAGTTATCGAACATCAGCAGAGTATGGGACAGCGCTTTCGCGGCAATCGGCGCCAGTTTCGCGTCGTCCAGGGCATCGATCAGCGGGTGGATATTATAACCGCCCTGCATGGTGCCCAGCAGTTCAACGGCTTTTTCAGGGGTAACCAGGGGGGAGGTCGTTTCGCCTTTGGCGATCGCGGCAAGGAATCCAGCTTTAACATAGGCGGCTTCGTCGACGCCCGGCGGTACACGGTTAATCAGCAGGTCTAACAGGAATTCTTCTTCGCCCGCAGGCGGGTTTTTCAGCAGTTCTACCAGCGCGGCCATTTGGGTTGCATCTAAGGGTTTGGCAACAATCCCCATGGCGGCACGCTCAGCTACGTGCTTACGGTATTCTTCTAGCACGACGGTTCTCCTCGCTTCTCATTGTCATAATGCGGCCTACACCTCTTCAATCAATCTGCTTCGGTATTGGCAGTTTGCCGCCTTGACGCATCTTGAAGGATTTAGTGGCTGGGCGATTTTCTTCACGCTCCTGTGAGACAGCAGTTTGTAGGGTAAATGCCCGATACCGCGTCGGCAGCATAGCAGGATTTTTGAAAGGTGTTAATCTGTTTACAAAAAAGCAACATTAAAATTTAGCTGAATCGTTAAGGGCAGGATATTGCAGGCTTTCTGTTCAAATCCCGCGACAAAAATTCCTTTCCACGTACAACGCCATGGGCCGATCCCAACAATCATCAATAAAAAGCCATACCGCTTACTTATACTCAGCAAACGCGCCGTTTTCGCCGATACTTTAGCGAGATGGGTTACTTTTTGGGTCAGGAGCTTCTATGTCACTGCCGTTCAAACCCCATATTATCACCCTGCTCTGTAGCGCTGGCTTACTCGCGGCGGCGGGAACACTCTATGTGCAAAGCCGTACTCCAGAGACGGTCACTCAGCCGACGGCGCAGCCTGCGCCAGCCGCACCCGCCGCCGCGCAGCCGGTGGCCGCCACCTACACCCAGGCGCAGATTGACCAGTGGGTTGCCCCCATCGCGCTCTACCCGGACAGTCTGCTGTCGCAGGTGCTGATGGCTTCCACCTACCCGGACAACGTCATGCAGGCGGTGCAGTGGTCCCAGGATAACCCCACCATGAAAGGGGATCCCGCCGTTCAGGCTGTTGCCAGCCAGCCGTGGGATCCCAGCGTCAAATCGCTTGTCGCTTTCCCTGCCCTGCTGGCGATGATGGGCGAGAATCCGCCCTGGGTGGAAAATCTGGGTAATGCGTTTTTGGCCCAGCCGCATGATGTGATGGACTCGGTGCAGCGCCTGCGTGCCATCGCCCAGGAGACAGGGACGCTGAAATCCACGCCGCAGCAAAAAGTGATTGTCGCCGCAGCGGCGCCTGTGCCGGCCACCACTTCGAAAAGTAGCACCGTATCAACGTCAAGCACTACCGCGGCGGCGCCTGCGCCGACGCAGGTCATAAAAATAGAACCGACCGACCCGCAGGTGGTCTATGTTCCCAACTACAACCCCTCCACCGTCTATGGTACCTGGCCGAATAGCGCCTATCCTCCGGTCTATCTGCCGCCCCCTCCCGGGGAGCAGTTTACCGATAGCTTCGTGAAAGGATTCGGTTACAGCCTGGGCGTGGCGACCACCTGGGCGCTGTTCAGCAGCATCGACTGGGATGATGATGATGACTACCACCATCACGATGACGACTACCACCGCGGGGATTACTCGCATAATGGCGATAACATCAATATCAATGTGAATAATTTTAACCGCATTACCGGACAAAACCTGCCGGGCGACCACGTAAACTGGCAGCATAATCCCGCCTATCGCGGTCACGTGCCATACCCCGATAATACCGTCGCCCAGCGCTTTCATCAGACCAACGTATCCGGCGGACTGAGCGCGACCCAGCATGCGCCGGTCGATCGTGAGGCGCAGCGCCAGGCGGCAATGACCCAGCTTCAGCAGCGCAGCGCGCCGACCGCCACGGCAGGCAACCTGGCGGCAACCCCCCCCTCGCGCGATGCCCAGCGTCAGGCGGCCTCGGCGCAGTTGAAACAAGCCACCCAGCGCAGCAACTACCGCGGTTACGACAGCGCGCCGACATCAACCCAGCAGCGTCGAGATGCGGCGAAAGCGCAGTTGAAAAACCCGACGCCGCAGCAACAGCAGCGTAGGGAAACCATTAAGAACCACGAGCAGAATGCTACACCGCAGCAGCAACAGCGCCGGCAGCAGCTCCATTCCGCCACGCCCGCCCAGCGCCAGCAGACGGTCAATCATCTGCGCGCCAGCGCCCTTAGCGGCAACGAAAGCCGCGCCCCCTCCTGGCAAGCGCAGCAGGAACGGGGACGACAGAGTCGTCAGTTTTCCAGCGTAAACCGCGAGCAGCGCGACGGCGCCAGAGAGCGTCTTTCTGAACACCATGAACTACGCCGCCGCTGAGGATGAGCAGAATGAGAAACCCATTACCTATTGCCCTGTTCACGTTAATGCTGTCACCGCTTGCCGCCTTCGCCCAGCAGCAATATGCCACCCCCGAGCAGGCCGCGAGCGCGCTGGCCGAGGCGATCGGCCAGCAAAATGACGCGGCGCTGAGCGAGGTGCTTGGCGATAACTGGCAGCATTTTTTACCCCCCGACGGGATCGACCCCACTGCCGTCGACCGCTTCCAGCGCGACTGGCAGGTGAAACATGTGATTGTGCAGCAGGGTGATAACGCCTGGCTCGACGTTGGTAGCGAAGCATGGCGTCTGCCCGTCCCCATCGTCAAATCATCCCAGGGCTGGCGCTTTGATATGGCCGCTGGCGAAGAGGAGATCCTTACCCGCGCTATTGGCCGTAATGAACTGTCGGCGATAGCCGCCATGCACGCCTACGTTGACGCCCAGCAGGATTACTATCAACTGAACCACCGCTGGGCGCAGAAAATCATCAGTAGCGAAGGCAAAAAAGATGGTCTGTACTGGCCCACCTCGCCGGGCGAAGCGCCAAGCCCGCTAGGGCCCGCCTTTAGCCCGACGGTACCCGGCAGCGGCTACCATGGCTACCGCTTCCGCATTATCACCGGTAGAGATGAGCAGAGCGTCGCCTTGCTGGCATGGCCGGTGGCGTGGGGGGAAACCGGCGTGATGAGCTTTATGATCGATCAGCACGATACGGTTTATCAGGCCAATCTCGGTGAAGAGAGCGCGGCAAAGGCCCAGGCGATAACGCGCTTTGCCCCCGACGCTGACGCCGGCTGGCAGGTGGTCAAGCCATAAAAAAACGCCCGGTTACGTATACGCAACCGGGCGTTTTCATTCACTTAGCCCTGGTGGGGCATCAGAGACGGATCGCCGGCAAAGGCTGGTTTCGTACTGGACAATGCCGCTTCGTCAGCGCTGATGCTGCCGGAATTCGCCGCCCATACCCCTTCACTGGTCTTCGTCACCTGCTGATGCTGGGCATTCAGATCCTGGCCCATCGCCGCGATATGGGTCGTTTCCGTGCCGCCGCTGTTATCCGCCCACGGAATCGTGGCGTCAGCCGCGCAGGCTACACCGGATAAGCTCGTTGCTGCGACCAGCGCACTGGTTAAAAAGCGTTTCATCACACACCTCATCGATATCGTTAACTGTCTATAAGTTTACCGAGTGACTATTTACAAAGTATGTATGAGGTGTAGCGGTTTATGAATAGCGACATAGTTCTAAACATCAGGCATAAAAAAAGCGGCTCCGGGAGCCGCTTATGCTTTTTGCCTGAAAGAAAAAGTTACTTTTTCTTCGCTTTGGCGTTCGGCAGGTCGGTGATGCTGCCTTCGAAGACTTCTGCCGCCAGGCCAACAGACTCGTGCAGAGTCGGGTGAGCGTGGATAGTCAGCGCGATGTCTTCAGCGTCACAGCCCATTTCGATAGCCAGGCCGATCTCACCCAGCAGCTCGCCGCCGTTGGTGCCGACAATCGCGCCGCCGATAACACGGTGGGTCTCTTTGTCGAAGATCAGTTTGGTCATACCGTCTGCGCAGTCGGAAGCGATAGCGCGGCCGGAAGCCGCCCACGGGAAGGTGGCGGTTTCGTAGCTGATGCCTTTCTCTTTCGCTTCTTTCTCCGTCAGGCCGACCCATGCCACTTCTGGCTCGGTGTAGGCGATGGACGGGATCACTTTCGGATCGAAGTAGTGTTTCAGGCCGGAGATAACTTCTGCGGCAACGTGACCTTCATGTACGCCTTTGTGCGCCAGCATCGGCTGACCGACGATATCGCCGATAGCAAAGATGTGCGGCACGTTGGTGCGCATTTGTTTGTCAACGCGGATGAAGCCACGATCGTCCACTTCCACGCCCGCTTTGCCTGCGTCGAGGTTTTTGCCGTTCGGTACGCGACCGATAGCCACCAGTACGGCGTCGTAACGCTGTGCTTCCGCCGGCGCTTTTTTGCCTTCCATGGAAACGTAAATACCGTCTTCTTTCGCTTCAACGGCAGTCACTTTGGTTTCCAGCATCAGGTTGAATTTCTTGCTGATGCGTTTAGTGAAGACTTTCACCACGTCTTTATCGGCCGCCGGGATAACCTGGTCGAACATTTCAACCACGTCAATCTCTGAACCCAACGCATGGTATACGGTACCCATTTCCAGACCGATGATACCGCCGCCCATGACCAGCATGCGTTTCGGTACGGATTTCAGCTCCAGGGCGTCGGTGGAGTCCCATACGCGCGGATCTTCATGCGGGATAAATGGCAGTTGAATCGGACGGGAACCCGCCGCGATGATGGCGTTGTCGAAGTTGATCACGGTTTTGCCGTTTTCACCTTCCACTTCCAGGGTGTTAGCGCCGGTGAATTTACCCAGACCGTTAACCACCTTCACTTTACGCCCTTTGGCCATGCCAGCCAGACCACCGGTCAGCTGAGTGATGACTTTTTCTTTCCAGGTGCGGATCTTGTCAATATCAGTTTTCGGTTCGCCGAAAACGATGCCGTGTTCGGCCAGCGCTTTCGCTTCTTCGATAACTTTTGCCACGTGCAGCAGCGCTTTAGAAGGGATACAACCCACGTTCAGGCACACCCCACCGAGGGTGCTGTAACGTTCTACGATGACGGTTTCCAGACCTAAATCAGCGCAACGGAAAGCTGCAGAGTAGCCTGCAGGACCTGCCCCAAGTACCACGACCTGAGTTTTGATTTCAGTACTCATCATGACCTCTGTAATTTATATCCGGCGGGTCTGACGCTATTATTCTTACGCCCAAGTCCACCGGGACGTTCTATCCGCGTGTATTTTACAAAATTGTTAACAATTTTTAAACAACAAACGGCAAACGATTTTGTCCTTTGTTGCTGATAATCCCAAACAGCCTGAGGTTATCAGAAAAAAGCCGGCCGTCAGGCCGGCTTTTTCGATTACATCACCAGGCGGCGAATGTCGCTCAGGGTGTTGTTGATGATGGTAATGAAGCGGGCACCATCAGCACCGTCGATCACGCGGTGGTCGAAGGACAGAGAGATCGGCAGCATCAGACGCGGCACGAACTCTTTACCATTCCATACCGGCTCCATCGCGGACTTAGACACGCCGAGGATGGCTACTTCCGGCGCGTTAACAATCGGCGCGAAGTGGGTCGTACCCAGGCCGCCGATGCTGGAGATGGTGAAGCAACCGCCCTGCATTTCGCCCGCCGTCAGTTTGCCATCGCGCGCTTTCTTCGAGATGGTGGTCAGTTCGCGAGACAGCTCGGTGATGCTCTTCTTGTTCACGTCTTTAAAGACCGGAACCACCAGACCGTTCGGGGTATCAACCGCCACACCGATGTTGATGTATTTCTTCAGCGTCAGGCGCTGACCATCTTCGGAGAGCGAGCTGTTGAAGCGCGGCATCTGCTCAAGCGCAGCGGCCACGGCTTTCATGATGAAGACAACCGGGGTGAATTTCACGTCCAGTTTACGCTTCTCAGCTTCGGCGTTCTGCTGCTTACGGAACGCTTCCAGATCGGTGATATCGGTTTTATCGAAGTGGGTAACGTGCGGGATCATGACCCAGTTACGGCTCAGGTTAGCACCAGAGATTTTCTGGATACGGCCCAGCTCCACTTCTTCGATTTCGCCGAACTTGCTGAAGTCAACCTTCGGCCATGGCAGCATGCCCGGGATACCGCCGCCAGCGGCAGCCGCCGGTGCGGATTCAGCGCGTTTAACGGCTTCTTTCACGTAGGCCTGAACGTCTTCGCGCAGGATACGACCTTTACGGCCGGTGCCTTTCACTTTCGCCAGGTTAACGCCGAACTCGCGCGCCAGGCGGCGAATCAGCGGAGTCGCGTGAACGTAAGCATCGTTTTCAGCGAATTCGGTTTTGCCTTCTGCTTTCGCAGCCGGCGCCGCGGCAGGCTTAGCAGCCTGAGCCGGCGCAGCAGCCGGTGCCGGTGCAGCAGCCTGAGCCGGAGCGGCGGCAGGCGCAGCGCCTTCCACTTCGAAGACCATGATCAGGGAGCCGGTTTTGACTTTATCGCCGGTGCTGATTTTGATCTCTTTGACGGTGCCCGCGAACGGCGCCGGCACTTCCATAGACGCTTTGTCGCCTTCGACGGTGATCAGGGACTGCTCAGCAGCCACTTTATCGCCGACTTTCACCATCACTTCGGTGACTTCAACTTCGTCGCCGCCGATGTCCGGGACGTTAACGTCTTTCGCGCCGGCAGCAGCAGCCGGTGCCGCGGCAGCCGGAGCGGCAGCCTGTGCCGGAGCGGCCGCAGGCGCAGCGCCCGCGACTTCGAAGATCATGATCAGGGAGCCGGTGGATACTTTATCGCCGGTGTTGATTTTGATCTCTTTCACGGTACCCGCGAACGGCGCCGGTACTTCCATAGAGGCCTTATCGCCTTCTACGGTGATCAGGGATTGCTCAGCGGCGATGGTGTCGCCCACTTTAACCATGATCTCGGTAACTTCAACTTCATCGCCGCCGATATCCGGGACGTGCACTTCTTTCGCTGCCGCGGCGGCGGCTGGCGCAGCAGCGGCCGGAGCGGCTTCTTTCTTCTCTTCCTGCGCAGGTGCAGCGGCTGCTGCACCCTCGGCGGAATCGAAAATCATAATCAGTTTGCCAGTCTCGGTTTTGTCGCCGACGGAGACTTTAATCTCTTTCACGACGCCAGCCTGCGGAGACGGGACTTCCATAGAGGCTTTATCGCCTTCTACGGTGATCAGCGACTGTTCAGCTTCTACTTTGTCGCCAACTTTGACCAGGATCTCGGTGATTTCAACTTCATCAGCCCCGATGTCCGGTACTTTGATTTCGATAGCCATTATTCTTTTACCTCTTACGCCAGACGCGGGTTAACTTTTTCTGCATCGATGTCGAATTTCGCGATAGCATCAGCGACCACTTTCTTATCGATTTCACCACGTTTAGCCAGTTCGCCCAGCGCTGCAACGACCACATAGGAAGCATCAACTTCGAAGTGGTGACGCAGGTTTTCACGGCTGTCGGAACGACCGAAGCCATCGGTACCCAGTACGCGGTAATCGTCAGCCGGTACGTAAGTACGAACCTGCTCGGCGAACAGTTTCATATAGTCAGTGGATGCCACAGCCGGAGCGTCGTTCATCACCTGAGCGATGTACGGCACGCGCGGGGTTTCCAGCGGGTGCAGCATGTTCCAGCGTTCGCAATCCTGGCCATCACGCGCCAGTTCGGTGAAGGAGGTGACGCTGTACACGTCAGAGCCCACGCCGTAGTCTTTCGCCAGGATCTGCGCTGCTTCACGGACGTGACGCAGGATAGAACCGGAGCCCAGCAGCTGAACTTTACCTTTGCTACCTTCGATGGTTTCGAGTTTGTAGATACCTTTACGGATACCTTCCTCGGCGCCTTCCGGCATCGCCGGCATGTGGTAGTTTTCGTTCAGGGTCGTGATGTAGTAGTAAACGTTCTCTTGTTTCTCACCGTACATACGCTCCAGGCCGTCATGCATGATGACCGCCACTTCGTAGGCGTAGGACGGATCGTAAGAGATACAGTTCGGGATAGTCAGAGACTGAATATGGCTGTGGCCATCTTCATGCTGCAGACCTTCGCCGTTCAGCGTCGTACGACCGGAAGTACCACCGATCAGGAAGCCGCGAGCCTGCTGGTCGCCTGCCTGCCAGCACAGGTCGCCGATACGCTGGAACCCGAACATCGAGTAGTAGATGTAGAACGGGATCATCGGCAGGTTGTTGGTGCTGTAAGAGGTCGCCGCAGCCAGCCAGGATGCGCCTGCGCCCAGCTCGTTGATCCCTTCCTGCAGGATCTGGCCTTTTTCGTCTTCTTTGTAGTAAGCAACCTGCTCACGGTCCTGCGGGGTGTACTGCTGACCGTTCGGGCTGTAGATACCGATCTGACGGAACAGACCTTCCATACCGAAAGTACGCGCTTCGTCGGCGATGATCGGCACGAGGCGGTCTTTGATGGATTTGTTCTTCAGCATCACGTTCAGGGCACGAACGAACGCGATAGTGGTAGAGATCTCTTTATTCTGCTCTTCCAGCAGCGGGCGGAAATCTTCCAGCGTCGGCAGCTCCAGCTTCTCAGTGAAGTTCGGCTGACGGCTCGGCAGATAGCCGTGCAGTTTCTGACGCTGAGCGTGCAGATAGGTGTGCTCTTCGGAACCTTCCGGGAAGGTTACGTACGGCAGTTTTTCCAGATCGGCATCGGCAACCGGCACGTTGAAACGATCGCGGACGTAGCGAACGCCGTCCATGTTCATTTTCTTAACCTGGTGAGCGATGTTCTTACCTTCAGCAGTATCACCCATGCCGTAACCTTTGATGGTATGGGCGAGGATGACGGTCGCTTTGCCTTTGGTTTCCTGCGCTTTCTTCAGTGCAGCGTAAACTTTCTTCGGATCGTGGCCGCCGCGGTTCAGAGCCCAAATCTGCTCGTCAGTCCAGTCGGCAACCAGCGCGGCGGTCTCCGGATATTTACCGAAGAAGTGCTCGCGCACATAAGCGCCGTCTTTGGATTTGAAGGTCTGGTAGTCACCGTCAACGGTTTCTTCCATCAGCTGAATCAGCTTACCGCTGGTGTCTTTACGCAGCAGCTCATCCCAACGACCGCCCCAGATAACCTTGATAACGTTCCAGCCAGCGCCCGCGAAGATGCCTTCCAGTTCGTTAATGATTTTGCCGTTACCGGTGACCGGACCATCAAGACGCTGCAGGTTACAGTTGATAACGAAGACCAGGTTGTCCAGCTTCTCACGGGTCGCGATGGTGATCGCGCCTTTAGATTCCGGCTCGTCCATCTCACCGTCGCCCAGGAACGCGTAAACGGTTTGTTTGGAGGTGTCTTTCAGACCACGGTGTTCCAGATATTTCAGGAATTTAGCCTGATAAATCGCCCCGATTGGGCCCAGGCCCATAGAAACGGTCGGGAACTGCCAGAATTCCGGCATCAGTTTCGGGTGCGGATAAGAGGACAGACCTTTACCGTGAACTTCCTGACGGAAGTTGTTCATCTGCTCTTCAGTCAGACGACCTTCCAGGAAAGCACGCGCATAAACGCCCGGAGAGATGTGACCCTGGAAGTACACCAGGTCGCCGCCATCCTGCTCATTGCGTGCGCGGAAGAAGTGGTTGAAGCACACTTCGTAGAAGGTTGCGGAAGACTGGAAAGAAGCCATGTGGCCGCCCAGTTCGAGATCTTTTTTCGATGCGCGCAGAACGGTCATGATGGCGTTCCAGCGGATCGCAGAACGGATACGACGTTCCAGATCCAGATTACCCGGGTACTCCGGCTCATCTTCAACGGCAATAGTGTTCACGTAACCGCCGGTCGATGCGCCAGCAGCCACTTTCACCCCGCCTTTGCGGGCTTCAGAAAGGAGTTGGTCAATAAGATACTGAGCGCGCTCAACACCTTCTTCACGGATGACCGATTCGATCGCCTGTAGCCAGTCGCGAGTTTCGATCGGATCCACGTCATTTGGTAAACGTTCTGACATGGGGGGTATTCCTTATCTATCTAATCGTTGATTAATCTGGAACCTGTCCCATTGAACTCTTCGTTCTTCACCTTTGAACAACCAAAAATTCAATAAGACAGGTTCTGCGTTTAGTTGCCGCGCTCTAAAAATGGCGCTTAAGAACCGGAGTTCTCGTCCTTTCGTTGCTGTAAACGACGCAGCGAGCGTTCTCTACGACTCTGCTCACGGCTACGGTCCAGCAAAATTTCCTCAATGAACGCCAGGTGACGGTGCGACGCCTCACGCGCCTGCTCCGGCTCCCCGGCCATTATCGCCTCGAAAATGCGAGTGCGATGGTTGCTGACCAACGGGAGCATTTCCCGGCGGGCATACAGCAATTCAAAGTTCTGACGCACGTTTTGCGCCAGCATCGGCTCCATACACCTTAGCAGATGGAGCAAAACCACATTGTGTGCCGCCTCGGTGACGGCGATTTGGTACTGGACGACGGCGCCGGACTCGGCGTCCAGATCGCCCGACTGCTGAGCCCGCTCAATAGCCTGATGCAGCTCGCGGATACGGTCGCGATCTTCATCATTGCTGCGCAGCGCCGCGTAATAGGCCGCAATGCCTTCCAGCGCGTGACGGGTCTCAAGCAGATCGAATTGGGATTCAGGGTGATCGGACAGCAGCTCGACCAGCGGATCGCTGAAGCTCTGCCACAGGCGGCTCTGTACAAACGTTCCACCTCCCTGACGACGAAGCAACAGGCCCTTGGCTTCGAGGCGTTGAATCGCCTCACGCAGCGAGGGGCGGGAAACGTCGAACTGTTTAGCCAGTTCGCGTTCAGGCGGGAGTTTTTCACCGGGGCGCAAGGTCCCCTCAAGGATCAGAAACTCCAGCTGCTGCTCTATCACATCGGATAATTTTGGTTGGCGGATTTTGCTGTAGGCCATATTCCCTGTCTCTGCCATTAGCCCGGAGTCAATTGGTCTTACCAATTTAAAGTTCGTAGCGCTAAAGTAACAAAGTATTCACCTTCTGTCCATACAGGTTTTGATTGAAATCAGTAAACCACGGACATTTTAACAACCTTACAGAAATAACATTTCAGAAATGTAACCTTGCACAAATGTTACGTTTACTCATAAAGAGGTAGCATTAACTTAATGGAAACGAAAAATTACGCTATCTGAACCGATTCAACGACCAGATAAGTGAATATAAAGGCAGTAAATACGAATAAATAACCAAATGAGAACAATGCGTCGGAATAATACTGAATGTGTCTATTGATGTCTTTTTAAACACATGGTCATCATCCCTTCATAAAGCAGGTGCATTCAAGCGCGCTTACCACTATTCTCCCTGAGACGAAAGGCCTTTTTCTGAATTACTGCACCGCCTTCCGTAAACAAAACAATACAGAAACGGAAGTCCAAAAATACACAAACACAACAATATGTGCGCGCCATCACTCAGGTAAAAAGCGGGCCACTTCGCCCAAATTTTCGCTGGCTATGCTTTCTGGCAGGGACAGCAGTGAAGCAGCAACCTGACGGATGACGTACACAAAAAATAACCACACACGAGGTTTCATATGGAAGGTCAACAGCACGGCGATCGGCTGAAGCGCGGCCTCAAAAACCGCCATATCCAGCTCATCGCGCTGGGCGGGGCTATCGGCACCGGCCTGTTTCTGGGGAGCGCGTCCGTCATTCAGTCCGCCGGCCCGGGTATCATTCTTGGTTATGCGATTGCCGGTTTTATCGCCTTTCTGATCATGCGTCAGCTGGGCGAAATGGTGGTGGAAGAGCCGGTAGCCGGTTCGTTTAGCCACTTTGCTTATAAATACTGGGGCGGCTTTGCCGGCTTCGCCTCCGGCTGGAACTACTGGGTGCTGTATGTCCTGGTGGCCATGGCGGAACTGACCGCCGTCGGCAAATATATCCAGTTCTGGTGGCCGGAAATCCCGACCTGGGCCTCAGCGGCGGTTTTCTTCATCGCCATCAACGCCATTAACCTGACCAACGTGAAAGTGTTCGGTGAAATGGAGTTCTGGTTTGCCATTATCAAAGTGGTCGCCGTCGTGGCGATGATTTTGTTCGGCGGCTGGCTGCTGTTCAGCGGCAACGGCGGCCCGCAGGCGACGGTACGTAACCTGTGGGATCAAGGCGGGTTCCTGCCGCACGGCTTTACCGGGCTGGTGATGATGATGGCGATCATTATGTTCTCCTTCGGCGGTCTCGAGCTGGTGGGTATCACCGCGGCGGAAGCGGATAACCCGGAGCAAAGCATTCCGAAAGCCACCAACCAGGTTATCTACCGTATCCTGATCTTCTATGTTGGCTCGCTGGCGGTCCTGCTCTCGCTGCTGCCGTGGACGCGCGTGACCGCGGACACCAGTCCGTTCGTCCTGATTTTCCATGAGCTTGGCGATACGCTGGTGGCAAACGCCCTCAACGTGGTGGTGCTGACGGCGGCCCTGTCGGTGTATAACAGCTGCGTCTACTGCAACAGCCGTATGCTGTTCGGCCTTGCCCAGCAGGGGAACGCGCCGAAAGCGCTGCTCAGCGTCGACAAACGCGGCGTGCCGGTCAATACCATTCTCGTCTCCGCCGTGGTCACCGCCCTGTGTGTGCTGATCAACTACCTGGCGCCGGAATCCGCATTTGGCCTGCTGATGGCACTGGTGGTATCCGCCCTGGTGATCAACTGGGCGATGATCAGCCTCGCGCATATCAAATTCCGTCGCGCCAAACAGCAGCAGGGCGTCACCACCCGCTTCCCCGCCCTCTTCTACCCGCTGGGTAACTGGGTGTGCCTGCTGTTTATGGCCGCGGTGCTGATCATTATGCTGATGACCCCGGGGATGGCGATTTCCGTTTGGCTGATCCCGGTATGGATCGCAGTGCTGGGCGTGGGTTATCTGTTTAAACAGAAAGCCGCCGCCACCGTAAAAGCACAATAATACATCTCATCAATAATTCTCTTTGCTCTGCGCCCTCCCTTAATAACGGGCGCAGAGCATTGTTATCTGCTTCACACTTTCCCTTCCATAGCTTATTTATCCATATCGTCAACGCGTTCCTGCAACGTAATTCTCTCGATAGCAGCCAATAATTCTCTCCATACTGCAACGGAGAGACCGCACATGGCAGACAATAGACTTTCAATAAAAGAAAAGATTGGTTATGGGATGGGGGATGCCGGATGCAATATCATCTTTGGCGCCATCATGCTGTTTGTTAACTATTTTTATACCGATATCTTCGGCCTGGCGCCGGCGCTGGTGGGCGTACTGCTGCTGTCGGTGCGCGTCATCGATGCGGTGACCGACCCGATCATGGGCGCCCTCGCCGACCGCACCCGCAGTAAATATGGCCGCTTTCGTCCATGGCTGCTGTGGATTGCCTTCCCCTACGCCCTGTTCAGCGTGCTGATGTTCACCACTCCTGAGTGGACCTATAACAGCAAAGTCATCTATGCGTTTGTCACCTACTTTCTGCTGTCGATTACCTATACCGCGATTAATATACCCTACTGCTCGCTGGGAACGGTGATGACCGCCGACCCGAAAGAACGTGTTGCCTGCCAGTCCTATCGTTTCGTGATGGTGGGTATCGCCACGCTGCTGCTGTCATTGACGCTGTTGCCCATGGCCGACTGGTTCGGCGGCGCCGATAAAGCGAAAGGCTATCAAATGGCGATGACCGTGCTGGCCTTTATCGGCATGTGTATGTTCCTGTTCTGCTTCGCCACCGTGCGCGAACGCATCCACCCGGCGGTGCAGACCAATGATGAACTGAAAAAAGATCTCAAAGACGTATGGAAAAATGACCAGTGGGTACGCATCCTGCTGCTCACGCTATGCAACGTCTGTCCGGGCTTTATCCGCATGGCCGCCACCATGTACTACGTCACCTGGGTGATGGGGCAAAGCACCCATTTTGCCACGCTGTTTATCAGCCTCGGCGTGGTCGGGATGATGATTGGCAGCATGCTGGCAAAAGTCCTCACCGACCGCTGGTGCAAACTGCAGGTCTTCTTCTGGACCAACATCGTGCTGGCGATCTTCTCCTGCGCCTTCTATTTCTTTAATCCGCACGCCACCACGCTGATTATGGTGCTCTACTTCCTGCTCAATATCCTGCATCAGATCCCCTCCCCGCTGCACTGGTCGCTGATGTCCGATGTTGACGACTACGGCGAGTGGAAAACCGGCAAGCGCATCACCGGTATTAGCTTCTCCGGCAACCTGTTTTTCCTTAAAGTCGGCCTGGCGGTCGCCGGGGCGATGGTCGGATTCCTGCTGTCATGGTACGGCTACGACGCCGGCGCCAAAGCGCAAAGCGCCTCGGCCCTCAACGGCATCGTGCTGCTGTTCTCGGTCATCCCCGGCGTCGGCTACCTGATCACCGCCGGCGTGGTGCGCCTGCTTAAAGTTGACCGCACCCTGATGCGCCAGATTCAGAGCGATTTAGAGAAGCGCCGCAGCAACTACAGCGAGCTGAATGAATACCAGGAACTGAAAACCAGTGAACACGTAAGGAAAGCCTGATGAACAACTGGCCAAACCCCTTTATTGAGCAACGCGCAGATCCCTTTATTCTGCGCCACCTGAATCATTACTACTTTATTGCCTCAGTGCCGGAATACGACCGGCTGGAGATCCGGCGCGCGGCAACCCTTGAGGGGTTGCGCGATGCTGAGCCGGTAGTGGTGTGGCGCGCACCGCAAAGCGGGCCGATGAGCCAGCTGATTTGGGCGCCGGAGCTACATGAGATAGACGGTAAGTGGTATATCTATTTTGCCGCCACCCATACCCACGATCTGGATGCGCTGGGCATGTTCCAGCATCGCATGTTCGTTATCGAGTGCGCCGACAGCGATCCGCTGACCGGCCGCTGGCAGGAAAAAGGCCAGGTGGTGACGCCTTTCGATACCTTCGCCCTCGATGCCACCACCTTTATCCATCAGGGCAAACGCTGGTACCTGTGGGCGCAAAAATCTCCGCATATCGAGGGCAACTCAAACCTGTATCTCGCTGAAATGGCCAACCCGTGGACGCTAAAAGGCGAGCCGGTCATGCTGAGCAAGCCGGAGTTCGACTGGGAGTGCCGGGGATTTAAGGTCAATGAAGGACCCGCGGTGCTGGTGCATGGCGATAAGCTTTTCATCAGCTATTCCGCCAGCGCCACCGATGAAAACTACTGCATGGGATTGCTCTGGATCGACCGGGAGGCCGATCCGCTGCAGCCGGAAAACTGGCATAAAGCCCCGCAGCCAGTGTTCCGGACCAGCTATGAAAACCGCCAGTATGGCCCGGGCCATAACAGTTTTACCCAAACGCCGGCGGGGGAAGATGTGCTGGTATATCACGCGCGGAATTACACCGAGATTGAAGGCGACCCGCTGTATGATCCCAATCGTCATACGCGGCTAAAACTCGTCGCCTGGAGAGAGGACGGCATGCCCGACTTCGGCATCCCGCCGGCGGATACGCTGTAGCGGTTCGGTATGCTGCCCGCAGGCGCGGGTTCTCCAGGCCGGGTCAGGCGAAGCCGCCCCCCGGCAACATGACAAGCGCGGCGTCAGATATAGCGCCCGGCGGCGCTATTGCTTGCCGGCCTGCGTGGTGTGAGCCCCAGGCCGGATAAGCGCAGCGCCATCCGGCAATCAAAGCCCCGCAGGTGGGGTATCCTGACAGATAGAGTACGGGCGCAGGCCGTTACACCAGGGTGCCGTAAATCGTCAGCAGCGCCATGATCACCACCACCACCAGCGAGGTTTTCTTGGCCATCGACACCGCGGCCTTTGGGGTCGCCACTTTATCCACGTGCGGTTCACGGGCCAGGGAATACTGCGCCAGGCGGGTCAATACCTGATACTGCGACGAATGGCGGTCGCCTAACGATGCAAACCACGCCGGAAGCGCTTTCTCTCCATGCCCCACCAGGGCATAGACAACCCCCACCAGACGCACCGGCAGCCAGTCGACAATATGCAGGATACCATCGATTCCAGACTGCAAACGATGATGCGGCGTCTGGTAGCGCGCCAGCCACGTCTGCCAGGCGCGCAGAACGCAATAAGCGATAAGCGTCAGCGGCCCCCACGCCCCCCCCACCACAAACCAAAAGAATGGCGCCAGGTAGTAACGATAGTTAATCCATAACAGCGCATTTTGCAGTTCGCTAAGGTACTCGCGCTCATCACAGCCCGGCGGGACGCCATGGATCAACGTCAGCTCGCTGGCCATCGCATCGCAGGCGCGGCTGTCATTGCGCGACGCCGCTTTCAGATAGGCATGATAGTGCAGCCGAACCTTGCCGGCGCCGATGCACAGCAGACCCAGCAAGATCCAGAACACCAGCAGCGGTACGTTGAACAGCTGCCCCTGCAGCAAGCGCTGAATGAGGTAGACCACCGCGACGGCGACCAGGGTCATCAGCAGCGTTCCCGGCAACGAGAAATGTTTTATCCGGCGGAACACCACCTCCAGCCGATGATCAAGCTGCCAGTGTTCGCCCAGTTTAAACAGGCGTTCAGCGATAAGCACCAGCAGCGTAGTAAACAGCGTCATGAGGTCTCCTTTTCTGACGGCGCGCTGAGCAGCGCACGAAATTTTTTCCAGTCAAAGGCCGGTCCCGGGTCTGTCTTGCGCACGGGCGCGATATCGCTATGGCCCGTGATGTTTGTGGCGATGGCAGGATAAATCGTGATAAGCAGATCCGTCACCGCCGCCAGCTGCTGGTACTGCGCATCGGTATACGCCAGGGTATCCGTGCCTTCCAGCTCTATGCCGATGGAAAAGTCATTGCAGCGTTCGCGCCCCTGATAGCAGGAGACCCCCGCATGCCACGCACGCTTATCGAAAGGCACATACTGCACGATTTCACCATCACGCCGAATCAGACAATGCGCCGAAACGCGCAGATGAGCGATCTCGGCAAAGAAAGGATGCGCGTGCGGATCCAGGGTGCCGGTGAACAGCGCGTCAATCCATGGACCACCAAATTCACCTGGTGGCAGGCTAATGTTATGCACCACCAGTAAGGAAGGGGCTTCTTCATCCGGACGGCAGTCATGGTGCGGCGAGGGAACCCGACGCGCGCCGACCAGCCATCCCTCGTTCAACTGCATGCGGGATCTCCTTTCGCGAACTCATGCTTCCGGGCCACACGCCGGCCCAAAGGATGAAGTGTGTATGGTACTGAAACGTCGTTCAGGTTAGCATGTTTCCCACTTCTGAATCTTATCTATCTGGAGCTTTATCATGTCGCCTCGTCGTTACAACCCCGACCGCCGCCGTGACGTGCTGCTGGAACGAATTAATCTCGATATTACCGATGCTGTCGCACACTCCCTGCGGGAAGATTTGGGCGGCGAAGTCGACGCCAGCAACGATATTAGCGCACAATTATTGCCGCAGGATGCACGCTCCCATGCGGTGGTCATTACCCGCGAAGATGGCGTCTTCTGTGGTAAACGCTGGGTGGAAGAGGTCTTCATTCAGCTCGCCGGTGACGACGTGACGATCACCTGGCACGTCGCCGATGGCGACGCGGTCAAAGCCGATCAACCCCTGTTCGAGCTGGAAGGCCCATCGCGCATTCTGCTCACTGGCGAACGTACGGCGCTGAACTTTGTGCAAACCCTCTCCGGCGTCGCCAGCGTCGTCCGCCGCTATGTCGACCTGCTGGCCGGCACCAAAACCCAACTTCTGGATACGCGTAAAACGCTGCCAGGGCTGCGTACCGCGCTGAAATACGCGGTTCTCTGCGGCGGCGGCGCCAACCACCGTCTGGGGCTGTTCGACGCTTTCCTGATTAAAGAAAACCACATCATCGCCTCCGGCTCGATCCGTCAGGCGGTGGAGAAGGCGTTCTGGCTGCATCCTGATGTGCCGGTGGAAGTGGAAGTGGAAACGCTGGATGAGCTGGAGCAGGCGTTAAAAGCCGGGGCCGATATCATTATGCTCGATAACTTCACCACCGACCTGATGCGCGAGGCGGTGAAAATCACCGCTGGCCAGGCGGCGCTGGAGGTCTCCGGCAACGTCACCTTTGACACTATCCGCGAATTTGCCGAGACCGGGGTCGACTATATCTCCGTCGGGGCCCTGACCAAACATGTGCAGGCGCTCGACCTGTCGATGCGTTTCCGCTGAGGATTTGGCCTTCACGCTTCCGGGCGTGAAGGCCTGAATTTGCGACCCGACTCGCAGTCGCTCTTGCTCGCCATGCAATACCGGTAAAAACCCTGGAACCCGGTTTCCCGGATCGTTTTCGTCTCCTCGCCTGCCCCCCAGAATCCCGTCACAGTGCTCCTGTCACAACAAGGAGCGACTTATGGATAAACAACAAGGTTTTACCCTGATTGAACTGATGGTGGTCATCGGCATCATCGCCATTCTCAGCGCCATCGGCATCCCGGCCTACCAGAACTACCTGCGTAAAGCCGCCCTCACCGACCTGCTGCAGACCTTTGTCCCCTACCGGACGGCAATCGAACTTTGCGCGCTCGATCATGGCGGCCTGACGACATGCGACGGCGGCAGCAATGGCATCCCCTCGCCAACAACCACGCGCTACCTCTCCGCCATGAGCGTGGCCAAAGGCGTCGTTACCCTCACCGGTCAGGAAAGTCTCAACGGACTGGGCGTCACCCTGACCCCGACCTGGGATAACGCCGAAGGCGTCACCGGTTGGCAGCGGGTCTGCACTATCACCGACAACAGCGCACTTCAGCAGGCCTGCGAAGACGTCTTCCGGGTGAAGTGAGGGCGACAACATGAAAACAGAACAGCTGATCCCTCTCTGTCGTCGCCATCACGCCCTGCTGCTACACAGCGATGAGCAGACGATATCCATTGCGGTGGTCGATACCCCACCGACGGAGCTAATGGAGGCGCTGCGTTTCGCGACGCAAAAACGGATCGATATTGAATGCTGGAGCCAGGAGCAGATGGATAAGCGCCTGCAAGTCCAGGAAAAGCAGGCGCTGCTGGCGCAAAATGCAGGGCCGGAAAACATCGCCGAGCGGGTCAACCAGATCCTCGAGCAGGCCCTGCGTCAGCGGGCGTCCGATATTCATATCGAGCCCACGGAAGCGCACTTAAGGATCCGCCTGCGTGTCGATGGCGTGCTACACGCGCTGCCGCTGCTGGCGCCCGAGCTGGCCGCGCCGGTTATCGCACGACTCAAGGTGATGGCCAATCTCGATATCGCCGAGCATCGTTTGCCGCAGGATGGTCAGTTCGCGCTGAACCTCGCCGGACGGCCGCTCTCCTTTCGCATCGCCACCCTGCCCTGCCGCTATGGCGAGAAAATTGTCCTGCGCCTTCTGCATCAGGTTGACCAGGCGCTGGATCTGGAGGCTCTCGGCCTCTCATCCTCTCAGCTGGCGGCCTTTCGCCAGGCGCTGAATCAGCCGCAGGGGCTGCTGCTGGTCACTGGCCCAACCGGAAGCGGGAAAACGGTGACCCTCTACAGCGCCCTGCAGGCCCGAAACCGGGAGCAAGTGAACATCTGTAGCGTCGAGGATCCTCTGGAGATCCCTATCGCCGGGATGAACCAGACGCAAATCAATCCGCGCGCCGGGCTGACCTTTCACAGCGTGCTGCGCGCCCTGTTGCGCCAGGACCCGGATATTGTGATGGTGGGTGAAATCCGCGATGCCGAAACCGCTGAAATCGCGCTGAAAGCCGCTCAAACGGGCCATCTGGTGCTCTCTACCCTGCACACCAATTCCACCAGCGAAACCCTCACTCGCCTGCAGCAAATGGGCATCGCCCGCTGGATGATCTCTTCTGCGCTCTCGCTGGTTATCGCCCAGCGTCTGGTCCGCAAGCTGTGCCCCCACTGCCGGCGCAATGCCGGCAGCGCCGCCGACCTGCCGCACAGTCTGTGGCCCCGCCCGCTGCCGCGCTGGCAGGCAGCAGGCTGCGAACACTGTTATCACGGGTATCATGGCCGTCTGGCGCTGTTTGAGGTCTTGCCTGTCACCCCGGGGCTACGTCAGGGGATAGTCCAGGGACTCAACGCCCTTGAGATCGAATCTCTGGCGCGAGCCGCGGGCATGATGACGCTTTTTGAAAGCGGATGTCAGGCTATCGAACAGGGGTTGACGAGCCTCGAAGAGGTGGTGCGGGTGCTGGGGATCCCCCATGGCGACTAAGCGTCTCTGGCGCTGGCGAGGCGTCGATGCACAAGGCGCTCCTTGTCAGGGGATGCTATGGCAAGCCAGTCGTCCGGAGGTGCTGCATCACCTCCAGCAGCAGCGCATCATGCCGCTGGCTATACACCGCTGTTCGGTGAAGCAAAGCCTGTGGCACCCGCGCTACAGCAGCGAAACCATCCGCCAGTTGGCAACCCTGCTGCAGGCCGGGCTACCGCTGGCGGAAGGGTTATCGCTGTTGGCGCAGCAGCAACCGCATGCGCAGTGGCAGGCACTGCTTGAGGCGCTGGGCCGCGAACTGGCCCAGGGCGTAGCCTTCTCTGCCGCACTGGCGCAGTGGCCGCAGGCTTTTCCGCCACTGTATCTGGCGATGATTAGCACCGGCGAACTGACGGGCAAGCTCGATATTTGCTGCCAGCAGCTGGCCAACCAGCAGCAGGAGCAGCAGCGGCTTGCCGGCAAGGTCAAAAAGGCGCTGCGCTACCCGCTAATCGTGCTCACTCTGGCGTTGCTGGTGGTGCTTGGAATGCTCTATTTTGTCCTTCCCGAATTCACCGCCATCTACCAGACGTTCAATACGCCGCTGCCGTTGTTGACGCGAATGGTTATTGCGGCAGGCGACATGCTGAGCCGCGGCTGGCCGTTGCTGTTGGCCTTTCTGCTGAGCCCGCTGCTGCTCAACCAGCTGGTCCGGCAGCGCGCCGACTGGCTGCTGCGTCGCCAGCAGTTGCTTAACGCGCTCCCTCTCGTCGGCCCCCTGATCGGCGGCCAACAGCTGAGCCTGATATTCACCGTTCTGGCGTTAACCCAAAGCGCCGGTATCAGCTTTCTGCAGGGGCTGCAAAGCGTTGAAGAGACCCTGTCGTGCCCGCTGTGGCGCCAGCGCCTGGCGCAGGCCCGCTCGCTGATCGTTCAGGGGGATCCGATCTGGCAGGCGTTAAGCCGCTGCGGCGGTTTTACACCGCTGTGTCTGCAGCTCATCCGTACGGGGGAAAGCGCGGGGGCGCTGGATCAGATGCTGGAAAACCTGGCGCATCATCATCGTGAGCAGACCCATCAGCGAGCCGACAGTCTGGCTGCGCATCTGGAACCCCTGATGCTGGTAATAACCGGCTCGCTGGTTGGGATCCTGGTGGTGGCGATGTATTTGCCCGTTTTTCACCTGGGCGATGCCATTGGCGGGGCGGGAGGATGAGAAACGCTGGCACCGCGCAGGCGCCAGCGCAGCCGGTTACAGGCTGTTGAATACCCGGTTCTCTTGTTCCTGAACGCGGATAAAGGTGGTGCGTTTGGTCAGCTCTTTCAGTCGCGAGGCGCCAACGTAGGTGCAGGCTGAACGCAGGCCGCCGAGAATGTCGCGCGCGGTATTGTCCACCGGGCCACGCAGCGGCAGCTTCACGGTTTTCCCTTCCGCCGCGCGGTATTTCGCGACACCGCCCACATGGCGGGTCATCGCCGACTCGGAGCTCATACCGTAAAACAGCATGAATTTTTCACCGTTCTCTTCAACCACAGTACCGCCGCTCTCTTCGTGGCCCGCCAGCATACCGCCGAGCATCACGAAATCAGCGCCGCCGCCGAAGGCTTTCGCCACATCGCCCGGCATGGTGCAACCGCCATCGCTGATGATCTGGCCGCCAAGGCCGTGTGCAGCATCAGCACACTCGATCACGGCGGAGAGCTGCGGGTAGCCGACCCCGGTTTTGACACGGGTGGTGCAAACGGACCCCGGGCCAATACCAACTTTGACGATATCGGCGCCGGAGAGGATCAGCTCTTCGCACATTTCACCGGTGACCACGTTCCCGGCGATAATGGTTTTTTGCGGCCAGGCTTCGCGCGCCTTCGCCACAAACTGAACGAAGTGTTCAGAGTAGCCATTGGCGACGTCAATGCACACAAAATTCAACTGTGGGTTCTCAGAGAGGATCTGTTGCGTTTTATCGAAATCCGCGTCGGAAGTACCGGTGGAAACCATCACATGCTTGAGAACGTCTGCGGATACGCTCTGGACAAACGCCTGCCATTCTTCTGCGGTGTAGTGCTTGTGTACTGCGGTCAGAATGCCAAAAGTGGCCAGCGCTTTCGCCATGCTGAAGGTGCCGACGGTATCCATGTTTGCCGCAATAATCGGCACGCCGGACCAGGTCAGGCCTGAATGTTTAAAGGTGAATTCACGTTCCAGCTCAACATCAGAACGGCTTTTGAGGGTAGAGCGTTTCGGGCGGATAAGAACGTCTTTGAAACCAAGCTTCAGATCTTCTTCAATACGCATGTGCGAATTCCTGGGGTTAATGGCATTAATGTGAGAGCACAACTCCAGTGACGTTATCATACGCACGAATCAGGCCCGCGCAAGACTGCGATTTTCACTTTTTTTACGCTACAATCGTATAAATTTACCTGGTGAATGGAGAAAAAAGCGCTTATGTCTCCACCCGCCAGCGTATTATTTTTAACCATTTGATTTGCTTGATTAAAATAAACAGAATAGCGGACGGCGCTCCCGGTTGGCACGGGGCCATCACGACAAGATCGCTGTCGCCTCCCCGGCATACTGCCCGTCCTCGCTGTCTGAATACCAAAAAATACGAGCAATCCGTTTCAGGGTCAGAAGATATGGGGTACACAGTCGCGTTAACAGGCGGGATTGGCAGCGGTAAAAGTACGGTTGCCGACGCCTTCGCGCAGCTTGGGATTAACGTTATCGATGCCGATGTTATCGCCCGCCAGGTAGTCGAACCCGGCACCCCGGCGCTCCAGGCCATTGCCGGCCACTTCGGGCCACAGATGATCGCGCCCGACGGCACGCTAAACCGCCGTCTGCTGCGGGAAAAAATTTTTGCTCAGGTGGAGGAAAAAGCCTGGCTCAACGCGCTGTTGCATCCGCTAATTCAGCAGGAAACGCGCCGCCAGATGCAGGCCGTCACCTCCCCTTATCTCCTCTGGGTCGTACCTTTGCTGGTCGAAAACCGCCTGTCCAGCCAGGCCGATCGCGTCCTGGTCGTCGATGTGCCAAAAGAGACGCAAATCGAACGCACCATGCTGCGCGATAAGGTCAGCCGCGAACATGCTGAACATATTCTTGCCGCCCAGGCCACGCGCGAGCAGCGCCTGGCCGTCGCGGACGATGTTATTGAAAACACTGGCACGCCGGATGCAGTGGCATCGGATGTTGCCCGCCTGCACGAAAAGTACTTAACGCTGGCATCGCAGGCCGCCTCACAGGAAAACTCGTAATGCATACCCCCGTTCTGTTTGAACATCCTCTTAATGAGAAAATGCGCACCTGGCTGCGCATCGAATTTCTGATCCAGCAGATGGCTTTCCATCCGATGATTGCCAGCCATGCCGATGCGCTCCATTTTTTCCGTAACGCCGGCGATCTGCTGGATGTCCTGGAGCGCGGCGAGGTGCGTACCGATCTGGTCAAAGAGCTGGAGCGCCAGCAGCGTAAGCTCCAGTCCTGGGCAGAAGTGCCGGGAGTCGATCAGGAGCGTATTAACGCGCTGCGCCAGCAGCTCAAGCAGTCTTCCAGCACCCTGATGGCCGCGCCGCGCATTGGTCAGTTTCTGCGTGAAGATCGCCTGATTGCGCTAGTGCGCCAGCGTCTGAGTATCCCTGGAGGCTGCTGCAGCTTCGATTTACCGACCCTGCATATCTGGCTCCATATGCCGCAGGCGCATCGTGACGAGCAGGTGGCCAGCTGGCTTGCCAGCCTCGATCCTTTGGTTCAGTCCCTGAGCCTGATCCTCGATCTGATCCGTAACTCCGGGCAGTTTCGCAAACAGACCAGCCTCAATGGCTTTTATCAGGATAATGGCGAAGATGCCGATCTGCTGCGCCTGCGTCTCGATCTGGCCCACCAGCTTTATCCGCAGATCTCCGGCCATAAGAGCCGTTTCGCCATCCGCTTCCTGCCGCTGGACAGTGAGTATGGGATCGTGCCGGAGCGCTTTGATTTTGAACTGGCCTGCTGTTAAGGAGATAACATGTCAGAAGAGACTATCGTCAATTGTCCGACCTGCGGCAAAAATGTGGTATGGGGCGAACAAAGCCCCTATCGTCCGTTCTGCAGCAAGCGCTGCCAGCTGATCGATTTGGGAGAATGGGCAGCAGAGGAGAAGCGCATCCCCAGCGCGGGCGATCTCTCCGATAGCGATGACTGGAGCGAACAGCAGCCCTGATTTGACGGCACGCTAACCCAACGCCTGTTGGGTTAGTCTCCCGACCCGGGGCTCAGCCCTGGGCGATAAGTTTGCGGATAACCGGTTCATTCGCCGGGGGAAACGCCGCCGGATCCAGCGCCTGCCGCGCCATCCACTGTCCCGGCTGCCCCTCTTTGCCCCAGGGCTCGCCTTCCCAGCTTTCCACGAGGAAAAACCACAGCGTAATGTGGCGATCGGGGAACTGATACTCCAGCTTATCAAATAGTGAAAACGTGGTGACCGTAATCCCCACCTCTTCCTGTAGCTCGCGGATCAACGCCTGCTCTGGCGTTTCAGCAGATTCAATCTTCCCGCCCGGGAACTCCAGTTTATTCGCCATATGGGCATCGGCGGCGCGCTGGGTAATAAAGATGTCGCCTTCTTGATTGCGAATTATCCCTACGGCGATTTGCAGTTTTTTCATTGAATCAGCTCCATAAAAAAGGCGCAGAACTCTGCGCCTTTGTTTTTTTATCAGCCCTTAGCTCAGACGGCCATGGCACTGTTTGTATTTTTTACCGGAACCGCACGGGCAGGGATCGTTACGCCCCACTTTACGTTCGCCGGTTTGCGCCGCCAGATCCTGTGCAGCGGCTTCATCATCGCTCTGATGGCTGAGCTGCTGCATCTGCGCCAGGCGCTCGGCCTCTTCACGACGCTGCTGCTCCATCGCCTCGACTTCTTCCGGCATCCGCACCTGCACTTTGCTCAGGGTGCTGATCACTTCATACTTCAGTGACTCCAGCATCGCGGCAAACATAGAGAACGATTCGCGCTTGTACTCTTGCTTCGGATCTTTCTGCGCATAGCCGCGCAGGTGGATACCCTGGCGCAGGTAGTCCATCGCCGCCAGGTGTTCTTTCCACAGCGAATCCAGGGTCTGCAGCATCACGCCTTTCTCGAAGTGGCGCATCATTTCGGCGCCGACCACTTCTTCTTTACGCTGGTAGGTTTCTACCGCGCTCTGCAGAATACGTTCGCGCAGGGTCTCTTCATGCAGCTCCGGCTCTTTATCCAGCCACTCTTTGATTGGCAGGTCGAGGTCGAAGTCGTTTTTCAGACGCTCCTGCAGGCCTTCGATATCCCACATTTCCTCCAGCGACTGCGGTGGAATATGGGCATCGATAGTCGCCTTAAACACGTCTTCGCGGATGCTGTTGATGGTTTCGCTGACGTCAGACACGTCCAGCAGTTCGTTACGCTGGGTGTAAATTGCCCGGCGCTGGTCGTTGGCCACATCATCATATTCCAGCAGCTGCTTACGAATATCGAAGTTACGGCTCTCGACTTTACGCTGTGCGTTGGCGATAGCCTTGGTGACCCACGGGTGCTCAATGGCTTCGCCGGGTTTCATCCCCAGTTTACGCATCATGCCGGATACGCGATCGGAGGCGAAGATACGCATCAGGGCATCTTCCATCGACAGGTAGAAGCGGGAAGAACCGGCATCCCCCTGACGACCGGCACGGCCGCGCAGCTGGTTATCGATACGGCGTGATTCATGACGCTCGGTACCGATGATGTGCAGGCCGCCTGCGGCCAGTACCGCATCGTGGCGCACCTGCCAGTCGGCTTTGATTTGTTCAATCTGCTCAGGCGTTGGGTTTTCCAGCGCCGCGACTTCCGCCTGCCAGCTACCGCCGAGCATAATATCGGTACCACGGCCCGCCATGTTGGTAGCGATGGTCACCGCGGAAGGATAGCCTGCCTGGGCGACGATGTCCGCTTCGCTGGCGTGGAACTTGGCGTTCAGAACGTTGTGCTTAATGCCGGCTTTGGTCAGCTCACGGGAAACCACTTCCGATTTCTCGATCGAGATTGTCCCCACCAACACCGGCTGACCGGCTGCGGTACGGGTTTTAATATCTTCGATAATCGCCTGAATTTTTTCCGCTTCGGTCATATAGACCAGATCCGCCATGTCTTTACGGATCATCGGACGGTTGGTCGGGACGACCACGGTATCCAGCTTATAGATGGAGCTGAATTCAAAGGCTTCAGTATCGGCGGTACCGGTCATCCCCGCCAGTTTCTCATACAGACGGAAATAGTTCTGGAATGTGATAGAGGCCAGGGTCTGGTTCTCGTTCTGGATCTCCACGCCCTCTTTGGCCTCAACGGCCTGGTGCAGGCCATCGGACCAGCGGCGGCCCTGCATCGTACGGCCAGTGTGCTCATCAACGATGATAACTTCGCCATCTTTAACGATGTAGTCAACGTCGCGGGTGAACAGCGCATGGGCGCGCAGCGCGGCGGTGACGTGGTGCATCAGCATAATGTTGGTCGGGGAGTACAGGGACTCACCTTCATCCATAATGCCTTCCTGTACCAGCAGCTCTTCAATCAGCACCAGACCGCGTTCGGTCAGGTTAACCTGACGCGCTTTTTCATCCACCGAGAAGTGGCCTTCGCCGGTGAAGGTGTCCGAATCCTCTTTTTCCTGACGGATCAGGTGTGGAATGATCTTGTTGACCTTGCGGTACATTTCAGAGCTGTCTTCTGCCGGGCCGGAAATGATCAGCGGGGTACGCGCCTCATCGATCAGGATGGAGTCCACCTCATCCACCAGCGCATAGTGCAGTTTACGCTGAACGCGCTCTTCCGGGCTGAAGGCCATGTTGTCGCGCAGGTAATCGAAGCCGTATTCGTTGTTGGTGCCATAGGTGATATCGGCAGCGTAGGCTTCACGCTTCGCCGGCGCCGGCAGGCCGGACATGTTGATGCCAACGGTCATGCCGAGGAATTCGAACAGCGGGCGGTTATTTTCGGCGTCACGCTGGGCCAGATAATCGTTGACGGTCACCACGTGAACGCCTTTGCCGGTCAGCGCGTTGAGGTAGGCCGGCAGGGTCGCGGTCAGGGTTTTACCTTCACCGGTACGCATCTCGGCGATGCAGCGATCGTTAAGCACCATACCGCCCAGCAACTGGACGTCGAAGTGACGCATGCCGAACACGCGCTTACTGGCTTCGCGAACGACGGCGAAAGCTTCAGGGATCAGGTTTTCCAGCACTTCGCCTTTTTCCAGGCGCGCGCGGAATTCAGCGGTTTTCGCTTTCAGCTCGTCATCAGAGAGTTTTTCCATCGCCGGTTCCATACCGTTGATGATATTGACGACTTTGCGCATACGACGCAGCGTACGGTCGTTACGGCTGCCGAAAACCTTGGTTAACATTTTAATAAGCATAATAAAATCTCAAACGCCCCGCGGTGCGGAGTCACAAAAAATAGGATAGTCCGTGGTTATTTTCAGCTGAGACGTTGAGGCCCTGCGCGGATCCCCGCTACCTGGCTTATCCAGGCGCCGACGCGGAAGGCAGAATATGAGGAAGGGATATATGCCGCCTGGCGGAACACCACCGGCGGCGTGCTGTCCTGCGTCAGCAGCGCGCTGAGCGTGTCGAGCAGCGCCAGATGCTGCGCCTGCAGCGGGGACGCTTCTTCCGCCACCGGCAAGGCCTGCGGCGCCATGGCGAAAGAGAGATGACGAATAACGGTGCGAATGGCGTGCTGATGCCAGTAGTCGACGGTAAAGTTTGGCCGGCGATTCGTCTCCAGCAGCGCCAGCTGGGAGAAATTAACTTTGCTCGGATTATGGTTGCTGGCGGTCGCCTTCGCTGGCGTCGCGGTCTCATGGCCGTTGCTTAGCGCAGGCAGGCCGAGGCTGGCCGCGACCATCCCCAACAGGAGATGCGGCCAAAAATACCGTCTGCCAAACTGTCGCCAGCGCGTCAGCAATCCACTCACGTTCATTACCTTTCTTTGGTATACCCGTTGTCGTTCAGGCTGTCTCTTTATTAACGTTTTTCGCAGGACAACCTGATGTCCACGGGGTAAAGCAACCCGGAGAAATAATTTTGCGCTCAAATACTAACATTAATAGCGCGCTGAGGCAGCATGAATGAAGGCTGTTGCCCGGGGAAAACGCTTAATAAAGCAGCGAACGCGCGCTAATTATTACCCAGAAATCGCAGCGAAAAATAACGGGAAGAGGCTATAAAAGAAAAACGACTGGTTCCCTGGTCGGAGAGAGTACCAGGTTACCAGTCGAATTTACTGAATGGTCAGGCTTACGCCAAAACCATCGACGGTGCGCGGAACGCCATTGGCAGTTTTGCGTCGTCTTCGAAGGTCACATACTCCCAGGCTTCCTGTTTTGCCAGAACAGCCTGCAGCAGTTTGTTATTCAACGCGTGACCCGATTTGTACGCCGTGAATGCGCCGATAATGTTGTGACCACACATAAACAGGTCACCGATCGCATCCAGCATTTTGTGGCGAACAAATTCGTCTTCAAAGCGCAGACCGTCTTCGTTCAGTACGCGATAATCGTCAACAACGATGGCACAATCGAAGCTGCCGCCCAGGCACAGGCCGCGGGACTGCAGATATTCGATATCGCGCATGAAACCGAAGGTACGCGCACGACTAATCTGACGCATGAACGCATCGGCCGAGAAGTTCAGCGTATAGCGCTGGGTGCTGGCATCAATCGCCGGATGGTTAAAATCGATGGTGAAGTCCAGCGAAAAACCATTGTACGGTTTGAATTCAGCCCATTTGTCGCCATCTTCGACGCGAACCGTCTCTTTGATACGTACAAATTTCTTGGCGCAGTTCAGTTCATCGATGCCGGCGTCCAGCAACAAATAAACGAACGGAGCCGCACTGCCGTCCATAATCGGGATTTCCGGTGCATCGACTTCAACAATAATGTTGTCGATACCCAGGCCAGCCAATGCGGCGTTCAGGTGTTCAACCGTAGAAATCCGCACGTCATGCTCATTAACCAGGCAAGTACAGAGCATGGTATCACGCACAGATTTGGCATCAGCCGGAAAATCTACCGGTGGATTCAAGTCGGTGCGACGATAGATGACCCCGGTATTTGCCGGCGCAGGGCGTAACGTCAGTGTGACTTTCTTGCCGGTATGCAAACCGACACCAGTCGCCTGAACGATACGTTTAAGAGTCCTTTGTTTGATCATCGTATAATCTCGCCAATTTACCTATCCAACCGAAGTGTACACCACTATCGGGAGGCCAGTTTAGCACAAAGAGCGCAGATGCCCAACTTCCAGTCGATTCTTAATCGGCTTGCTTACGCAGGAAGGCTGGGATATCCAGATAATCCGGCTCTTTCGCGGTTTGCGGCGTATTGTCGTTCACCACTTTTGCCGCTGGCTTCTGCTCTTGCGTCAGCGGGGACATACCGTGCTGCTGGTAGCGATCCATCACCGGCTGCTGAACCTGTTTGTTGGTCACCAGGGTAATTTCCGGACGCTTATCCATGCCGATACCGGTCGCCACTACGGTGACGCGCAGTTCGTCGTTCATATCCGGGTCCAGAGAGGTACCGATAACCACGGTGGCGTTGTCCGAAGCAAATGCGCGGATGGTGTTACCCACGGTTTCGAACTCATCCAGACGCAGGTCGAAGCCCGCGGTGATGTTAACCAGCACGCCGCGCGCGCCGGACAGGTCGATATCTTCCAGCAGCGGAGAAGAGATAGCCATTTCAGCCGCTTCTTCCGCACGGTCTTCACCGCTCGCCACGCCGGAGCCCATCATCGCGTAGCCCATTTCTGACATCACGGTACGGACGTCCGCGAAGTCGACGTTCATCAGGCCCGGACGGGTAATCAGTTCGGCGATACCCTGCACCGCGCCTTTGAGGACGTCGTTTGCCGCGCCGAACGCGTCAAGCAGAGAAATGCCGCGGCCAAGTACTTTCAGCAGCTTGTCGTTCGGGATGGTGATCAGTGAGTCAACGTGCTTGGACAGCTCGGTGATCCCCTGCTCAGCAAACGCCATGCGCTTCTTGCCTTCAAAATTAAACGGCTTAGTGACCACCGCCACGGTGAGGATCCCCAGATCCTTAGCCACTTCGGCAACAACAGGCGCCGCGCCGGTACCGGTACCGCCGCCCATGCCTGCCGCGATGAACACCATGTCTGCGCCATCAAGGGCCGCGCGCAGCGCTTCACGGTCTTCGTCCGCCGCATTACGGCCGACTTCCGGGTTCGCGCCAGCGCCCAGACCTTTGGTAATACCGCTACCGATCTGAATAGTCTGGCCAACAGCCGTTTTACGCAGCGCCTGCGCATCGGTGTTCACCGCGAAGAATTCAACACCCTCAATGCGCTCGCGCACCATGTGTTCAACGGCATTACCGCCGCCGCCACCGACGCCGATGACTTTAATCACCGCGTCGTTGGTCAGTTCCATAGGTTCAAACATAGTTTCTCTCCGTTTTGTGCCTGTCGCCTGAGAACGCTAATTGTCTGCGTTCTCTTAAAAAATTAAAACTCTTTTCGCAGCCAGCTGTTGAGTCGCTTAATCCACGAGCCCACCGACGCCGTCACGCGTTTTTCGACTTCCGCTTCACCACTCAGATGTGACTCTTTTCCGTAGTGCAGCAGCCCCACCGCCGTCGAATAATACGGCTCCTGGGCATAGTCCGTTAAACCGGTGATGTTCAGCGGCGCGCCAATGCGCACCTGAGTATGGAATACGCGCTGCGCACAGGCCGCCAGACCTTCAATTTGCGCCGCGCCGCCGGTTAACACAATCCCCGCCGCCAGATGGTGTTTAACCCCCTGCTGGCGGAGCTGTTCCTGCAACTGCAGGATCTCTTCATTGACCAGATTAAGCAGTTCGGTATAGCGCGGTTCAATCACCTCAGCCAGCGTCTGACGCTGCAGGCTACGCGGCGGCCGTCCGCCTACGCTCGGTACTTCGACGTTTTCGTCTTTACCGACGATGGAACCCAACGCGCAACCGTGACGAACCTTAATGGCTTCGGCGTCGCTCGGCGGCGTACCGAAGGCATAGGCGATATCGCTGGTCACCACGTTGCCCGCGTACGGGATCACTTTGGTGTGACGCAGCGCGCCGCCGGTATAGACGGCGATATCCATTGTACCACCGCCAATATCCACCACGCAGACGCCCAGCTCACGTTCGTCTTCTGTTAATACGGAATAACTGGCCGCTAAACCGGCGAAAATAAGTTGGTCAACTTTCAGACCACAACGTTCCACCGCTTTAACAATGTTTTTCGCCATATCGTTATGGCAGGTAATCAGATGTACCTTCGCCTGCATACGCACGCCGGACAGCCCTACCGGGTTTTTTATCCCTTCCTGGTAGTCAATGGCGTATTCCTGCGGAATCACGTGCAGGACGCGGTGCTCATCGCGTACGCGAACCGACTTCGCGGTATGGACCACGTTCTCGACGTCGTCCAGCGTCACTTCTTCTTCCGAAATCGGTACCATCCCGATTTCATTCTGACAGCTTATATGTTTACCCGAAAGAGCCAAATAAACTGATGAAATCTGGCAATCCGCCATCAGTTCGGCCTGGTCGATGGCGCGCTGTACGCATTTCACCACCGACTCGAGGTCGTTCACACCGCCTTTATCCATACCACGCGATGGGCAACTGCCCACGCCGATGATATTAATCATGCCGTCGGGCAGAACTTCCCCTACTAAAGCGGCCACCTTGGCGGTGCCAATCTCCAGTCCAACTACCAGTTTTCTGTCCGTCGCCTTGATCATTGTTGTTCTGCCTGTGCCTGATTCTGTTGTTGATTAGTTTCCTCTGCGGGAGCAGGTACCCAGCCCACTGCCGCACCCGAGTCATAACGCAAATCAACGTAGCTAATCCGTTTGCCGTCGGTCTGCGCCTGCTGCTGAAGAACCGGGTAGAGTTCCATAAAGCGCTGAAGCCGTTTCATGGTGTCGCCACGGCCAAGGTTGAGCTTAATGTCATTATTAAGCGTCAACTGCCAGGAACGACGGGCGGTCATTGCCGCCACTTTCAACGTGAATTTATCCTTTGCCAGCACCTGCCCCATGTCACGGTACCCTTGCAGCACTTCGTTCTCGCTGCCTTCCGGGCCATATAACATCGGTAAATTCTGTTTGCTGGTGCGATCCGCCGGCACGCTGAAGGCATTTCCTTCTGCATCCACCATATGTTGATCATTCCAGCGTGCAATCGGCACATATTCAACCAGATGAATCTTCAATTCATCGGGCCACTGCTTTCGGACGCTCGCCTGCTTAATCCATGGCAGACGTTCAATCTGACTCTGAATGATGTTCACATCCTGAGTCATAAAGGTGCCCGGCGAACCCAGCGCCAGGATCGCCTGGCGGATGTCATCATTGCGCGTATAGTGACGCTCGCCGGTCACCACCATCTTCGACAGCGGTAAACGCTGCGCGTCTTCCATCCAGCCAAGAACCATCCACCCGCTGACCAGCACGGTAAACAGCACCGCCAGCAGGAAAACGATCCCTGCCAGCCGCGTTCCATTACTCCGACGCGAAGAAGAAACGTCCTCTTCATGGTTCCGCGTATTCAGCGCAGCCTGCGACATATCACCCCGCCAGGTCCAGAATTCGTACAACAAGCTGGGAGAAGCTCATTCCTGCCTGACGCGCCGCCATCGGTACAAGGCTATGGCTGGTCATGCCCGGGGAAGTATTCGCTTCCAGCAGATAAAACTGGCCATCGCTGTCCAGCATGACGTCAATACGGCCCCAGCCTTTGCAACCCAGAACATTCCAGGCTTTAAGCACCAGGCTCTGAATGACTGACTCACGCGCTGGATCTTCCAATCCTGGGCAGAAATATTGCGTCTCATCAGAGAGATACTTCGCCTCATAATCATAGAAGGTTCCAGCCGCCTGGATACGTATTGACGGTAAAATTTCTTCACCGACGATGGCGACGGTAAATTCCGGCCCACTGAGCCATTTTTCGACCAAAACTTCATCATCATGCTGAAAAGCCAGCGCGAGTGCACTCGCTAAATCACAGCTTTCGCTGACTTTCGACATCCCAACGCTGGAGCCTTCGCGGCTGGGCTTGATGATGAGCGGCAGACCCAGCGCCGCAATCTGCTGTTCGACATCAGCAGATAATCCGGCGCTAAACTGGGCGCGGGTCAGCGCCACCCACGGCGCGACCGGTAATCCGGCCCCCTGCCACAGCCATTTGCTGCGCAGTTTATCCATTGAAATCGCCGAAGCCATCACGCCGCTGCCGGTATAAGGCAGCTGGATCAGATCCAACAGCCCCTGCAGCGTGCCATCTTCCCCGCCGCGGCCGTGGAGTGCAATAAACGCTTTCTTAAAGCCCAGCTTTTTCAACTGGGTAATATCGACATCGCGCGGGTCAACCGGATGGGCATCCACCCCGGCTTCACGCAGCCCGGCCAGCACCGCGGCGCCTGAATTCAGCGACACTTCACGTTCAGCGGAGGTTCCACCGAAAAGCACCGCGATTTTATCAGCCATGGCGCTCCTCCTCCGTTTTTTGCGGGATCAGTTTGATTTCAGCCAGGTGACGGGCGATTTTTCCAATGTTTCCGGCACCTTGCACCAGCACTAAATCGTTGCCGGTCAGCACCGACGCCAGCATCGCCGCGGCCTGCGCCGGGTCGGATACCAGAATCGGGTCGACTTTACCGCGACCGCGGATCGTACGGCACAGCGAGCGGCTGTCGGCGCCCGGGATCGGCGCTTCGCCTGCCGGGTAGACATCGAGCATCAGCAGCGCATCGACCTGAGTCAGCACGTTGGCGAAATCATCGTACAGATCGCGAGTACGGGTATAACGGTGCGGCTGGAATACCATCACCAGATTTTTATCCGGCCAGCCGGCACGCGCCGCTTTGATAGTGGCGTCGACTTCCGTCGGGTGGTGACCGTAGTCATCGATCAGCATCGCACTGCCCGCTTTGCCGTTGACTTCCGTCAGCGGATATTCGCCAAGAAAGTCGAAGCGACGACCGGTACCCTGGAAGCTTTCCAGCGCGCGCAGGATCGCCTGATCGTCAATCCCCTCTTCCGTCGCCACGGCGACAGCCGCCGCCGCGTTCAGCGCGTTATGGCGTCCCGGGGCATTGAGTGTCACCTGCAGCAGTTCTTTATCCTGACGCACCAGGCGGAAATGCCCCTGCGCCCCAACCTGACGGTAGTCTTCTACGCGAACGTCGGCGTCGTCGCTGAAACCGTAGGTGGTGATCTGCCGGCCAACGCGCGGCAGCAGTTCACGAATAACCGGATCGTCCACGCACATTACCGCGCGTCCGTAGAACGGCAGGTTGTGCAGGAAATTAATAAAGGTCTGCTTCAGATTTTCGAAGTCGCCATGGTAGGTATCCATATGGTCGGCTTCGATGTTGGTCACAATCGCGACCATCGGCTGCAGATGCAGGAACGACGCATCGCTCTCATCCGCTTCCGCAATCAGGTAACGGCTATGGCCGAGACGCGCATGAACGCCCGCCGCTTTCACCAGCCCGCCGTTGACGAAGGTCGGGTCCAGCCCGGCTTCGGCGTAAATACTGGACACCATCGCGGTGGTGGTGGTTTTGCCGTGAGTTCCGGCAATCGCGATCCCGTGACGGAAGCGCATCAGCTCCGCCAGCATTTCCGCACGGCGGATCACCGGGATACGCGCTTCGTGCGCGGCGACGATTTCCGGGTTATCGGCGGAAATCGCGCTGGAAACTACGACCACGCTGGCATCGCGCACGTTTTCCGGGCGATGGTTGAAATAAATGGTGGCGCCAAGCTGCGACAGCTGCTGGGTCACCGGATTCGGCGCGAGATCGGAGCCGCTGATCTGGTAACCTTCATTAGCCAACACTTCGGCAATACCGCCCATACCGGCACCGCCGATGCCGACAAAGTGAATGTGCCGGACGCGACGCATCTCGGGCACTATGGAACGCAGTTTTGCCAAATCTTGTGTATTCATTCTTTACGCCATCAACATCTGTATTCGGGCGGTGAAAATCACCGCAATTAGCGCGCCAAAGCTACGGCGCTGACCTCTTCTGCTACCCGCTCGGTAGCGTCCGGAATCGAAGCGCCACGCGCTCGTTCCGCCATGTCCAGCAAGGTTTCCCGATCCCAGCTCGCCAGAGTAGAGGCTACCGCCTCTACCGTGAACGCCGGCTGTTCGAGAATTTTCGCCGCGCCGGCTTTCTCCAGCGGCAGCGCATTCCAGTACTGCTGACGATCTTTGTGCTGGAACGGTACAAACAGCGCCGGTAAGCCCGCGGCCGCGATTTCGCTAACCGTCAGCGCGCCGGAACGGCAAACCACAACATCTGCCCAGGCATACGCCGCGGCCATATCATCAATAAATTCCGTCACTTTATGCTGCGGCTGCCCCGCGGCGGCATAGGCCTGCTGCACGGTTTGCTGGCCGCCTTTACCGCTCTGATGCCAGATGGTCACCGTATCGCCGAGCTTCGCCGCCACCTGCGGCATGGTCTGGTTCAGGACGCGCGCGCCCTGAGAGCCACCGACCACCAGCACGCGAATCGGCCCCTGACGGCCCACCAGACGCTGCCCCGGCAGCGGCAGCGCCAGCACATCGGTGCGCACCGGATTGCCGACCACGTCCGCATGCGGAAAGGCGCCGGGAAACGCCTGCATCACTTTCTTCGCAATCTTCGCCAGCCACTTGTTGGTCAGGCCGGCAATGCCGTTTTGCTCGTGGAGGACCACCGGGATCCCCAGCGACCACGCCGCCAGACCGCCAGGCCCGGACACATAGCCGCCCATGCCCAGCACCACGTCCGGCTGGAAACGCTTCATGATCGCCCGCGCCTGACGCCAGGCGTTGAAGATCCGCACCGGCGCCAGCAGCTGTGCTTTAATCCCTTTGCCACGCAGGCCGGAGATACGGATAAAATCAATCTCGATGCCGTTTTTCGGCACTAAATCCGCTTCCATACGATCGGCGGTACCCAGCCAGCGAACCTGCCAGCCCTGGTCCATTAGATGGTGCGCGACCGCCAGTCCCGGGAACACATGCCCGCCGGTACCGCCCGCCATCACCATCAACCGCTTTTCCTGACCGCTCATCGAACACCCCGTGTAAACGCCTGGGCTTTTTCCAGACGCGTTTCATAATCAATTCGCAACAACAACATGATGGCCGTCGACATAATCAGCAGACTGGAACCACCATAACTGATCAGCGGCAGCGTCAGACCTTTCGTCGGCAGCATCCCCGCCGCCGCCCCGACGTTAACTAACGCCTGGAAGCTAAACCAGATACCAATCGCACAGGCGAGGAAGCCGGAGAAGCGATGATCGATCTCCAGCGCTTTTCGGCCAATCGACATGGCGCGGAAAGCGACGAAGAATACCATTAAAAGCGCCAGTACCACACCGATATAACCGAGTTCTTCGCCGATGATGGCGAAGATAAAGTCAGTGTGCGCTTCCGGCAAATACTCCAGTTTTTGCACCGAGTTACCGAGTCCCTGCCCCCACATCTCGCCGCGGCCAAAGGCCATCAGCGACTGGGTCAGCTGGTAGCCGCTGCCGAACGGGTCTTCCCACGGGTTCCAGAAGGAGGTCACGCGGCGAATACGGTACGGTTCGGCGAGGATCAACAGGACCACCGCCGAGATGCCCATGCCGATAATGGCGATGAACTGCCACAGCTTGGCGCCGGCGAGGAACAGCATCGCCAGCGTGGTGACGAACAGCACCACCACCGTACCGAGGTCAGGCTGCGCCAGCAGCAGGATCGCCAGCACGAAAATCACGCCCATCGGTTTTAAGAAGCCGCGCAGGTTGTTGCGCACTTCATCAGCTTTACGCACCAGATAGTTGGCGATGTAGCAGAACAGCGACAGCTTGGTGAACTCCGCCGGCTGAATGCGCAGCGGACCGAGGGCGATCCAGCGCGATGCACCGTTTACCGAGCTACCCACCACCAGCACGATCAGCAGCATGACGATCGAGGCGATCAGCATCGCGGTACTGTGGCGCTGCCAGAAATCCATCGGCAGTCGCAGCGTCACCAGCGCGAGGACAAAGGCCAGCACAATGTACAGGCCGTCACGCTTGGCGAAGAGGAAAGGATCGTTCGCCAGACGCTGCCCCACCGGCATTGACGCCGAGGTCACCATAATAAAGCCGATCGCCGCCAGGCCGAAGGTCAGCCACAGCAGCATCCGGTCATACATCACCAGACTGTCGTTATCTTTTGGGCGCGAGCCCATCACCCAGCCTTTCAGCGCGGCGAACAGCCAGGCGAAGATAAACATCCCCGGCAGTCGCGGCAGTCTCAACCGAGGCAAGCTCAGTTGCGGCATTCTCAGGCGTGGGAGAGAGAAACGCATCAACCTAACTCCTTCGCCAGGCGGGCAAACATCTCGCCCCGTTGTTCAAAGTTCTTAAACTGATCCAGGCTGGCGCAGGCCGGCGACAGGAGAACCATGTCGCCCGCTTTCACCAGGGGCGCAATCTGACGCATCGCCTGTTCCATGGTTTCAGTTTGTACCGCCACCTCAGGACGCAGCTCGGCGAGCTCGGCGCCGTCGCGACCAAAGCAGTACAGGCGGATACGATCGCCGCCAAGGTAGCGCTTCAGCGGGGTGAAATCAGCGGACTTGCCGTCGCCGCCCAGCAGCAGATACAGCGTGCCATCAAGCTGCAGGCCGTTCAGCGCCGCCTCGGTACTGCCAACGTTGGTTGCCTTCGAGTCGTTAATCCAGCGCACGCCGTTGTGATCCAGCACCAGCTGGAAGCGATGCGCCAGGCCGGTAAAGGTGGTCAGCGCCTTCAGGCTGCTGGCACGCGGCAGGCCCGCGGCATCGGCCAGCGCCAGCGCCGCCAGGGCGTTGCTGTAGTTATGCTGACCCGTGATAGACATCTCTTTTACATTGAGGACTTTCTCACCTTTAACGCGCAGCCAGGTCTCGCCCTGCTGACGGTTAAGGTGGTAGTCACCGACATCGACGCCAAAGCTGATGCAGCGATCGTCCGCGCCGCGTACCGGCATGGTGAGCGCATCGTCCGCGTTGACCACGCAGGTCTTCGCATTCTCGTAAATCCGCAGCTTCGCCGCGCGATACTGCTGCAGCCCCAGCGGGTAGCGGTCCATATGGTCCTCAGTCACGTTGAGGATGGTTGCCGCCACCGCCTGCAGGCTGGAGGTGGTTTCCAGCTGGAAGCTGGAGAGCTCCAGGACATACAGCTCACGATCGGTATCCAGCAGCATCAGCGCCGGCAGGCCGATATTGCCGCCCACGCCGACGTTAACCCCGGCCGCTTTCGCCATCTCGCCCACCAGGGTGGTGACGGTGCTTTTGCCGTTCGAGCCGGTAATGGCGATGATCGGCGCCTGCGCTTCGCGGCAGAACAGTTCGATATCGCCAACGATCTCTACGCCAGCGTCCGCCGCCGCGCTCAACGAAGGATGAGCCAGCGCGATGCCGGGACTGGCGACAATCAGATCCGCCGCCAGCAGCCAGGTATCATTGAGGCCGCCGACATGGCATTCGACCGATTCAGGCAATTTATCCAGCCCGGGAGGCGCGACGCGGGTGTCCATAACGCGCGGGGTTACGCCGCGCGCCATGAAAAAGTCCACGCATGACAGGCCGGTCATGCCCAGCCCAATAATGACGACTTTTTTACCCTGATAATCTGCCATGATTAACGTACCTTCAGCGTCGCCAGGCCAATCAGCACCAGCATCAGCGAAATAATCCAGAAGCGCACGATAACGCGCGGCTCCGGCCAGCCTTTCAGTTCATAGTGGTGGTGGATCGGCGCCATGCGGAAGATACGCTGACCGCGCAGCTTAAAGGAGCCGACCTGCAGGATCACCGACAGGGTCTCCACCACGAAAACGCCGCCCATAATCACCAGCAGGAATTCCTGACGCAGCAGCACGGCGATAATGCCCAGCGCGCCGCCGAGCGCCAGCGAACCGACGTCGCCCATAAAGACCTGCGCCGGATAGGTGTTAAACCACAGAAAGCCCAGCCCCGCGCCGACGATCGCCGTACAGACGATCACCAGTTCGCCGGCGTGGCGCAGATAGGGGATGTGCAGGTAGTTGGCGAAATTCATGTTACCGGTCGCCCACGCCACCAGCGCAAAACCCGCTGCGACGAAGACGGTGGGCATGATCGCCAGGCCGTCGAGACCGTCGGTCAGGTTAACCGCATTGCCGGTGCCGACGATCACGAAGTAGGCCAGCAGGATATAGAACAGCCCCAGCTGCGGCATAACGTCTTTAAAGAACGGCACCACCAGCTCGGTCGCCGGGGTGTCTTTCCCGGCCAGATAGAGCGCGAACGCCACGCCCAGCGCGATCACCGACATCCAGAAATATTTCCAGCGGGCGATCAGGCCTTTGGTGTCTTTGCGCACCACTTTACGGTAGTCATCAACGAAGCCGATGATCCCGTAGCCGATTAATACCGTCAGCACGCACCAGACGTACGGGTTGGAGGGGTAAGCCCACAGCAGAACGGAGACGGTGATCGCAGTGAGGATCATGATCCCCCCCATGGTCGGCGTGCCGCGTTTGCTGAAGTGGGACTCCGGACCGTCGTTACGAACCACCTGGCCGAAGGAGAGTTTTTGCAGACGGGCGATCATGCGCGGGCCCATCCACAGAGAGATGAACAGCGCGGTCAGCAGGCTGACGATGGCGCGAAACGTCAAATACGAAAAGACGTTAAAGCCGGAATAATATTTGACCAAATGTTCGGCCAGCCATACTAACATGTCCCAGTCTCCTGTAATGCGCGTACTACCTCTTCCATGGCGGCACTACGTGAACCCTTCACTAAAATGGTCATTATCTTATGCTCCGCCAGCAGCTCGCGCAGGCGAGCCACCACGGCGGCTTTATCGTTAAAATGTTCGCCCACGCCGCTGGCGCGGCTGATATCCGCGCTCAAGGCGCCGACGCTGAGAACACAATCCAGCCCTGCCGCTTTCGCCGCTTCGCCGACTTCACGATGGCAAGCCGCGCTTTCCGCGCCAAGCTCCGCCATATCGCCGACCACCATCGCCCGAAAGCCGGGCATCTCTGACAGCACCTGCACCGCCGCGGTCATCGAACCGACGTTAGCGTTATAGGAGTCATCCAGCAGCAGCTGACTCTCGGTCAGGCGGATCGGGAACAGACGTCCCGGAACGGCCTGCAGCTGCGCCAGACCGGCTTTCACCGCCGCCAGATCGGCGCCTACCGCCATCGCCAGCGAGGTCGCCGCCAGCGCGTTAGCGATGTTGTGGCGTCCCGGCAGCGGCAGCAGTACGTCAACGTTGCCGGTTGGGGTCTGCAGCGTAAATTCGGTGCCGTGGCTGGTGATCTGCACGTTAGTCGCGGTGAAATCGCTGTTGGCCGCGTTCGGCGAGAAGCGCCACACTTTGCGATCGCCAATCACCGCCTGCCAGTTCAGCCAGTCGTTGTTGTCGGCATTGAGAATGGCGATGCCGTTTTCCGGCAGACCGGTATAGATTTCGCCCTTCGCCTTCGCCACGCCCGCCAGCGAGCCGAAACCTTCAAGGTGCGCGGCGGCAAGGTTGTTGACCAGCGCCGCTTCCGGACGCGTCAGGCTGACGGTCCACGCGATTTCGCCCTGGTGGTTGGCGCCAAGCTCAATCACCGCGTACTGATGTTCTTTGGTCAGACGCAGCAGGGTCATCGGCACGCCGATATCGTTGTTCAGGTTGCCGGCGGTATACAGCGTGTTGCCGCACTGGCTGAGGATCGCCGCGGTCATCTCTTTGACCGAGGTTTTACCAGACGAGCCGGTCAGGGCGACGACGCGGGTCGGCACCTGCTGACGTACCCAGGCGGCCAACTCGCCGAAAGCCTGCCGGGTATCTTTCACGATCACCTGCGGGAGATCGCAGGGTAGCGGACGGCTCACCAGCAGCGCGCCGGCGCCTGCCGCTTTCGCCTGTTCGGCAAAATCATGGGCGTCGAAACGCTCGCCTTTCAGCGCCACAAACAGGCAGCCCGCCGTGATTTTACGGGTGTCGGTGGTCACCTCGTCGATAGCGATATCGCTACCCTGCCGTTCGCCATGAGCGATCGCGGCGAGCTGGCTTAACGTAAAGCGAATCATGCTACCGCTCCCAGCAGACGCGCGACGGTGACGCGGTCGGAATAATCCAGACGACGGTTGCCGACGATCTGGTAATCTTCATGGCCTTTACCCGCCACCAGCACCACGTCGTTCTCCTGCGCCTGCATCACGGCGTTGGTCACCGCTTCCGCACGGCCTTCCATCACTTTTGCATGACCTGCATCGAGCATGCCGGCCAGAATATCGTTGATAATCGCCCGCGGCTCTTCGGTACGCGGGTTGTCGTCAGTGACGACCACGATATCGGCGAACTCTTCAGCAATCGCCCCCATCAGCGGACGCTTGCCTTTGTCGCGGTCTCCGCCGCAGCCGAAGACGCACCACAGCTTGCCGCTGCAGTGCAGGCGCGCGGCCTGCAGCGCTTTTTCCAGCGCGTCAGGCGTATGGGCATAATCCACCACCACGGCCGGTTTACCGGGCGCGCTGAACACTTCCATACGGCCGCATACCGGCTGTAAACGAGCCGCCGTTTTCAGCAGATCGGCCAGCGGATAGCCCAGCGCCAGCAGCGTGGCCAGCGCCAGCAGCAGGTTGCTGACGTTAAAGGCGCCCATCAGGCGACTTTCGATTTCACCGTTGCCCCAGCTGGAGTCAAACTGGATGGTGGCGCCGCTGTCGTGATAGTTGACCGCGGTGGCCTTCAGCCAGCGGCCGTGGCAGTTCGGATTGATATGATCTTCCATCGACACCGCCACCGCGTCCGGTAGCTTCGCCAGCCAGCGACGACCGACTTCATCGTCAGCGTTGACGATGGCCTGGCCGCAATGGTGGGTGGAGTACAGCAGCCATTTCGCCGCTTCGTAGTGCGCCATATCGCCATGGTAGTCGAGGTGGTCGCGGCTCAGGTTGGTAAATACCGAGGCGGCAAACTGCACGGCCGCCACGCGGTGCTGCACCAGCCCGTGGGAAGAGACTTCCATCGCGCCGAAGGTTGCCCCCTGCTCGACCAGGCCGGAAAGCACGTGCTGAACATCGACCGCAGAGCCGGTGGTGTTTTCGCTCGGCACCACTTTATCCAGCAGCCCGTTGCCGACGGTCCCCATCACCGCGCTGGTTTCGCCGAGCAGTTTCGCCCATTGCGCCAGAAGCTGGGTGGTGGTGGTTTTGCCGTTGGTACCGGTCACGCCCACCAGACGCAGCTGCTGCGACGGCTGATGATAAAAACGCCCGGCCAGCGCCGATAAACGTTCGTTAAGCTGGCTCAGGTAGATAACCGGCACGCCGTGCATTTCACGGATCTCACCGTCTTTCGCTTCGCCCTGCGCTTCAGCAATAATGGCAGCCACACCTTGCGCTATCGCCTGCGGGATATAACGACGCCCGTCCGCCTGATGACCCTGTACCGCGATAAAGAGATCGCCGGAAGCCGCCACCCGGCTGTCCAGCGTCATCTCTCGCAGAATGCGCTCCGGTGCGTTTGGCACCCATGGAGCGAGAAGGTCGCGCAAATTACGATCTGCCACCTGTTCCCTCGCCTTGATTAATTACAAATTCACTTTTTTCGCCCGTTGCCAGCGCATCCGGTTCGATGTTCATGGTGCGCAATACGCCGCCCATGATGGCACCGAACACCGGCGCGGAAACGGCGCCACCGTAGTATTTACCTGCCTGCGGGTCGTTGATCACCACCACCAGCGCAAAGCGCGGATGGCTGGCGGGCGCAACGCCTGCGGTGTAAGCAATATATTTGTTGATATAGCGGCCATCCGGCCCCACTTTTTTCGCCGTACCGGTTTTAATCGCGATGCGATAGCCTTTGATCGCCGCTTTCACGCCGCCGCCGCCGGGCAGCGCCACGCTTTCCATCATATGAACGACGGTACGAACGAGTGATTCCGGGAAGACACGCTCGCCCGGAACCGGTGGATCAACTTTGGTAATCGACAGCGGGCGATAGATGCCGTAGCTGCCAATCGTTGCGTAGACTCGCGCTAACTGTAACGGGGTTACCATTAGCCCGTAGCCGAAAGAAAAGGTGGCCCTCTCTATGTCAGACCACCGTTGTTTTTGAGGATATAAGCCACTGCGTTCTCCGACCAACCCCAAATTGGTCGCCTTTCCAAGCCCAAAACGTGAGTAAGTATCTACTAACGCTGAGGACGGCATCGCTAACGCCAGCTTAGAAACACCGACGTTACTCGACTTCTGTAGCACCCCGGTCAGGGTCAATTCGCTGTAGCGCGCCACGTCTTTAATTTCGTGGCCGTTAATTCGATAAGGCACGGTATTGAGCACGGTATTTTCGTTGACGATACCGCGCTGCAGCGCCGTCATCACCACCATCGGCTTCACCGTCGAACCGGGTTCGAAGACGTCGGTGATGGCGCGGTTACGCATGGTGTCTTTCGCCGTGCCGGCGAAGTTGTTTGGGTTGTAGGACGGGCTGTTGGCCATCGCCAGCACTTCGCCGGTGTTCACGTCCACTAACACCGCGCTGCCGGACTCGGCTTTGTTAAAGGCCACGGCGTTGTTCAGCTCACGATAGACCAGCGCCTGCAGACGCTCGTCAATACTCAGCGCCAGGTTGTGCGCCGCCTGGCTGTCGGTGGAAGAGATGTCTTCAATTACCCGGCCATAGCGGTCTTTACGCACGATACGCTCGCCCGGCTGGCCGGTGAGCCATTTATCAAAGCTTTTTTCGACCCCTTCAATCCCCTGGCTGTCGACGTTGGTAAAACCGATGAGGTGAGCGGTCACTTCCCCGGAAGGGTAGTAACGACGGGATTCTTCACGCAGATGAATGCCCGGCAGCTTCAGTTTTTTGATGTAGTCGGCCATGTCAGGGTTTACCTGACGCGCCAGATAGATGAAACGCATCCGCGGATTGGTATTGATACGCGTCGCCAGCTGATCCAGCGGCATATTGAGGGCATCCGCCAGCGCCTTCCAGCGCGTATCCAGGGTTACCCCGCCGGCATCATGGAGTTCTTTCGGATCGGCCCAGATAGCTTTCACCGGCACGCTGACCGCCAGTGGACGTCCGGAGCGGTCGGTAATCATCCCGCGCGCGGTGGACACTTCCTGTACGCGCAGGGAACGCATATCGCCCTGACGCACCAGCATATCCGGGCTGACCACCTGTAGCCAGGCAACGCGCCCCAGCAGGAAAGTCAGCGCCAGCAGAATGCAGCCGCACAGCAACGCAAAACGCCAACTGATAAAGTTGGCCTGTTCTTCCTGACGTTTTGCTTTTGGCGTTTTTGGCGCTGCTTTCATCCGTCGCAATAATCCTTATTTCTGTACAACGATATTTTCTTGTGATGGATCGACGTGTTGCATCTGCAACTTCTCGGTCGCGATCCGTTCAACCCGACTGTGATCGCCGAGCGCGTTCTCTTCGAGGATCAGGTTGCGCCACTCAATGTCCAGGGCGTCGCGTTCCAGAACCAGTTGTTCACGCTGCGCGGTCAACAGGCGCGTGTGGTGCGCGGTGGTGACCACGGTAATCGCCGTAATAATGATGCAAATGAACAGGCAGAGTGGCAGTTTCCCAAACCGCAGAAGGTCGTCCCCGATCACGCCAGGCAAAGCATGGCGCTCGTTGCTTCCAATCGACCCTTTAACTTTGCTTAAGGCCTCTGTCACTCTGCCGATCATGCGTTCGTCCTCTCTGCGATACGCAGCACTGAACTACGGGCACGTGGATTCTCTGCCACCTCTTCTTCGCCCGGCATCAACTTGCCTAGTGCTCGTAACTCACGGCCGCCCAGTTTTTTGAGCTGCGATTCGGTCATCGGTATTCCCGCCGGAACCTGCGGACCGCGGCTTTGCTCACGCATAAAGCGCTTTACAATGCGATCTTCCAGCGAATGAAAACTAATGATCGACAGCCGCCCGCCCGGGGCCAGCACGCTGAGCGAGCTTTTTAGCGCCTGCTCTATCTCCTCCAGTTCACTGTTTACCCAAATGCGCACCGCCTGGAAGGTACGGGTCGCGGGATGTTTGTGCTTATCTTTTACCGGCATCGCCGCGGCGATGACCTCCGCCAGCTCTTTAGTGCGGGTCATCGGTGCAATGCGATTACGTTCGACGATCGCGCGGGCGATCCGTTTACCGAAACGCTCTTCGCCGAAGGTTTTAATCACCCAGGCGATATCCGCTTCTTCAGCGGTCTGCAGCCATTCGGCCGCGGACTGACCGCGGGTCGGATCCATGCGCATATCCAGCGGCCCGTCGCGCATAAAGGAAAAGCCGCGTTCCGCATCGTCAAGCTGCGGGGAAGAGACGCCAAGATCGAGCAGAATGCCGTCGATCTTACCGGTAAGATTGCGCTCGCCGACGTACTCAGCAAGCTGTGAAAATGGACCATGTACGATGGAAAAGCGGGGATCATCGATGGTTTGCGCGACGGCAATCGCCTGAGGATCGCGATCGATTGCCAGCAAGCGTCCTTCCGCTCCCAGTTGGGAGAGGATCAGGCGCGAGTGACCGCCGCGACCAAAGGTACCATCAATATAGATACCGTCTGGACGAATATTGAGGCCGTTGACGGCTTCATCCAGAAGTACCGTAGTGTGTTTAAAATTTTCCATCATTTTTATAAAGACAAATCCTGCAGGCGCTCCGACAGTTCACCGGTCGCGGACTGCTCAGCGTCGATATCTTCCTTGACCCGTTGATACCAGGTCGTTTCGTCCCACAGTTCAAATTTATTAAACTGCCCGACCAGCATCACTTCTTTTGTCAGCCCGGCATGCTGCCGTAACACCGGCGCTATCAGCAAGCGACCGGCATTATCCATCTGACATTCGCTGGCATGACCCAGAAGCAAACGCTGTACGCGCCGCTCAACGGGATTCATGCTCGATAAACGCGACAATTTCTGCTCGATGACTTCCCATTCAGGCAATGGATAAAGCAGCAGGCACGGGTGATGAATGTCAATGGTGCATACCAATTGACCGGCAGCGTCCTCGATCAGCCCATCGCGATAGCGCGTTGGCACGGCCAGGCGGCCTTTGCTGTCGAGATTGACTAACGTTGCTCCACGGAACATGCCAGCCTCACCCCTTTTCGCCACTTTATCCCACAAATTCCCACCACAAGGAGTTTACGGAGCGGAGGAAAAGCTTGTCAAGCCAGCACGAATGCCAACGGAGCTCAAAAACCCATTATTTACAGCCGACATTAGCCCTGATGAAAAAATCATCAACAGGCGAGGCAAATTAACGTTATGAATACGTGTAAGAAAATAACCAACAAACTCGTAACAGTTATAAACATCAAAATATCTTCGGCGGGAAAATATAAAGTGTCAGTTTGCGACGCGAGCGGCATTTTAGGCCATTATGCCGGCCGTTAACAGTACCTGTTGCTGGCTGAAGGGCTGACCAGGCGCGGGATAAGGCAGGAGAGAAAGGTTGGGGCTAACAAAATGGGTGTTAATTCAGCAATTAACCTGGTGAATGTAACAAAATAATACAATTAAAGCCGGCACAATCATTTTTTGTGTCCCGTTTTGAGTCGCAAAACGATTGCCAGCGAATAAAACAAAATAACGCGTAAAGAAGTTTAGGGATTTGTCTGAAATATATTCAGTTTTGCATTCTGGACGTCAGTTGCCTGATTTATCGCCAGCGGCCTGCTCTCTGGCAGGCCTGCCAGGATTAATCCTGGGTGCTGACGATATTGCGCGCTTAACGGCGATTCAGGCTGCCGCGGCGATAAAGATTACGACGAATACGGCTGAGGCCCGGCTTCGGCTTGCGCGGTTCATCGAGGCTGGCGAGGACGATCTCGAGCACCCGCTCAGCGACATCGCGATGGCGCTGGGCCACGGCCAGTACCGGACACTGCAGGAAATCGAGCAGCTCATTATCGCCGAAGGTGGCGATCGCCAGCTCGGAGGGCAGTTTACCCTCACGGCGCAGCGTCACATCCATGACGCCCTGCAGCAACGGGAAAGAGGTGGTGAACAGCGCCTGCGGCATCGGATGGGTTTCAAGCCATTTCTCAAACAGCTGGGCCGCCGCTTCTCGCTCGTAGCTGTTGGCATAGAGATAATGCACCTCACGCGGATCGTCCTGCCAGGCTTTACGGAAGCCTTGCTCGCGCAGGAAGCTCACCGACAGTTCCGGCAGCGCGCCCAGATAAAGCACCGTTTCGCCGGGAAAAGTCCGCAACTCGGCGGCGAGCATCTCGGCATCATCCTGGTCAGCGCCGACGACGCTGGTGAAGTGCTCGCGGTCAAGGGCGCGGTCGAGGGCGACAATCGGAAACGGATCGTTAGCCCAGCGCTGATAAAAAGGGTGCTCCGGCGGCAGCGAGGTGGAAACAATGATGGCGTCCACCTGGCGCTGTAGCAGATGCTCGATACAGCGCATTTCGTTATCGGGCTGATCCTCCGAGCAGGCAATCAGCAACTGATAGCCGCGCTGGCGCGCCTGCCGCTCCAGATAATTTGCAATACGGGTATAGCTGGTGTTCTCCAGATCCGGGATCACCAGACCGATAGAGCGTGTGCGTCCTGCACGCAGGCCAGCAGCGACCGCATTCGGGTGATAGTTGTGCTCTCGCACGACAGCCATCACTTTTTCGACCGTTTTGTCGCTTACGCGGTACTGCTTCGCTTTGCCATTAATCACATAGCTCGCGGTGGTTCTTGAAACACCGGCCAGCCGGGCGATTTCATCCAGTTTCACAATTGCCCCTTGGGTAAGAAGTGCCAAACATAACCATTATTCAGGTATGGAACCCTTTTTATAACATCTAAGCGCAGAATAGTTAGCGCAGCAACCGCTTTCGCTTACAGTTCCTACTGATTTCGCAAAAAAAAAGCCCGACAGTCGCTGACGGGCTATTTTTGCATCAGTTCCCGATCCTCAGCGCATGATTTTATCACCGCGAGACAGGCCGACCACGCCGGAGCGAGCCACTTCCACGATCCGAGCGACATCGCGCAGGGAGGCCAGGAAAGCGTCGAGCTTATCGCTGGTGCCGGCGAGTTGAACGGTATAGATAGAAGGCGTCACGTCGATAATCTGTCCACGAAAGATTTCGGTGTTGCGCTTCACTTCTTCACGGCCGTAACCGCTGGCCTGGACCTTCACCAGCATGATTTCGCGTTCGACATGAGCCCCCTGCCCCAGCTCGCTGACCCGCAGGACATCCACCAGCTTGTGCAGCTGCTTTTCAATCTGCTCGATCGCTTTTTCATCGCCCACGGTCTGGATGGTCATCCTGGAGAGGGTCGGATCGTCCGTCGGGGCGACAGTCAGGCTTTCTATATTATAGCCGCGCTGGGAAAAGAGGCCGATAACGCGGGACAATGCGCCCGATTCGTTTTCCAGTAATACCGATAATATCCGGCGCATAATCAGGTCCTCTCCGTTTTGCTCAACCACATTTCATCCATGCCGCCGCCGCGGATCTGCATGGGGTACACATGCTCACTGCCGTCGACGGTGACATCGACAAACACCAGCCGGCGCTGTCGCACCTGCTCCAGGGCTTCTGCAAGCTTCGTCTCCAGCTCCTGCGGCTCGCTGATGCGGATCCCAACGTGGCCGTAGGCTTCCGCCAGACGAACGAAGTCCGGCAGCGACTCCATATAGGACTGCGAGTGGCGCCCGGAATAAAGCATATCCTGCCACTGCTTCACCATCCCCAGATAGCGGTTGTTAAGGTTAAGCACCAGGACCGGCAGCTCATACTGCAGCGCAGTAGAGAGTTCCTGAATGTTCATCTGGATACTGCCGTCACCGGTTACGCAGACGACCATTTCGTCCGGCAGAGCCATTTTGACCCCCAGCGCAGCCGGTAGGCCAAAGCCCATGGTGCCGAGGCCACCGGAGTTAATCCAGCGCCGCGGCTTGTCGAAGGGGTAATAGAGGGCGGCGAACATCTGGTGCTGACCCACATCGGAAGTGACATAGGCATCGCCCTGAGTCAGGCGCCAGATCGTTTCTATCACCGCCTGCGGTTTGATCTTGTCGCTCTGGTCGTCGTAGCGCAGGCAATGGCGGGCGCGCCACTGCTCAATCTGCTGCCACCAGTCGCGAATGTCGTCCAGCGGCTGCTGCGCCTCTTCCTGCTCCAGCAGCTCCAGCATCTGCTCCAGCACCAGCCGGGCATCGCCGACGATCGGCACATCTGCTGGCACGGTTTTCGAGATTGAGGTCGGATCGATATCGATATGCAGCACAGTCGCGTTCGGACAGTATTTGGCCAGGTTATTGGTGGTCCGATCGTCAAAGCGAACGCCGACGGCAAAAATCACGTCTGAATGGTGCATGGTCATGTTGGCTTCATAAGTGCCGTGCATGCCCAGCATCCCCAGCGCCTGCGAGTGCGTCGCCGGGAAAGCGCCCAGCCCCATCAGGGAGGAGGCCACCGGCAGCTTCAGCTTTTCCACCAGCTCGCGCAGCTGAGGTTCGCAATGCGCATTGATCGCCCCGCCGCCGACGTAGACGACCGGCTTGCTCGCCGCCACCAGGGTCTGCAGGGCGCGTTTGATCTGGCCTTTATGACCGCTGGTCGTCGGGTTATACGAGCGCATGCTGACCGCGTCTGGCCAGACGTACGGCAGTTTCTTCGCCGGATTGAGTATATCCTTCGGCAGATCGACCACCACCGGCCCGGGGCGACCGCTGGCCGCCAGCCAGAAGGCTTTCTTCAGCACGCCGGGAATATCTTCGGTCTGCTTCACCAGGAAACTGTGCTTCACCACCGGGCGGGAAATCCCCACCATGTCGCACTCCTGGAAGGCATCGTAGCCGATAAGCGATGTCGCCACTTGCCCGGAGAGGATCACCAGCGGGATAGAGTCCATATAGGCCGTCGCGATACCGGTGATGGCGTTCGTCGCCCCAGGCCCTGAGGTCACCAGCACCACACCGACCTCCCCGGTCGCTCGCGCCAGGCCATCCGCCATATGCACCGCCGCCTGCTCGTGGCGAACCAGCACATGATCGATACCGCCAAGGGTATGTAACGCATCATAGATATCGAGGACTGCGCCTCCGGGATAGCCGAATACTTGCTTGACGCCCTGATCGACAAGCGATTGGACGACCATCTCGGCTCCTGACAACATCTCCATGGTTTGCCTCCAGGCTTATTGTTTTACGACAGCGGAACTCAATTTCCGCGCGCTCGCACGATGCGAAGGAGTACCCCTCCGCACTGAGGTGAATGGACTGCATGCCACTACCATAACTGCTCGCCAGCAGGCAGGCAATTCGCCACCGGAGATGCTTTCTAAGTAGAATAAGAAGAAAAACAAGCGGAGAGAGGGAAATATGGTGGAATGCTTCAGATATAAGAAAAGAGAATAGTAAATACTCGGAGAAAAGGCGCGATAGCAGGAATTGATCCATTTTTTGCTAACGGGCGGAGAGCAACCGAAAGGGTAAACAGCATAAAATTCTGCATTATTGTAATTAAATCATATAAAAAAAGGAGCCGAAGCCCCTTTCATGCTTATTGCCATCGGCTCAGCGCTGACAAATATCCACCAGCAGCTCTTCCATCCACTGATGACCTTTATCGCGACCCGCCGCTTCGTGCCAGGAGAGATAGCAGGTCCGGCTATTCACCTTCAGCGGCAGAGGTAATATTTGCAGCGCTAACTTATCGGCAAACTCATTTGCCAGCCAGCGCGGCGCAATGGCCACCATCTGCGTTTGCGACACCACGTTTAATACGCTGACCATCGCATTACCTTGATATGCGATGCGCGCTTGTTTATCGGCCGTGTCATACCACGGCAGACTGAATGAGGCATACCGATCGAGAGCCACCGCGGCATGCTCCTCGCGATAAATATCAGCCTCCATCACCGGTCCGGAGATACGCGGATGGTTGCGGCTAGCCACCAGAACCATTTCATCTTTGAATAGCGGTACACAGGCAAACTCAGGACGACGAAATTCTTCATAACCGATCACAAATTCCGTTTCCTGATAACGTAACTGATGTTCCGTATTTTGATTAAGCGCTGATTTAAAGACTAAATGAATATTGGGCGCGATTTCGGCGACTTTATTAAAAATCACCGACGTCAGGATGTTATCCAGCGGGCTACAGACGCACAGATTGAAAACACGCTCACTGCTCAAGGGTTCAAAACCGGAGCCTGGCAATTCGTTTTGTACCAGCTGCAGCGCCTGACGCACTGAGCCAAACAGCTGATAGGCCCGCGCCGTCGGCTGAATACCGCGGCCATAGCGCACAAACAGCTCATCATTAAACATCACTTTCAGACGTGAAACCGCGTTGCTCACCGCCGGTTGAGACATGCCGAGCGTATGGGCGGCACGGGTAATATTCTGTTCCTGCATAACCGCATCAAAAACGGTAAGCAGATTGAGATCAACCATCCGTAGTTGAGGTTTTACGACTTCCTGTCCGGGGGCTGATTTATATTCTGGACTTTCAATTAACATATCTAGTTCCGCCGTCACGATGAATTCCCTTTACTAAACCGCTATAATTAGCGCCGAAAATATCATTTATCATGCCAATGACATTTGCAAAATAGCAAAGGTGTATTTTAGGAATATATCAAGGCTATGAGTGGCAGTGTCAAACCGGTACCACCGGAATAAATAAACTGCTCAAACAATATGAGTTACTTAATGAAGATGAGTCTAACCATAATCCAGGAAAATAAAAACAACACCAATGGTTAACTGTAACTTAAGCAATAATAAAGTATTTTATTTTCCACCCCATAAAATTAACAACTATTTATCATTGAAAAAAGATCCGCTAAGGGGTAGACATATTCACACGAAAAATAAATATAATTATTTCATTCAGATAGCGATTTTTGACCGCTTCGCTCGCGGCGCATCGTGAGCGAGGCCTTTAATGCAAAGTACATTTTCAAATGAAACATATCCCTGTGCGCCCCCGCAGGTCCAAAATAGGATCTTCGGCAAAAAAGGGCTAACATCAGCACAATTAGCTAATTCACGCCGCGGACCAAAAACGCTTTTTCCATGCCAGGGGTTGACTTTGAAACGGCTATCCAGTAACTCTAAAAGCATAACGATTTCATCTGGAGTTTGACGCAATGATTCGCACCACTCGCATCACCAGCCTACTACTACTAAACGCATGCCATTTGCGCGGTAGGCTGTTGGGCGACGTTCAGCGTTAAGTCATCTTCCAGCAAGACTATAAAACCCGCGCCTTGGCGCGGGTTTTTTTATGCTCGTCAACAAGGCGCCAGGACACAGACTAAGGATCCAAACCATGAGCCAGCAAGTCATTATTTTCGATACGACCTTACGTGATGGCGAACAAGCGTTACAGGCAAGCCTGAGTGTCAAAGAGAAGCTGCAGATTGCTCTGGCCCTCGAGCGCATGGGTGTTGACGTGATGGAAGTCGGTTTCCCGGTTTCTTCTCCGGGCGATTTTGAATCCGTGCAGACCATCGCGCGCATCATCAAAAACAGCCGCGTATGCGCCCTGGCGCGCTGCGTCGAGAAAGATATCGACGTAGCGGCGGAATCCTTAAAGGTGGCCGAAGCGTTCCGTATCCACACCTTCATCGCCACCTCGCCGATGCATATCGCCACCAAACTGCGCAGCACCCTGGATGAGGTCATTGAACGCGCGGTTTATATGGTGAAGCGGGCGCGCAACTACACTAACGATGTCGAGTTCTCCTGTGAAGACGCCGGCCGTACGCCGATTGCTGACCTGGCTCGCGTCGTGGAAGCCGCGATTAACGCTGGCGCCACCACCATTAATATTCCGGATACCGTCGGCTACACCATGCCGTTCGAGTACGCCAACATTATCAGCGGCCTGTATGAGCGCGTACCGAATATCGACAAAGCCATTATCTCCGTCCATACCCATGATGACCTGGGTATTGCCGTCGGCAACGCCCTCGCCGCGGTCCACGCCGGAGCCCGCCAGGTAGAAGGCGCGATGAACGGTATCGGCGAGCGCGCCGGCAACTGCGCGCTGGAAGAGGTCATCATGGCGATTAAAGTGCGCAAAGACATCATGAACGTGCACACCAATATCAACCACCATGAAATCTGGCGCACCAGCCAGACCGTCAGCCAGATCTGCAACATGCCGATCCCGGCGAACAAAGCCATCGTCGGCACCGGCGCCTTCGCCCACTCCTCCGGTATCCACCAGGACGGCGTACTGAAGAACCGCGAAAACTACGAAATCATGACCCCGGAATCCATCGGCCTGAACCAGGTACAGCTGAACCTGACTTCCCGCTCCGGTCGCGCGGCGGTGAAACACCGGATGGAAGAGATGGGTTACCAGGAGAGCGATTACAACCTGGATCACCTGTACGACGCGTTCCTGAAGCTGGCGGACAAAAAAGGCCAGGTCTTCGATTACGATCTGGAAGCGCTGGCCTTTATCAACAAGCAGCAGGAAGAGCCGGAGCATTTCCGCCTGGATTACTTCAACGTTCAGTCCGGCTCCAGCGATATCGCGACCGCCTCGATCAAACTGGTCTGCGGGGATGAGATCAAAACGGAAGCCGCCAACGGCAACGGTCCGGTTGATGCTATCTACCAGGCGATTAACCGCGTCACCGATTACAACATTGAATTAGTGAAATATGGCTTAAGCGCGAAAGGCCACGGCAAAGACGCCCTGGGCCAGGTGGATATCGTCGTTGACTACAACGGTCGCCGTTTCCACGGCGTTGGTCTGGCAACAGATATCGTAGAGTCGTCAGCCAAAGCGATGGTTCACGTGCTGAACAACATCTGGCGCGCCGCCGAAGTCGAAAAAGAATTGCAACGCAAAGCTCAGAATAAAGAGAACAATAAGGAAACCGTGTAATGTCGAAGAATTACCATATTGCCGTTTTGCCGGGTGATGGCATTGGCCCGGAAGTGATGAACCAGGCGATGAAAGTACTGGAAGCCGTGCGCCAACGTTTTGCCATGCACATTACCACCAGCCAGTACGACGTCGGCGGCGCGGCCATCGACCGTCAGGGAACTCCCCTGCCGCAGGCGACCGTCGCCGGATGCGAGCAGGCGGACGCGATCCTGTTCGGCTCCGTCGGCGGCCCGAAGTGGGAACACCTGCCGCCCGCAGAACAGCCAGAGCGCGGCGCCCTGCTGCCGCTGCGTAAACACTTTAAACTGTTCAGCAACCTGCGCCCGGCCAAACTGTATCAGGGTCTGGAAGAGTTCTGCCCGCTGCGCGCCGACATCGCCGCCAACGGCTTCGACATTCTCTGCGTTCGCGAACTGACCGGCGGCATCTACTTCGGTCAGCCGAAAGGTCGCGAAGGCAGCGGTCAGCATGAGAAAGCTTTTGATACCGAGGTGTATCACCGCTTTGAAATCGAACGTATCGCGCGCATCGCGTTTGAATCCGCCCGTAAACGTCGTCACAAAGTGACCTCCATCGATAAAGCCAACGTCCTGCAGTCGTCCATTCTGTGGCGCGAAATCGTCACCGAGATCGGCAAGGAGTATCCGGACGTTGAGCTGGCGCATATGTATATCGATAACGCCACCATGCAGCTGATTAAAGATCCGTCCCAGTTCGACGTGCTGCTGTGCTCCAACCTGTTCGGCGACATCCTCTCCGACGAGTGCGCAATGATCACCGGCTCGATGGGTATGCTGCCGTCCGCCAGCCTCAACGAACAAGGTTTCGGCCTGTACGAGCCAGCAGGCGGCTCGGCGCCGGATATCGCCGGCAAAAATATCGCTAACCCGATCGCGCAGATCCTCTCCCTGGCGCTGCTGCTGCGCTATAGCCTCGACGCTGACGAGGCGGCGAGCGCGATTGAAAGCGCGATTAACCGCGCTCTGGAGGAAGGCGTTCGTACCGGCGATTTAGCGCGCGGCACGGCAGCGGTCAGCACTGATGAAATGGGCGATATCATTGCCCGCTATGTCGCAGAAGGGGTGTAATCATGGCGAAGACGTTATACGAAAAATTGTTTGATGCGCACGTGGTGTATGAGGCGCAAAACGAAACTCCGCTGTTGTATATCGACCGCCATCTGGTGCATGAAGTCACCTCCCCGCAGGCCTTTGACGGCCTGCGCGCCCACGGCCGCCAGGTGCGCCAGCCGGGTAAAACCTTCGCCACCATGGATCATAACGTCTCGACGCAGACCAAAGATATTAACGCGTCCGGCGAGATGGCCCGCATTCAGATGCAGGAGCTGATTAAGAACTGTAAAGAGTTCGGCGTTGAGCTGTACGATCTGAACCACCCGTACCAGGGCATCGTTCACGTGATGGGCCCGGAACAAGGGGTTACCCTGCCGGGGATGACCATTGTGTGCGGCGACTCCCATACCGCCACCCACGGCGCCTTTGGCGCGCTGGCCTTCGGCATCGGCACCTCCGAAGTGGAGCATGTGCTGGCGACCCAGACCCTGAAACAGGGTCGTGCGAAAACCATGAAAATCGAAGTGCAAGGCAAAGCGGCGCCGGGCATCACCGCCAAAGATATCGTGTTGGCGATCATTGGTAAAACCGGCAGCGCCGGCGGCACCGGCCACGTGGTGGAGTTCTGCGGCGAAGCGATCCGCGATCTGAGCATGGAAGGCCGCATGACCCTGTGCAACATGGCGATCGAGATGGGCGCGAAAGCGGGCCTGGTCGCGCCGGATGAAACCACCTTCAATTACGTACGCGGCCGTCTGCACGCGCCGAAAGGCAAAGATTTTGACGATGCGGTGGCGTACTGGAAAACCCTGAAAACCGACGACGGCGCCACATTTGACACCGTAGTGACGCTGCAGGCGGCTGAGATTGCCCCGCAGGTGACCTGGGGCACCAACCCGGGCCAGGTGATTTCGGTCAGCGATAATATCCCCGATCCTGCGTCGTTCAGCGACCCGGTGGAACGCGCCAGCGCCGAGAAAGCGCTGGCCTATATGGGGCTGAAATCCGGCATTCCGCTGACGGAAGTGGCTATCGATAAAGTATTCATCGGCTCCTGTACCAACTCGCGTATCGAAGATTTGCGCGCGGCGGCGGAAATCGCCAAAGGGCGTAAAGTGGCGCCGGGCGTCCAGGCGCTGGTGGTGCCGGGTTCCGGTCCGGTGAAAGCGCAAGCGGAAGCGGAAGGCCTGGATAAGATCTTTATCGAAGCCGGCTTTGAGTGGCGCTTACCGGGCTGCTCTATGTGTCTGGCGATGAACAACGACCGCCTGAACCCGGGCGAGCGCTGCGCCTCCACCAGCAACCGTAATTTTGAAGGCCGCCAGGGCCGCGGCGGACGCACGCACCTGGTGAGCCCGGCAATGGCCGCGGCGGCAGCTGTGACCGGCCATTTCGCCGATATCCGTAATCTGAAGTAAGGAGACCATCATGGCAGAGAAATTTACCCAACATACCGGCCTGGTGGTTCCGCTGGATGCTGCAAACGTCGATACCGACGCGATCATTCCCAAGCAGTTTCTGCAGAAAGTGACCCGCACCGGCTTTGGCGCGCACCTGTTCAACGACTGGCGCTTCCTCGACGATAAAGGTCAACAGCCGAACCCGGAGTTCGTGCTGAACTTTCCTGAGTACAAAGGCGCATCTATCCTGCTGGCGCGGGAAAACTTCGGCTGTGGCTCCTCGCGCGAGCATGCGCCGTGGGCGCTGACCGATTACGGTTTTAAAGTTGTTATCGCCCCAAGCTTTGCCGATATTTTCTATGGCAACAGCTTCAACAACCAGCTGCTGCCGGTGACGTTGAGCGATGAGCAGGTCGACGAGCTGTTCAAACTGGTGCAGGCCAACCCGGGCATTACGTTTGAAGTGGACCTGGAAGCGCAGGTGGTTAAAGCGGGGGATAAAACCTACAGCTTTAAGATCGACGATTTCCGTCGCCACTGCATGCTCAATGGCCTGGATAGCATCGGCCTGACGCTGCAACATGAAGCGGCTATTTCCGACTATGAGCACAAGCTGCCGGCGTTTATGAATTAATCTTCGCGCCCGGTCATTTGACCGGGCTTTTTAGTTTATTGCGGCAGAAAATTGAGATCTCAAGCACAAAAAACAATATTGCTTCGCCGATTGTCAGCCCATGACGTTGGCCTGCCCCACGCGATAAAGACGAATGATTCCGCTTTCCTCCCCCTGACCTGCGTGGTTTATGTATTATCCCTTCACTGCAAGTAAAAATAAGGTACGAGTGTTTAATATAAAAATATAACAATGTGAAAAAAGCGTTAATCTCATAGAGAACCCCTATAGCTCACAGCAAAAAAAAGCATTATTTTTCGATTTTTCGCCTCGCTATCTTTTCCCACAGAGAAATATTAACTAAGGACACGCCCGGGCCCCCGCATAGCGGCTTCCCGGCCTCCTGTGGAGAGAAGAGATGAGCCACTATCCGCACCTTTTCAGTCCGTTGACCATCAACGGCATGACGCTAAAAAACCGCATTATTATGCCCCCGATGGGCACCAATATGGCCACGCTCAATGGCGAGGTCTCGCAGGAACAGCTGGAATACTACGAACTGCGGGCCAAAGGCGGCACCGGGCTTATCACCATCGAAAACATCTGTATTGATTTCCCTTTCGCCTCCAACGGCACTACCCAGCTGCGGATCGATAACGATCAATATATCCCACGGCTGTTTAAATTAACCGAGACCCTGCATAAACATGGCGCTTGCGTATCCATTCAGTTAAATCACGCAGGCGCTTCGGCTTATGCCTACCGCCTCGAAGGTCAGACACCGCTCTCCTCCTCGACGACGCCCTCGAAAAAGCACGGTAATATTCCGCGGCCAATGACCCATGAGGAAATTTATCACGCGGTGGAAAAATTCGGTGACGCCGCAGAGCGCGTTCGTCGCGCGGGTTTTGACTGCGTCGAAATTCATGCCGGCCACTCCTATTTAATTAGCCAGTTTTTATCGCCGTTATTTAACAAGCGCACCGATGAATTTGGCGGCAGCGTCGAAAACCGCACCCGGATATTAAGTCTGATTGTCGATAAAGTTCGCGCCTGCGTCGGGCCGCGTTTTCCGGTCAGCCTGCGCATTAGCGCCGACGACTTCCTCAAGGGCGGCAATACCCTCGAAGATTCTCTGCGCATCCTTGAGCTCTGCCAGGAGAAGGTCGATATCATCAACGTCTCGGCGGCGCAGAACGACAACCTGAATCTGCAAATCGACCAGATGTCGCTGGAGGATGGCTGGAAGCGTTATCTCTCCCGCGCGGTGCGCGATAAATTCCATAAGCCCACGGTCATCGCCGGCAATATCCGTACCCCGCAGGTGGCCGAGGATATCCTCGCCAGCGGCGATGCCGATCTCATTGCCATTGGTCGCGGTCTAATTGCCGAGCCGGAGTGGGTGCAGAAGGTGCAAAGCGGTAAAGAACGCCTGATGCGCAAATGCATCTCCTGCAACATCGGCTGCGCCGACCATCGCATCGCCCGCTCGCGCCCGCTGCGCTGTTCAATTAACCCGGACATCATTCACGGCGATACCTACAAAACGCGGCGCGTTAATCGCGAAACGAACGTGGTCGTCATCGGCGCCGGCACTGCCGGGATGGAGGCCGCCTGCACCGCGGCGGAAGTCGGCTGCCACACCTGGCTGCTGGAGGCGAAAAATCACGTCGGCGGTCTCGCCAGCGATATCGCCCGTCTGCCGGAGAAAAAACGCATCGCGGATTTCCCGCAGTTTATGAAAAACCGCATCGCCGCGCTGGATAACCTGATGCTGCAGGTCGGCAAACGGGCAGACGTGGCCTCGGTTTCCGCCCTGCGTCCGCATCTGATCGTCAATGCCACCGGCTCAAGCCCCCTGCTGCCGCCTATTGCAGGACTGCGGGAGAATATTGACGCCGCGGAAGGCAAGGTCTTTTCCATTACCGGCATGATCGACAATCTGGCGAAATTTACCCATGTCGAGGGCAAACGCATCGCCGTTGTCGGCGCGGGCGCCGTTGGCCTTGACGTCATCGAATACTTTACCGCTCGCGGCGCGCAAGCGGTATTAATCGAAATGCAGGACGCCGCCGGTCGCGATCTCGACATCATTACCAAAAATGCCATGTTGACCATGCTCGACGAGCACCAGGTCGAACAGCACATGAATACGCAACTGATGGCGGTGGCTGCCGACCATTTCCAGGTGAAAAATACACAGCATACCTTCGATATCCCCTTCGACTACGGCTTTGTCTGCCTGGGGATGCGCGCCAACCGGACGGGTCTCGACGAGATCGAGCGCTGGGCCAATGCCAATAACGTCAAAATCATGAATATCGGCGACAGCGTGATGGCGCGACGCATTATCGACGGCATCCGCGAAGGCCGCAACGTGCTGAACACCCTCGAAGACATGGGTGCGCTGGGCAGCCGCGAAGCACAACGAATTCCCTTTCTAACTTATTGAGGATTTTTGTCATGGCAGAACGTATTACTGGACACACTGAGCTGATTGGTCTGATCGCCACCCCGATTCGCCACAGCATGTCGCCCACCATGCACAACGAGGCTTTCGCCCATCTCGGGCTGGACTACGTCTACCTGGCTTTTGAAGTCGGTAATCAGGAGCTGAAAGACGTTGTGCAGGGCTTCCGGGCTTTGAAGCTGCGCGGCTTTAACGTCTCTATGCCGAACAAAACCGAGATTTGCCAGTATCTTGATAAGCTCTCGCCGGCGGCGCAGCTGGTCGGGGCGGTGAATACCGTGGTCAATGACGACGGCGTACTGACCGGGCATATTACCGACGGCACCGGCTATATGCGCGCCCTTAGCGAAGCGGGTATCGATATTATTGGCAAGAAGATGACCGTGCTCGGCGCCGGCGGCGCGGCGACCGCGCTCTGCGTCCAGGCCGCACTGGATGGCGTGAAGGCGATCTCGATCTTCAACCGTCGCGATAAATTCTTCGCCAACGCTGAAGAAACGGTAGCCAAGATCCGCAACAACACGCGCTGCGAGATCCATCTGTTCGATCTCGACGATCATGACAAACTGCGTGCCGAAATCGACAGCAGCGTGATCCTGACCAATGCCACCGGGGTCGGCATGAAGCCGTTCGAAGGCCAGATGCTGCTCCCGGACGACAGCTTCCTGCGTCCGGACCTGATCGTCTCCGACGTCGTGTACAACCCGCGCAAAACCCACCTGCTGGAAGTGGCTGAGAAAAAAGGCTGCCGTACGCTAAACGGCCTCGGGATGATGCTGTGGCAAGGCGCGCGCGCGTTCGAAATCTGGACGGGTAAACAGATGCCGGTTGATTACATCAAAAGCATCCTGTTCTAAGGGGCAAGCGATGAAAAATAAATACGTCCCTACCGCGGCAGGGCTGTACCTCAACTACCTGATTCATGGCATGGGGGTGCTGCTGATCACCCTCAACATGGCCCATCTCCAGGAGCAGTGGGGAACAGACGCTGCCGGCGTATCAGTGGTGATCTCCTCGTTAGGGATCGGCAAACTGGCGACCATCGTGACCGGCTTTCTGTCGGATCGCTTTGGCCGTAAGCCCTTTATCTATCTGGGGATCCTCAGCTATCTGATCTTTTTTATCGGCATTCTGCTGACCAAAAATATCTATCTGGCCTATGTCTTCGGCATTATGGCGGGCCTGGCGAACAGCTTCCTCGACTCCGGCACCTATCCCGCGCTGATGGAATCTTTCCCGCACTCCGCCAGCCGGGCCAACGTGCTGATCAAAGCCTTCGTCTCCGCCGGACAGTTCCTGCTGCCGTTCATTATCAGTTTCCTGATCTGGGCGAATCTGTGGTTCGGCTGGTCGTTCGTGATTGCGGCGGCGCTGTTTGTTGTGAGCGGCCTCTATTTGCTCAAAATGCCGTTCCCGGATAGCCAGGCTGCGAAAAAAGAGACCACCCCAGGGCCACAGGCGGAAACCTCAGCCCGTCCGCAGGCCAACAAACTGGATATGGTGATCTTCACCCTGTACGGCTATATCGGCATGGCGACCTTCTATCTGGTCAGCCAGTGGCTGGCGCAGTACGGTCAGTTCGTGGTCGGTCTGCCCTATGCCTCGGCGATTAAGCTGCTCAGCATCTATACCGTCGGGTCGCTGGTCTGCGTTTTCGTGACCGCCGCCTTCGTCAAAGAGGTGTTCAGCTCCGCCGTCGCCATGATCATCTATACTGGCCTGTCGATGGTCTCGCTGCTGCTGGTATGCCTGTTCCCGACGCCGATGATGGTTACCGGCTTCGCCTTTGTCATCGGCTTTGCCGCCGCGGGCGGAGTGCTACAGCTGGGAGCGACGATCATGGCGATGAGCTTCCCGAACGGGAAAGGCAAGGCAACCGGCATCTTCTACACCGCCGGCAGTATCGCCAGCTTCACGATCCCGCTGATCACCGCCAAACTTTCGCAGATCAGTATTGCCAGCATTATGTGGTTTGATTTTGCGATCGCCGTGATCGGCTTTGTGATCGCCCTGTACATCGGCTATCGTCAACTGCAGGCTCGGGCGGCGCAAAAAGTATCACCCACCGCAGTCACCGCCTGAGGTTCAACGCGAATAATAATGGATGCCTACATGACAAATGCAGTTACCGTAAAGAACATCACCTTCCAGGAAGGGGAAACCTTAATTTGTGTACCGCTGATCGGCAAAACGCTGGATGAAATACTGGGTAACGCCCACGGCCTGGTCGACGCCGGCGCCGATATCATCGAATGGCGCGTTGACCACTTTACTCAGGTGAGAGAGATGGCTCAGGTGATGGCCGCGCTGGCGGAAATCCGTGGCGCGCTGAAAGCGCTGCCGCTGCTGTTCACCTTCCGCAGCAAGAAAGAAGGCGGCGAGACCGAGCTCAGCGACGAGGCCTACTTCGCGCTCAACCGCGAAGCGGCGCGCAGTGGCCTGGTTGATGTCATCGATATCGAGCTGTTCAATGATGAAGCGCAGATCCGCGCGCTGGTTGACGATGCGCATGCCGCGGGCGTCAAAGTGATCATGAGTAACCATGATTTTCATAAGACCCCCGCCCAGGAAGATATCATCTATCGCCTGCGCCGCATGCAGGATCTGGGCGCCGATCTGCCGAAGATCGCGGTGATGCCGCAATCGCCGCAGGACGTTCTGACTCTGCTCGCCGCCACGCTGACCATGAAAGAGAAGTATGCCACCCGCCCGCTGATCACCATGTCGATGGGAAAATCGGGCGGCGTCAGCCGGGTGACCGGGCGTCTTTTTGGCTCAGCCATGACCTTCGGTACCGTGGGTCAGGCTTCCGCGCCGGGACAGATCGCCATCGACAAGCTGCGTGAAGTGATGGATATTCTCTCCTGATAACCCCTCAGCCCGGAGGACCTCTCCGGGCTATTCGCTAACAGATCTTTTGGCTGTCGTGGATGACCACATTTTTAAACGACTGCAGCGCAGGGGAAAGTCCGCGGTCTTTCATGGTCGCCAGATAGATATAGCGCGGAGGGAGGGTGTTTTTAATCTTCAGGATATGGACGTTGTAATGGGAGAGCGCCGAGATCCGCGGCATGATAGCGATCCCGTAGTCAATGCTGACCAGCCCGGCCATCGCGGTATCCTCTTCCACGTAGCAGGCAATCTCCGGCACCAGCTTTTGCTGCATAAATACATTATCGATAAACGGACGTAAGCCGCTATTTTCTGAAAAATAGATATAGGGATAATGAATCGTCTCCACGAGGTCGACTTCATGTTCATACAGCCGGGCCAGCGGATGATCCCTGGCGGTCACCACCACCAGCTCCTGCTGAATAACCGGAATAAAATCGATATCGGGTTCATCGGCAATATAAGAGCAGATCGCCAGATCGACTTTTCCCGCTTTCAGCTCCTGCAACAGCGTCAGCGAGGTCCCTTGAGTAAAAGAAAAAGTCACGTTGTGAAACTCAGGTGAAAGAGAATATTTATTAATTAACTGCGGAACAACATATTCGCCCATCGTGTAAATAAAGGCGATACGAATGTTTTCTTTATTTTCAGCGCCGTTTTTTTGCAAAACTGTGCGGCCATTTTCCAGTGAGGCCAGCGCATCTTCGACATACGGCAGAAAACGCTTGCCGTTTTGCGTAATTTTAACGTTCCGTCCCTGTCTGGCGAACAGCGCGACCCCTAACTCCTTCTCCAGCTCTGATATCGCATGGCTTAGCGAAGGCTGGGTGATGCACAGACTGGAGGCCGCTTCGGTATAATGTTCAGTTTCAGACAGACGTTTAAAATAATAAAGTTGCTTTAGGTTCATTATTTTTGCCCGTATAATATAAGAATAAATCCACTGATGCTAATATACCATGCAAGCCACCAATAATGCGCACGCGCGGGAAAATATTGGCGGTGCATCAAATATTATTTTCTGAAGCGGATGAATGTGCCACAAAGCGTTGCCATTCATAGATACTACCTATAGTTCCCGGAGATATTTTTGCATATAAAAATATATGCAAAAATATTTTAAACTTTAAAGGAACTCGCTATGAGTATGTCAAACTCTCAGGAAGTCCTCACATCCTCATCGGGGACGAAAAAAAGAAGCCGCGTTCGGATAGTTATTTTACTGCTGTTGTCCGTCGGAACGATGATCAATTATCTCGACCGCACCATCCTCGGTATCGTTGCCCCACAGTTAACCCAGGAAATTCATATCGATCCGGCGATGATGGGCATCATTTTCTCCGCCTTTGCCTGGACCTATGCCCTGGCGCAGATCCCCGGCGGCATGTTTTTAGACCGCTTCGGCAACAAACTGACCTATGCCCTGTCAATTTTCTTCTGGTCGCTGTTTACCCTGCTGCAAAGTTTCACCCTCGGGCTTAAATCTCTGCTGCTTCTGCGCCTGGGACTCGGCGTCAGCGAAGCGCCCTGCTTCCCGGCCAACAGCCGCATCGTCAGCACCTGGTTCCCGCAGCATGAGCGCGCGCGGGCGACGGCAACATATACGGTTGGTGAATATATAGGACTGGCGGCCTTCTCGCCGCTGTTATTTTTAATCCTCGAACATCATGGCTGGAGAACGCTTTTTTTCCTCACCGGCGGATTAGGTATTTTATTTACTTTGGTGTGGTGGCGTTTTTATCACGAACCCCATGAATCGCGCACGGCTAATCAAGCGGAGCTGGATTATATCGGCGCAAACGGCATTGACAATAAAATCCAGAACGTTCCATTTAACTGGCGTGACGCCAGGCGCCTGCTGGGCTGTCGCCAGATCCTCGGCGCCAGTCTGGGTCAGTTTGCCGGTAACACCACGCTGGTGTTTTTCCTGACGTGGTTTCCCAGCTATCTGGCCAACGAGCGCCATCTTCCCTGGCTGCACGTTGGCTTCTTCGCCACCTGGCCGTTCCTCGCCGCCGCCATCGGCATCCTCTTCGGCGGCTGGATCTCGGACCGACTGCTGAAGCGAACCGGCTCCGTCAACATCAGTCGGAAGTTACCAATAATTTCCGGATTATTACTCTCCAGCTGTATTATTGCGGCGAACTGGGTGAGCGCCAACAGCACCGTTATTATTATCATGTCGGTGGCGTTTTTTGGCCAGGGAATGGTTGGCCTGGGCTGGACGTTAATTTCTGATATTGCCCCGGAAAATATGGCAGGCCTGACCGGCGGTATATTTAATTTCTGCGCTAATATGGCATCGATTATAGCCCCACTGATAATTGGCGTGATTATCTCCGCAACGGGTAACTTCTTTTACGCACTGATCTACGTCGGCCTGACGGCGCTGATCGGCGTGATTGCCTACATCTTTATCATCGGCGACATCAAGCGAATCGAACTGAAGTAAACCCGGCGGCCCCGGCGAATTGCGCGCCGGGGCGAAGAGGACGGTCAGATATCCTTTACCTTGCTGGTTAAAAACAGCGTCACCAGCGAAATCGCGGCGATCGTCCAGTAGACGCTGGCGTGGCCATAGCTCTGCGACAGCGCCCCCTGCATCACGCCGGCCAGGATCACGCCAGTGGAAATACTGTTGGTAAACAGGGTGGTCGCCGCCCCCGCGCGCCCCGGCATTAAATCCTGGAACCACAGCATGCCGATCCCGGCGATAATGCCGATAAAGATGGCGTTGAACAGCTGCAGGGCCAGCAGCGCCGTACGGCCATGAAACAGGATCAGCCCCAGATAAAACAGCACACCGGCCGCCACCGCCGCCACCATCATTTTACGTTTACCAAAGCGCTTCACGTAGTAGCCGGCGAGGATCATCGCCGGAATCTCCAGCCCGGCGGCGGTGCCCATCAGGATCCCGGCCAGGCTGTCGGGAAGCCCGAGATCGTTGCTGATCCACAGCGGCATATCAATGATATACATGGTGTTGCAGGTCCACATCAGGGTGGAGGCGATAAACAACATGCGTACGTTCTTGTCCTGCCAGCCGCCGGCCTGCGCCAGCGCCTCCGCCTCTTCCGAGGGCTGCTCCACGCGCGGAACCGAGGGTAGTTTGACGGCAATCAGCGCCAGGCTGATCACAAAGATGCCCGCCGCAATGGAGAACATGGTGGTAAAGCCATAGTTGAGCGCCAGCATAAAGGCCAGCGGCGGGCCAATCACCCACGCCAGGGACAGCTGGGCACGCATGACCGAGCTGAACATCACCACTTCCCGCGCCGAGCTGTCGGCATACTCCCGCGCCAGGGCAAAGAGCTGCGGCATGGCGGCGTTAGCGATGGATGCCAGCATCACCCCGCAGGTGATCAGCGTCAGATAGTGGCGGTTGAAGGCAAACAGCAGCGCATTGCCTACCGCCATCAGGCAGCAGAACATAATTAACCGCCGCCGGTCGCCGCGGCTATCGGAGCGCTTGGCCAGCGCCAGACTCACCAGGATCCCGGCTATCGCATTCACGGTGTAGAACAGGCCCACCCAGAACGGCTGCGCCCCCACTTCGCGGCTGAGAAACAAACTCAACGTCGGCGCCTGCAATGCGCCCGCCACGCCCATCATAAAAGCAACCAGCATAAAGGCGGCATAGACGCCGTTTAGCCGTCGTCCCATCGTCATCAACCACAGCATGAAATGTCCTTAACACACGCGAAGTAAACGAAAAAAGCCAGCAGAGGCTTTCTGCTGGCGGGTGATTCTATACTCTGTGGAATTCACGTTGCAGGACAAACGGTTAACCGTTTTTGCGCTGGCTCCGAAAGGGTGAGTCCCGTAGGGGCGATTCACGCGGCCAGAACATAGGGCTCTGGGAGTATCGACAGCGATAGACCCGGGCGAGCGCGCGCACCTGCAGCTTGAAAAACGACGAGTATAACACCAATACTCAGTCACACATGATGTCTGCAAGTCAATGATCAGAGGTCTTTGACGTCACTCCCCACTGCATCAGTTCTCCCAGAATTTCCTGCTGTCGTCCTGCCATCAGGCGGGCCAGCCAGGACGCTTCCTGCGTCGCAGAAAAGTAGCGCTGGTAGAACGATTTTGCGGTAGACCTCATCATATTCACCTCCTCGCTTCATCGGGATTCATTATTGGCTTAATATGGGGAGTAATAAATTGCTGAGTTTTGCGCAGGAGTTCCCCTTTTATGTCTTCCGGCCGTCTGCAACAACAGTTCATCCGTCTATGGCAGTGCTGCGACGGCAAGTCGCAGGAGACCACCCTCAACGAGCTGGCGGAAATGCTGAGCTGCTCGCGCCGCCACATGCGCACCTTGCTCAATATGATGGAGTCCCGCGGCTGGCTGACCTGGGAGGCGGAGGCTGGCCGCGGAAAACGCTCGCGGCTGACCTTTCTCTATACCGGCCTCGCCCTGCAGCAGCAGCGTGCCGAAGATCTGCTTGAGCAGGATCGCATCGATCAGCTGGTGCAGCTGGTCGGCGATAAAGCCGCCGTCCGTCAGATGCTGGTCTCGCATCTCGGGCGCAGCTTCCGCCAGGGGCGGCACATCCTGCGCGTGCTCTACTACCGGCCGATGAAGAATTTACTGCCCGGCAGCGCGCTGCGGCGTTCGGAAACCCATATCGCCCGGCAAATATTCAGCGCTCTGACGCGGGTAAATGAGGAAAATGGGGAACTGGAAGCCGATATTGCCCACCACTGGCAGCAGTTGACGCCCACCCACTGGCGCTTTTTCCTCCGGCCAGGCATCCATTTTCACCATGGCCGTGAGCTGGAGATGACCGATGTGATCGCTTCTCTGCAGCGCAGCAATGCCCTACCGCTCTATTCGCATATCGAACGCATTGAGTCGCCCACCGCCTGGACCCTGGATATTCATCTGCGCCAGCCCGACCGCTGGCTACCCTGGCTGCTGGGCCAGGTACCGGCGATGGTGCTGCCGCAGGAGTGGCGGACCATGAACCACTTTTCTTCGATGCCGGTCGGCACCGGCCCGTATGCCGTGGTGCGCAACAATCAGAACCAGCTCAAGATCCACGCCTTTGAGGACTATTTTGGCTACCGGGCGCTGATCGATGAGGTGAACGTCTGGGTGCTACCGGAAATTAGCGAAGAGCCCAACGGCGGCCTGACGCTGCAGGGCAATACCGAAAGCGAAAAGGCGGTGGAGAGTCGTCTGGAAGAGGGGTGCTACTACCTGCTGTTCGACTCGCGAAGCCCGCTGGGCGCCAACGAGGCGGTGCGCCGCTGGTTAAGCTATCTGTTCCAGCCCGCGAACCTGCTCTACCACGCGGGCGAGCTTTACCAGGGCAACTGGTTTCCCGCTTACGGCCTGCTGCCGCGCTGGCATCACGCCAGCAACCACGCCTGCGACAAGCCGGCGGGCCTGGAGACGGTTACCCTCACCTACTACCGCGATCACGTCGAACATCGGGTGATCGGCGGGATCATGCGCGACCTGCTGGCGGCGCATCAGGTAAAGCTGGAGATCCAGGAGCTGGAGTACGATGCCTGGCATCGCGGCGAGGTGGTCAGCGATATCTGGCTCAACAGCGTTAACTTCACCTTGCCGATCGAATTCTCGCTATTCGCCTATCTGTACGAAGTCCCGCTGATTCAGCGCTGCATCCCCATCGACTGGCAGGAAGACGCCAGCCGCTGGCGCGCGGGAGAGTTTAATCCGGCTACCTGGAGTCAGCGCCTGCTGGCCAGCCAGCATATCGTGCCGCTGATCCATCACTGGCTGATGATTCAGGGCCAGCGCAGCATGCGCGGCGTGCGGATGAACACCCTCGGCTGGTTCGATTTTAAATCCGCATGGTTTGCGCCGCCGGAGCCGTAAGCGCTTTCCGTCATCTGACAAAATCATTACACTAAGGCCGTTCTCAACGGGGTGCTAATAAACATACGCAATATCATTCAAGTTGCATCAAGGCAGCAAGCGGGTGAATCCCCTGGAGCATAGATAGCTATGTGACTGGGGTGAACGCGCGAAGCTAACGCAGATGCGGCTTGAAGGATGAAGCGTATGGGCTGAGAAAATACCCGTCGAACCTGATCCGGATAACGCCGGCGAAGGGATTTGAGGCTCACTCAAAATCCTTTGCCACCCCTTTTTTCTGAGGTGCAAAGTGTTGAAAAAATTACTCCCACTGCTGGCGCTGGTCGCCATGCCCGCTCTGGCTAAGCCTGTCCTCACCGTCTATACCTATGACTCCTTCTCTGCCGACTGGGGCCCCGGCCCGGCGGTCAAAAAAGCGTTTGAAGCGGACTGCGGCTGCGAGCTGAAGTTCGTCGCGCTGGAAGATGGCGTTTCGCTGCTGAATCGTCTACGCATGGAAGGCAAGAACAGCAAGGCTGACGTCGTGCTGGGCCTGGATAACAACCTGCTGGAAGCCGCGGCGCAGAGTCAGCTGTTCGCTAAAAGCCACGTTCCCGCCAGCGCGGTTAGCGTGCCGGGCGGCTGGGATAACGACACCTTTGTCCCCTACGATTACGGCTATTTCGCCTTCGTCTATGATAAAAACAAACTGGCCAATCCGCCGAAAAGCCTGAAAGAGTTGGTCGAGAGCCCGCAGAAGTGGCGCGTCATCTATGAAGATCCGCGCACCAGCACCCCGGGGCTGGGGCTGCTGCTATGGATGCAAAAAGTCTATGGCGATAAAGCGTCCGAGGCCTGGCAGAAGCTGGCGGCGAAGACCGTTACCGTCACCAAGGGCTGGAGCGAAGCCTACGGTCTGTTCCTGAAAGGCGAAAGCGACCTGGTGTTGAGCTACACCACCTCGCCGGCCTACCACATTATTGAAGAGAAAAAAGACCACTATGCGGCGGCGAACTTCGCCGAAGGCCACTATCTGCAGGTCGAAGTTGCCGCCCGCACCGCCGCCAGCAAGCAGCCGGAACTGGCGGAGAAATTCCTCAAATTCATGGTCTCGCCTGGCTTCCAGAACGCCATCCCCACCGGCAACTGGATGTATCCGGTGACCCAGGTCGCGCTGCCGGCCGGTTTTGCAACCCTGGTGAAGCCGCAGACCACGCTGACGTTTACCCCGCAGCAGGTCGCCAGCGAGCGTCAGACCTGGATTAGCGCATGGCAACGCGCCGTCAGCCGCTAAACCTTAGCGGGCTGCTGCCGGGCCTGTTCGCCGCCACGCTGCTCTGCGCCGTCGCGCTGGCGGCGTTTCTGGCGCTGTGGTTCAGCGCGCCCGGCGCGGGCTGGCAGACGGTTTTCAGCGATAGCTACCTCTGGCACGTGGTGCGCTTCTCCTTCTGGCAGGCGTCGCTCTCAGCGCTGCTTTCGGTGGGCCCGGCCGTCTTTCTCGCCCGCGCGCTTTATCGGCGTCGCTTTCCCGGCCGCACCCTGCTGCTGCGCCTGTGCGCGATGACCCTGATCCTGCCGGTGCTGGTGGCGGTGTTCGGCATCCTCAGCGTCTATGGCCGCCAGGGCTGGCTGGCCTCGCTGTTTCACGCTTTCGGCTGGCAGTGGGATTTCTCGCCTTACGGCCTGCAGGGCATCCTGCTGGCGCACGTCTTTTTCAATATGCCGATGGCCACCCGCCTGCTGCTGCAGGCGCTGGAGAACATTCCCGGCGAGCAGCGGCAAATTGCCGCCCAGCTTGGCATGCGCGGCTATGCCTTCTTCCGCCTCGTCGAATGGCCATGGATGCGCCGGCACATTCCCGCCGTCGCCGCGCTGATTTTTATGCTCTGCTTTGCCAGCTTCGCCACCGTGCTGTCGCTGGGCGGCGGCCCGAAGGCCACCACCATTGAGCTGGCTATCTACCAGGCGCTGAGCTTTGACTACGATCCGGCGCGAGCGGCGATGCTGGCGTTGATCCAGATGCTCTGCTGCCTCGGGCTGGTGCTGCTCAGCCAGCGTCTCAGTAAAGCGGTGGCTATCGGCGTCAGCCATGTCCGCGGCTGGCGCGACCCTGACGATCGCCTGCATAGCCGGCTGAGCGATGGGTTGCTGATCGGCGCCGCCCTGCTGCTTCTGCTGCCGCCATTGCTGGCGGTCATCGTCGACGGGATCAACCGCAACATGCTGGACGTGCTAGCGCAGCCCGCCCTCTGGCAGGCATTGACGACTTCCCTGCGCATCGCCATTGCCGCCGGGCTGTTGAGCGTCACCCTGACGATGATGCTGCTATGGAGCAGTCGCGAGCTGCGCGCCCGTCAGCGGCCGCTGGCCGGGCAGGCGATGGAGCTGAGCGGCATGCTGATTCTTGCCATGCCGGGCATCGTGCTGGCTACCGGCTTCTTCCTGCTGCTCAATAACAGCATCGGCCTTCCGGAGTCCGCCGACGGCATCGTCATCTTTACCAATGCTCTGATGGCGATCCCCTACGCGCTTAAAGTGCTGGAAAACCCGATGCGCGACATTGCCGTCCGCTACAGCATGCTCTGCCAGTCGCTGGGGATCGAAGGCCTGGCGCGGCTGCGGGTCATCGAACTTCGCGCGCTCCGGCGCCCGCTGGCCCAGGCGTTAGCCTTCGCCTGCGTGCTGTCGATTGGCGACTTCGGCGTGGTGGCGCTGTTCGGCAACGAGGCGTTCCGCACCCTGCCTTTCTATCTGTACCAGCAGATAGGCGCCTACCGCAGCCAGGACGGCGCCGTCACCGCCCTGCTTCTGCTGCTGCTCTGTTTCTTATTATTTACGCTGATTGAAAAACTTCCGGGGCGTGATGCTAAAACTCAATGATGTGACCTGGCTGTACCAGCATCTGCCGATGCGCTTTACTCTCGATGTCGCGCGCGGCGAGCGCATCGCGGTGCTCGGCCCCAGCGGCGCCGGAAAGAGCACCCTGCTGAATCTGATCGCCGGTTTTCTGCCGCCCGCCAGCGGCAGCCTACAGATTAACGGCGAGACGCATCACGCGACGCCGCCGGCGCAGCGTCCGGTTTCGATGCTGTTCCAGGAGAATAACCTGTTTAACCATCTGACCATTCGGCAGAATATCAGCCTCGGGATCCACCCTGGCCTGAAACTGAGCCGCGAACAGCAGCAGAAAGTCACGGCGATTGCCGCCCAGATGGGAATTGATGACCTGCTTGAACGCCTGCCGGGAGAGCTCTCCGGCGGTCAACGGCAGCGCGCGGCGCTGGCCCGCTGTCTGGTCCGCCAGCAGCCGGTGCTGCTGCTGGATGAGCCCTTCTCAGCGCTCGACCCGGCGCTGCGCCAGGAGATGCTGGCGCTGGTGGCTGATGTCTGCGAGCAGCAGCAGCTCACCCTGCTGATGGTCTCGCACAGCGTGGAAGATGCCGCGCGCATTGCGCCGCGCTCGATTGTGGTCGCCGAAGGGCGCATTGTCTGGGATGGCGCTACCGCCGAGCTGTTAAGCGGCCACAGCAGCGCCTCTTATCTGATGGGGATCAGCGCGCAATAACCTTGTGCAGGATCGCCAGATAGACCGGCATCAGCGGATGGCGGAAGACAAACGTTAACGCCGTTGCCGCCAGCGCGACCATAAGCGGCGTCAGCCACAGCAGACGCCCGCGCGGCAGCCAGCGGGTCAGCCGATCGCCAGACGTTTTCGCGCTCCGCCACAGCCGCCAGCACAGCCACCCTGCCAGCCAGACGAGTAGCGCCGCCCCCAGCAGCAGCCATTTAAAGCTGGCGCTGTTTTCATCGGCCGGAATATCAATCGCCGCCCCGGCGAGAATGCCAGGCAGGAAATAGAGCGGCGGCCAGAGCAGGCAGCCGATAATATTTGGTAGCACGAATTTGGCCACCGGCAGGTCGAGCATCCCGGCGACCATCGGCACCAGCGGACGCGTCGGCCCGACAAAGCGGCCAATCAGGATGGTGATCATGCTGTGCTGGTGCAGCGCATGCTCGGTTTTCTCCAGCAGGGCGCGGTTTTTCTTCATGAACGACCAGCGGTGCAGCGGCTTTTTAAAGCGCCATCCGAGCCAGAATGAGATCCAGTCGCCCAGCAGACAGCCCACGATCCCCGCCAGCCACGCCTGCCAGAAGTTAACCTCACCGCCGCCAATCAGCGCCCCAAGGCCGGCCATCATCACCGTTCCGGGTAAGATAAGCCCCACCAGCGCCAGCGACTCGAGAAAGGCCACCAGCATCACGGCTAACAGCGAGTAGACCGTGGATTGGGTAATAAAGTGTTCGAGCAATGCTTGCATAATGTACCCGGTTAAAAAACGAAGCCCGGATTCTCCGAAGCCATCGCGCCGTCGTCAAGCTACCAATTGTCTTAATAGTTTACTGGCTGTGACATTTAAGCGGGTCATCATTTCACTTTCTTTACTTTTTATTCACATCCCGCGCGGAATTCGCTCGGGCTGGCGCCGGTGCATTTTTTGAACACGCGGGAAAAATAGAGCTGATCTTCAAAGCCGACGTTGCGCCCGACGGTGGCGATCGGCATCCGCGTGGTGCTCAGCAACAGTTTGGCCTGGCTGATACGCTGGTCCTCCCGCCAGCCGAGGACGCTGATCCCCAGCTGCTGGCGGAACAGGTGCGACAGGCGCGAGGGCGACAGGCAGACGTGCTGGGCGACGCTGGCGATATCAAAATGGCTGTCCGCCAGATGGTCGCTGATGTACTGGCAGGCGTCGCGCACCCGGTTATCCAGCGGCGGATGCAGCGATTCGTTGATCGCCTCCATCCGCCGCAACAGGAGCTGTTCCAGCAGATTAATCGCCAGCAGTTCGGAATAGCGCCCCGCCCCTTGCCCGGCATCGACGATCTGGCCGAACAGCTCGCCAAAGCGCGCCTGCCACTGCTCGTCCGGACGGAAAAAGCCGGTCTGGGCGAAGATCGTCGGCCAGTTGAGCCACTCGTGCCAGTAGGCGCGCGGGCGGAAGTAGACCCACTGGTGATACCACTCGCTGGCGTCGGGATGGCGGCCGTAGTGATGGATCTCCCCCGGCGGGAACAGCAGCATATCGCCCGGCCGGCAGACAAACTGCTCGCCGTGGTTGTTGATCACCCCCTCGCCGCGGATCGTCAGGTTGAGGATATAGCCTTTCATACCCAGCGGGCGGTCGATAAAGAAATCCAGGTATCCCTGCGCCTCAATCGGCGTCAGGCCGGTGACCAGATGAGCGTTAAAAGAGTAGCCCGGCAGCAGCGGATCGTTTTGCGTTTCGGCCATACGCGTGGTTCTCCCGAAGGTATTAGTGACACCAATTGTCCATATTCATCATTTTATCGCTCTCGGCCCTGTCACGACTGCGACGGCGGTGGAAATTTCGCTAAAAAGCCGCACAGCAAGCGAAAAAAGCGCCAGCAGCGTGCATTCCACCGGGATATGCCGGGTAACAAAAGTGTCTATAAATACGGCAGGAAAGTCCACATCGAATATTTGCACGGCGTCACACTTTGCGAGGTGACAGCAAAATAATCCATAAGATTAGCGAATCCGGCCTGACGGATTTTGCCGGGGATATCTACTGTTGCTGCATGAATGATTTCTGCATGGAGTAACAAGATGGCAATTGCGATTGGCCTCGACTTTGGTAGTGACTCAGTCCGCGCCCTGGCGGTGGAATGCGCGTCCGGCGCAGAACTGGCGGCAAGCGTGGAGTGGTATCCGCGCTGGCGGGAAGGACAGTATTGCGATGGCGCGAACAACCGCTTCCGCCACCACCCGCGAGATTACATCGAGTCCATGGAAGCGGCGCTGAAAAGCGTACTTGCCTCCCTGAGCGCCGAACAGCGCGCCGACGTCGTGGGCATTGGCGTCGACAGCACCGGCTCAACCCCGGCTCCCGTTGATGCCGAGGGTAACGTGCTGGCGCTGCGCGAAGAATTCGCTGACAACCCTAACGCCATGTTTGTCCTGTGGAAGGATCATACCGCGGTCGAGGAAGCCGAGGCGATCACCCGCCTGTGCCACCAGCCGGGCAAAGAGGATTACTCGCGCTATATCGGCGGGATCTACTCCAGCGAATGGTTCTGGGCAAAAATCCTCCACGTCACCCGGGAAGATAGCGCCGTCGCCCAGGCAGCCGCCTCGTGGGTGGAGCTTTGCGACTGGGTGCCCGCCCTGCTCTCCGGCACTACGCGTCCGCAGGATCTGCGCCGCGGCCGCTGCAGCGCCGGGCATAAATCGCTGTGGCATGAGAGCTGGGGCGGGCTGCCGCCGGCCAGCTTCTTCGATGAGCTTGATCCCATCATTAACCAGCATCTGGCCTGGCCGCTGTTCACCGATACCTGGACGGCCGATGTGCCGGTCGGCACGCTAAGCGCAGAGTGGGCCCAGCGCCTGGGTCTGTCGCAGACCGTGGCCATCTCCGGCGGCGCCTTCGACTGTCATATGGGCGCCGTTGGCGCTGGCGCGCAGCCTAACGCGCTGGTGAAAGTCATCGGCACCTCCACCTGCGACATTCTGATTGCCGATAAAGAGAGCGTCGGCGACCGCACGGTCAAAGGCATCTGCGGCCAGGTCGACGGCAGCGTGGTCCCGCACTTTATCGGTATGGAGGCAGGCCAGTCCGCCTTCGGCGATATTTACGCCTGGTTTGGGCGCATCCTCGGCTGGCCGCTGGAACAGCTGGCCCAGCAGCATCCGGAATTACGCGAACAAATCAAAGCCAGCCAAAAACAGTTACTGCCGGCGCTCACCGAAGCCTGGGCCAGTAACCCATCGCTCGATCATCTGCCGGTAGTGCTGGACTGGTTCAACGGCCGCCGCACGCCGAATGCCAACCAGCGCCTGAAAGGGGTGATCACCGACCTTAACCTGGCCACCGACGCGCCGGCGCTATTCGGCGGACTGATCGCCGCCACCGCCTTCGGTGCCCGCGCCATTATGGAGTGCTTCACCGAGCAGGGGATCCCGGTTAACAACGTCATGGCCCTCGGCGGTATCGCACGGAAAAACCAGGTCATCATGCAGGCCTGCTGCGACGTGCTGAACCGCCCGCTGCAGATTGTCGCCTCCGATCAGTGCTGTGCGCTGGGGGCGGCTATCTTCGCCGCCGTCGCCGCCGGCGTCTATGAGGATATTCCAGCCGCCCAGCAGCGGATGGCAAGCCAGGTGGAAACCACCCTGCAGCCACGCCCGGCGCAGGCGCAACGTTTCGAACAACTCTATCAGCGCTACCAGCAGTGGTCGGTCAGCGCCGAACAACACTATCTCCCTTCGGCTGCAAAGGCGGAAAAAGCCCCGCAATCTCAGGCAGCGCTCACCCATTAAGGATACGAAAATGACGATTTTTGATAACTATGAAGTATGGTTCGTTATTGGCAGCCAACATCTCTACGGCCCGGAAGCCCTGCGCCAGGTGACGAAGCATGCCGAACATGTGGTGAACAGCCTGAATGCGGAAGCCAAACTGCCGTGCAAACTGGTCCTCAAGCCGCTGGGCACTACCCCGGACGAGATCACCCATATCTGCCGCGACGCCAACTACGATGACAAATGCGCCGGGTTAGTGGTCTGGCTGCATACCTTCTCGCCGGCAAAAATGTGGATCAACGGCCTGACCATCCTCAACAAGCCGCTGCTGCAGTTCCATACGCAGTACAATGCCGCGCTGCCGTGGGACAGCATCGATATGGACTTTATGAACCTGAACCAGACCGCGCACGGCGGCCGCGAGTTCGGCTTCATCGGCGCCCGTATGCGCCAGCAGCACAGCGTGGTGACCGGCCACTGGCAGGATAAAGAGGCCCACCAGCGCATCGGCGGCTGGATGCGCCAGGCGGTCTCCAGACAGGATACCCGTCATCTGAAAGTGTGCCGTTTCGGCGATAACATGCGTGAAGTGGCGGTGACCGACGGCGATAAAGTCGCGGCGCAGATCAAGTTTGGCTTCTCAGTGAACACCTGGGCGGTCGGCGATCTGGTGCAGGTGGTCAACAGCGTCAGCGACGGCGATATCAGCGCGCTGGTCGATGAATACGAGAGCAGCTACCGTCTGACCCCGGCGGCGCAGGTTCACGGCGACAAGCGCCAGAACGTGCTGGACGCCGCGCGCATTGAGCTGGGGATGAAACGCTTCCTCGAACAGGGCGGTTTCCACGCCTTTACCACCACCTTTGAAGATCTCCACGGCCTGAAACAGCTCCCGGGTCTCGCCGTACAGCGCCTGATGCAGCAGGGCTACGGCTTTGCCGGCGAGGGCGACTGGAAAACCGCCGCTCTGCTTCGCATCATGAAGGTGATGTCAACTGGTCTGCAGGGCGGCACCTCCTTTATGGAGGATTACACCTACCACTTCGACAATGGCAACGATCTGGTGCTCGGCTCGCACATGCTGGAAGTGTGCCCGACGATCGCCACCGCCGAGAAACCGATCCTCGACGTCCAGCCGCTGGGCATCGGCGGCAAAGCGGATCCGGCGCGCCTGATCTTCAATACCCAGACCGGCCCGGCGATTGTCGCCAGCCTGATCGACCTGGGAGACCGCTTCCGTCTGCTGGTCAACACCATTGAAACCGTCCCGACGCCGCACGATCTGCCGAAGCTGCCGGTGGCCAACGCCCTGTGGAAAGCGCAGCCGGATCTGCGTACCGCTTCGGAAGCCTGGATCATCGCCGGCGGCGCGCACCATACCGTCTTCAGCCATGCGCTGAACCTCGACGATATGCGCCAGTTCGCCGAGCTGAATGATATCGAGCTGACCGTCATCGACAACGATACCCGTCTGCCGGCCTTCAAAGACGCGCTGCGCTGGAATGAAGTCTATTACGGTTCAAAACGCTAAAAGGTCGTCCCCTCACCCTCCCCCTTTCCCCGCCGGGGAGAGGGTACCGGCCGGGCGCGATGCCGCCTTTCTCTCTCTCCCGCCGGGAGAGGGCCGGGGTGAGGGATACCCGACTCGCCTGCTATTCGGAGCACACTATGTTAGAAGATCTTAAACGCCAGGTTCTGGAAGCCAACTTAGCGCTGCCGCAGCATAATCTGGTGACCTTAACCTGGGGCAACGTCAGCGCCGTCGACCGCGACCAGGGCGTTCTGGTTATCAAACCCTCCGGCGTGGATTATCGCGTAATGACCGCCGACGATATGGTGGTGGTCAGTCTGGAGAGCGGCGAAGTGGTGGAGGGTAAGAAGAAGCCCTCGTCGGATACCCCGACCCATCGCCTGCTGTATCAGGCTTTCCCGACGCTGGGCGGCATTGTGCATACCCATTCGCGCCACGCCACCATCTGGGCGCAGGCCGGGCAAGCTATTCCGGCGACCGGCACCACCCACGCCGACTATTTCTATGGTCCGGTGCCCTGCACCCGGCTGATGACCGATGCGGAGATCAATGGCGAATACGAATGGGAAACCGGCAAGGTGATTGTTGAAACCTTCCGCCAGCGCGAGATCGACCCGGCGCAGATGCCTGGCGTGCTGGTTCATTCCCACGGCCCGTTCGCATGGGGTAAAAATGCCGAAGACGCGGTGCATAACGCCATCGTGCTGGAAGAGATCGCGTATATGGGCATCTTCTGCCGCCAGCTGGCGCCGCAGCTGCCGGATATGCAGCAGACCCTGCTGGATAAGCACTATCTGCGTAAGCACGGGGCTAAAGCCTACTACGGCCAATAATCACCCTGCTCGCGCTGCGCCTGGCAGGGCTACGGCTCTGCCGCGTCGGGTAGCCCGGATAAGCGCGCAAGCCGAAATCCGGCGCCACCTTAGCGCCGAGTACCTGTATAAAACCCCAGCACCCCCTGAGAAACCAGGCTATAATCAGGCCTGGTTTTTTATCGTTGAGAGCACCCGTGACCCAGCCACGAGCAGGTTTTTTACTCACCCGTCACTGGCGGGACACTCCGCAAGGCACCGAGCTGTCCTTCTGGCTGGCCACCGACGACGGTCCGCTGCAGGTCACGCTGCCGCCGCAGGAGTCCGTCGCCTTTATCCCCGCCGCGCAGCGGGCGCAGGCTGAGCGACTGCTGCAGGGTGAGAAAGGCTTCCGCTTCGCCCCGCTGGCCCTGAAAGATTTCCACCGCCAGCCGGTGGTCGGCCTCTACTGCCGCGCCCATCGTCAATTGATGCGTCTGGAGAAGATTCTCCGCGACAGCGGCGTAACCCTCTATGAGGGCGATATCCGTCCGCCGGAGCGCTACCTGATGGAGCGCTTTATTACCGCCCCGGTGTGGGTGGAAGGCGAAACGCGTGGCCCGCATCTGGTCAACGCGCGCATGAAACCCCATCCTGACTATCGCCCGCCGCTGAAATGGGTGTCGCTGGATATCGAAACCAGCCGTCACGGCGAGCTGTACTGCATCGGCCTGGAAGGCTGCGGTCAGCGGGTGGTCTACATGCTGGGCCCCGAACCGGAAACGCCGCCAGACGTCGATTTCGATCTGGTCTACGTCGCCAGTCGCCCCCTGCTGCTGGAAAAGCTCAACGCCTGGTTTGCCGATCACGACCCCGACGTGCTGATCGGCTGGAACGTGGTGCAGTTCGATCTGCGCGTCCTGCAAAAACATGCCGAACGCTATCGTATCCCGCTGCGGCTCGGCCGCGGCAACAGCGAGCTGGAGTGGCGCGAGCACGGCTTTAAGAACGGCGTCTTCTTCGCCCAGGCCAACGGCCGGCTGATTATCGACGGTATCGAGGCGCTGAAATCGGCGTTCTGGAATTTCTCCTCCTTTTCGCTGGAGGCGGTGGCGCGCGAGCTGTTGGGCGAAGGCAAAGCCATCGACAACCCGTGGGATCGGATGGACGAGATCGATCGCCGCTTCCATGACGATAAACCGGCGCTGGCCATCTATAACCTACAGGACTGCGAGCTGGTGACGCGGATCTTCCACAAAACGGAGATCATGCCGTTTCTGCTCGAACGAGCGACGGTCAACGGCCTGCCCGCCGATCGCCACGGCGGCTCGGTCGCCGCCTTCAGCCACCTCTATTTTCCGCGCATGCACCGCCTGGGCTACGTGGCGCCGAACCTCGGCGACGTGCCGCCGCAGGCGAGCCCCGGCGGCTATGTGATGGACTCCCGCCCCGGCCTGTATGACTCGGTGCTGGTCCTGGACTACAAGAGCCTGTATCCGTCGATCATTCGCACCTTTTTAATCGATCCGGTCGGCCTGGTGGAGGGTCTGGCGCAGCCCGATGACCAGCACAGCATTGAGGGCTTCCTCGGCGCCCGCTTCTCGCGAGACAAGCACTGCCTGCCGGGGATTGTCAGCCAGATCTGGCATGGCCGCGATGAAGCCAAGCGCCGGCACAATAAGCCGCTCTCCCAGGCGCTGAAGATCATCATGAACGCCTTTTACGGCGTACTGGGCACCAGCGCCTGCCGCTTCTTCGACCCGCGTCTCGCCTCGTCGATAACCATGCGCGGCCACGCGATCATGCGTCAGACCAAAGCGTTAATTGAAGCCAAAGGCTATGACGTTATCTACGGCGACACCGACTCCACCTTCGTCTGGCTTAAGCGCCCGCACAGCGAAGCGCAGGCGGCGGAGATTGGCCGGACGCTGGTGAACGATGTCAACGCCTGGTGGGCGCAGGAGCTTGGCAAAAGCCAGCTTACCAGCGCCCTGGAGCTGGAATACGAAACCCACTTCTGCCGTTTTCTGATGCCGACGATCCGCGGCGCCGATACCGGCAGCAAGAAGCGTTACGCCGGCATGATTCAGGAGGGCGACGGCCAGCGCATGGTTTTCAAAGGGCTGGAAACGGTGCGCACCGACTGGACGCCGCTGGCCCAGCAGTTTCAGCAGGAGCTGTACCTGCGCATCTTCCGCAACCAGCCGTATCAGGATTATGTGCGGGAGACTATCGCCAGGCTGATGAACGGCGAGCTCGATGAGCAGCTGGTTTATCGCAAACGCCTGCGCCGGCCGCTGGCGGAGTATCAGCGCAACGTGCCACCTCATGTGCGCGCCGCGAGGCTTGCCGATGAGCACAACCTGAAGCGGGGTCGGGCGCAGCAGTATCAGCAGCGCGGCACCATCAAATACGTCTGGACCACCGGCGGCCCGGAACCGGTGGATTATCAACAATCGCCGCTCGATTACGACCACTATTTGTCAAAGCAGCTGCAGCCGGTGGCGGAAGGGATCCTGCCCTTCGTCAACGACGACTTTGCTACAATAGTGACAGGACAGCTGGGGCTATTTTGATTTTTTCACACCCATTCTGCGGGCGCAGAAGCCTGAAAATGAACCGTGAGGAGGACGTGACGAACGTTCTGCCATCCAGTAATATAGCGCCCTTTCCATTCCTGGCCCCAATTTTGACGCATCTCCGGTTGTACATGGGGATGATCAACTATTGCCTGCAATTAAAGAACTAAAGAGCCGAACATATATGCCTTTTACACTTGGTCAACGCTGGATTAGCGACACAGAGAGCGAACTAGGATTAGGGACGGTGGTAGCGCTGGATGCGCGCATGGTCACTCTCCTCTTCCCCGCCATCGGCGAAAACCGTCTGTACTCACGCAACGATTCTCCGATCACTCGCGTGATGTTTAACCCGGGCGACACCATTACCAGCCACGAAGGCTGGCAGCTCCACGTTGACAAAGTGCATGAAGAGAACGGGCTGCTGTCCTACACCGGCACCCGCCTCGATACCCAGGAAGCGAACGTCACCCTGCGTGAAGTGCTGCTCGACAGCAAACTGGTGTTCAGCAAGCCGCAGGACCGCCTGTTCGCCGGCCAAATCGACCGCATGGACCGCTTTGCCCTGCGCTACCGCGCGCGCAAGTTCCAGAGCGAGCAGTACCGCATGCCGTGGAGCGGCCTGCGCGGCCAGCGCACCAGCCTGATCCCGCATCAGCTGAACATCGCCCACGATGTGGGTCGTCGTCACGCTCCGCGCGTCCTGCTGGCCGATGAAGTGGGCTTAGGTAAAACCATCGAAGCCGGGATGATCCTGCACCAGCAGCTGCTCTCCGGCGCCGCCGAGCGCGTACTGATTGTGGTCCCGGAAACCCTTCAGCACCAGTGGCTGGTGGAGATGCTGCGCCGCTTCAACCTGCGCTTCTCGCTGTTTGACGACGAGCGCTACGCCGAAGCGCAGCATGACGCCTATAACCCGTTTGAAACCGAACAGCTGGTGATCTGCTCTTTAGACTTCGTGCGCCGCAGCAAGCAGCGTCTGGAGCATCTGTGCGACGCCGAGTGGGACCTGATGGTGGTCGATGAAGCGCACCACCTGGTGTGGAGCGAAGAGGCGCCGAGCCGCGAATATCAAGCCATTGAACAGCTGGCCGAGCGCGTGCCGGGCATTCTGCTGCTGACCGCGACGCCGGAACAGCTGGGGATGGAGAGCCACTTTGCGCGCCTGCGCCTGCTGGATCCGAACCGCTTCCACGATTTCGCGCAGTTTGTCGAAGAACAGCAGAACTACCGTCCGGTGGCCGACGCCGTCGCCCTGCTGCTGGCGGGCAACAAGCTGAGCGATAACGAACTCAATACCCTCGGCGATCTGATCGGCGAGCAGGATATCGAGCCGCTGCTGCAGGCCGCCAACAGCGATCGCGAAGACGCCCAGGCCGCGCGCCAGGAGCTGGTCTCGATGCTGATGGACCGCCACGGCACCAGCCGCGTGCTGTTCCGTAACACCCGTAACGGCGTCAAAGGTTTCCCGAAACGCGAGCTGCACACCATTCGCCTGCCGCTGCCGACCCAGTACCAGACGGCCATCAAAGTGTCCGGCATCATGGGCGCCCGCAAAACCGCGGAAGAGCGCGCGCGCGACATGCTCTATCCGGAGCAGATCTATCAGGAATTTGAAGGCGATACCGGCACCTGGTGGAACTTCGACCCGCGCGTCGAGTGGCTGATGGGCTACCTGACCAGCCACCGTTCGCAGAAGGTGCTGGTGATCTGCGCCAAGGCCGCCACCGCGCTGCAGCTGGAGCAGGTGCTGCGCGAGCGCGAAGGTATCCGCGCCGCCGTGTTCCATGAAGGAATGTCGATTATCGAACGCGACCGCGCCGCGGCGTGGTTTGCCGAAGAAGACACCGGCGCCCAGGTGCTGCTGTGCTCTGAGATCGGTTCCGAAGGACGCAACTTCCAGTTCGCCAGCAATCTGGTGATGTTCGATCTGCCGTTTAACCCGGATCTGCTGGAGCAGCGTATCGGCCGCCTCGACCGTATCGGCCAGGCGCACGATATCCAGATCCACGTCCCGTACCTGGAAAAGACCGCGCAGTCGGTGCTGGTGCGCTGGTACCACGAAGGTCTCGACGCCTTCGAGCATACCTGCCCGACCGGACGGACCGTTTACGACAGCGTCCATGACGAGCTGATCAACTACCTTGCGGCGCCGGAATCCACCGACGGCTTTGACGATCTGATCAAGTCCTGCCGCCAGCAGCATGACGCCCTGAAAGCGCAGCTGGAGCAGGGCCGCGACCGTCTGCTGGAGATCCACTCCAACGGCGGCGAGAAAGCCCAGGCCCTGGCGGAGAGCATCGAAGAGCAGGATGACGACACCAGCCTGATCGCCTTCTCGATGAACCTGTTCGATATCGTCGGCATCAACCAGGACGACCGCGGCGAAAACCTGATCGTCCTCACCCCTTCCGACCATATGCTGGTCCCGGACTTCCCGGGTCTGCCGGAGGACGGCTGCACTATCACCTTCGAGCGTGACGTGGCGCTGTCGCGTGAAGACGCGCAGTTCATCACCTGGGAGCACCCGCTGATCCGCAACGGCCTCGACCTGATCCTCTCCGGCGATACCGGCAGCAGCACCATTTCCCTGCTGAAGAACAAGGCGCTGCCGGTCGGCACTCTGCTGCTGGAGCTGATCTACGTGGTCGAAGCGCAGGCGCCGAAGCAGCTGCAGCTCAACCGCTTCCTGCCGGCGACCCCGGTTCGCATGCTGCTGGATAAAAACGGCAACAACCTCGCCGGCCAGGTGGAGTTTGAAAGCTTCAACCGCCAGCTGAGCGCGGTCAATCGCCACACCGGCAGCAAGCTGGTCAACGCGGTTCAACAGGACGTTCACGCCATTCTGCAGCAGGGCGAAGCGCAGATCGCCAAGGCGGCGCAGGGGCTGATCGACGCGGCGCGTAGCGAAGCCGACGATAAGCTGACGGCGGAACTCTCCCGTCTGGAAGCGCTGAAGGCGGTCAACCCGAACATCCGTGACGACGAACTGGCGGCGATTGAAAGTAACCGCCAGCAGGTGCTGGAGGCGCTGGGACAGGCCGGATGGCGTCTGGACGCGCTGCGTCTGATCGTCGTCACTCACCAGTAACGGAACGCAAAATGGCGATGGAAAACTACAATCCGCCGCAGGATCCCTGGCTGGTGATCCTGTATCAGGATGAGCACATCATGGTGGTCAACAAGCCGAGCGGCTTGTTGTCCGTGCCGGGTCGTCTTGATGAACATAAAGACAGCGTGATGACGCGCATTCAGCGCGACTTCCCGCAGGCCGAATCGGTGCATCGCCTTGATATGGCCACCAGCGGCGTGATTGTGGTGGCGCTGAATAAGGCGGCGGAACGCGAACTGAAGCGTCAGTTCCGCGAGCGCGAGCCGAAGAAGCAGTACATCGCCCGCGTCTGGGGCCATCCGCAGCCGGCGGAGGGCCTGGTAGATTTACCGCTGATTTGCGACTGGCCGAACCGGCCAAAGCAGAAGGTGTGTTATGAAACCGGCAAAGCGGCGCAAACCGAGTATGAGGTGCTGGAGTACGCGGAAGATAACACCGCCCGCGTGCGCTTGAAGCCGATTACCGGACGGTCGCACCAGCTGCGCGTGCATATGCTGGCGCTGGGGCATCCGATCCTTGGCGACCGCTTTTACGCCACGCCTGAGGCGCTGGCGATGGCCCCGCGCCTGCTGCTGCACGCCGAGACGCTCACCATTACCCACCCCGCCTACGGCAACGCGATGACCTTCCGCGCGCCGATCGACTTTTAGGATCTCCCCGGCAGCGCTTTGCCGCCGGGGAATACTGACCCGTTAATCGCGGGCAAACCACGCGTCAATCATCTGCTCAACGCGGGCAACGACGAGATCGGTGTCGTGACGACGGCTGCGCGCGCAGGCGTGCGCCGGCTCATCGCACAGCAGGCAGCGGCGCTGCGACTCGCCCAGCGACTGGCGTCCCACCTGCCCGTTCTGCGGACAGATCACATCGATATCCCACAAGCGTCCCAGCGGATGGCTCTGCTCCAGCGTACTGCACATCGCTTTGATTTCGCTGGCCGGGTGCGCCACGCACCACAGCGCTTCAGGCCCGGTCGGCAGCCACAGCACCTGACGATCCAGCGTTTGCCAGCGGTGCTTCCACAGCAGTTGATCGCAGGCCTGGAGGGCTACGCCCATCATGTTGCGATAGCGAATGCTGTCCTTCACCGCCCCGGGGGTCACCAGGGTCAGGGAAATAACAGGCTGCTGATAATGGGCCAACCAGTCGGCCTGGCGGGCTGCACGCTGCTCTTTCGCCGCCAGCAATGCGTCGATGCTGACGCCCGCCTGGGCGGGAGTATCCACTGACATTAATTCCTCTCCTACATATGATAAATGCGACAGCGCCTGGACTGTCATGATGATGGTTGCGATAGCCGATCGCGCGCTGATTGTAACGCTAAATGCGGAGCATTTAGGATACAGAACGCAGATATTTTCGGCGTTCTGTAGCGGAAAATAGCAGGTTTATCGCTGAGCGTAGCGTTATATCACGCCAGATAGTGGCTGAGGAACAGCAACCCCAGCGAGACATTTATCGCCCCGCCAATCCGGGTAGCGATCTGCGCGAACGGCATCAGGCTCATGCGGTTGCCGGCGGTCAGGATCGCCACATCGCCGGTGCCGCCCTGCCCGCTCTGGCAACAGGAGACAATCGCCACATCGATCGGGTGCATCCCTATCTTTTTACCGACCAGGAAACCGGTCGCCACCAGCGCGGAGACGGTGCTGACGATCACCAGCAGGTTGGTGAAGGTGAAGGCGTTCACCAGCTCCTGCCACGGGGTGATCGCCACGCCGACGGCAAAGAGGATCGGGTAGGTGACCGCGGTGCGGAAGAATTTATACACCATCTGCGATCCCTCCTGCAGGCGCGGAGAAACCACATTAGCCAGCTTTAACAGCACCGCGAGAAACAGCATGCCCACCGGCGCCGGCAGACCAATCAGTTTGTGGCCGAGCATCCCCATCATATACAGCAGCACCGCCAGCAGCGCGCCGGAGGCCAGCGTCCCGACGTCGGTTTTGCCGCTCACGCCTTCGCTCTCGCCGAGGCTGCGGGTTTCATGGCTGCGGTTCGGCATCAGCTGCCCTTCGCCGGTCAGATGCGGGAAGCGCTTGCCGAGCTGGTTGAGGCAGCCGGAGATGACGATCGCCGTCAGGCTGCCGAGCATCACCATCGGCAACACCCGGCCCAGGGCCACTCCCTGCTCCATATGCATCAGCGCGGCGTAGCCCATCGACAGCGGGATCGCCCCTTCCCCTACGCCGCCGGCCATGATCGGCAGCACGATAAAGAAGAACACCTGGAACGGCTCCATGCCCAAGAGCGTGCCGACGCCGATGCCCACCAGCATGCCGACCACCTCGCCGCACAGCATTGGGAAGAAGATCTTCAGGAAGCCCTGAATCAGGGTGGTGCGGTTCATACTCATGATGCTGCCGACGATAATGCAGCAGATATAGAGATAGAGGATGTTGGTGGATTTATAGAATTTGGTGGTGGAATCAACGACCACATCCGGCAGCAGGCCGTAATGGACCAGCGCGGAAGGAATAAAAGTGGCGCAGATCGCCGCCGCGCCGAGTTTTCCCAGCACCGGCAGGCGTTTGCCAAACTCGCCGCAGGCGAAGCCAAAGAAAGCCAGCGTAGCCACCATCACCACGATATCGCTCGGCAGTTTACCGCCAAGGCAGTCGAGAGCGATCAGCCCCCCGGCCAGCAGAAACAGCGGCAGCGGGACGATCCCTACCTTCCAGTTATCCATGATGTGCCACCAGCGCTGCCTAAGCGTGGTTTTCGGCGTATTGATCGGTTCAAGGGTTGCAGAGAATGCGTTGTCTGTGGTGCTCATAAATTCAGCCCTGTCGTTATTATTCATTTTCAGCGTAAAGGGACAGCGGCGTCGTTAATGTGAAGCTCCCCGAATTAAAAAAGAAGTTTTAATGGTCACTATGGTTTTTATGGTTTCTATTCGCTGATCCGCGCAGGGGTGATATATCTCTGATTTATTAACGTGGTTTTTATGGTTTTTATTTCCCGCCACGCGTTATTTCCGCCGCGACCACTGGCGGTAGCCCGCGCCTGCGCCGCTGATCACAACTTTCCCTTAACATTTACGTCACGTGACAGAAAAATGATAGAGTGCCGGTATGGTGAATACGTCGTCCGGGACCTATGAAATTATCTTTTCAATATAAGTTGTTTATTTCGCTGGTCGCTTTTTTCTCAGTCCTGTTTATCGCGCTGGGTATTTATTATTACTTTGACGCCAGCCGCCAGCTTTATCAGGAAATGAGCGCCAGGGCCAAAATTCAGGCCGAAGAGATAGCCCTGATGCCAAATTTACGTCAGCAGGTCAGCCGGCATGACCCACAGGCGATTCAGGCGTTTATGCAGCAAATCGCCGCCCATAGCGACGCCAGCTTTATCGTCATCGGCGACCGCCAGGGGATGCATCTGTTTCATTCCGTCCATCCGGAGTGGGTCGGCACGCGGCTGGTCGGCGGCGACAACCAGGCGGTACTGGAGGGAAAGTCCATTACCACCATTCGCAAAGGCGGCCTGGGCGTCTCGCTGCGCAGTAAAACGCCCATCATCGATGACGCGGGGCGGGTGATCGGCATTGTCTCCGTCGGCTACCTCACCAGCTATCTCGACAGCATTACCCTGAGCAAAGTGATCAATATTTTTATCGCCGCCGTCCTGCTGCTCACCGCCCTGTTTATCTTCTCCTGGTACTTTACCCGCAGCATCAAGAAACAGATTTTTTCACTCGAGCCGCGGGAGATAGGCCTGCTGGTGCGCCAGCAAAAGGCGATGATGGAGTCGATCTTTGAGGGGGTGATCGTCATCGATCGCCAGCGGCGCATTGAGGTGATTAACCATGCCGCCCGCAGCCTGCTGGGACTCAGCCAGCCCGCCCGTCAGCTGCGCGGCCAGTCCATCGACAGCGTGATTTCCCCGCAGCCCTTTTTCGCCAGCGGCGACATGCTTGAGCGCGACACCCATGATGAACTGTGCCGCTTCAACCAGTTGACCGTGCTCGCCAGTCGGGTGCGCATTATGCTGGAGAATACCCTGCAGGGCTGGGTGATTACCTTCCGTGACCGCAATGAAATCAATGCCCTCACCGCCCAGCTGAGCCAGGTGAAGCGCTATGTCGACAATCTTCGCATCATGCGCCACGAGCAGCTCAACCGGATGACCACCCTCTCCGGCCTGCTGCATATGGGCCATTATGACGAAGCGATCCGCTATATTCAGGCCCAGTCGGAGCATGCTCAGGAGCTACTGGACTTTATCTCCTCGCACTTCCACTCGCCGACGCTGTGCGGTCTGCTGCTCGGCAAAGCCACCCGCGCCCGCGAAAAAGGCGTGGCGCTGAGCTTCGACCCGGCCTGCCGCATTGACCGTCCGCTGCCGTCGCTGATGGAATCCGAACTGATCTCCATCATCGGCAACCTGCTGGATAACGCCATCGAAGCCACGCAGCGCGCCGAGCTTCCGCATGAGCCGGTGGAAGTTCTGATCCAGCTCAACGCCCGGGAGCTGATTATCGAAGTGGCCGACCGCGGCGTCGGCATCCGCCCCGATATCCGCGAGCGCATTTTTGAACGCGGCGTCACCACCAAAACCCGTGGCGATCACGGCATTGGTCTGTATCTTATTGAACATTATGTCACTCAGGCGGGCGGCACCATCGAAGTCGCCGATAACGCGCCGCGGGGAACGATCTTCACCCTGTTTATCCCGGCCGACGCGCCCGCCTGTCCGCAACCGGAGGCCCACGATGCATCATGACCTGGTCGATGTGCTAATCATTGAAGATGAGAGCGAGCTGGCGCGCCTGCACGCCGAGCTTGTGCAGAAACACCCGCGCCTGCGGCTGGCGGGCATGGCGGCCTCCCTCGCTCAGGCCCGTCAGTTGCTCCACGCCACGCCGCCGCAGCTGGTGCTGCTGGATAACTATTTGCCGGACGGCAAAGGGGTGACGCTGATGACCGACCCGGCGCTGGCGACCAGCCAATGCTCGGTGATCTTTATCACCGCCGCCAGCGATATGGAAACCTGCAGCCAGGCCATCCGCAACGGCGCCTTCGACTATATTCTTAAGCCGGTATCATGGAAGCGGCTGAGCCAGTCGCTGGAGCGTTTTATCCAGTTCTACGATCAGCAGCGGGAGTGGAAAATCGTCGATCAGCAGAACGTCGATTCCCTCTATCAACTGCAGGCGAAGAACTATCGTATGGATAGTGGCAGCAAAGGGATTGAAGAGAAAACGCTGGCGCTGGTGCAGGGTCTGTTTAGCGGCCGGGAAGCGCACTGCTTTTCCGTTGATGAGGTGGTCAGCGCCGCCGGGCTCAGCAAAACCACCGCCCGCCGCTATCTTGAACACGGCGTTGAGACCGGTTTTCTGGAGGTGGAGATGCTGTACGGAAAAATCGGCCATCCGCGGCGGCTGTATCGCCGCGCACAGGCCAAACGCTAACCCCCTCGCCGGGCGGGAGGGGCTGGAAGACTCAGAAGCCGCGCTGCTCTTTAATCAGCTCCCAGGCCTTCTGGATCTCCTGGGCTTTCTGTTTGGCCATCTCCATCATCTCCGGCGGCAGCCCTTTCGCCACCAGCTTGTCCGGATGGTGCTCGTTCATCAGCTTACGATAGGCGCGCTTCACCGTCGCCGCGTCGTCAGTCGGTTTCACCCCCAGCACGTTGCAGGCGTCCTCCAGCGTTGGACCGCGCTGCGCCTGCTGCCAGCCGGCGTTGCCGCCGTGCTGACCATAAGATTGCTGCTGCGAACCGCCGCCGAACTGGGCGCCGCCCTGCATCATTCGCAGGAATTGATCGAACTGGGCGCGGGAGATGCCAAGCTCATCGGCGATGACGAACAGCACTTCACGTTCGTTAGGGTGCAGTTCGCCGTCAGCGAACGCCGCCTGCAGCTGAATTTCCAGAAACATCCGAATCAGATCGAAGCGGCCAAAGCAGACGCTGCGCAGCTGGCGCATCTTCTCGCGCAGCGGATAATTGTCGGCCTTGCCGTCGCGAAACGCCTGCTGCGCCGCGGTGCGCGAAGCGCCGTGCAGATTCATGCGATCCATCAGCACATTGGCGACGTGAATATCCGCTTCGGTAACGCGGCCCTTGGACTTGGTCAGATGACCCATCACTTCAAAGGTGGTGGAAAAGAAGAGCGACTGACGCTCCTGCTGATTGGCGAAGAGATTAAACCGGCGGCTGCGCGCCCGGTCAAACATATGGCCGACCAGGAAGCCGAGCACCACGCCCCAGAACCCACCGCCCATCAGCAAAGCCACTGCCACGCCAATCACTTTACCCAAATACTGCATAGACTCCCCAACTGTTTGTCGCCGTTAAGCACGAATATGACCGCACGTTACCCGGCACTCGCGCCTCGGTCAATTGTGGGACATAGCCTATAATTTGCTTTATCATACTCGTCATTCAACAGGGTGCCTAACGCTCGGGCTCGAAACGGGCAGGATTAACACTAGCGTGATAAAGTTGAGTAAGTTAGGCTCTGACCGTTTGCAAGCCGCTGCCACAAGATGATGGAACAATAAATACAACGTATGAAAAAACGTATTCCCAGCCTCCTGGCTACGATGATTGCCAGCGCCTTGTATAGCCAACAAGGCCTCGCTGCCGATCTCGCAACGCAATGTATGCTTGGCGTGCCAAGCTATGATCGTCCGCTCGTGGAAGGTCGGCCTGGCGATCTGCCGGTGACGATTAACGCCGATCATGCGAAGGGCAACTACCCGGACAACGCCGTCTTTACCGGCAACGTCGATATTAACCAGGGGAATAGCCGCCTCCGCGCCGACGAAGTTCAGCTGCATCAGCAGCAGGCCGCGGGCCAGGCGCAGCCGGTGCGCACGGTGGACGCGCTGGGCAACGTGCACTACGACGATAACCAGGTGATCCTCAAAGGGCCAAAAGCCTGGTCGAATCTGAATACCAAAGATACCAACGTCTGGCAGGGCGATTATCAAATGGTCGGACGCCAGGGACGCGGCACCGCTGACCTGATGAAACAGCGCGGCGAAAACCGCTATACCATTCTGGAAAACGGCAGCTTTACCTCCTGTCTGCCGGGCTCCGACACCTGGAGCGTCGTGGGCAGCGAAGTTATCCACGATCGCGAAGAGCAAGTTGCCGAGATCTGGAACGCCCGCTTCAAGCTTGGCTCCGTGCCGATTTTCTATAGCCCCTACCTGCAGCTGCCGGTGGGCGATAAGCGTCGTTCAGGCTTCCTGATCCCGAACGCGAAATACAGCACCAAAAACGGCGTGGAATTCTCCCTGCCGTACTACTGGAACATCGCGCCAAACTTCGATGCCACTATCACCCCGCACTATATGAACAAGCGCGGCGGCGTGATGTGGGAAAACGAATTCCGCTATCTGACCCAGCTCGGCAGCGGCTTAACGGAGTTTGACTACCTGCCGTCGGATAAAGTCTACGAAGACGACCACTCCAGCGACAGCAACAGCCGCCGCTGGCTGTTCTATTGGAACCACTCCGGGGTTATCGATCAGGTGTGGCGTCTGAACGCTGACTACACCAAGGTCAGCGATCCTGACTACTTCAACGATTTCAGCTCGAAGTATGGTTCCAGTACCGACGGCTATGCGACGCAGAAATTCAGCGCCGGGTATGTCAATCAGAACTTTGACGCCACGGTCTCAACCAAGCAGTTCCAGGTCTTCGATCGGGAGTCGAGCAACTCCTACTCGGCTGAGCCGCAGCTCGACATCAACTACTACCAGAACGATGTCGGTCCGTTCGATACCCATCTGTACGGCCAGGTCGCCCATTTTGTTAACTCGAACAACAACATGCCGGAAGCGACCCGCGTTCACTTCGAACCGACGATCAACCTGCCGCTGTCCAACGGCTGGGGGAGTCTGAATACCGAAGCCAAGCTGCTGGCGACCCACTACCAGCAGAGCAATCTTGATAAGTACAACGCCGCCAACGGTACGGACTACAAAGAGTCCGTTAGCCGCGTGATGCCGCAGTTTAAAATCGACGGCAAAATGGTCTTTGAGCGCGACCTGCAGGAGGGATTCACCCAAACGCTGGAACCGCGCATGCAGTATCTGTACGTGCCGTACCGCGATCAGAGTGAAATCGGCAGCTACGACTCCACGCTGTTGCAGTCGGACTACACCGGCCTGTTCCGCGACCGTACCTATAGCGGTCTGGACCGCATCGCGTCGGCCAATCAGGTCACTACCGGTATCACCTCGCGCGTGTATGACGCCGCCGCGGTGGAACGTTTTAACATTTCCGTTGGTCAAATCTACTATTTCACCGAGTCACGCACCGGTGATGACAACATCAACTGGGAGAACAACGACACCACGGGTTCACTGGTATGGGCCGGCGACACCTACTGGCGCATTGCCGATAACTGGGGTCTGCGCGGCGGGATCCAGTACGATACGCGTCTGGATAACGTCGCAACCGGCAACGGCACCATTGAATACCGTCGCGATGAAAACCGCTTAGTCCAGCTTAACTATCGTTACGCCAGCCCGGAATATATTCAGGCCACGCTGCCGTCATATTCCACTGCGGCGCAATATAAAGAGGGTATCTCGCAGGTGGGGATGACCGCCAGCTGGCCGATCGTCGATCGCTGGTCCGTGGTCGGGGCCTACTACTACGATACCAATACCCGGAAAGCAGCAAACCAGATGTTGGGTGTCCAGTATAACTCCTGCTGCTACGCCATCCGTCTTGGCTACGAACGTAAAGTCAACGGTTGGGATAGCAACAACAATGGCGGCGAGAGCAAATACGACAACACCTTCGGAATCAATATCGAATTGCGCGGTCTGAGCTCTAATTACGGCCTCGGCACCCAGCAGATGCTGCGTTCGAACATTTTACCGTACCAGAGCTCCCTGTGATGCGGCTGGTTTACAACATCATCCGCATTTGCGGTTAATCGAAATGGAAAAAGTATGAAGAACTGGAAAACGCTGCTTCTCGGTATCGCCATGATCGCGAATACCAGTTTCGCTGCCCCCCAGGTGGTCGATAAAGTAGCGGCCGTCGTCAATAATGGCGTCGTACTGGAAAGCGACGTCGATGGTTTGATGCAATCGGTTAAGCTCAATGCTGGTCAGGCTGGCCAACAGCTACCGGATGACGCGACCCTGCGCCATCAGATCCTCGAAAGACTGATCATGGACCAGATCGTGTTACAGATGGGGCAGAAGATGGGCGTGAAGGTCTCTGACGACCAGCTCGATCAGGCCATCGCCAACATCGCCAAACAAAACAATATGACCATGGATCAGATGCGCAGCCGTCTGGCCTATGAAGGCATCAACTACAACACCTACCGTAACCAGATCCGTAAAGAGATGCTGATTTCGGAAGTGCGTAACAATGAAGTGCGTCGTCGCATCACCGTGCTGCCGCAGGAAGTGGAAGCGCTGGCCAAACAGATCGGCGACCAGAACGACGCCAGCACCGAGCTTAACCTGAGCCACATCCTGCTCCCGCTGCCGGAGAACCCGACCTCTGATGAAGTCGCCGCGGCTCAGGAGCAAGCGAATGTCATCGTTGAGCAAGCACGCAACGGCGCCAACTTCGGTAAACTGGCGATCACCTACTCCGCCGACCAACAGGCGCTGAAGGGCGGCCAGATGGGTTGGGGTCGTATCCAGGAGCTGCCGGGCATTTTCGCCCAGGCGTTAAGCACCGCGAAGAAAGGGGATATCGTCGGTCCGATCCGTTCCGGCGTCGGCTTCCACATTCTGAAAGTGAATGACCTGCGCGGCGGGACCCAGAACATCTCCGTCACCGAAGTGCATGCCCGTCATATTCTGCTGAAGCCATCGCCAATCATGAACGATGCGCAGGCTCAGGCTAAGCTGGAGCAGATTGCCGCCGACATTAAGAGCGGGAAAACCACCTTCGCTAAAGCGGCGAAAGCGTATTCTGAAGATCCAGGCTCGGCGAACCAGGGCGGTGATTTAGGCTGGGCCACGCCGGATATCTTCGACCCGGCGTTCCGCGATGCGCTGATGCGTCTGAACAAAGGGCAGACCAGCGGACCGGTGCACTCCTCCTTCGGCTGGCATCTGATCGAACTGCTGGATAGCCGTCAGGTCGACAGAACCGACGCCGCGCAGAAAGATCGTGCTTACCGTATGCTGATGAACCGCAAATTCTCTGAAGAAGCGGCAACCTGGATGCAGGAACAGCGCGCCAGTGCGTATGTTAAAATTCTGAGCAACTAATATCGATGCCTGAAACCCGTAAAGTTGTTATCACTCCCGGCGAACCCGCCGGGATTGGCCCTGACCTGGTCGTGCAGCTTGCCCAGCGCGACTGGCCAGTTGAGCTGGTGATCTGCGCCGACGGCGCCCTGTTAACTGACCGAGCCCAGAGGCTCGGTCTTCCTTTATCTCTCCTGCCATACGATGCTGCGCAACCGCCCGTTCCGCAGCGTGCCGGTACGCTGACGCTGCTTAACGTACCGCTGAGCGTCCCGGCGGAGCCCGGCGTGCTGAACGTACAAAACGGCGCCTACGTAGTCGAGACGCTGGCGCGCGCCTGCGACGGCTGCCTGAGCGGCGAATTTGCGGCGTTAGTGACCGGCCCGGTGCACAAAGGCAACATCAACGACGCCGGCATCGCCTTCACCGGTCATACCGAGTTCTTCGAAGAGCGCGCGCAGGCCAGCAAAGTGGTGATGATGCTGGCGACCGAGGAGCTGCGGGTGGCGCTGGTGACGACCCATCTGCCGTTGAAAGCCATCAGCGAGGCGATAACGCCCGACCTGCTGCGCGAGATCATCACGATTCTCGATCACGACCTGCGCACGAAATTTGGCATTGCCCAGCCGCATGTGCTGGTTTGCGGGCTTAACCCGCACGCTGGCGAAGGCGGTCATATGGGAACGGAAGAGATAGACACCATCATTCCGGTGCTGGAAGAGATGCGCGCGAAGGGGATGCACCTCAGCGGTCCGCTGCCGGCTGACACCCTTTTTCAGCCCAAATACCTTGACCATGCCGATGCGGTACTCGCGATGTACCACGATCAGGGCCTGCCCGTGCTAAAATACCAGGGCTTTGGCCGCGGCGTGAATATTACGCTCGGTTTACCTTTTATTCGTACCTCCGTCGACCACGGCACCGCGCTGGAATTAGCGGGCCAGGGAACAGCGGACGTCGGCAGTTTTATCACGGCGCTTAATCTCGCCATCAAAATGATTGTTAATACCCAATGAATAATCGAGTCCATCAGGGCCATTTAGCCCGTAAACGCTTCGGGCAGAACTTCCTCAACGATCAGTTTGTGATCGACAGCATCGTCTCGGCGATTAATCCGCAGAAAGGCCAGGCGATGGTTGAAATCGGCCCCGGTCTCGCCGCGCTGACCGAGCCGGTCGGTGAACGCCTTGACCAGCTGACCGTTATCGAGCTGGACCGCGATCTGGCGGCCCGCCTGCAAACGCATCCGTTCCTCGGGCCGAAGCTGACCATCTATCAGCAGGATGCGATGACCATGAACTTCGGCGAACTGGCGGAGAAAATGGGTCAGCCGCTGCGCGTCTTCGGCAACCTGCCGTACAATATTTCGACCCCGCTGATGTTCCATCTGTTCAGCTATACTGATGCCATTGCCGATATGCACTTTATGCTGCAGAAGGAAGTGGTGAATCGTCTGGTTGCCGGACCGAACAGTAAGGCGTATGGTCGGTTAAGCGTGATGGCGCAATATTATTGCCAGGTGATCCCGGTACTCGAAGTGCCGCCGAGCGCGTTTACCCCGCCGCCTAAGGTCGATTCCGCGGTGGTCCGCCTGGTGCCGCACAGCACGATGCCATATCCGGTCAAAGAGATCCGGGTGCTGAGCCGCATCACCACCGAAGCGTTCAACCAGCGCCGCAAGACCATCCGCAACAGTCTCGGCAATCTGTTCAGCGTGGACGTGCTGACCGAGCTGGGCATCGACCCGGCCATGCGTGCAGAAAATATTTCCGTGGCGCAGTACTGCCAGATGGCCAACTGGCTGTCTGACAATCTGCCATCGAAGGAGAGCTAACCATGATCAATTCGCCTCGTGTTTGCGTTCAGGTGCAAAGCGTCTATATCGAATCGCAGTCTTCTCCGGAAGAAGAGCGCTACGTCTTCGCTTATACCGTCACCATTCGCAATCTGGGGCGGAGTCAGGTTCAGCTGCTTGGCCGCTACTGGCTCATCACTAACGGCCACGGTCGTGAGACTGAAGTTCAGGGTGAAGGGGTGGTCGGCGAGCAACCGCATATTCCCGCCGGCGGTGAATATCAATATACCAGCGGCGCGGTCATTGAAACGCCGCTGGGAACCATGCAGGGTCATTATGAGATGATCGATATCGACGGCGCGCCGTTCCGTATCGAGATCCCTGTTTTCCGTCTCGCAGTTCCAACGCTCATTCATTAAAACAATGTCAACATACCTTATTGGCGACGTTCACGGTTGCTACGATGAACTGATCGCATTATTAGCGCAGGTTGAATTCGACCCGGCGATCGATACACTGTGGCTGACCGGCGATCTGGTGGCCCGTGGCCCGGGGTCGCTGGAGGTTCTGCGCTATGTCAAATCTCTGGGCGACAGCGTGCGACTGGTGCTGGGCAATCATGATTTACACCTGCTGGCGGTCTTCGCCGGCATCAGCCGCAACAAGCCGAAGGATCGTCTGAAATCACTGCTGGAAGCGCCGGATGCCGATGAGCTCCTCAACTGGCTGCGTCGTCAGCCGCTGCTCCAGGTGGACGAAGAGAAAAAGCTGGTGATGGCCCACGCCGGCATCACCCCGCAGTGGGATCTGGAGACTGCCCAGCAGTGCGCGCGCGATGTAGAAGCGGTGCTCTCCAGCGACTCCTACCCTTTCTTCCTCGATGCCATGTACGGCGACATGCCGAATCACTGGAGCAACGAGCTGAGCGGCCTGGCGCGCCTGCGCTTTATCTCTAACGCCTTCACCCGCATGCGCTACTGCTTCCCGAACGGCCAGCTGGATATGTACTCGAAAGAAGCGCCCGAGGACGCCCCGGCGCCGCTGAAGCCGTGGTTTGCCATTCCGGGACCGGTCAGCAGTGCCTACAGCATTGCCTTTGGCCACTGGGCGTCTCTGGAGGGACGCGGTACGCCGGAGGGCATTTACGCGCTGGATACCGGCTGCTGCTGGGGGGGGGAACTCACCTGCCTGCGCTGGGAGGATAAGCAGTACTTTACCCAGCCGTCGAACCGGCAGAAAAGCCTCGACGAAGGCGAAGCCGTCGCGTCCTGAAGAAACAGGCGCCGTCCCCCAGGCCCGCGCAAGCGCAGCGCCGCCGGGCAAGAACTGCGGGCGCGGAGCCTCGTTTGTGTCGGGTGGCGTCTAACGCCTTACCCGACCTACGTTTACGTGCCATTTGTCACCCCGGGCAGCGCTCCGGAAAAACGCCCCCCGCGACGGGAAACCTGGCGTAGAAAAAATAGTGGCAGCGGCATCCGCGCTGAATTCACGCCAAAGAAAACCCCGGTCACGCCAGACGCGACCGGGGTTTTTTCATTGCTATCCTTCCCGCTTAACGGCGTTCGAGGATCTCAAAGCAGTAGCTGTGGGAGTTCTGCGCGTCGGCGTCATGAAACTCGCTGAACACCGATTCCCACTGGTCCGGATCGTAATCCGGGAAATGGGTATCGCCTTCCACTTCCGCATCGATATGGGTCAGATAGAGCTTCTGCGCCTTCGGCAGGAACTGCTCATAAACCCGACCACCGCCGATCACCATGATCTCTTCCACATCGCCGCAGGCGGCAATCGCTTCGTCAACGGAGGAGACCCACTGCACGCGATCGTCGCTGCCTGGCTTGCTGCTGATCACGATATTTTTACGCCCCGGCAACGGGCGCCCAATGGATTCCCAGGTCAGACGCCCCATCACTACCGGCTTATTTAATGTGTTGCGTTTGAACCAGGCGAGATCGGCAGGCAGGTTCCATGGCATGGCGTTTTCCATACCAATGACGCGATCTACCGCTAACGCCGCAATCAGACTGATCATTCATTCATTCCTGAGTACAAAAAATTGTCGCCACTATACGGAAAGCGTACAACTTCGTCGACTGGCCGGAGGGTAAAGAATAAGAAAATTTTCTGATTTGCTGGCAAGCCCACGTTCGTGCCGTGGGCCGCCAGAACAGGATCCAAACGAAAACAAAATGTTACTGATTAACGTCAGGCGGAGGGCTTATTTTCCGGCTCATCGGCGATATCGCCGGTGTGCCTGCCCTCTTCCGTCCCCTGCCAGCCGTGACGCTGCACCAGCGACAGATGATGACGATCTTCGTTGATGATGCCAGTCAGCATATCGCTGGTCCGCTTGAAGACCGCCACCCGCGACGCCGCATCGTTTTCCGCCATCGCCACCATCTCTTCGACCATCTGCAGGTTGAAGCGACGGAACAGATCGGCCCGCTCGCGCGCTTCATACGCGCCGAGCCCCAGCGCCTCCAGCGTCATCCGGCCGGATTTCAGCGCCGCCTCGAAGGTTTCACGCTCCGGGGCTTCGACGCCAGCCTGACGCAGCTGGATATAGTGATCGACATCGCGGGCGCGGGAGATAATCTGCAGATGCGGAAAATGCTCTTTTACCCTCGCCACCAGCTCCAGGCTGACGTGCGGATCGTCAATGGCATTGATCAGCACCTCCGCCTTTTCGGCGCCAGCCGACTCCAGCAGATCGACCCGGGTGGCATCGCCGTAGAAGACCTTCATATCAAATTTGCGCAGGGTATCGACATGGTCCGGGTCGTGATCGAGGATCACCATCTTCACCCCGCTGGAGAGCAGCAGTCGCCCGGCGATCTGCCCGAAGCGGCCAAAGCCGGCGACAATCACCCGCGGCTGCTCTTCATCAATCTCGTCCGCATCACGCGCCTGGCCGCTGGACGATGTCTCCAGACGGGTCAGCAGCACCAGCAGAATGGGGGTTGCCGCCATCGACAGCGCCACCGCCAGGGTCAGCGCCTTTGCCCATTCGCCGTCCAGCACCTCCGCCATCCGCGCGGCGCCAAAGACCACAAACGCGAACTCACTCCCCTGCCCCAGCAGCACCGCAAACCAGCGGCGCTGGGCGCGAGGCACGCCAAGCGGCCTGGCGATAAGCCACAGCATCAGCATTTTTATCGCCAGGAAACCCACCAGCAAAATCACAATACGCAGCGGATGGGTAACCAGGGTGCCGAAATCAATCGACATCCCGACGCCGATAAAGAACAGCCCCAGCAGCAGGCCTTTAAACGGCTCAATATCGCTCTCCAGCGCATGGCGATACTCGGAGCTGGCCAGCAGCACCCCGGCGAGAAACGCCCCCATCGCCATCGACAGCCCCACCTCCTCCAGCAACAGCCCAAAGCCGAAGACCAGGAACAGGGCCACGGCGCTAAACACTTCGCGCAGACCGGAACGGGCGACAAAGCGCAGCAGCGGACGGGTCAGATAGCGCCCCAGAACCACCACCAGCGCCAGCGCCGCGGCCACCTTCAGCGCGGAGAGGGCAAAAGCCATCAGCGAAGTGGCGCCGCCGCTGGCCGCCAGCAGCGGGATCATCGCCACCAGCGGGATCGCCGCGATATCCTGGAACAGCAGCACCGCGAAGGCGCTGCGCCCCATCTGCGACATCGTCAAATTGCGCTCATTCATCGCCTGCATGGCGATAGCGGTTGAGGAGAGCGCCAGGGTCATACCGATCAGCTCGGCCACCTGCCAGCGCAGGCCCAGCAGCATGCAAAAGAGGCCGATCAATACCCCACAGGCCACCATCTGCAGCGCGCCGCCGCCAAACACCGAAGCGCGCAGCTTCCACAGACGCTGCGGATCCAGCTCCAGACCAATGACGAACAGCATCAGCACCACGCCAATCTCGGCAAAGTGCAGAATCGCCTCGGCGTCGGTCACCAGCCGCAGCCCCCACGGCCCGATAATACAGCCGGCGATGAGATAGCCCAGCACCGACCCAAGCCCAAGGCGGACGGCGATGGGCACAATCAGCGCCGCGGCGCCAAGGTAAATCAGCGCCTGTATCAGCGTATGGCTATCCATTCTGATGTGCCTCCTGCCAGTCGATTAAGCGTTGACGATAGTGGCGGGCCTGCGCCTGCAGCGTTTCGTCATCGCAGATAAAGGTGCAGTGCATGGCGAACGGCGGCAGCCATTTCATCCCGCAGTAAAGCGCGGTGGCCTGCAGCGGCTGCGCCAGCACCGGAAAACCGGGAAACGAACCGATATCAAAGTGGCTTTCACCGCCGCCGGTGGTCACCGCCCACATCAGCGATTTACCGCGCAGCGCAATACCGTTATGGCCATAGGCCCAGCCGTGCGACAGCACTTTGTCCATCCACAGCTTCAGCAGCGGCGGCACGCTATACCACTGCATCGGGTGCTGCCAGATAACCAGATCGGCACGGGCGAGCGCCGCCTGCTCGGCGGCGACATCGATATTAAAGTCGGGATAGAGTTGATAAAGGGAGCGTATCTCTACGCCTTCAAGCGTCCCTGCTTGTTCAAGCATTCGCTTATTCGCATGAGAATGCTGCGGATAAGGATGCGCATAAATTATCAGAATCATTGATTGGCCTGCGTTAGCTCTTGTCGTAATCAGCAAGAGTGTAGACAGTTAAGCGAACCGCTTACAATGATAACTGTGATTTATGTCGCGGTGGTGTACGTAACGCGCGCCTGAATGGCAAACGTCAGGCCTTAATTATCCAGCTCATCCATGGATTTCACCTGATCGCGGTTAATCTGCTCCACGCGTCCGGTTTCGGCATTTTTGTAGGAGACCAGACCGGTATCATCATCCACCTGCGGTTTACCGCTGGTGACAATGGTCTTGCCGTCGGTGGTTTTGATCGACTGATTCGATGAGCAACCGGCCACAAACATGATTGCCGTCGCTGCCAGCGCGGATGCCACCAGAATATTGTTCCGCATTGTATCCTCCTGTCTTTTCATCAATAGGTATCGTTATGGTGCTAACTATAGTTAGCCTGACCCGACAGGGGGTTAAAAGCAGAACTCTCTGAAGATGGCCGCAGCCAAAAAAAATGGGCTGACGATGTCGTCAGCCCAGGTTTGTTGCTATCCGGCCAGGCCGGAGCGCTTATTTGGTGATTTGCGCGTGCATTTCCTGAACCGAAATCACCTTGTCGGTGGCGTCAGCGTTCAGCGCCATCGCGGTGGCAAAGCCGCCGTTCAGGGTGGTGTCATAGTGCACTTTGTACTGCAGGGCGCTGCGGCGAATCAGCTTGGAGTCTTCAATCGCCTGACGACCTGCGGTGGTGTTGATGATGTAGGTGTATTCGCCATTCTTGATACGGTCCTGAATGTGCGGACGACCTTCATGCACCTTGTTCACCAGACGCGGGTTGATGCCGGCTTCGCCCAGCACAATCGCGGTACCGTGGGTTGCATCCAGCTCGAAACCAAACTTCAGCAGCTTCGCCGCCAGGTCGACCACGCGCTCTTTGTCGCCTTCGCGGACGGAGAGCAGCGCGCGCCCCTGTTTCTTCATGGTCGAGTTGCTGCCCAGCTGCGCCTTGGCGAACGCTTCGGCAAAAGTGCGGCCGACGCCCATCACTTCCCCGGTGGAGCGCATTTCTGGCCCTAACAGCGGGTCAACGCCCGGGAATTTGTTGAACGGCAGAACCACCTCTTTCACCGAGTAGTACGGCGGGATGATCTCTTTGGTCACGCCCTGCTGCGCCAGCGTCTTACCGGCCATCACGCGCGCCGCCACTTTCGCCAGCGGTACGCCGGTGGCTTTGGAGACGAACGGCACGGTACGCGCCGCACGCGGGTTGACTTCAATCAGATAGACTTCGTTATCTTTCACCGCGAACTGGACGTTCATCAGACCGCGAACCTGCAGCTCGAAGGCCAGCTTCTGCACCTGCTCGCGCATCACATCCTGAATCTCTTTGCTCAGGGTGTAGGCTGGCAGGGAACAGGCGGAGTCGCCGGAGTGAACGCCTGCCTGCTCGATATGCTCCATGATGCCGCCAATCAGCACCATTTCGCCATCGCAGATAGCATCGACATCCACTTCAATCGCGTCGTCGAGGAAGCGGTCCAGCAGCACCGGCGCGTCGTTGGAGACGCTGACCGCAGTCTGGAAGTAGCGGCGCAGATCCTGCTCGTCATAGACGATCTCCATCGCCCGACCGCCCAGCACGTAAGACGGACGCACCACCAGCGGGTAGCCAATCTCTTTCGCTTTCTCTACCGCCTGTTCAATGGCGGTGACGGTGGCGTTCGCCGGCTGTTTCAGCTTCAGACGGTCAACCGCGTGCTGGAAGCGCTCACGGTCTTCCGCACGGTCGATAGCGTCCGGGCTGGTACCAATAACCGGTACGCCTGCGGCTTCCAGGGCGCGCGCCAGCTTCAGCGGCGTCTGGCCGCCGTACTGCACGATAACGCCTTTTGGCTTCTCGATACGCACGATTTCCAGCACGTCTTCCAGGGTGACCGGCTCGAAGTACAGACGGTCGGAAGTGTCGTAGTCAGTAGAGACGGTTTCCGGGTTACAGTTGACCATGATGGTCTCGTAACCGTCTTCGCGCAGCGCCAGCGAGGCGTGTACGCAGCAGTAGTCGAATTCGATACCCTGACCGATTCGGTTCGGGCCGCCGCCGAGGACCATGATTTTATCGCGGTCAACGGACGGGTTGGACTCGCACTCTTCTTCATAAGTGGAGTACATATAGGCGGTATCGGTGGCGAATTCCGCGGCGCAGGTGTCCACGCGCTTGTAGACCGGGTGCAGATCATACTGGTCGCGCAGTTTGCGGATTTCCGCTTCCCGCACGCCCGCCAGCTTCGCCAGACGCGCATCGGCAAAGCCTTTACGCTTCAGGGTGCGCAGGAAGTCAGCGTCGAGGCCGTTGATGCCCACTTCCGCCACTTTCTCTTCCAGACGGACCAGCTCTTCAATCTGCACCAGGAACCAGCGGTCGATGTTGGTCAGGTTGAAGACTCCGTCAACCGAGAGGCCCGCGCGGAACGCGTCGGCGATGTACCAGATACGCTCAGCGCCGGCGTCTTTCAGTTCGCGGCGGATTTTAGTCAGCGCTTCCGGATCGTCAAGGCTCACTTTCGGGTCGAAGCCAGTGGCGCCCACTTCCAGACCGCGCAGCGCTTTCTGCAAGGACTCCTGCTGGGTACGGCCAATCGCCATCACTTCGCCGACGGACTTCATCTGGGTGGTCAGACGGTCGTTGGCGCCGGCGAATTTTTCGAAGTTAAAGCGTGGGATTTTCGTGACCACGTAGTCGATGGACGGCTCGAAGGAAGCCGGGGTACGGCCGCCGGTGATGTCGTTCATCAGCTCGTCGAGGGTGTAACCTACCGCCAGCTTGGCGGCCACTTTAGCAATCGGGAAGCCGGTGGCTTTGGAGGCCAGCGCCGAGGAGCGGGAAACGCGCGGGTTCATTTCGATAACAATCAGGCGACCGTTTTTCGGGTTGACCGCGAACTGAACGTTAGAGCCGCCGGTTTCGACGCCGATTTCACGCAGCACCGCCATCGAGGCGTTACGCATGATTTGGTACTCTTTGTCGGTCAGGGTCTGCGCCGGCGCAACGGTGATGGAGTCACCGGTGTGGATCCCCATGGCGTCGAAGTTTTCGATAGAGCAGACGATGATGCAGTTGTCGTTCTTATCGCGCACCACTTCCATCTCATACTCTTTCCAGCCGATCAGCGATTCATCAATCAGCAGCTCGTTGGTGGGAGAGAGATCCAGGCCGCGGGTACAAATCTCTTCGAACTCTTCGCGGTTATAGGCGATGCCGCCGCCGGTGCCACCCATGGTGAACGACGGACGGATGATGCACGGATAGCCGACGTCAGCCGCTACCGCCAGCGCCTCTTCCATGGTGTGGGCGATACCGGAACGCGCGGTGTCGAGACCGATTTTTTTCATCGCGATATCGAAACGGCGACGGTCTTCGGCCTTGTCAATCGCATCGGCGGTGGCGCCAATCATGGTCACGCCGAATTCAGCCAGCACCCCCTGACGCTCCAGCTCCAGCGCGCAGTTCAGCGCTGTCTGGCCGCCCATGGTCGGCAGCACCGCGTCCGGGCGCTCTTTTTCGATGATTTTGCGCACCACTTCCCAGTGAATCGGCTCGATGTAGGTGGCATCGGCCATTTCCGGGTCGGTCATGATGGTCGCCGGGTTAGAGTTCACCAGGATAACGCGGTAGCCCTCTTCGCGCAGGGCTTTACAGGCCTGGGCGCCGGAGTAGTCAAACTCGCACGCCTGACCGATAACAATCGGGCCCGCGCCCAGAATCAGGATACTTTTTATGTCTGTACGTTTTGGCATGGCTCTTTTACTCCTGATTATTTCGCGGACTGACGGTATTGCTCAATTAACTCGATAAAGTGGTCGAACAGCGGAGCGGCATCGTGCGGCCCCGGGCTCGCTTCAGGGTGGCCCTGGAAGCTGAACGCCGGCTTGTCGGTGCGATGGATCCCCTGCAGGGTGCCGTCGAACAGCGACTTGTGGGTCACGCGCAGGTTGGCCGGCAGCGTCGCCTCATCCACGGCGAAACCGTGGTTCTGGGCGGTGATCATCACCACGTTATTATCAATATCTTTCACCGGGTGGTTGCCGCCGTGGTGGCCGAACTTCATCTTAATGGTCTTGGCGCCGCTCGCCAGCGCCAGCAGCTGATGGCCGAGGCAGATGCCGAACACCGGAATATCGGTCTCCAGGAATTTTTCAATCGCGTCGATAGCGTAATCACACGGCGCCGGGTCGCCAGGACCGTTGGAGAGGAAAATGCCGTCCGGATTGAGCGCCAGCACATCCGCCGCCGAAGTCTTCGCCGGCACCACCGTCAGGCGGCAGCCGCGGTCAACCAGCATGCGCAGGATGTTGCGTTTCGCGCCGAAGTCATACGCGACGACGTGGAACGGCAGCTCGCTTTCCGCTTTCGCTTCCGGCAGGTCGCCCGCCAGGGTCCAGCTGCCTTGCGTCCAGCTGTAGGTTTCTGCGGTGGTCACTTCTTTCGCCAGGTCCATGCCGTTCAGGCCAGGGAACGCTTTCGCTTTTTCCAGCGCCAGCTGGGCATCCGGACTGTCGCCCGCGATGATGCAGCCGTTCTGCGCCCCTTTCTCACGCAGCAGACGCGTCAGCTTGCGGGTATCGATATCGGCAATCGCCACAATGTTATGGCGCTTCAGATAGGAAGAGAGGTCTTCGGTACTGCGGAAGTTGCTGGCAATCAGCGGCAGGTCGCGAATAACCAGACCCTGAGCATGTACCTGAGAAGATTCTTCATCGGCGGCGTTGGTGCCGACATTACCAATATGAGGATAAGTAAGAGTGACGATTTGGCGGGAATAGGAAGGATCAGTGAGGATTTCTTGATAACCGGTCATTGAAGTATTGAAAACGACTTCCCCAACCGCCGTGCCGGTTGCCCCGATGGCCCGACCGTGAAACTGGGTTCCGTCTTCCAGAACCAATAGCGCTGACTTAATCAAAACATCCTCCAGAGAATATCCACTCACTTTATTTGCATATTAATTCATAAACACGATCTGAATCAATGCAAATCTGTTGCCCGCAGATTTTTGGCAAACGGCGGCATTCTGGAGAGATGTCGGATAAAAGTCAACTTAAAGCGGAGATTTTTAATGTCATTTTACGCCACTGGCGCATAACACGTGATTTTTACGCCAAAAAGATCAACAAACCTGGCTGAGAAAACGCTTGCGGACGGCGAAGAGTGTAAAACCTGGCGCTGAACGGCAAAAAAGTGGACCAAATGGTCAAAATTTACATTTCGTTCACTAAAAAACCGAACAACATCCAAACTTATAGCCTTCTCAGATGAACAACAAACAAAAATAGCTAAAAATAAAAAAGGGCAACAAAATATTGCCCCTTGCATCAATAACTTATTGATAGCAATAACCACATCACGATGGGTAATAATCGTTATAAACTATTCAGTTCCAGCACGTCTCGCATATCAAAGAGGCCATTTTTCTTGCCTTTCAGCCATAATGCAGAGCGAACAGCGCCATTAGCAAATGTCATCCGACTGGAGGCTTTATGGGTGATCTCAATACGTTCGCCAATATCAGCAAACATCGCTGTATGTTCACCGACGATATCCCCCGCGCGGACGGTCGCGAAGCCAATGGTGCCCGGGACGCGTTCGCCAGTGTGGCCTTCACGACTGTAGACTGCGCAGTCCTTGAGATCTTTGTTCAATGCCCCGGCGATCGCTTCGCCCATCGCCAGCGCGGTGCCTGACGGCGCATCCACTTTATGCCGATGGTGCGCTTCGATAATTTCGATGTCGGTGTAGTCGCCCATCACCTTCGCCGCCTTCTCCAGCAGCTTTAACAGAACATTGACGCCGACGCTAAAGTTAGCGGCAAAGACAATGGCAATCTCCTGCGCGGCATCGCTAATCGCCTGCTTGCCAGCGTCGTCAAAACCGGTGGTGCCGATGACCATCCCTTTGCCGTGGTCGCGGCAAAACGCCAAATGGTTCAGCGTGCCTTCCGGGCGGGTAAAATCGATCAACACGTCGAAATCATCTTTTACCGCCGTCAGGCTGCTCTGCACCGTGACGCCCGCTTTGCCGGCGCCCGCCAGCTCGCCGGCGTCGCTGCCCACCAGGCTGGATCCTTCACGCTCCAGCGCCGCGCCCAGCGCCACTCCATCCATCTGCAGCGCAGCCTGAATTAACTGGCGTCCCATCCGGCCGCCCGCGCCGGCGATGGCCACGCGGATTTGTGCATCATGCATAGCTATTCTCTTTTGTTAACATTACGTAAATTGTTTTCAGAGTAACCAGCCCGTCAGCGGGCCGCTACTCAAAAACGCCGATAATTAGAAATTTATGACAAACGGCGGACGATATCAGTAAAAACTATATGATTGTGCCGCAATTCCTCGTTTACGCAGTGAGAACCAGGATGCGAATGATGATGCCCCGCCCGCACGGTGCGGGCGAGGGCGATGTTGCAGAGGGTTACAGCGGGAAAAGCGCGCCGGCGGGAAACGCGGATAAAAACCAGGTCACCGCCAGCAGATCGGCGCTACCGCCGGGGCTAAGATGGCGGGCAATCAGATCGTCATCAAACTGGCGCAACGCCTCCAGCCCACCGTCAGCCAGCACGCCGCCCTGCCACAGCAGCCGCTGCGCCTCCTGCTGGACATAGTTCAATCCGGCCAGCCCACCGCGTGACACCAGATTGGTGTCATCATTCCATGCCATCAGATGCAGCAGGGTTTGCAGTAGCGCCAGATTGCTGTCGCCGGTCTCCTCCATCATGCGGTTAAAGACCGGTAATGCCTGGGTGCGCACAGTCAGGAATCCGCTCTCCGCCTCGCCGCGGGCGCCGGAGAAGCCGTAACGCAGAAAATGCATCTCGCCTTTGCTCAGCCGTTCCCCACTGGCGGAGGACAATTCCTGCATAACCATGCCGCGACAGAAGCGCGCCACCTGGTCGCAAAGCCGGTGCTGCTCTATCGGCTCGCCTTTCGAGACCAGCCTGCCCGCTGCCGCGCTGAGCAGGCCAAAAGCGAAGATCGCCCCACGATGGGTATTCACCCCGCCGGTGACCTCCAGCATATCGTTCTCGCAGGCCATTCCCACCGGACGCAGCATCATCAACACCTGCTCCGGCGCGACCGCCGCGGTATCGTGGCCCATGATAAAAAACTTCTCCATCCACGGCGCCACCACCGCGGTACTGGCCTCAAACGAGGCCAGATCCATATCCCGGTGCGCGCCAGCGTTACGAATATCCACCAGCCCGGGCTTAGGGGTCAGGCGAACTTCGGTCAACAGCGCGCGCTCTACCGCGCTGACCACCTCTTCGGCGCTCAGTGGTTTTCCGCGTAGCACACGCGGAGGTTGAATTAACACGTCGCTCATAGCCTTTCCCCTCTGCGCTTAGTCGCTGTTTTTCACCTGATGGATCACATCGATGACCGAACCGTCGCGATAGCGGACTACCGCCACCACCCGATCGGTAAATTCGATCGCTTTCGGTTTGCCCGTCAGCAACTCCGCGCGCTGCTGCAGTTCCTCAATGGTCATCAGCGCAATACCGGCGTTGCGTAAATTGTCGATCAGGTCCTGGCGCGCCGGGTTTACCGCAATGCCATGGTCGGTGACCAGCACATCCACGCTGGCTCCCGGCGTCACGCGGGTCAGCACCTTTTCCACGACGCAGGGAATGCGGCCGCGAACTAACGGCGCGGTAATGATGGTCAAATCCGCGCCGGCGGCGGTATCGCTATGACCGCCTGACGCGCCGCGCAGCACGCCATTGGAGCCGGTCATCACGTTGACGTTAAAGTCGGTGTCAATTTCCAGCGCGCTGAGCATTACCACGTTTAAGCGCTCGCAGGAGGCCCCTTTGGAACCCGGGCTGGCATACTGATTGGTAGAGATTTCGACGTGGTTCGGGTTCTGCGCCAGCGAGCGCGCCGCATCGCCATCGAACGACTGGGTGTCGAGCAGCGTTTTAATCAGCCCTTTCTCATGCAGATCGACCATCGTCCCGGTGATGCCGCCAAGGCCGAAGCTGGCGGTGATACCGTTGCGGCGCATTTTGTCTTCCAGGAAGCGGCTCACCGCCAGCGAGGCGCCGCCGGTACCGGTCTGCAGTGAGAAACCCTCTTTAAAGTAACCGGAGTGTTCAACCACTTTCGCCGCCTGGCGGGCGATCAGCAGCTCGCGCGGATTGCTGGTCAGACGAATGGCGCCAGCGGTGATTTTTTCCGGATCGCCTACTTCGTCCACCTGAACGATCAGATCCACCTGATCCTGGGCGATACTGGCCGGGTAGTTAGGGTAGTCCACCCACTCTTCGGTCAACAGCACGACGCATTTGGCATGTTCCGCATCAACGCGCGCGTAGCCCAGCGAGCCGCAGCGCGACTTACCGCTAAAGCCGTTGGCATTGCCAAACTCATCGCAGCAGGGAACGCCGAGGAACGCCACGTCAATGGACAACTCACCGCTTTGGATCAGCTGTACGCGACCACCGTGAGAGTGGATCTGCACCGGATTTTCCATCAGCCCGGCGGAGATCTCCTCGCCGAGCTTCCCGCGCAGGCCGGAGGTGTAGATCTGGCGGATCACGCCGTTTTTAATATGCTCGATCAGCGGCCAGTGAGCGTCGATAAGCGAACTGGACGCCAGGGTCAGATCGCGAAAGCCCATCTCCGCCAGCTTCGCCACCACCATATTGACCACTTTGTCACCGCCGCGAAACGCGTGGTGGAACGAGATGGTCATGCCGTTTCGCAGGCCGGAACGACGGATTGCCGTTTCCAGCGAGTCGCAGATTTTACGCCGCCGCTTTTCCGTCTCACTGGCCAGCCATGGGCTTTTCGCCGTCACGCCGCTGTAAGGGGTCAATCCTTCCGGCATCACATACTGCTGATTGAGCATTGCTACTGTCTCTTTCATCTTATTCCCCTTAATCACGAATACCGGAAGCTGAAAGCGTCACCACTTTGCGCGCGTGGTCGATAATCGGTCCATCGATCATCTTGCCGTTCAGCGACACCACGCCCAGACCGCGCGACTCTGCCTCTTCCGCCGCGGCAATCACCTCCAGCGCATGGTCGACCTCTTTTCGCGTCGGGGCATAGACCTGGTGCAGCAGTTCGATCTGGCGCGGGTTGACCAGTGATTTCCCGTTGAAGCCGAGGTTCTTCGCCAGATTCGCTTCCGCGAGGAAGCCCTCTTCATTATTAATATCCGACCACACGACGTCATAGGCGGCGATGCCGGCGACCCGTGCAGCATGCAGCACGGCGCAGCGGGCATAGAACAGCTCAGTGCCGTCGCCGCGGGAGGTGCCCATATCCATAACGTAGTCGAAGGCCGCCAGCGCGATGGCCGACAGACGCGGGCTGGCGCGGGCGATCTCGACCGCGTTTACCACCCCCAGCGCCGACTCGATGGCCGCCATAAGCCTGGTGCTACCCACTTCCCGGCCGCACTCGCGTTCAATCCGCTCAACGTGGGCTTCCAGTTCATGAATATCTTCTTTGCTGTCGGTTTTCGGCAGACGTACCATGTCCACACCCGCGCGTACCACCGCTTCCAGGTCGGCCAGACCAAACGGCGTATTTAGCGGGTTAATGCGCACCACGGTTTCGATATCCTGATACAGCGGATGCTGCAGCGCCTGATACACCAGCAGGCGAGCGGTATCTTTCTCGCGCAGCGAAACGGCATCTTCAAGGTCGAACATCACCGCATCGGCGCCGTAAACGAATGAAGTACTTAACATGGCGGCATTGGCGCCGGGGATAAACAGCATACTGCGACGTGGTTTCATAGCTGGCTCCATTGCAATTGAGACTGTTGCGCCGCGCGCAGGGCCGCAGCCTGAACCCGGGCGCGCAGAACGCACTCCAGCGCCCCTTTATCATCCACCACCACGTTGGCCTGGCTAACGCCGAGTTGCGTCAGGGTTTCTCTGACCACCTGCTCAATCGCATCGCCAAACTGCTGCTTCACAATGCTGTCGATCTCCAGTTGAATGCCCGGCTGCGTCGCCGGCCCAATCCTGACCATCACATCGCTGGACTCCAGCGTGCCGGCCAGGGCGTCAATCTTCATTTCCATAGAGGCAAATCCTTTGTTATGGCGTAAAAATCAGGCGGTTTGATGTTCGCTTTCCGCCAGTTGCATCAGAAAAGAGAGGGTTCCCGGCGGCACCAGCGCCGCCACCGCCTGCCAGTTGCGCTGCCGGTACAGTTCGCGCACCCAGGAAGCCGATATCGGCCCGCCGTTTTTTTCGATCCGCGCCAGCTCAACCACCTCAACAGGCGGCGCGTCGCCTGGCGCTGCCAGCAACGCTTTCATACGCTGGTTATAATGGCGGGTCAGCGAACACAGCGGCTCAGTGCCGACAAAACGATGGGTTATCTTCAGCGCCGGGGCTAAATGTTCGCGGAACAGCTGGAGATCGATCTGGTTGTGGCAGTCATCCACCATCCCCTGTTCTTTGAGGAAGTAGCCGGGGAAGGTGGCCCGCGAGATGAGATATGCCGAACCGGGATGCAGCGTTACCTTGTCGATGCCGGCAATCCCTTTTTCGATTAGCGTGTAGCGATCCTGATACGTGAAACGGGAGGCATCCTCTTTCACCACAAACAGGTGTAGCCAGTCGCACTGACGGGCCGCCTGCTCCACCAGCCAGCGGTGGCCGAGCGTGAACGGGTTGGCGTTCATCACGATAGCGCCTATTTTGCGTCCCGGCTGACGGTACATCGCCAGCTGGCGGCAGTAGCGGGTCAGCCGTTCGCGGCTATTTTCCAGTAACACGGCGAGATCGCCGGCCTGCGCGATTGGCCAGAATCCGGCGCCGGCAAAGAGCGCGGCGTTACAGGGCTTAGTGAATAAAAACAGTTCACTGCGCCCCAGCTCGTAGGCCAGGGTGAGTAATTCTGTCAGCAGCTTAAGGCTCAGCCCCTCCCCCTGCAGCGAGGGGTCGATAGCGATGCACTTCAGGACGTTGCCGGCGATGGCGCCGCAGCCGACCAGCCGCTGCTGATACTCGGCGACAATGGCCATTTCGCAATCAGCCTCTAATGAGAGCTGATGCTGACGGAGAAAGAGGTCAATCGCCTCTCGCCGCGATTTATCCTTCCGTAGCAGAACGCGTTTTAATATCAGAGTCATTTTTTAGCGCTTCGTTATTCCAAAACGACCTGTATTTCGCCAGCGTTCGGCTATCGATTCTTGTATTTAAATCACAATTTTTCCCGTCGCTTAATTGGCTTTATGGTTTTTATGTTGTTAATTCATTCAGCATAATAAAAATAATTAAATTAATTAAAAACACGAGTATTCAGTGAAGGTTATCACACCTTAACACTGAATCTATTTATTACTATGCGCCAGTCTTATTACTTCATTGATAAACAGGATAACGTTTATGACTAACATGAGCCAGGCTCCGGCGACGGAGAAAAAGGGCGTAAGCGACCTGCTGGGATTTAAAATCTTCGGCATGCCGTTACCCCTTTATGCGTTTGCGTTAATTACGCTATTACTTTCCCACTTCTTTAATGCGTTACCCACCGACCTGGTTGGCGGCTTTGCCATTATGTTTATTATCGGCGCCATCTTTGGCGAGATTGGCAAGCGGCTGCCGATATTTAATAAATATATTGGCGGCGCGCCGGTGATGATCTTCCTCGTCGCCGCTTATTTCGTTTACGCAGGCATTTTTACCCAAAAAGAAATTGATGCAATCACTAATGTGATGGATAAAAGCAACTTCCTGAACTTATTCATCGCAGTTTTGATAACTGGCGCCATTCTCTCGGTTAACCGTAAACTACTGTTGAAATCGCTGCTGGGTTATATTCCGACGATCCTTATGGGGATCCTCGGCGCATCTATCTTCGGGATTATCATCGGCCTGTGCTTCGGTATTTCCGTAGACCGCATCATGATGCTGTACGTCCTGCCAATTATGGGCGGCGGCAACGGCGCAGGCGCGGTTCCGCTGTCTGAAATTTATCACTCCGTCACCGGCCGCTCCCGTGAAGAGTACTACTCCACCGCGATTGCCATTCTGACCATCGCCAATATCTTCGCCATCGTTTTTGCCGCGCTGCTCGATATTATCGGTAAAAAACACACCTGGCTGAGCGGGGAAGGCGAACTGGTACGTAAAGCCTCCTTTAAAGTCGATGATGATGAAAAAGCAGGCCAGATTACCCATCGCGAAACGGCGGTCGGCCTGGTGCTCGCCACCACCTGTTTCCTGCTGGCCTACGTCATTGCCAAGAAAATTTTGCCAAGCATTGGCGGTGTCTCAATCCACTATTTCGCCTGGATGGTGCTGATCGTCGCGGCGCTGAACGCTTCCGGCCTCTGCTCGCCGGAGATCAAAGCCGGGGCCAAACGTCTGTCTGACTTCTTCTCTAAGCAGCTGCTGTGGGTACTGATGGTCGGCGTCGGCGTGTGCTACACCGACCTGCAGGAAATTATCGACGCGATTACCTTCGCGAACGTCATCATCGCTGCGGTAATCGTCGTGGGTGCTGTCGTCGGGGCGGCCATCGGCGGCTGGATGATTGGCTTCTTCCCGATCGAATCCGCCATCACCGCAGGCCTGTGCATGGCTAACCGCGGCGGCTCAGGCGACCTGGAAGTGCTATCTGCCTGTAACCGTATGAATCTTATCTCTTATGCGCAAATCTCCTCCCGTCTGGGCGGCGGTATTGTGCTGGTCATCGCCAGCATTGTGTTCGGCATGATGATGTAACCAACACGCACGATGGCGATGTTTGAGCGTCAACCACAGCGATGCCAGTTAGGGGCCAGAGCCGGGGGCGGCTTCGGGAAATCCCCCCTACTCCTTAGCCGGAAGTATCGTTTGGTTAACCTTCAAACACGCCGTCGTGCCCTTACTTTAGGGTCTTTCAATGACTGAAGCTGTACTGCTGGGTGAAGGCTTCACCCTGATGTGCCTCGGCATGGGGTTCGTGCTGGCGTTTCTGTTTCTGCTGATTTTCGCCATCCGGGGGATGTCCGCCGCCGTCAACCGCTTCTTCCCCGAACCGGCTGCGGCGCCAAAAGCGACGCCACTGCCCGCCGTTGCGCCCGCCGACGACTTCGCCCGCTTAACGCCGGCGATTGTCGCCGCCATTCACCACCACCGCCGTCTTCACCCTTAATTCACGGAGGAATTCATGACCGTTGCCATTACCGATGTCGTCCTGCGCGACGCCCACCAGTCCCTGTTCGCCACCCGTCTGCGTCTCGACGATATGCTCCCCGTCGCCGCTCAGCTTGACGACGTCGGCTACCGCTCGCTGGAGTGCTGGGGCGGCGCCACCTTTGACGCCTGCATCCGCTTCCTCGGCGAGGACCCGTGGGTCCGCCTGCGCGAGCTGAAAAAGGCGATGCCGAAAACCCCGCTGCAGATGCTGCTCCGCGGCCAGAACCTGCTCGGCTACCGTCACTACGCCGACGACGTGGTCGAACGCTTCGTGGAGCGCGCCGTCAAAAACGGCATGGACGTCTTCCGCGTCTTCGACGCCATGAACGACCCGCGCAACATGCAGGCCGCCCTGCAGGCGGTCCGCAGCCACGGCGCCCACGCCCAGGGCACCCTGAGCTACACCACCAGCCCGGCCCACACCCTGCAGACCTGGCTCGACCTCACCGAACAGCTGCTGGAGACCGGCGTCGACTCCATCGCGATTAAAGACATGTCCGGCATTCTCACCCCCGGCGCCGCCTTTGAGCTGGTCAGCGAAATCAAGAAGCGCTATGACGTCAGGCTGCACCTGCATGCTCATGCCACCACCGGCATGGCGGAGATGGCCCTGCTGAAGGCCATTGAAGCCGGCGTCGACGGCGTCGATACCGCCATCTCCTCGATGAGCGCCACCTACGGCCACCCGGCCACCGAAGCGCTGGTGGCCACCCTCGCGGGTACTGAGCACGACACCGGGCTGGATATCCACAAGCTGGAGAGCATCGCGGCGTATTTCCGCGAGGTGCGTAAGAAGTACCACGCCTTCGAGGGCCAGCTGAAGGGCACCGACAGCCGCATTCTGGTGGCCCAGGTGCCGGGCGGGATGCTCACCAACCTCGAAAGTCAGCTGAAGCAGCAAAATGCCGCCCACCGTCTGGATGAAGTGCTGGCGGAAATCCCCCGCGTGCGCGAGGACCTCGGCTTCATCCCGCTGGTCACCCCGACCTCGCAGATTGTCGGCACCCAGGCGGTGCTCAACGTCCTGACCGGCGAGCGCTACAAAACCATCGCTAAAGAAACGGCGGGCATTCTGAAAGGTGAGTACGGCCACACCCCGGCGCCGGTGAACGCCGCCCTGCAGGCGCGGGTGCTGGACGGCGCTGAGGCCATCACCTGCCGCCCGGCGGACCTGCTGAAGCCGGAGCTGGCGCAGCTGGAAGCCGATGTGAAGCGCCAGGCGCGGGAGAAGAATATTCAGCTGGCGGAGAACGCCATCGACGACGTGCTCACCGTGGCCCTGTTCCCGCAGCCCGGCCTGAAGTTCCTCGAAAACCGCCATAACCCGGCGGCCTTTGAACCGGTGCCGCAGGTGGAAGACGCCAGGCCTGCCGCGCCGGGGAAAGCCGCCGCCTCCGGCGTCTACACCGTGGAAGTGGAAGGCAAAGCCTTTGTGGTGAAGGTCAGCGACGGCGGCGACGTCAGCCAGCTGACGGCGGCCACCCCGTCTTCCGCACCGGTTCCTGCCGCCGCCCCGGCCGGCGCCGGCACCCCGGTCACCGCGCCGCTGGCGGGCACTATCTGGAAAGTGATTGCCGGCGAGGGCCAGACGGTGGCCGAAGGCGAGGTGCTGCTGATTCTGGAAGCCATGAAGATGGAGACCGAAATCCGCGCCGCCCGGGCCGGGACCGTCCGCGGTATCGCGGTGAAAGCCGGCGATGCGGTGGCGGTCGGCGACACCCTGCTGCAGCTGGCGTAACGACGAGGAGCGGAAATGGAAAGTCTGAACGCCCTGATTCAGGGGATGGGGCTGATGCACCTGGGGTTCGGCCAGGCGGTGATGCTGCTGGTCAGCCTGCTGCTGCTCTGGCTGGCGATTGCGAAGAAGTTCGAGCCGCTGCTGCTGCTGCCGATTGGCTTCGGCGGCCTGCTGTCGAACATCCCGGAGGCCGGCCTGGCGCTGAGCGCCCTGGAGAGCCTGCTGGCCCACCACGACCCGGCGCAGCTGGCGGTGATTGCCGCGAAGCTCCACTGCGCGCCGGACGTCCACGCCATTAAGGAGGCGCTGGCCCTGGCCCTGCCGTCGGTGCAGGGGCAGATGGAGAGCCTGGCGGTGGACATGGGCTACTCCGCCGGGGTGCTGGCCATCTTCTATAAGGTGGCGATTGGCTCGGGCATCGCGCCGCTGGTGATTTTTATGGGCGTCGGGGCGATGACCGACTTCGGCCCGCTGCTGGCCAACCCGCGCACCCTGCTGCTGGGGGCGGCGGCGCAGTTCGGTATCTTCGCCACCGTCCTCGGGGCGCTGACGCTGAACTACTTCGGCCTGATTTCGTTCACCCTGCC